>DASZGF010000191.1:0-117070 GCA_035939115.1 Binataceae bacterium (SeqCode)
GTACGGAAGGTTTATCCCGCTGCATCTGGGACAACGCCTGAGAGCGCCCTGCGCGATCGCCCGCATGCATTATCTGGCCGGACGACTGGCGCTGGGCCGGGATCGGTTTGACGTGATTTTCTGCGACCTGGTGCCTCATGCGATTGCCGCGCTGCGCCTTTTGACCGGCGCAAAAATCATCTTTTACTGCCACTTCCCCGATCAGCTCATGACGCCCCAACGTGGAGGATGGTATCATTGGTATCGCGCGCCGATTGACCGCCTGGAGGAAGTCACTACCGGCCTGGCTCATCGGATTTTGGTAAACAGCGAGTATACTGCTGCCGCCTTCCGCCGCACCTTTCCGCGCCTTTGCGGTTCTCCCCTGGAGGTGCTTTATCCGGGCGTCGATATAGCGCGTTATGATCAGGCCGAAGATCCCGCCCGCTCACTGGGCGGGGAAATTACCATCCTTTCAATTGGCCGCTACGAACGCGGGAAAAACGTGCGGTTGGCAATCGAGGCGATCGCGGCGCTGCGCGCGCACCTGCCACCGCAGGTGTTTGACCGTATCCAACTGATAGTCGCGGGCGGGTTCGATGAACGCCTGGCGGAAAACCTCGAAACGCTGGCCGATTTGCAGGCACTCGCGCGGCATAGGGACCTGGAGCAGCAAGTCGTGTTCCTGAAATCGGTGCCCCAGAAGGAACTTCTGGCGCTGGTGTCGCGCTGTTTGTGCGTGGTCCATGCCGCGGCGCACGAACATTTCGGTTATGTTCCGATCGAAGCAATGGCCGGGGGCCGTCCGGTGGTGGTTGCCGATTCCGGCGGACCGAAAGAGACCGTGGTGGAAGGCGTGACCGGGTTTGTGCGTCCCCCGACCGCGCAAGCGTTTGCGGAAGCGCTGGCGCGACTGATCGTCGATCCCGAAGCCGCGCGTAACATGGGCCGCGCCGGACGGGAGCACGTCGTTGCGCGCTTTTCGCGCCGCGCCTTCGGCCTGCGGCTGGAGCGCCTGCTTGAGCAGGAACTGGGCACCGGCGATGAGCTGGAGCGGGTAAGTACGTGACGGGGCGCCCACAAGATTCACGGGCGTCGATCTTTGCGACGCTGCGCCAATGCATCGCGATGCTGCCGGCGGCGATGCGCTGGCGATGGATGGCGCTGACACCGATCTCGCTGGTTACCGGGATTGTCGAGGCCGGCGCGGCGGCGGCCGTATTTGCGCTGATCAAGATTATCGGCGACCCCGCGCAGATCGCCCACGTGCCGGTTGCGTCAAAGATAGCGGCCGTGCTGCCGGGTTCCACTGCCCGTACCCAATTGCTGGTATTCACCGCTCTGATCGCGGCTTATTACCTGGTCAAAAATCTGCTCGTGATCGGCGCCCAATACCTGCGCCACAAGATCGCCGGTGAATCGGTTGCCGCGCTCAAGTCCACCATGTTCAAGGGTTACCTCGCGGCCGCCTATCCCTTTCACCTGGGCCGCAACTCCGCCGATCTTATTTCCAATACCAATTTTTGCGTCGACATCGTGTGCAATGAGGCGATGGAAGCGGCGGTTGCGGCCGGCTCCGAACTGCTCACCGCCGCCGCCATCACCGTCGTACTTCTGATCACGGCGCCGAAAGTGACGCTGATCGCGGGCACTTTTTTGGTGGTTCTGCTCGCCGTGCTGCTGCGCCTGACACGCCGGCTGGCGGAGCACTTCGGAACCCAGCGCCATCAACTGGAGCGCGCCAGTCTGCAAACCCTGCAGGAGGCGCTGGGCGCCATCAAGGAAATCAAAGCTCTGGGACGCGAGGACTTTTTCCATCGCAGCTTCGGCGAACAGCAGCGCCGGGTGCTCGAACTCGGCTATATCGGCAAGACGCTGGAGAACATCACGCCGCCGGTGACCGAGACCATCTTCGTATGCGGCGCGCTGGCCGTGGTCGCGCTGGTGACCGGAACCGGGCATGCGGGCGCACAGGGACCGCCGTTGCTGGCGCTGTTCGGTTACGCGGCCTTCCGCATCGTGCCGGCGGTCAATCGAGTCGGATGGCGGGTCAATCTGGTGCGCAGCGCTTCCGGGGCCGTCGCAAGTCTCTATGACGACTACCTGCTGGTGGCCGGCATGGATTGGGAACACGAAGTTGCGCAGCGCCAGAGCGTGCAGTTTCACGAGTGTATCGCGCTCGATCGCGTCTCGTACACCTTTGCTGGGGCCGATACTCCGGCCGTGCAGGACGTTAGTTTGACGATTCGCCGCGGCGAGTCGATCGGTATCGTTGGCCCGACCGGCGCCGGAAAGACGACCCTGGTGGACCTGGTGGTCGGATTGCTGCGACCCTCCTCGGGCCTCATCCTGATCGATGGGAACGACTTGGGCGGCCGTCTCTCCGCATGGAAGCGCAACATCGGGTACGTTCCGCAATCGATCTTTCTGATCGATGACAGCCTCAGGCACAACATCGCCCTGGGGATTGGCGATTACGAGATTGATGAGAACCGCGTGCTGGCCGCGGTGCGAATGGCGCAACTAGAGCGATTCGTTGCCGAGTTGCCGCAGGGCCTGGACACTTCAGTGGGCGAGCGCGGCGTCCGTCTTTCCGGCGGGGAGCGCCAGCGCGTGGGCATCGCGCGCGCTCTTTATCACGACCCCGGCCTGCTGGTCTTCGATGAAGCCACCTCGGCCCTGGACCATGCTACCGAGGCTGCTCTCGCTGAAGCGATCGAGGCCTTGCACGGAAAAAAGACCCTGCTGGTGGTGGCGCACCGCTTAAGCAGCGTGCGCCGCTGCGACCGGCTGGTCTTCATGTCGGAGGGTCGAATCAGGGCGTGCGGTTCCTACGATGACCTTCTCCGCGACCATCCGGAGTTTCAACGTCTGGTGCGCGCCCAGGATCGTATCAATCCGCTTTCGGCCTAGCCGCCGCCATTTGCAAACCGCCCTGCCCGCCGTCTTTCCTTGAAGACCGCCCGTTTCGTACGCGAGCCCGGCTGATCGCGGCCTTGTTGTCCCGAAACATGTTTAATGGCAAGCCCAGGAGCGCGCCGGCAAAGCCGTAACACGCGTTCCATCGCCGGAACCTGACGAGCTCGGTTTGCAGGCCTTGGAGATCCGCCGCAAGCCGGTCGAACTCCCGCCGAGCCACATCGTACAGCTCCAGATCCAAACTGTTTCTTTCCTCAATCAGTGCCACAGTCCGCGGCGGTATCCGGCCCAGCGGGACACGAAGGCGATTGATGTTTTTCTTCAGATAAAAACCGCTCCTCAAACCCAGCAGCCTCCGGCATAACAATACCGACTCGTCGAACCGCTCCGTCAATCCGATAAAAGCGAAGCGCTGGCGCAGATTCGCTTTTGCTCTATTCAGAGCCTCGATAGTGCTGACCGGTTCGTCCGACCCGCTCAGCATCCTGGTCTGTCCATTATGCAGTTCTGCCGCCGCCTCACTGGCAGCGAATTCATAGAGCGATAAATGCTGCTTGACAATCAGCTCGTGGAAACCCCATTCGGGGCGCCGCAGAGAATAATAGTAGGCAGAGACCAGCCGGTCCACTGGATTTCTCAACAGCGTAATGTAAGTCGCGGGATGGGAAAGCCAGTTATGCAGTCCAAAGGGTACATGCCCATATAGACATTGTATTTCCGCTCTGGTTTTCTCCGGCAGACGGCTCAATTGCTCCGCGCATGAAGCCAGGGTGCCATTGGTCTGAATCACGCTCTTGCGGGGAAAATTGCGGGTAATAACCGGACCGAAGCTCATGCCTCCGGTCTTCGGTACATGCACGAAGATGATTGTGCCCATAATCCCTGGGACGTACCAAAGAGCTTCCCGTCCTATCGCAGCTCGGCCGGCAGGCCCGCACCCATCAGGTCGACGAAATTGTCGCGATAAAAGCGCTGTCTGGCCGATTCGGCGGTGTTCACCAGCGACGATTCGAAGCGCTTCAGTGGATTGCGCCCGCCTTCGATGTGCGGATAATCCGAGGAGAACATGCAGATGCGCTCATCCGAATTGGCGACGATCCAGCCCGTGTCCTCGGCCGGATACGGCGTCACGCGCACCTGGCGGCATACGAACTCGCTGGGCCGCAGCGACATTTTCTGCAGCCGCTCCTCGTTCTTGTAGAACGATTGATGCGCCGCATCCATCATCCTCATCCATCCCGGCAGCCACGACGCGCCCTGCTCGATCACGCCAAACTTGAGCCGCGGGAAGCGGTCGAGCACGCGGTCGAAAATCAGCGTGGCCAGACATTGCATCGGCGGATACGGAATCGCCACGTAATCGAGCGAGCGCAGGTCGCCGTCGCCCCCGTGCCAATCCGCAATCGGCGGCAAGCCGTTGATCAGAAAAGCCGGCGCCATCAACTGACCGCCGCCGCTGACGTGGAACAAGATCGGTATCCCGGCTTCCTGCGCCTGCGCCCATACCGGGTCAAATCCAATATGGCTGGGCGAATGTGCTTGGGGGCATCGCGACGGAATCACCAATCCCTTGGCGCCCAAGGCGATAGCATCGTGCGTTGAGGCCTCCGCGCCCGCAAAGTCCATTAGCGGAATATAGCAGGGCGGCAGCAGGCGCCGGTCCGCGGCACAAAAATCCACCATCGCGCGATTGACCGCCCGCGCCGCCGCATAAACCAGGCCCGCGTCGTCACCGTGTTCCAAATCCCCGATTTTCATCGACAGCGTGGGAAACACGAGCTGACTGGCGAATCCCAGGTAGTCCAGCGCCTCGGCGCGATCGGCGCCGCGCCATGAACCCAGCGCGTTGTAGTTCTTGCGCGTCATGATCTTCTCGGCGCGCTCCGCCCGATACTTCGCATCGTCATGACGCTGGCGCAGACCCTCAGTCGTTATGATCAGGCTTCCATACTTGCCGTAAAACTTTGCTTCACGCACCTTCTCCCGCCAGGCAGCCTCGACATAGTTGTCCAGGAAGTCCGGTGCTTCGACGACATGGGAGTCGGCGTCGTGGATCGTGCGTCCTTCAACGTATGCCATGGTCTTTACTCCGCCACACCTTCGAAGACTCGCAACTTACGCCGCTGGCGCGGCGGGATAGCGTCGCGCCGATGCTGCACGCCGACGTTGTCCCATACCACGATGTCCCCCACTTCCCATTGATGTGCATACTGGGGCGCGTTGTCTTCGGCATGCCGGCGCAACTGCGCCATGAGCGAGTCGCTGTGCGCCGGATCCGTCCCTGCTATACCCGCCGTGAAGTCGCAAATGTAAAGCGCGCGGCGTCCGCTGTGCGGATGCGCGGTGAAGATCGGATGCATCGCGTCGCACAGGCGGGGCAGCGCTTCGGGACCCGGCAGCTTGGGGTCGAAGTTGATGCTCTGCTTGTATTCCAGTTGCGCCCGCAGCGCGGCCGGAATCATTTCGTAAGCGGTGTACATGTCGCGAAAACAGGTGGGCGTGCTGCCCGGCTCGAATTCAACAGCTTCCAGCACGCTTAGAATTTTCAATTGCGGCTTGTGGAACTGATCGTTATGCCATCCCAGTTCCGCCGCACCCATGTCGGTGCTGACCACGTAGTTGCCGTCGCTCTTGCGATGCACCACTTCCTGATCGTCGCCGGTGAACTTGCCGTAATGAAAAGTGCCGTCGCGGGTTTCCAAAAGCAGCCGCCCGAAGGGCCGGAAGAAATCGTCCAGTTGATCGTGCGTCGGCGAAGGCATCCCGCGCATCACCAGCAGCAGATGCCGCCGGAGCGCGATGGTAAGTTGATGGACTACTTCCGATGCGGGAACTCCCCATGCAAGACCGCGGACTTCGGCCCCAAAGGCCGCGCCAAGCCCGCGAATCCGCAAATCGGATTTTTCGGGCGATATTGCTACTGCCTGAGCGGAAGCCATGACTCATGGTTCTCCCTGATTAGGTTGAGTGTCACGATCCTTCGGCAATCCGCGTTCATCATAGAGCAGGTCGCCGTGCTCGAGGGAACGGAACGGCTCCTTGATATGAGCGGCGCAGTCTTTGCCGATTGCCAGCAAGCGTTGCGCAAGACCGACTCTCCTAAGGGCTTTTTTGTTTCTAATCCTGGAGCTCATGCTTTCCTTTTATATCAAAATTCATCCGCTGGCGGAGATCGATTGTCCGTCAGAAAGCTTCCTTGACAGATAGCGAAGAAAATACGAAAGTAGCTCCATGGCTGCCGCTCTTACCGTCGCTGGAACTGCTTCGATTGACACTCTACCAGGGGTTTTCAAGGGCCGGGAACTGACCCGCAAGGATCGCCGCCTGAGCGCGTCCCTAGAGCCGATCAACACCTTGCTGGAGGGCGGCATTCCCCGCGGCCGCATCAGCGAAATCGTCGGCCGGCGCAGTTGCGGCAAGACTTCACTGGCGGCCGCTTTTATCAGCGGGGCGACCAGTCGCGGCGAAGTCGCCGCAGTGATCGATCTGGCCAATGCTTTCGACCCGTCCACGATGGCCGAGGCGGGAGTCGAGCTTTCCCGGGTCCTGTGGGTTTCTGTCCCCTCTGCCCCCTCTCCCATTCTTTCATGGGAGAGGGTTAGGGAGAGGGTGTCTGAGAATCTTAAAGTATCTCCTCAGTTTTTTCAATCCCCTGACAATGGCGCGGCATTCCCAAACCGGCGGCGAAATCCATTGAGCGGCGCGGCGCGCAGCTTTTTGCGGGCGGCCGAGATGGTGCTCGAAGCGGGAGGTTTCGGGCTGCTGGTGATGGATTTCGGCGAGAGCGGCTTTACCTTGGCGCCCAACAGCGCGCTGCGGCTGGCCCGGATGGCGGAGCGCAGCGCCACCGCCGTGCTGATGCTGGCCACGCGTCCGTTGTGTGGCACCTTTGCCGCGTTGAGTTTGGATTTGATTCCCACGCGGGCAATTTTCAGCCGCAGCCAATTTGGACGGTCGCTTTCGAGGTCTTCAATTTCTGAAAGAACCTCCCCGGGATCAGACGCAAAGTCAAAACAGTACTTGAAGTGTATCAGGCACCCTCACCCTAACCCTCTCCCACGGAAAAATGTGGGAGAGGGAACAGAGGCGCTGTTCGAAGGGATCGAGATCAAAGCAACTCTCAGGCGCAACAAAATTGGACGCTGCGGTCTGAGCGCACAATGGCGCTCGCTGGTTAATCCCTCAGACCTCATCAACCATCAGCCGACGTCCAAGGCCATCCGCAGCGCATGAACGAGGGCCGCCGTCGTGGCGAAAGGAGAGAGCATAGCCGGTCGCCGGATCGCCTGCCTTCTGGTGAAGGACCTC
Organism: Binataceae bacterium (SeqCode); assembly: GCA_035939115.1. Lineage (GTDB taxonomy): Bacteria > Desulfobacterota > Binatia > Binatales > Binataceae > JAJPJA01. The sequence goes on from DASZGF010000191.1 coordinate 7,207, forward strand.
CCGCTCGCGGCGATGGTTCGCGCCAATCCTGAACTGCGCGAAACGGCCTTTGCGCTGAGTATCGGCAAGGGACCGCGCGCGCTGCTCGGCTTTGTTTCAACCCCGGCCCGGCGCGCCGGAGTCGTCCCTGGAATGACGGTGGCGCAGGCCGGTGCGGTGGCGCCCGACCTGGCGGTCTTTGCCCGCAATCCCGCGCTTGAACAGGCCGCGGCCGACGCCCTGCTGGACGCGGCGGAGTCGTTCTCGCCGGTGGTCGAAGATGGTGGTTCCAATTCGGGGTCGATGGGCCGGGTCTATCTCGACCTGGCCGGTCTGAGCGGACTTTACGGCGCGGAGAATGAAATGGCGGCGGAAATGGCTCGTCGCGTCCACCAGGTCGGGATGGAAGCCGAAATCGGTATCGCCGCGAACAAGGATATTGCTTATCTGGCCGCCCGATGCGGCGGCATCAGGGTGATCGACGCCGGCCGGGAGGCGGAATTTCTCCAATGGGTGCCGCTGGAGCTGCTTGGACTCGAACCTGATGTGGAACTTCAACTTGAACGCCTGGGTATCTGCCGCCTGGGGGAACTGGCACGGCTCGATGCGCGGGAGTTGGGCAGCCGGATGGGCGCCGGCGGGGTGGAACTCATACGTCTAGTCAGCGGCCAGAGGGGCGGCCCCTTGATTGCCCGCCGTCCGGGCGAAATCTTCACCGAAAAAACCGAACTGGAATACGCAATCGAGCTGCTGGAACCGCTCAGCTTTATCCTGCGCGGGATGCTGGAGCGGCTGGTGGCCCGGCTGAAGCTGCGCGGTCTGGTCGCCGGCGATCTGACGCTCTCCCTGCAACTGGCGGAGCGCGGCCGCGACGAGCGCCGGGTAAGCGTCACCGCCGCCACCAACGAGGTCCGCTCGCTGCTGACGCTGCTGCTCCTTAACCTGGAAAAGTCGCCGCCGCCGCAAGGGGTCGAGGCGGTTCAACTATCCGCGCAGGCGCGCGTTCCACGTCCGGCCCAGGACGATATGTTCTTGCCCCCGGCGCCTGCCCCCGAGCGCCTGCAGACCACCCTTGCCCGCCTGGCGGCCCTGTGCGGACCCGATAACGTCGGAACCCTGCTCCCCGCCAACTCCCATCGCCCAGGAGCGCTGGAGCGGCTTGACTTCGCGCCGCCGCCCGCAAACGCAAGCCGGGCGCAACCGGAATGTAGCGGACAGGCGGTCAACGCAATTGTGCTGCGGGCGATCCGTCCGGCGCAGGAAGTCGAGGTGATGTCATCCCGCGGTCTGCCCGAGTTCGTGCGGGGCCAGCAGATTTGCGCCCGCGTGGTTTCGATCGCGGGACCATGGCGCCGCCAGGGTGAATGGTGGAAAACGGCGCTTGATTCCGAATGCGGCACGGCCAATGGCGCCGCCGCCGACGCGCCCCGATGCGGCCTGACGGGCGGATTCGCGCATGATTACTACGAGATGGCGCTGGATGACGGCGGAGTTTACCGCGTGTTCCGCGACTTGCGGTCCGATCGATGGTTCGTCGATGGAATTTACGACTGAAAGATTTGTACTTGAAGCGGCAGCCACCCTCTCCCACGAAGGAATGGGAGAGGGGACAAAAATTTTATGCGCTCCAGGGAGAAGCTCTCCTTTATCCCCTCTCCCACTTTTCTGTGGGAGAGAGGGTTAGGGAGAGGGTGACTGTTGCCCGTCAAGCATCAATCAGCCCGCACTCTTACTGAACCATCATGGCAACCACACCCTACATCGAACTGCGCGCGCGCAGCGCTTTCAGCTTCCTGGAAGGCGCCGCGCAACCCGAAGACCTGGTCGAGCACGCGGCCGAATTGGGCTACCCGGCAATCGCGCTGGGCGACCGCGACGGTCTATATGGCGCGCCCCGCTTTTATCACGCCGCGGTCAAAGCCGGGCTCAAGGCGATCGTGGGCGCCGAACTTACCCTCGATGACGACAGCCGGCTTTATGTTCTGGTCCCCGATCGCGCCCGCTACCAGAACCTGTGCCGCCTGATCACCGCGTCCAAACTCAAAGTGGTCAATCCATCGGTCGAGGGCCGCAAAACACCGCCTTCGCCCTACCCTGCCAAAGGCCAAAGCCGCGTCACAATCGACGACCTGGAGCGCTTCGGCGCAGGGCTGATCTGCCTGGCCGGTGGAGTTTACAGTCCGCTTTCCCGGATGCTGACCGCAGGCGAAGACCCGCGTCCGCTATGCGACCGGCTGGGCGCGATCTTTGGCGCCGGCAATTTCCATATCGACCTCCAGCGTCATCTTGACGCCGGTGAGGAACGGCTTAACCGCAAACTCGCAGCACTCGCCGAGGCCACCCGGACTCCAGTCGTCGCCACCAACGACGTATGCCACAGCGGCGCGCAGCGGGCGCTGCTCGATGTCTTAAGCTGCATCCGGATGAAGACCACGCTGGACGCCGCCGGACGCGCCTTGTGGGTCAACAACGAGCGTTACCTCAAAGCGCCCGCCGCAATGGCCGCGCTGTTTGCCGACCTGCCTTACGCACTCGCCGCCACGCAGGAACTGGCCGCGCGCTGCGCCTTTACGATGGCCGACCTGGGCTACCGGTTCCCCGACTATCCGCTGCCGCCGGGCGAAACGCCGGACAGCTATTTGCGCATCCTCACCTACGCCGGCGCGCGCGAGCGCTGGGGCAAGGCGCTGAGCGATCGCGTCCGCCGCCAGCTCGAACACGAACTCGCGATCATCGCGAAGCTCAAACTGGCGGGCTACTTCCTGATCGTGTGGGACATCGTTCAGTTCTGCCGCGACAATCGGATCCTGGCCCAGGGACGCGGCTCGGCGGCCAACAGCGCGGTCTGCTACGCACTCGGCATCACGGCGGTTGACGCGGTGGGGATGGAGTTGCTGTTCGAGCGCTTCCTGTCCGAGGAACGCGGCGAATGGCCCGATATCGACCTCGACCTGCCCAGCGGCGATCAGCGCGAGAAGGCGATCCAGTACCTCTACAGTCGCTACGGCGAGCGCGGCGCCGCGATGACCGCCAACGTGATCACCTATCGCAGCCGCAGCGCGATTCGCGAAGCCGGCAAGGTCCTGGGCTTCTCGCCCGAGCAGGTCGATCGGCTCGCCAAACTAGTGCGCGCCTATGAGTTTCGCGACGACAAGGACGAAGTCGAAGCCCTGCTTAAAAGCGGCGGCGTTGACGCCGGCGCGCCGCGGGTCAGGATGCTGATCGAACTGGTCGGCCAGATCCAGGACCTCCCGCGTCATCTCGGACAGCATAGCGGCGGGATGGTAATCGCCGCCGGACCGCTGGATGAAATCGTGCCGCTGGAACCGGCCTCGATGCCGGGACGGGTCGTTATCCAGTGGGACAAGGAGGATTGCGCGGACCTGGGGATTATCAAGGTTGATCTGCTGGGGCTCGGAATGCTGGCCGTGCTCGAAGAGGCAATTCCCCTGGTCGCCGATCACGAAGATGTGAAGCTCGACCTGGCCCATCTGCCGCCCGACGATCCCGCCGTCTACCAGATGTTATGCAAGGCCGATACGATCGGAGTCTTCCAGGTCGAAAGCCGCGCCCAGATGGCGACGCTGCCGCGGATGAAGCCGCGCAGGTTTTACGACCTGGTGGTCGAAGTGGCGATCATCCGCCCCGGCCCGATCGTCGGCCAGATGGTCAACCCGTATCTCGAACGGCGCAACGGGCGCCAGCGGGTCACTTATCCGCATCCGTCGCTGGAGCCGATTCTGCGCCGCACCCTGGGCGTGCCGCTATTCCAGGAGCAACTGCTGCGGATGGCGATGACGGCGGCGGGATTTTCCGGCGGCGAGGCGGAAGAATTGCGCCGCGCGATGGGATTCAAGCGCTCGCGCGGGCGGATGGAAAAGCTGGAGCAGCGGCTGCGCCAGGGGATGGCGAAAAACGGCATCATCGGCAAGGCCGCCGACGAAATCATTCTTGGCATCACCTCATTCGCGCTCTATGGCTTTCCCGAATCGCACGCGGCCAGTTTCGCGCTGATCGCGTACGCCTCGGCCTATTTGAAATGCCATCATCCGGTAGCTTTTAGCGCCGCGATGCTCAACTGCTATCCGCTGGGCTTTTATCATCCGGCCACACTGGTCAAGGACGCGCAGCGCCATCGGGTAGAGGTCCGGCCGATTGATGTGACGCGGTCGGATTGGCGCTGCACGATCGAGCAAAGCGGCTCCGGACTGGCGCTGCGGATGGGACTCAAATACGTGATGGGCCTGCGCGAGGAAACCGGCTTGCGCATCGAGCGCGAGCGGTGCGTGCAGCCGTTCAGTTCGATCGCCGACCTGGTGCGGCGAGTGGCGCACAACCGGCGCGAACTCGACACCCTAGCATACGCCGGAGCGCTGAGCGCGTTCGGCAAGACCCGGCGCGAATCACTGTGGCAGGCTTCGGCGGTCGAGCGCGACCCGGGCAGTCTGTTCGCCGGCGTCGATCCGCGGCCCAGTCAAAGCCGCCTGCCGGCAATGACGCCGATGGAGGAAACCCGCGCCGATTATGCCACCACCGGGCTTACCGCGGGCCCCCATGTGATGGCTCACATCCGGCCGCGGCTTAAGGCGCGCGGGATTTTAAGCGCCGCCGACCTTGAACAAGCCCGCGACGGTTCGATAGTCCAGGTCGCGGGTTTGGTAATCGTGCGCCAGCGGCCCGGTACGGCCAAGGGATTTTTCTTCATCACACTGGAAGACGAAACGGGCGTGTCAAACATCATCGTGATGCCCGAAACGTTCCATAAGAATCGCCCGCTGCTGCATCGCGCACCAATTCTGCTGGTCGAGGGCATACTACAAAAGCGCGACGGCACCATAGGCATCCGCGGCCGCCGCTTCGCCGAAATCAAGCTCGACTCGCCACTACCGTCGCCGCATGATTTTCACTGATGAAGTTCGCCTTATGACTTACGCGGACCAGAGCCAATAATCGCTTCGAGACTGCGTTTGACCCATGCGGGAAGAAGTGCGGCTTTGAAAGTGAGTTGTCCGCCATTCGCCACGAGCAACATTTTCAAATTTGCCGAGGAATTGTCGAACACCAATAGAGCGTCTGCAACCAGTCCAATTTCGCCCAGATTCACCAGACTGCGCGCGTAGCGCCGGCGAACGTCACGCTCCGGAACATCATGCCCTCCCATAAGCGTTCGTTGACAGACGCGCTCCAAGGCGAGACTAGGACTCGTTAGCCCGACGTAAACTACACCTACATTCCAGTCCTCAGATTTAGCGCGGTTGATGTCCTGAAGATGAAGCTGGCCTGAAAGCGTCGTCTCGACTGCGAAGCTGCGCCGCTCTCTCAACAACTCGTCGATTTGCCGTCTGGCAAGGCGCCCAGCCTGAAGCGCCGCCTTCTCTGGCGCATCGGGAACGAGTCGCCGCGCGATCTCGTCCGGATTAACGATTTCCGTTACAGCGCCTGCCAAGTTAAAGAGGAGTGCGGAGCAAGTACTCTTGCCCGCTCCGTTTGGACCGGCCAGCAGCCACATCCAAGGCTTGTCGGCCATCGAGTCTATAGCTCTTTTACGACGATCTCTTCGCCGTCATCCAAAACTTTAACCTCAAAACGCCGGCCATCCGGTGTTTGTCTGATCATCCGTCCCCGGCTGTCCATGAAATGGACGGCTCGCCCCTCAGCAGCGTGCTTTTGAATGGCTTTTTGGACCGCTACCTGGCCCGCTTCTTCGACGCGGTTCGCGAGAACCATAATGCTATCGCGGTCGCCGGGCTTTAAGTTAGACCATTCGACATATGGAAACATCTGGCACTTCCCCCCCAAGTCGAAGACCAGGTCAAGCGACATTATAATCGAGATCTTTCCGAACGCCGGTTGTTCTTTCGGTAAGTTCCGAATCCATAGCTGGGTGCCTTTAACTATCGTTGTGCGATCAACCCCGATAAGCGGTGTATCGTCATAGACCAAGAGGTCATAGCTTGCAGCGGGTTTAAACTTCGAACGGAATTCCGGTGGCTCTCCCCGCAATTTGCTGAGCTTTTTCTCAACGGCTTTCTGGAACAGCAAGCACCAACCCTTCTCGCGCTCGCCATCCAGCCATCCTGCGGTACTAAGCGGAACAGTTACCGGTATGGGTTCTGTTCCGGAGGCTGCAGCCTCAATTTTTCGGCGGCGATATTCCTTGTGTGCCACACTCTTCTTTCTTTGAAGAGGCTCCTCGGTCGCCCTGGTCACTTCCAGTCCCGTTAACTCGCCGGACGGCCAGCGAATCATGAAATCCGGAGACACATGCGGCTCGAATTCCTCCACCGACAGCGGATAGGTGAGCCAGTCATGTGTCGCCAGCGCAAGGAGATAGACTCCCAGGCAAAACCGTTCTTCATGATGGTGTTCCCGCCCTTCACCGCGGTCTGGTACGCTGCGATGCTTGTCCCAGAACTGGGACACATCCTGGGCCGATCGAAACTCCCAATGGCCTTTGCTGCTCGATCTCATAGGCCAAAGTTTAGCATTTTGGCCGGGCTCTTTCGCCATGCCGCGCTGCCCCGCTCGGCTACATCTCGCTGTGGACCATTTTGAAGCGGCGCGATTTGAATTTCCATTGGTCGCCGACTTTTTCGTACTCGTCTTCGTAGTAGCCGGTGCCCATCCATTTCATCTGTTGTGCTGCCGAGCGTAGTTCGAGGTAGGCGTATCCGGAGGCGCGGGTGGGACCCTTCAGCTCGATGACGATGTTGTGGATGAAGGGCCGGGCGCCGACGCGGTCGGGTTCGCTCGCGTAGAACTTGCGCAAATCCGCTTGTCCCTTGATTTCGTGCAATGGCCCCGCCCCTCCGGAGGAGAACAGACCGTCCTCCGTGAAGAGGCCCAACACACCTTCGAGATTTTTGGTCCACACGTAATGACAGTAGCGCCCGGGTAGATCCTTGATTGCTTCGCGCTCTAGCATTTCATCCAGTAGCTGTTCTCTAGTCTTGGTCATTTTGAGCCCCTCCCATCGATGTTTTGCGGCGTCGTCGGATTGCTTGAGGTGTATCAGTCACCTTCACCTTAACCCTCTCCCACAACTGATTGTGGGAGAGGGGACAGAATTGGCCTACGAGCCCTGATGCAGGTTCTTGAATCTGCGCGCTTTGAACTTCCATTGGCCGCCGACTTTTTCGTACTCGTCCGCGTAGTATCCCAGCGCCATCAGCTTCATCTGCTCGCCGCTTGAGCGCACCTCCGGATAGGACGTGCCGCTGGCGTGTGTGGCGTCCTTGAGATCGACGACGATGTTATGGATGTAGGGCGCCGGTCCCGCGCCGGTTGCGACCTGGCCGTAGAATTTGCGCAGCGCATCCTGGCCCTTGACCTCCTGCGGCGCGCCGAGCCCCTCCATCGCGAAAATGCCGTCCGCGGTGAACAGGCTCATTATTCCGTCGATGTCCTTAGTCCAGATGTAATGACAGTAGCGGACGGGAAGATCCCTGATTGCCTCGCGGTCCAGCATCTCGTCGATCATTTGATCTCTGCTCTTGGCCATTGTGGCTACCTCCAAATGTTCGATGGTTTGGCAAGCAGATATCATTGCCGCGCCGCTTCATCAAACGGTGGGTGATGATGGACCCGTCGCGCAATGCGAAACAAATCAGAGCCGCGACTTTTGAGGTCCGCGTTTTTCGAATTGCGTACGTCCGCTCCCTTACGGTCGCGGCTCTGATTGAGAGTACTCGGATTAGCAGGGCGGCGGACGGCTTTACGCGCCGGCCAGCTTCATTCCGTTGTGGCCCAGCTTGTCGAACTCAAGGCCGGCGAACGCGGGCTCGCGCGCTGCGATCTCGGCAAAGATTCGCTCCGCGGTCTGCGGACGCTCCACGCCGTCCAGCACCATCGCGAGGTCGGTAAGCGCCTCGGTCGCCGGCTTGGCCTCGCCTGGCGGATCGAAGGCCCGATACAGGCGCTGCACCACTCCCTGGAAATTGGTGAAGGTGCCTTCCAGCTCGGGAAAGGCGGCGATAGGAATCACCTGATTAGCCATCTGCACGGTTTCGCAGGCGTCGGTATCGAGCACCAGCATATAGTCCAGAGCGCCGAAGCGCTTGACGAACTCGGCCTCGCCCAAAGCCCGACAGGCATCCGCGCGCAGCACGATCAGCATCTTGAGCTGACCCGAGGTGACCGCCTGCCCCAGCCGGTCCAGCCCGTCCAGCGGTATTCCCTGCGCGGTCAGACCGCGGGTGTTGGGATTTTTGTTGGCGCGAAGCAACAGCTCGTCGTCGCCGCTGCACCCGGGAGGCGTATAACTCATCCCGCCAATCAGGTCGGATCCGATCACGTCATTCATGAAGCTCTTGAGCGCAAAGATCTCCTCATTGGTCGCATGCGCTCCGACCAGCGCGCCGATCGCGCCGGCGCCATTAGTCTCGCCGCATTTGCGAATCGCGTCGGCGGCGCGCCTGATTGCGCCGGCAAAGCCTTCCGGCAGCAGGTGCTCGCCGGACTGATGCAGCGGCTTGGTAATACGGCTTTCGGTCTGCAGTTGCGTGAAGCTGTGACGCCCCTCGTCGCACATCCAGTAGCCGTTGACCTGCGGGTTGTGACGCGGCTTGTAGCGGAAGATCTTGCCGTGATTTTGGTAAATGTCGATCGAGCAGCCGCGCTCGCATCCGGCGCATACCGATGGCGTGCGATGCAGGTACCACACCCGCATGCGGAAGCGGAAGTCTTTTTCGGTAAGCGCCCCGACGGGGCAGATGTCGATGATATTGCCGGCGTACTTGTTATTGAGATTGCGCCCCGGATAGATGTCGATGCGGTTGTGGTCGCCGCGTTCGAAAATCGCCAGTTCGCTGGTGTGCGTGACCTCGTCCAGAAAGCGGGTACAGCGCGCGCACAGGACGCATCGCTCCTGGTCGAGCATCACGTCGCAGCCGATATCGATTGCCTTGCCCTTCTTGACCTTCTTGCCCAGCGGGAAGCGCGACGGCTCCCGATCGTAATCCATGTAGTAGTCTTGCAGTTTGCACTCGCCCGCCTGATCACACACCGGGCAATCGATCGGATGGTTGATCAGCAGAAACTCAAGTACCGCCTGGTGCGCAGCTTTGGCCTTGGCACTCTTGGTGTGTACCACCATCCCGTCGGTCACCCTGGTGTTGCAGGCGATCTGCAGCTTGGGCGCCTTTTCGATCTCGACCAGGCACATCCGGCAATTGCCGGGGACGGTAAGGGCCGGATGGTAACAGTAATGGGGGATTTCCATCCCGAGCATCTCGGCCGCCTGGATCACATTGATCCCCTCGGGAGCGTCAAGTTCCTTACCGTCGATAGTTACCTTGGGCATCTTGTCGGCTCGCTAAGATTAGGTGGACGTCTGGTCCCGCCGTGATGTCGCTGCACGAAGCATGCGCGGCGCCGCGCGTTAGGAAGCGGCCCGCAGCGTTGCCGCTTCCTGGGCGCGGAACGGGCAGCGTTTTTGTTTGACGTGTTCGATGAACTCGTCCTTGTACTTGGGGACGAAACTCTTGACCGGCATCGAGAGGCTGTCGGCCAACACGCAGATGGTGTTACCTTCCATGTTGGACGCGACGCTGATCAGGCGGTCCAGGTCGGCCATCGAGCCGCGGCCCGCCTCCAGCTCGATCAGCATCTTCTCGATCCATCCGGTGCCCTCGCGGCAGGGTGTGCACTGCCCGCAGGATTCATGATGGAAGAAGTGGGCGATGATGAGCAGTGCGCCGACCATGCAGGTGTCCTGGTTCATCACCATCACGCCCGCCGTGCCCATCAGGGAGCCGGCCGCACGCACCGAATCGAAATCCATGTTTACCTTTACCGCCTCTTCCGCAGTGAATACCGGAAACGAGGCGCCGCCGGGAATCACGCCCTTGAGTTTCCTGTCATTCAGGATTCCGCCGCCGACTTCGTAGATCAGATCCTTTAGCGGAAAACCCATCGGCAATTCATAAAGTCCCGGCTTGTTGACATGGCCGGAGAGGCAGAACAGCTTGGGCCCGGGACTCTTCTCGGGACCGATCGAGGTGAACCATTTGGCGCCGCGCTTGATGATCCACGGTACGTTGCTCAACGTTTCGACGTTGTTGACCACGGTCGGACAGCCGAAGGCGCCCGCGATGGCGGGGAAGGGCGGACGATTGCGCGGATAGCCGCGTTTGCCTTCCAAGGACTCGAGCAGGCCGGTCTCCTCGCCGCAGATATATGCACCGGCTCCCCGATGGGTGTAGATCTCGACGCCGAAGCCCGACCCCATTACGTCCGCACCGACGTAGCCTTTGGCCCGCGCTTGGGCCAGTGCCGCGTCGAGAATTTGCATTTGCAGCGTGAACTCGCCCCGCAGATAGATGTAGCAGGTGTGCGCGCCGACTGCGCGGCACGCGATCAGAATCCCTTCGATTATTCCATGCGGGTCGTTTTCAAGCTGGTAGCGGTTGGCGAAGGTCCCCGGCTCGCTCTCATCCGCGTTGCAGCAGACATACACCGGCTTGGGCGAGTTCTTGGGAATGAAGCTCCATTTCACTCCGGTGGGAAACGCCGCGCCGCCGCGTCCCCGCAGGTTGGAGTTCTTGACCTCATCGATAATCTCCTCCGGCTTCATGTCGAAGAACGCCTTGCGCGCGGCCGTATAGCCGTCGTGCGCCAGGTACACATCGAGGTCGCCGAGGTTGGGGATGTCCAGCCAGCGGGTCAGAATTCGTTCCATATCGGGGGCGGCTCCGCGGTTCAGGAAATGACGGCAGTTTCGTCGATACGGTTGATCAGCTTCTGCTTCTGCCCCTGGATCTTGCGTTGCAGCGCCATCAAACCGTCCAGTACGCCCTCCGGACGCGGAGGGCATCCCGGCACGTAAACATCCACTGGAACGATCCGGTCAATCCCGGGAAGTGTGGAGTAGTTGTCGTAAAAGCCGCCGGTGGACGCGCAGGCGCCGAACGCCATCACCCATTTCGGCTCGGCCATCTGATCATACACCCTGCGTAGAATCGGTCCCTGGCGCACGGTGACGGTTCCGATCACCATCAGCAGGTCGGCCTGACGCGGCGTAAAGCGCGGCAGCAGCGCGCCGAAGCGATCGATATCGTAAGGTGTAGTTGACAACACCATGTATTCCATCGCGCAGCACGCGGTCGCGAACGGATAGGGAAAAATCGAGAACTTGCGCGCCCACCCCACCGCCTTGTCCAGGCGGGTCAGGATGGCGGTATCACCCAGCAAGGCCTCGTCGCCCTTGCCGATTCCTGAAACCTGTTTAATATTCGCCATAAAGTCCTTGTTTAGACCCCTATCCAGAACCTAGCAAGCGCCCGCCGAGCGGGTCAATTGCTAGACAGAAACGGCCCGCCAGATAAGCGCTTTTAATGCCGCGTCAATGGCTGTGCGATGGCACCGGCGAAGCCGCACCATCCTTCGGGCCCTTAGACTTGGAGCTCTTGGCATTATGGTCGTGCCCGTGCGCGGCGGCCGCCGGAGAATGTTCGTGCGTGTCTGTACCGGCGGCGGCCTGATGGCGGCGCGGATTGTGAAAATGCGCGTGAGGCGGTGGTGCGGGCGGCGGAGGCGGCGGCAACCCGCGCTTTTTACGCGTTTCCTCGGCCTGCCCTTTGCGGTCGTCGTGTTCCGCGCCGCGTCCTTGAGCATACGCGACCGCCCGCTCCGCAGTTGGCTTATCCATGTGGCACAGCAGCGGGATATGCGGATAGCGCAGACAGATCGGCGCTTGCGCGTTGCGCGTGCCCGCGGCGGCCGATTGCGGCTCGGGCGAGGCACCCGACGCGATCGCGAAGCTCGATACCACCCGCGGGCTCAGCCGCCCGCAGCTTGGACACGACCTTTCCAGGCGGCCATCGCTGACCGGCGCCAGTTCCTCGAACCTGATTTCACAAGCCAGGCATTCCCATTCGTAAAGTGGCATGATTGCACCCGGCGATCATTCTATAGGAGTCGGCGCGTGGGGGAACTCCGCCCAATCCTCGGGATCGTGGCTGATTAGCAGCGTCGCCTCCTGCAGGTCACGGATCGCCTTGAGCCGCCGCATGGAGAGCACCGCCGCGGCCGGATCGACGTCGCCCGGCATCGTGATTTCCCCCTCCAGCGCCGCGCGCAGATGGGTGGTGTCTCCCGTCAGCACCACCTTGCGATTGGGCAGCCGCACGAACAGAGAGCATTCGCCCGGCGTATGCCCCGGCGTCTTGAGCATCTGAATACTGCCGTCGCCGAACAGATCGAAATCGCCGTCGATTTCCAGCCAGTTGAAATTCCGCGTCGGCAGCAAGTCATGGATGTTCATGATCAATCGATGCTCGGGGATCGGCCACCAGGCGTAGCGCAACTCATGCGCCATCACCAGGAAACGGGCGTGAGGGAACAGGTAGAGCCCGCCCGCGTGGTCGAAATGCAGATGCGACACCACCACGTACTTGACGTCCTCGGTCTTGTAGCCGAGCGCGCGCACTTGCGCGTCGACGGTCAAGTCTTTGGAGAACCGCAGCCGGATGACCTTGGCGAATTCGCCCAGGTATTCGTTCAAATTGTCGATCATTTGCGGCGAGCATCCGGTGTCGAACAGCACCAACCCTTTGGCATGCTCGATCAGGTAGCACGGCACCGGCATCGCGTAGGTCTCCAGCGACCCGCCATGCATTATCGCCGCGGCATTGGCGATGAACTCGGCGCCGGGCAGCGCCCACATCCGCTTGGCTTTGCCTTCCGCCATTTCTTTTCTCCGTAGCGCCGGCCTCTGTGCCGGCGTCTTTCTTCGTGACGCCGGCCGGAGCCTGCCCTGAGGCTGTTCAAGGGGTGCCGGTGTTCTTCTTTTTTTCTTAGTGGCGCCGGCCTCCGTGCCGGTGTTCTTTTCTGCGTCATTGCGTAACCCAGATTCAGATGGCTTTCAACCGCGATTGCTCGGTTGACGCCAGCGGCGCACCTTCTGTTAGATTGAGCGCGCGTTCAGACTATCGAGGAGGAAACTGAAATGGAACTTCAGGGCCAGGTGGCTGTAATCACAGGCGCGGCAAGCGGACTGGGCAGAGCGATTGCGCTGCGCTACGCGCATGCGGGCGCCGATATCGCGATCGCGGATTTGAACGATACCGGCGCCGAAGAGACCGCGGAGCAGGTGCGAAAGATCGGAACGAAGGCGCTGACCAAGGTCACTGACGTCGCCGACTACGACCAGGTCGCGGCGCTGATGGCTGAGGTGGTGAAGACCTTCGGCAGGATAGACATCCTGGTCAGCAACGCCGGCATCGGCGGCGCCGGCCATCTGGTTGACCTGTCCAAAGAGGTTTTCGAGTGCGTTGTGAAGGTGCATCTGTTCGGCGCGTTCTATTGCTCCCAACTCGCGGCGCGCGAAATGATCAAGCGCAAGTACGGGCGCATCATCCTGATGTCGTCGATTACGGCGTTGCAGGGCCCAATTGGAACCAATCTTCCCTACGGCGCCGCCAAGACCGGCCTCCTCGGGTTGATGCGCGGGATGACGCTGGACCTTGCCGAACACAACATCACGGTCAACGCGATCGCCCCCGGACCCACCGACACACCGATGCTACGCGCAGGCTCGCCCGACATGTCGCTACGCTCCCATCACGTGCCGATGGGCCGAGTGGGCAACGTAACCGACATCGCCAACGCAGCATGGTTCTTCGCGCTGCCGTCCTCAGGATACGTCACCGGCACAGTGCTACCGGTAGACGGCGGCGCAATCGCGGGCGGCTGCTACATGGTCGAGTACCATCGCAATCGCAGCCAGTCGAAGTGAGGTGGCTCACGCGATCCGCAAAACGCCGGCGCCTTTTAGTTCGTCGTGCTTGAGCATCTGGAGGGCTTGATTGGCTTGGTCGAGGCCGAACGCCACGGTTGTCGTCCGGATCGGAATCTCGGCTGCGAGCTTCAGAAACTCCTCGCCGTCGGCGCGGGTGTTGGCTGTGACGCTGCGCAATTCCTTCTCGTGAAACAGGTGCCGTTCATAGTCAAGCGTGGGAATCGGGCTTAAGTAAATACCGGCCACGGCCAGGATACCGCCCTGATGGAGCGCCTCCAGGGCGGGCGGGACCAGATCGCCCGCGGGCGCGAACAGGATCGCGGAATCCAACGGCGCGGGCGGGCGGTCTTCGGCCGTCCCCACCCAGTCGGCGCCCAGTTCCCTGGCATGCTCGCGATGTTTGCCGCCGCGGGTCATCACGAACACGCGGCATCCCCAGTATCTGGCCACCTGCAACGCGATGTGCGCGGAGCCGCCGAAGCCGTACAGTCCGACCGTCGTGTCGGGCTTGACGCCGGCCCGCCTTAGCGCGCGGAATCCGATGATGCCGGCGCACAGCAGCGGCGCCGTTTCCTCGACGCCAAGATGCTCCGGCAAGCGGTAGGCGAAACTCTCGCGCACCACCGCGTACTCCGCATAACCGCCGTCGTGGTCGTAGCCGGTAAAGCGCGCGTTGGGGCACAGGTTTTCGCTGCCCCGCAGGCAATAGACGCAGGTCCCGCAGGTCTCACGCAGCCACGCTATTCCCACCCGCTCGCCGACCTTGAACCGCTGCGCCGCGGGACCGCATCGCTCAACCACGCCGACGACCTCGTGGCCCGGCACCATCCGCTGATGGCGCGGCGGTAGATCGCCCTCGCTGACATGCAGGTCGGTGCGGCAAACGCCGCAGGCCAGCACCCGCACCAGGATTTCGTTCCTTTCCGGAGCGGGCACATCAAGCTCGATAAGCCTAAGCGGACCGCTCTCGATTGGCGCGGGGTTGTAAATGGCTGCGGCTTTCATGAGAAGTAGATTATCAGGGTACGGCGCGTTTTGCGTGAATCGATCACCCGCGCCACACCGGTCGTGCCCGGCTGCGTTTGTTGCTACCATTCGACCGTCGCTTAACGGAGGTAATCGCCCATGGCACTGTGGAAGCCCGACCCCAGTTTCTATCCCTCAGCGCGCCTGGCCAGCCAGGCTCCGGCTGAACGCCTGGCCTACGTTGTCACCTTCGATCCGCAGACGGCGCTGGCACGCTCGAAAAACGGCAAGCCGGATTCATTAGCCGTCGTCGATGTGGATCCCTCCTCGGCGAGTTGCGGCAAAATCGTGGGGCGGCTGGAATTGGGCGCCGGCAACGAACTGCATCACTTCGGATGGAACGCGTGCAGCGCCGCGCTATGTCCCTACGCGCCTCATCCCCACGTCGAGCGCCGCTATTTCATTATCCCCGGCCTGCGCTCCTCGCGCATTTTTATCGTCGACACCAAGCCCGACCCGCGCCATCCAACTCTGGTACGCACCATCGAACCCGAAGAGGTTGCGGCCCGCACCGGCTACAGCCGTCCGCACACGGTGCATTGCGGCCCCGACGCCATCTATATGAACGCCTTGGGCGCACCCAACGGCGAGGGGCCGGGCGGCGTCTTTTTGCTCGACCACGATAGCTTCGACGTCCTGGGCCGCTGGGAGGTGGACCGCGGTCCGCAATATCTGGCCTATGATTTTTGGTGGCACCTGGGCCATGACGTCGCGATCACCAGCGAATGGGGCACACCCAACATGGTCGAAAACGGGGTCAATCCCGACCTGTTGCTGGCTGGCCGCTATGGACATGCGATCCATATCTGGGATCTGCGCAAGCGCCGCCATCTGCAAACGCTTGACCTCGGCGCCGAGCAGCAGATGGTGCTCGAACTGAGACCCTCGCACGATCCCACCAAAACCTACGGCTTCGCCGGCGTCGTGGTATCGACCAAGGATTTGTCGGCGTCGGTGTGGACCTGGTGGCACGACGAAAAAGGATGGCAGATCAAAAAGACCATCGAAGTGCCGGCGCAACCCTCAGACCCCGCGCATCTTCCGCCCGCGCTCAAGCCGTTTAAGGCGGTGCCGCCGCTGATAACCGACATCAACCTGAGCCTCGACGATCGATTCCTCTACGTTTCGTGTTGGGCCACGGGCGAGTTCCAGCAGTATGACGTCAGCGATCCCTTCAAGCCGAAACTGACGGGGTCGGTTAGTCTCGGCGGCATCACCGCGCATACCCCGCATCCAAAAGGTGGAGGGCTAAACGGCGGACCGCAGATGGTCGAACTGAGCCGCGACGGGCGTAGGGTCTATCTGACCAACTCGCTATACTCCGCGTGGGACGAGCAATTCTACCCCGAGGGGCTGCGCGGATGGATGACCAAGATCGACACCGATCCCAATGGCGGTATGAAAGTCGATCCAAGCTTCTTTCTAGGATTCGAGGGCGAGCGGCCGCATCAGGTGCGCCTGGAGGGCGGCGACTCCTCCTCTGACTCCTTCTGCTACCCATGACCGCAACCTGGACCGCAGCCTGGCCATGGCTGGCCGTGGCGGCGATGGGTGCGTACCACGGGCTGAACCCGGCGATGGGATGGCTGTTCGCCGTCTCGCTCGGCCTGCAGGAGCGCAGCCGCAAGAAAATCCTGGCCGCGTTGCCGCCGATAGCTGCCGGCCACCTGGCCTCGATCGCGCTGGTGGTCGCAATCGTCGGATGGGGCGCGACGGCCATCAGTCCGCGGCTGCTCCAGCTTACCGGCGGTAGCGCGGTGGCAGCCTTCGGAGCGTTCCGGCTATTTTCCACGCGCTTCCACTACCGATGGGTCGGGATGCGGGTGAGTTCCTGGGACCTGGTCGTTTGGTCCTTCCTGATGGCTTCGGCGCATGGCGCGGGACTGATGCTGTTCCCGGTGCTAATCAACCTGCCGGTCTGCACCACCGCCGCGTCGGCCGGCGGCGTCGGTCCCAACGCGTCCGCGATAGCGCAGACGGCGCTGTGGGTGGTGCTCCTGCACACCGCCGCGATGCTGGCGGTAATGGGCCCGGTGGCAATCGCCGTCTATGACTGGATCGGCCTGGGCATCCTGCGCACGGCATGGATCAACGTCGACAAGTTATGGGCAGCAACCCTGATGGGCAGCGGCATCCTGGTGCTGGTGTTCTGAAACGCGCTGAGCTGCGCACCCGCTTGAACGGTCGCGCATTGGGATGTAGTCTTTCACCATAGTTGAATGCATCCTGATGTAATAAGGGATATACTGGAGGACCGTAACCCTTGGTGGCTGGATCCAGAAGCCCGACGCATCGTTCCTCCTGCACGCCGCGATCTTTACGAACGCCTTGAAAAGTTCGTGGGACTGGAGGGTGGACGGCGTGCCGCACTGATTACCGGGCCGCGCCAGGTTGGCAAGACAACCCTGCTGCTTCAGCTCGCCAACGAATTGCTTTCGCAAGGCTGGCCTCCAGGAAACCTGACCTACTTCGACTTCTCCGATGATCGACTTGTAGAACAAATCTCGGCACGAAGTGTGGTTGACCTCACGACTATCAGCCGCAGCCCTGATTTACCTCGCTTGTTTCTCCTCGACGAAATCTCGAAGTCCGCCAGATGGGCCGCATGGCTCAAGCAGGCGGTGGATATAACCCGGGACCGTTTTATTGTAACCGACTCTGCCGCAAGTGCGCTCCGCGGCGGTGCGGTTGAATCGGGGCAAGGTCGCTGGGATGAGCTAACGATTGAGGGACTTTCATTCAATGAGTTTCTGCGGGTTATCGCCCCCGGCCAATTAGCTGAACAGACTCTGCGGCGAGTCCCGAGCACGGTGGAGCGGTACCTGGCAATCGGGGGGTTTCCCGAACACGCTTCTTCCGAAGACTATCCTCAAGTACGCGAGCGCATCAGAGAAGACATCGCCGACGGTGCGATTCTCCGCGACCTTCTCCACCTCGGGTTCGACGTCGAGCGGCTCCGGAACCTTTTTGTGTACCTCGTGCAGGATTCCGGAGCCATCTTCAACGCGAGCACGAGATCCCGTGACCTTGGCGCTGACCCGCGCTCGACTGCGCAATGGGTTCGGGCGCTCGAAGATACCCGTCTGATAAAAGTCCTGGAGGGCTATACCGAAAGAGCAGCGGCACGGCTTCGTATGCAGCCAAAGATTTATGCAAGCGATCATGGGCTGGTTGCAGCGTTCGCTCCTTCAGGATCTTTGGTCCGCGACCAAAGATCCCGTAGCCGAGCGGTCGAGGCGGTGGTCTTCCGGCATTTGAGGGACGTCGCTCACCTCGTCAGAGGCGAGCTGAGCTTCTTTCGTAGAAGAATAAAGAACGACGATCTTGAAGTTGATTTTGTTTTGAGCTTTGAGCGTGGACTCGTCGTCATCGAAGTCACCTCAAGCAACGATCCCCCTGCGCGGAAGTACGACCGTTTGTCGCGGGTCGGTAAAATACTCAAGACTTCCCGCCTGGTTGTGATCCACGGCGGCGTCGTCGATGTAACCGAAGAACGGGTAATTTCGCTCTCCCTTGCGAGATTCCTATTGCAACCCGAGTTGGTGCTGGCGGCAGGAAAATGAGCGAAAGCATTCCTTTGGGGCAGGCCGAAAGCCAAAGATTGGAGTTCAAGGGCAAGGACGCGCTCAAGCACCTACCGAACATCTCCCGTGAAGTGGTCGCAATGCTAAACAGCGGCGGAGGCGAAATCTGGATCGGCCTCGGCGAAGAGCACGGACGCGCGGTCCGAATCGAGCCCGTCGAAAATGCGGAGCGTGAAATTAGCCGGCTGAGAGATCATCTCAGCGACGCGATTGAGCCTCCTCCTATCGCCGCTGAGATCCACGTGGAGACTGTTAGTATCGAAGACAACGGTTCAATCCTCCGAGTGTCGGTCAAACCCTCCAAAGAGCGGAGGCCTTATGACCTGCGTGAGGGAACGGCCCGCCACTTCCTCAAAAGAATCGATGATCGGCTGAGATCTATGACTCGCGAGGAGATTATCCCTAACCAAGCCGGCGTTGATTCCGGCCGCAGTAAAGCGCTCCGAAAGATCGAGAACGCGAGAAAGCATCAGCGCAACGGAGAGAACTTCTGGTTGAGAATTCAGCCAGTGGATGACGGCAATCTTGAACTAGGCAAGGACTTTCAGGTCTACTTCAGCGACTATCAGAAGACCGGCAACCGTAACGGAGGCTGGAACTTCGTCGACCCCTATAGCAGGATCGAGCGGGAAGGCGGAGCCATCAAATTTGGCCACGATGAAGGAACTTGCGTTCGGGTGTTTCGGGACGGCGCGATCGAGTTCACGATGCCGATCATCAATTTGTACTGGAAAAATGCGACAGACTTCCTAAACCGAGTGAACGGCAAGGAAATATGGCCGTATTGTCTTCTCGAGTATCCAACTTCGATCTTGCGGCTGGCGAGTGCACTCTATCAGGAAAGAATCTTGAGGTCAGACACTTTTATCGCCGAGCTGGCGCTTTTTGCCGCCAGGGGTTGGACGTTGCGGCCCCACTCACCAATGTCGCCTCGCCACAAGCTCGCCAATCCCAAGCCGCTGGAGGCGGATGAGATCGTCCTGGACGAACCAGTTGTCTTCACCCGCAACCAGATCGTCGAAGAACCCGATCGCTGCGCTTTCCGGCTGGTCACCCAAGTTTATTTCAAATTCGGCCTCTGGGAAGAAGATATGCCGCTGGAATTCAACCAAGTGACCGGGAAATTGGTTCTGCCTGGGGCATAGGCAGCTTGCGTTTTGATCACGCTCTCCGACCTGCGTAGGCTTTAATGCATGGATAACGCCGCGCTAATGAGCTTCGTTAACCGGTACTGGGACGAGTCGATCGTACCGGCGCTGATGGATTACATCCGCATCCCCAACAAATCGCCCGCCTTCGATCCTGATTGGCAGGCGCATGGGCTTATCGATCAGGTGGTCGAGCGTTTCCACCAATGGGCGCTGCGCCATCCGCTGCGCGGAATGAAGCTCGAAGTCGTGCGGCTGCAGGGCCGCACTCCGCTGCTGCTCATCGACGTCCCGGGACAGGGGGACGATTGCGTGCTGATGTATGGGCATCTGGACAAGCAGCCCGAGATGACCGGGTGGAGCGATGGTCTGGGACCGTGGCAGCCGGTAATTCGAGGCGATCGGCTTTATGGACGCGGGGCGGCGGACGACGGCTACGCGACGTTCGCGGGTCTGAGCGCGATCGCCGGCTTGCAGGACCAGGGAATTTCTCATGCACGATGCGTGATGCTGATCGAGGCCTGCGAGGAGAGCGGCAGCCCCGACCTGCCGCACATCATCGAGCATCTTGGGGATCGCATCGGCAATCCCAGCCTGGTGATTGCGCTGGACTCGGGATGCGGCAATTATGATCAGCTGTGGTGCACCACTTCGCTGCGTGGACTGGCCGGCGGCGCGCTGCGCATCGCCATCCTCACCGAAGGAGTGCACTCGGGCGACGCCGGCGGAGTCGTGCCGTGCAGCTTTCGGATCGCGCGGATGCTGCTCTCGCGGATTGAGAATGAACAAAGCGGGGAAATTCTTCCGGCGGCTTTCCATTCTCCAATCCCGCCAGCGCGGCAAAAGCAGGCGGCCGCGGCTGCCGCCGTGCTCGGCGACTCGATTCACGCCAAATTCCCGTTCACCGGCGGCGGCGGGCCGATGACAACTGAGCTGACCGAGCTGATCTTAAACCGCACCTGGCGCCCTGCCCTTTCGATAATCGGCGCGGACGGATTGCCCCCTGCCGCCCACGCCGGCAACGTGCTCCGCCCGTCCACCGAGTTGAAACTGTCGCTGCGCCTGCCCCCTACCTGCGACGCCCGCGCTGCGGCGGCGGAGCTCAAGTCAGTATTGGAGACGAACCCGCCCTACGGCGCACAGGTAAGCTTCGAGCCGAACTGGGCGTCCAGCGGATGGGACGCGCCCGCGTTGGCGCCATGGCTGGAAAAATCGCTGGAGGAGGCGTCCCGCGCCTGCTTCGGCCAACCGGCGGCGTACATGGGTGAAGGCGGCACGATTCCGTTCATGGGGATGCTGGGCGAGCGCTTTCCGCAGGCGCAATTTCTGATCACCGGCGTGCTCGGCCCCAACTCCAACGCCCACGGCCCCAATGAGTTCCTGCACATCCCCACCAGCAAACGGCTGACCTCCTGCGTGGCCAGGGTGATAGCGGACCACTTCCGCCGACCGGCGTCCTGAATATGTAACTTTAAAGCGAGAATAATGATGGACGCGTTGGGTTAGTGACTCTGCTTGGGTGAGCCGCCAAAAATAGTAGGGCGGGCGGCCCGCCTACTTACCCTACATCACATCGTTCTTACTGGACGGCGCGCCGGGTGACGCCGGCCTTCCTCAGCAGGTCGCGTAGGTCGATCAGCAGCGCTGAGAGCGGCTGGAAGCGGAGTTCAATCGTGGTCAATGGAGCAAACGTCGCGTTCACGGGTCCAAAGCCGCGCGGATCATTTTGGCTCCGTCGTAACTGAAGCTTTTCTCCGGCGTCACGCGCAAGACCACGCGGGTAGGTGAATCGAGCATCTTGACCATGCCCTGGCGGGCAGCTTCGTCATCGGGAAATGCCCTGCGCGTGACCTGGTCAAAAAACCATCGCTTGGTTGGGCTGTCATCGTGAACGCGGCAGCGTCCCTTGATAGTAACCGCGACGTCCACGTTGTTGGGGCGCTGCTCGGATATCACGACGCAGACCTTGTCGTTGCGTTTGACCGCCCTTACTCGGGGACGGCCTCCGCCGCAGGTCACCCAGATCTTGCCGTCCTGCCACAAGTAGCCCATGGTCGCTCCGACCGGCCATCCTTCGCGGGTGTTCCAGATGAAAGTGCATTCGCGCTGCCCGCTGAGAAGTTTTTCCTGCTCCGCGGGATCCAAAGGAAAATGGCCGTCATCCAATGCACTCATCGGCGAAACCTCTTTTTGTAAAACTCAGACGCGTTCCCGAGACTCAAGCGAAGAACTCCTTGGCAATGGGCGCGTTCAGAGCGGGATGAGCGTAAACCACGTGATGAATATCGGTAATTCCACGCATTGCCGGCCTCCCGAACGCGTCAGTTGTCGCGCGCCAGCACGCCCCCACCTGCGCGTTCCATTGCTTTTGAACCAGTTCTCGGGACGTGATGCAAACAACCGGCGTGTTGAGGTTTTCGCCCCTAACTGTTGGATCATCTGGAGCCAGCGAAAAAACGCCGGCATGGAGGCCGGCGCTACGGAAGATGGCAAGCAGGCGCTTTTCCCCGTAGCGCCGGCCTCCGTGCCGGCGTTTTTTCGATGCGTCTAGGGGCATTCTCAGTGCCTATCACACGTGTTTCTTCCGTTCTTGCGCCGCTTTCCTTTGTGGGCTATCGCTCTACCGGGACGGGTGAAACAGATGCCCTTGAACAAGGCCTGCGTCGGAAAGCAGTATCCACCAATTCAAAGCGTTGTCACCGTCGAGGCGATACAGAAATTTGCCCGCGCCTACAACCATTTAAATCCGTTCTTCTTCAATGCAGCCAAGGCGGGTGTAATGATCGCACCACCGATGTTCGGCGTGACCTGGGTTGTGCCTTCAACCGAACGGGTCGTTGATCACGACGCCGACCTTCAGGTTGATACCCTGCACCTGGTTCATGGGGAGCAGGAAATCGAGTTCGTGCGGCCGGTATCACCTGGTGATTCCGTCGCCACCAGCGCGGCCGTAACCTCCATTGAGACCAAGGCAACCGGGGAGGTCCTCGGCGTCGAATCGACCACCGTCGGCAGCAACGGCGAACTGATCCAGCGCGCGGTCTTCTCCGCCTTTATCCGCAGCGGTGGCAGCGGCCGGCCCAGCCAGAGCGCCGGGCAACCTCAAGGCGGCCGCCGCGAGCCGCCTTTGCTCATCCATCGCGAGGAGACCAGCGCGGGAATGCCCCGGCGTTATGCTGAAGCGGCAGCCGATTTCCATCAGATTCATCTCGATCCGGCAGCCGCCGCCAAGGCGGGCCTTCCGGGCGTAATTCTCCATGGTCTGTGCACGCTGGCCCTATGCTCCAAGCCCTTCATCGAGCGCCTGTCGGCAGGTGACCCGCGCTGTCTGAAACGCCTGCACGCGCGGTTCGTACGTCCGGTCTTTCCCGGGCAACCCATCGACATCAAAGTATGGGCGGCCGGCGAGCGCGCCGGCCGCCAGGTTTACGACTTCGAGGTGACGAATCCGGATAACCAGGTAGTCATCAGCAATGGAGTTGCCGAGATTTCGTTGTTGGAGTCCTCCAGCGCTCGCACCGGTATTCGATGAAAATAGGCATCACAGTGGGGTACGGCACCGGGATGTCCCGGGCCGACGTGCTGGCGGAAAACGCAGCTCTCATGATATCTACAACAAAGCGCTGAAGCGTTCGGTGTAAAAGCGGAATTGTTCGCGCATTGACGACTCTTCCAGTCCAAAGTCTTGCGGGTGCAACCGGCGTGTTGCCCTGAGATTTTCCTCCTGCCAGGCGCCCATCGCTGCGGCGGTTTCCGCGCTGAGTCCCCAACCCAGCAATCGGTAGAGTTTGCGCATTTCCGCGATCGGATCCGAAGTAACCGCGCGGTGCGCAATATCGTAAAAGCGCTGCTCGCCGGCACGGTCGCGAAAGTCGATCATGCGCCGCAGGGCAAGGGACCATTCGCGGGCGATATGGGGACCGATCGAGTGCGCCATAGGATCCTCCAGAATGCCGGATCGCAGCGCGCGCAAAAGATCGGCCAGCGAGGGAAGCACCCGCACCGGGTCCCGATGCGTCATCACGAAACGCGCGTCGGGGTAGACCTTGTTCAGGGCGTCAATGTAGAGCATGTGGCTCGGTGTTTTCAGGCTCCATCGCCGCGGCGGACAGCGCCATTGCAGCAGCTTGAGCACGCGCTTGTGGTAGCGGTAAGCGGGCTCCATATCGCATGACGCGGAGTTGACCCATTCAATGTACGAAGGAACGTGCAAGAAGGCTTCGTAGGCGTGAAACTTGAACTCGAGGAACATCAGCGGGAAGCATTCGATCGGTCCCCTCGGCTCGAAGGGCAGCATGTCGGCAACTTCCGGCGCGCGCGTGAGCGTGGCCTCGATGTTCGCCGCGCACAGCGCGATTCGAGGGTCAGTATCCGCGCTTGCCTTTTGCGGTGGTGGACACGGCTTTTCCGCCTCCCAGTTGCGCAGCGACCGGGTATTCGGGTCACACGCCAGCATGTAGATGAGGGCGGTACTGCCGGTTCTGGGCAGTCCGACTCCAAACAGCGGCGCGATGATTTGCTCTTCGTCGATCTCGGGGTGAAGCCGATACCAATGCTCGACCTCAAGCCGATTAATCAGTGACGCGATCAGCATTTCCGGCGCCATCAGCCTGCCGATGTCGGTCAAACTGCTTTCCGAATTGATCGAATCGACCAGCCGTTCCAGGCCTTCGCGGAAAGAGTCGCCACCGAAATCATCAAAGCCGCAGCGCGACTTCGCCGCGTCAATGAGGTCTTGTACCTTCATAGCGATCTCCTGATACGCTGCCCTTATCGCAACCCGAATTCATTGACTATGTCGGTGGCAAGAACGAATTGTCCAGTGTACTTCATCGGGTCGGCGCACTGGCAGCATAGGTACTCGATCGCGGCGGCGGGAAGGTCCGTCGGATGGAACGAAAGCCCGCTGATCGCCTGGTCCATTGGGATTCCCATACGGCGTCCGGCCATCTCCAACCGCTCGACCAGCGTTGGTCCCGGACAAAATGCAATAATCGGAATACTATACTCGCGGATTTCCTCCGCCAGGAAGTTGACGAACCGGTTGAGCGCGGCCTTGGTGGTCGGATACGCGGCGTTGGTGCCGCCCTTGCCGGGAAGGCCGGTGTTAAGGGTCGCCGCCCGCGAGGTGAGGCATAAGATAATGCCCCGCCGCCGGTGCATCATCGAGGGCAGGCACAGCTTGCAAGCGATCACGCTGGCCAGGACGTTGGCCGCCAGATACTTCTCCCACGAATCGATGCTCAGCACGGAGAACGGTTCGAAATCCTCGTTCCCATGGGAAGTCGGGGCCGAATAGGTCGCGTTGTTTATCAGGATGTCGACTTGCCGGTACTTCTCCAGAGCGAGGTTGTAGAGGTTTTCGACCTCCGCTCTCATCGACAAGTCGCATTTGACGGTGCTGACCTCCGCGCCCAGCGCTCGGGCCTGCTCCGCGGTTTCCTCCAGCGAGCCGGGCCAGACACTTTCGCCTTTTGCCAGGGTCCGCGCCGCCAGTATCAGCCTTACGCCGTGTTTAGCTAGGCGCAGCGCGGCCGCCTTGCCAATCCCGCGGCTGGCGCCGGTAATGACTGCCACCATAGTTTCGTCGCGCATGGGGTTCTCTATCGCCTCGGTGCAAACTCACCACCGGCATCAGGCGGTTCGCAAGCGCAAAGTTTGTGCGTAGCGAGTGTATAATGCTCCCTGCTTCCAAAGCGAGAACAAGTCTGAGCTTATTTTGCGCAATGCCGTGGGCTAAGGGCGAAACTTGTATCAAGGGTCGGGGCCTGTAACCTCTCCCTCACCCTCTCCTAAGATAAGGAGAGGGCACAGAAGAGCCTCTGCGCCAATATGTTCCTGCGCTTGAATATGAAATTACTTTCGCAACGGTCTATGACCCGGAATCGCCACGGCCCTGTTTTCGATAACGCTCGATCTCGTTTTGCACCGCGGTCTCGGACACCGCGAGAAAACGGCTGCGATTTTCGCGGCAGAACTCAAGACTCGCGCGGCGCGCATTGAGCTGACCGTTGAATTCCGGCACAACATGGCGGGCGATCAATTCATAACTGCGCCTGGTCTGTTCCCAATCCGCCCAATCATGACCGACCAGCAGCAGGGCGCCGAAGCCGCCAGTCGCGCGCCATAGGCGCTCCAGATGGCGGACCGCGTCATCGGGCGTGCCGATCACCGCCAGACCGCTCTCCACCATGAACCTGGCCGAATCGGTGATACCCGCCGGCATCGCGCCAAAGGTGGTCACGTCGGTCAGATATTCCATGAACGCGTCGATGCCGAATTTGACGTTCTCGAAGGCCCGCTCACGGGTCTCGGCGACATGCATCGAGGCGACAATTCCAAGCTTGCGCCGGTCGGTCTGATGGCCGTTTTGCGCCAGGCATTGGCAATAGACTTCCAGTTGGAATTGAAGTATTGCAGCGCCTCGTCGGAAGTGCCCCCGATCGAGAGCATCCCCAGACCCCATCTACCCGCCGCCGACGCTCCCGCCGGGGAACGCGCCGCGGCGACCGCCATCTCGATATGAGGCCGCGTGTACGGCGGCATTTGCAGGCGCGCCTCGCATAGCTTGAACCAGTCCGTTTCCATCGAAACCGTTTCGCCGCGCATCAGCCTGATGACCGCCTCCAACCCTTCATTCATGCGCCGGCGCTGGTCAACAGGATTGATACCCATCATGAAAGCGTCGCTGACCAGCGCGCCCGGCCCCACCCCGAACATCGCGCGGCCCCGAGTCATATGATCAAGCTGCGTCATCCGATCGGCGACCATCAACGGCTGATGGTAAGGAAGCGACACGACTCCGGTGCCGAGCCGGATGTGAGCCGTCAGTTGCGCCGCGGCGGCGATGAACATCTCAGGACAAGCTATAATCTCGACCCCGCCTGAATGATGTTCTCCGATCCACGCCTGGTCGTATCCCAAACGGTCCAGATGCACCAGCAACTCCATGTTGCGCGCCAGAGTCTCCGTGGGATCCTGGATCACCGCGTTATATGGGGCGAAGAATACGCCCAATCTCAGACGGTCTTGCATCTCGCTGACCTCCTGAAAGGAATCCTGAGCCTCACCATTGACGCGAGAGACGTGTACCTCGATTCAATGTTAGAAGTGAAGCGGCGTTGTCGTTGCGCGATCCTGACCGCATTTTAACCGGCCGTGTACCCGCTCAGGCTATTCATGACGCGCCTCAGACCGCCGGCCAAGGTGTTGGCCTCATGAAATATCTAGGCCGGGCGACGGGGCACCAGCACCTTGCGCCGGAGGATCAGGACCTCTGTGCCGTCCTGGTTGAGCCCGCGCGTTTCAACGTACAGCACCCCACGGTCCGCCTTGGTCTGCGACGGCGTCACCGACAGCACGCTGGTTTCCGCGTAAAGCGTATCGCCGTGGAACGTGGGCCCGCTGTGGCGGATCGATTCGTATTCGAGATTCGCGATCGCGCTTTCGCTGATGTCCCGCACGGTCATCCCCACCACCATCGCAATCACCAGCAGGCCGTTGACCAGCCGCTGTCCATGCTGGCTCTTCGCCGCGAAAGCCGCGTCGAAATGCAGCGGATTGGTGTTGAGCGTCATCAGCGTGAACCAGGTGTTGTCGAATTCGGTAATCGTGCGTCCCGGCCAATGGCGGAAAGTCTGGCCGGGCGTGAAGTCTTCCAAGTAACGGCTCATGGCGGCAATATAGCGCAGACGTCCCCGCGGGCTGTAGCCTGTGGTGATATTTTTGTGGCGGGAGAAAGTTTCATGAGCGAAGCAGCCGATCAGGACATCCTTGAGACCTTGCGCCGATTCGTGGAGCACGACGTGATTCCAGTCGCGTCGGAGTTCGAGCACAAGGACGAGTACCCGCAGCCGTTGGTCGATACGATGAAGCACCTGGGGTTGTTCGGCGCGACGATTCCCGCCGAGTACGGCGGCCTGGGACTGAGTTTCTCGACCTACGCCCGCATCATCGAGGAATTGTCGCGCGGCTGGATGAGCCTGTCGGGCGTGATCAACAGCCATTTGATCATGGCCTTCATCATCGCCAACGCTGGAACGGCCGAGCAAAAGTCACGCTTTCTGCCCGGGATGGCCACCGGGGAGAAACGCGGCGGACTGGCCCTGACGGAGCCCCACGCAGGCAGCGACGTGCAGTCGATTCGCACCGTCGCCAAACGCGAGGGCGACGATTACCGGCTTTCCGGCACCAAGATGTTCATCACGAACGCGCGGCACGGCACGATGCTGGCCGTGGCGGCCAAGACCGATCCCAACGCCAAGCCGGCCTATGCCGGGATCAGCATGTTCGCGGTCGAGAAGAATGAACAGGGTCCCACGGTGAGCCGCAACCTGAAGAAGCTCGGCTACAAGGGTATCGATACCTGCGAAGTGCTGCTCGACAATCTCGCGGTTCCTGCGACAAACTTGATCGGCGGAGCGCCCGGCGCGGGCTTCAAGCAGGTGATGTCGGCGCTGGAGGTCGGACGCATCAACGTGGCCGCACGGGCGGTGGGAGTGGCGCAGGCGGCGTTCGAAAACGCGATTCGCTACTCGCAGCAGCGGACCGCGTTCGGCAAACCGATCTGCCAGCATCAGGCGGTGCAGTTGCTGCTGGCCGACATGGGCACACGGCTGGAAGCTTCGCGACTGCTGGTGCAAAACGCCGCCGCCAGGAAAGACGCCGGCCAGCGATGCGATCTGGAAGCGGGGATGGCCAAGCTGTTCGCGTCGGAAGCATGCGCCAAGATTTCGATGGACGCGATGCGCATCCTCGCCGGCTACGGCTACACGCAGGAGTTCCCGGTCGAACGCTTCTACCGCGACGCCCCCCTAATGATGATCGGGGAGGGCACCAACGAAATTCAGTCGCTGGTAATCGCGCGCAATCTGCTGGAGCGGTATCGGATCAATTGAGCAGTTTTTTCTGGTACTTTCGTGGCACAGGCTTCCAGCCTGTGATTTGGAGTTAATCAAAGTAGGGTGAGCCGCCGTGCCCGCCGGCGGGGAATCGGGCTGGTTTTTGCCGCCAAATGTACAAACTCAAATCACAGGCTGGAAGCCTGTGCCACGGAGAAAGTTGACGTTATCCGTGGCTCCTTACGCTTGTCGTATTACCGGCTCCTCCCAGACTACCACTCGATAGCCCAGATAGTCGCGGAAGCGGCCGCACGCGATCACGACTAGATCGATTAGCCATCCGACGCCGAAGAGTCCGCCCGTGATTAGCCATAGGATGCCAGCGCCGATTTTGCCCACGTAAAAGCGGTGGATGCCGAGGTATCCGAGGAAGAAGCACAGCAGCAGCGCGACTAGGCCGGAGTAGGCCGATACCGGCGCGTCGGGATCGAAGCGGGCGTGCCCGTATGGGGTGCCCACCGGATGCCCACAGCGGCCGCAATAGACCGCGTCGGGCAGCAACTGCGCTCCGCATCGCTCGCATGACCGGGGCTGGTTCATGGGATTTTCGCTCCGCGATGACACTGCGGCTTACTCGGCCCGATAGCCTTCCTTGAGCAGGGATTTGGCGATGATCATGCGCTGCACTTCGCTGGTTCCCTCACCGATTTGGGCCAGCTTGGCGTCGCGCATGTAACGCTCCATCGGAAAGTCCGTTACGTAACCGTAGCCGCCGTGGACCTGGACCGCCTTGATCGTGGTCCACATCGCGGTTTCCGACGCGTACAGCTTGGCCATCGCGGCCTGCGCGCCGAAGGGCCGTCCCTGGTCCTTTAGGGCCGCCGCCCGATAGAGCAGCATCCACGACGCCTCGATTCGCGTCGCCATGTCGGCCAGCATCCACTGAATTGCCTGCAGGTCAGCGATCGGACGGCCGAACTGTTTGCGCTCCTTGGCGTAGGCGACCGCATCTTCGAAAGCGCCGCGCGCGATACCGATCGCAAACCCGGCGATACCGATGCGGCCGCCCTCCAGGATCTTGAGCGTCTGACTGTAGCCTTCCCCCACCTTTCCAATAAGGTTGCGGGCCGGCACTGTGACGTTGTCGAGGATCACCTCGGCGGTATCGGAGGCGCGCAGGCCCAGCTTTTCGATTTTTCTGCCATTGCTTAACCCCGGCGTGCCGCGGTCGATCACGAACGCGGAAATGCCGCCCCGGCCCGCAGCGCTGTCCGTCACCGCCATCACTACGTACACGTCGGCAAAGCTGCCATTGGTGATGAACAACTTGCTGCCGGAAATCGTGTAACGGTCGCCCTCGCGGATAGCGCGGGTGCGCATCGCTGCCGCGTCGGATCCGGAGCCGGGCTCGGTCAGGCACCATGCGCCGAGCTTTTTTCCCGCAAGCATATCGGGCAGGTAGCGCTCGCGATGCTCGTCAGCGGCAAAGTTGGCGATGTGCCCGCTGGACAACGACATGTGGGCCGCGCAGGTCAGCCCCACCGACGCGTCGAAGCGCGACAGCCCCTCTACCACCAGCGCCTGTGCCAGCGTGTCGGCGCCGCCGCCGCCGAAGCGTTCGGGAAAGGACACTCCGAGGAAACCCAGCTCGCCGATTTTTTGGATGACGTCGCGCGGGAAATGCTCGGTCTTATCCCAGTGCGCGGAATGCGGCTTGATCTCGCGCTCGGCGAAGTTCGCTACCGTTGCGCGAATCTGGCGATGCTCTTCGTCCAGTTCGAAGTTCATGTTTGATAAGTCTGGCTCGGTACTTGACGGGTATCAGGCACCATCTCCCTCGCCGTCTCCCATAAATGAATGGGAGAGGGGACAGAGAGTTACTGGCGCGGGTTGATGTTCTCGCGCACCCATTTGATGATGTCTTCGGTTGACGCGCCGGGCGTGAAAATCTCTTTGACGCCCATCGTTTTAAGCCGAGCGGCGTCGTCATCGGGAATGATCCCGCCGCCGAAGATGGCAACATCATCCGCGCCCTTTTCCTTGAGCAGTCGGATAATCTCGGGAAACAGGGTCATATGCGCGCCCGAAAGCACGCTGAGCCCGACCGCGTCGGCGTCTTCCTGAATCACGGCTTCAGCGATCATTTCAGGCGTCTGATGCAGCCCCGTATAGATGACCTCGAAGCCGCCGTCGCGCAGCGCCCGCGCGATGATCTTGGCGCCGCGGTCGTGGCCGTCCAGCCCCGGCTTCGCCACTACGATTCTGAGTCTCTTGTCCGCCATCGGTCTGTCCCCTCTCCTTATCTTAGGAGAGGGCGAGGGAGAGGTTGAACACTCGCCGCCTCTTTAAGTTCTTGCATGACCTGCGCACAGAGGGATCACTCCTGAAGCCAAGGTGAAACCTCTCCCTAACCCTGTCCTAAGATAAGGAGAGGGAACCGGAAAATTTGCGAAAAAGAAAAACTTACTCACAGCCAACCCGGATCCTTGTAAACGCCGAACTCGGCGCGGAACACGTCGCTGATTTCGCCCACCGTTGCCTCGCGGCGCACCGCTTCGCAGATCGGTTCCATCAAGTTCTCGCCTGACCGGCAGGCTTCTGCAACCCGGGCCAGCGCATCCTTGACGCGCGCCGAATTGCGCTCCTGCTTCATCTTGCGCACGCGTTGGACCTGCCTTTCCTCCAGTGCCTGGTCGATCTTCAAAGTCTGAATCGGTATTTCCTCGGGGATCGTGTACTTGTTGACGCCGACCACGGTCTTGATACGCTCCTCGAGCTGGCGTTGATAATGGAACGCGGCGTCGGCAATTTCGCGCTGCGGATAGCCGGTGTCGATGGCGCGAATCATCCCGCCCATCTCGTCGATCTTGCGAATATACTCCAGCGCCTCGCGCTCCATCCGATCGGTCAGCGCCTCGACCGCGTAGCTGCCGCCCAGCGGGTCGATGGTATTGGTCACGCCGCTTTCCTCGGCGATAATCTGCTGGGTCCGCAACGCCACCATCACCGCGCCCTCGGTTGGCAGCGCCAGCGTTTCATCCATCGAATTGGTGTGCAGCGACTGCACTCCGCCCATCACTCCGGCCAACGCCTGGATCGCGACGCGCACGATGTTGTTGAGCGGCTGTTGCGCGGTGAGCGAGGCGCCCGCGGTCTGCGCGTGCGTGCGCAGCAGCATCGAGCGCTCCGACTTGGCGTGGAAGCGCTCCTTCATCAGGCGGGCCCAGATGCGGCGCGCCGCTCTAAGCTTGGCCACCTCTTCCAGGAAGTCGTTATGCAGGTTGAAGAAGAAGGACAGGTGCGGGGCGAAGTCGTCAACGTCAAGGCCGCGTTTGAGCCCCTCTTGCACGTAGCAAATCCCGTCGGCCAGGGTGAAGGCGAGTTCTTGCACCGCGGTCGAGCCGGCTTCGCGGATGTGGTAGCCGGAAATCGACACCGGATGGAATCGCGGAGCTTTCCTGGCGCAAAACTCGATCATGTCGGTGACGATCCGGACCGCGGGCTGCGGCGGACAGATCCATTCCTTTTGCGCGATGAACTCCTTGAGCATGTCGTTCTGGATCGTGCCGCCCACGCGCTCCCAGGGGACGCCCTGGCGCTCCGCGTTGACCAGGTACATCGCCAGCAGGATCGACGCCGAGCAATTGATCGTCATCGACGTGGTTACCTTATCGACCGGAATACGATCGAACAGGCGGGCCATATCGTGGATCGATGTGACCGAAACTCCCTCGCGTCCGACCTCGCCCCGGGCGCGCTCGTGGTCGGCGTCGTAACCCATCAGGGTGGGCATGTCGAAGGCGGTGGAAAGGCCGTCCTGGCCCTGGCCCAGCAGGAAGTGAAAGCGGGCGTTGGTGTCCTCGGCCAGTCCGAAGCCGGCGAATTGGCGCATCGTCCACAACCGTCCGCGATACATCGAGCCGTACACGCCGCGCGTGTAGGGGTATTCGCCGGGGTAGCCGATATCGCGCTGTAAGTCGCCGGTTACGTCCTCGGGTCCGTAAGCCGGCTCCAGTTCCATGTCCGACACGGTGGAGAAACGTCCCGGACGCTCCGCCGCACCTTTATAAGTTTCCTGGAGCCATTGTTGCCTGGTTCTCATGTCCAGCTCACCTTTCTTCCAGTACCTGGCCGGCGATTACCAACCGTTGGATCTCGGATGTCCCTTCGTAAATCTCGGTAATCTTGGCATCGCGGAAAAACCGCTCCACCTTGAATTCCTTTGTATACCCATAACCGCCATGAATCTGCACCGCCTCGGTGGCTGCCTTCATGGCCGCCTCCGCGGCGAACAGCTTCGCCATCGCGGACTCCTTCGTATGGAGCTTGCCCGCATCCTTGAGCGCGGCGGCTTGCAGCGTGAGCATGCGCGCCGCGTCGACCTCCACCGCCATGTCGGCCAGCTTCCACTGGATCGCCTGGAAGCTGCCGATCGGCGCGCCGAACGCGCGTCGCTCGCTCGCATACTTCAGCGAGGCTTCCAGCGCCGCGCGGCCAATGCCGACGGCCTGCGCCGCGATCCCAATGCGCCCGCCGTCCAGCGTCTTCATCGCCACCTTGAAGCCCTGCCCTTCCCCGGTCAACAGACAATCCGCCGGCACCCGCATATCGGAAAAGCTCAATTGCGCGCTGTGAGCGCCGTGGATACCCATCTTGTCTTCGTTGTGCACCACTTGCCAGCCGGGATTGCCCGTATCGACGATAAATGTGCTGATTCCGTGATGGCCGGCGGTAGGATCGGTCATGGCAAAAACGATCGCCACCGACGCCTGTGGCCCATTGGTGATGAAATTCTTGGTGCCGTTAATTACGTAGGAATCGCCATCGCGCACTGCCCGGGTCTTTTGTCCCGCGGCGTCGGAACCCGCCTGCGGCTCAGTCAGGGCGAAGCATCCTATATGCTTGCCGGCCGCCATCGCGGGCAGAAAGCGCTGCTTTTGTTGCTCGGTTCCCAGGCCCAGGATCGGCCACATCGCGAGCGATGAATGGGCCGAAACAATCACTCCGGTGGCGGCGCACTGGACCGATATTTCCTCGATCGCGAGCGCGTAGCTGACGTGATCCATGCCGGCGCCGCCGTAGGTCTCGGGCACGAAAATGCCCATGATCCCCAACTCGCTCAGCTCCTTTATGATCTCCGCCGGATATTGATGGGTGCGGTCGGTCTCGACCCCAGCCTGGTCCAGGCGTTCGGCGGCGAAGCGGCGCACGAGGTCGCGCACGCGGGTCTGGCTATCAGTCAGTTCGAGGTCCATCTGCCAAACAGTTTACCTTCAAACATCGCTTGAAGCGCCTGGTACTGACTTAAGTGTATCAGAACTACGAGCGTGCCCCTCTACCGCGATTGACTGGCTGCGTGGACCGCCGTTTCAGCGTGTCACTGATAAATCACGCCACGCCCAGTTCCCTGGCCCAGACCAGGTTCTTGCGCGCCGAGCCGACGTGCGCGATGTGGA
This sequence comes from Binataceae bacterium (SeqCode), assembly GCA_035939115.1. Lineage (GTDB taxonomy): Bacteria > Desulfobacterota > Binatia > Binatales > Binataceae > JAJPJA01. The sequence continues at coordinate 40,978 of DASZGF010000191.1, forward strand.
CGCGATGGCCCTCGCCGCGGTTGGGGTCTCCATAAATGATGGGGCCGGTGCCGGCGGCTTCCGCTTCGGCGGCGAGGCGGTCAAGGTCTTTCCAATACGCGATCTCACTCGCAGTCGGGGTGAAGTACTCGTGCACGGTCGGGACCAGGCGCGGGTTGCCGATCATCATTCCGTAGTAGCCCAGGTCGCGCAGCTCCTTGCACCAGGCGCGCAAGCCCTTCTCGTCGTCCAGATCGCCGCCCCACATCCCGCTGATTGGATAGCGAATCCCCGCCGCCTTGGCGTCGAGCAGCACCTTGGAGCGCAAAAACAGCGTCTCGCGCCCGTCGGCTGTCCATCGATAGCCCACAGCCTGATGAATATCGCCGAACCGGGAGATGGCGCCGCCCATGTAGCTGACCCGCGACGATGCTATCGCAATCTCATAGGCCAGCCGCAGCGCCGGCGCGGTCTCCAGGATCGGATAGATCATGGTGCGGCCCATCGGGAGGCCGAGGTCGACCTCCATGCATCCCAGGAGCGCGTCGGCGGCGTGAATATCGGCCGGACCTTGCACCTTGGGCACCAGGATACCGGCGAGCCGCTCGCCCATCGCGGCGCGCAGATCCTTGAGCGTCTGACCGGTGGACGGAGGCTGCACGCGGACAAAAATCAACGGACGATCCTTGGCGGCAATCGACTCCATGAACGACCTGACGACCTTTCGCGTCCGCTCCTGGGCGATAGGCGGGAACGGCGTTTGGGGCTCTTCCAGGTCGATCACGATCGAATCGGCACCCGATGTATAGGCGGCGTTGATCTCCGCTTCCTCGGTATTGGCGCAAAACAACACCGTGCGCAGTGGTTTCGCATCGTGCCTGGCCATTGCCACCTCCCCGTTCAGTCGATGCCTCTGGCGAGCGCTTGCGCCACCGCCTTCTCGCAGATGGTTCCCTCGAACAGTCGCGGATTCATCCCCGCATGTAGGCGCACTGGATTTAGAAAAGTGAACTCGCGGAAGTCATCTTGCGTAATCAGGCCGCGCTCGACCAGGCCGTAGGCGTCGGCAACCGGCTCGGTCATGTCCGGCACGTCCCAATGCGAGATGTCGGAGCCCATCATCGCGCGCAGCCGCGCGCCCAGCGGGTTCGTGCGGCCAGCAAAGGCCCATGCGACCAGCGGGTCATCGGCCTCGCAGCCAAAGTAAAAGTTCGGCACGAACAGATCCCTGATATCCTCGGCGCGGCGGATTTCGGCCCGCGCGAATTCATCCAGCATCTCTGGCCGGGCCGCCGGCCGCGAGAAGAACCGGCGGATCGGACCCAGCCGCGACTGCACCGCGTCGTCGCCGTAGCGCTCCATGTAATCCATCAACTCGTTCACGTCCAGGCGGTCGGGATCGAGTTCGAGAATGTTGACGCAGTTGCGTTTGCTCCAATGGCCGAGCAGGTCCGCGTATAGGCTGGCGGCCCAGGCCACGCCCCCTTCGAGAAAGCCGAAACGCAGGCCGGGAAAGCGCCGCGTGACTCCACCTAAAAAGAGCGATTTGGCCAGCGACTCGTGCGAAGCGGCGAGCGCACCGATGTGGTTATAGACGTAGTTGGAAACCGAACGCGAAGGGCGCGTGTGCAGATGCGAACTGTGCGACAGGGGCGCCACGCCCAGTTCGATGCATTTGGCCCACAACGGGTCGTAATCGTACTCGCTATCCAGGCCGAAGGTGTCGAGCCGGAACTGGTTGCCGGCGATCGGACGCCGCGCATAGCCGGTCATCACGACCGTCTTCATGCCCAGTTCCGTGACCGCATATTCCAACTCGGCGATTGCCGTTTGGGGATTGCTCATCGGAACGATGCCGCCCACGGCGATTCGATCCCGGTAGGGCCTGAAGATGCGCGCGAGCCATCGATTCGCCCCGCGCGCCAGCGCCGCTCCCAGTTCGACGTCGTCGAGGTCGAGCAGCGCCAACACCGTGGACGGATACAGCAGAGTCAGCTCGATACCCATCTCGTCCAGGCGCTCGTACAGCAAGCGCGGCAGATGGGCGGTGGCGCGATCCAGCGTATTGCGCGTCTGCCATCCCCACCACGACGGCATCGCCAGCCATTTCTCGCGCACGCGCGGATCGTTGCGATCCGAGAGTGCCGTGGAGGTATCGAAGGGCTTGACCATGCCGGCCAGGTAGCGGTCGCGCAGCCCGCGTCCGCCGGCCTCTTCAAGGTAAGCCAGCAGTTCGTCCTCGAGCACCGGGCCCAGTTCAACCAGATGGCCGTCGGCGTCGATAATCGGATGACCGACCGTGCTGCGCACCTTTGCCGCTTTGGTTGCGTCCTTCATGGGGGCACATCCTTCGTGTTATCAAAGCTGCGACCGATGGGCTGATCTTATACGCGCGCCGCGGGGGCTTCTGACGCGCCGAACTCGCGGCGCAGTGCCGGCAGTACCTGTTGGCCGAGTAGCTCGATGCTGCGCATCGCCAAATCGTGGGGCAAACCCGAGAACTGGGCCTCCATGATCAGATGACCGACGCCGAGGCGCTTGATGATTTGGCCCAGCCGCTCCGTTACCACCTCCGGCGTGCCGACCACGAAGCCGCCGGCCTCGCGCAGTTCCTCGATCGTCATGTTGAAGATGGAAGGCTGCTTCGACTGGCCCGAAAATCGTGAACTGACGCTGCGCGATGACATCCCCACCGGAGCATAATGCTGAACCGGCCCCTTGGCCGACATCCGCATCCGGAACATCACGTGCTCATGGGATTGTTTGACGGTTTTTTCGCTGTCGCCGACAAAGCAGCCCAGGGTGTAACCGCGATGATGAGGCTGCGGGCTGTAGCCGGACTTTTCCGCCGTCTCCGTGTAGAGCAAGAATAACTGCTCGGCGACTTCCATCGGCGAGTAAATCACCACGTACGGATAGCCATGGCGCGCGGCCCATACGATCGTCTCCTCGCTGCCGATCCCGGGCACCCAGATCGGCGGGTGAGGTTTCTGCAGGGGAAATAGCCACGGATTGACGTAGCGGAACTGGAAATGCTTGCCTTCCCAGCTAAACGGTCCCGGCTCGGTCCAGGTACGCACAATCAGGTCGTGCGACTCCTCGAAGCGCTCGCGGTTGACCACGGGGCTGATATTGTTGGCCCAATGCTCCACGCCGATCCCGCGCACGAAGCCCGAGATGATCCGGCCGCCCGAGTATAGGTCGAGCATCGCGACCTCCTCGGCCAGCCGCACCGGGTTTTCCCACAGCGCGATAGTATTGCCCAGCAGCAGGATCTTGCACTTGCGGGTGCGCTGGGTCAGCGCGGCGGCGCTTAAGTTGCATGAAACGTCCAGGCAGGTCGGAGTGTTATGGTGCTCGTTGACCATCACACCGTCGAATCCCATCTCTTCGGCGTAAGAGAATTGGTCAAGGTACTCGCGGTAGATGCGCGTGCCGACTTCAGGATTGAAGTAGCGGTTGGGATAGGTCAGCCGAATCGCGGGATACTTATCCAGCTCGGGAGCTTCCGGATAGGGCATTTCGGTGAAGTAGAAAAAATCGACCATTGGTAATATCCCCGTAAAGCGCGGCGTCAGCCGCGGGCCGGCGCAAGAAAATTCCGCACGAGCGCCGCGAACTCCTCCGGCCGCTCCAGGTGTGGAGCATGCCCACATCGATCGATAACTCTTAGCTGGGCCCCCGTTATTGCCCTGGCGTAAGCCTCGCCATGCGCCAGCGGCACAATTCCGTCCTGACGGCCCCACACGATGAGCGTGGGAGAGTGGATGCGGTGAAGGCGGTAGGGCAGCTTCGGATTGTGCATATAGGGCTTCCAGGCAACCACCTGCGCCATGATCTGGCTGCGCTCTGTGGCCAGACTTTGCTGCTCGGATGGATTTTCGGGACAAAGCCGCGCAAGCTCCGGGACCGTTTTGGCATCGTGGAAGCAAAGCGCGGTCAGCTCCGGCCTGGTGGCCAGAAATATGTCGGCGATTGGGGCTCCCTCGATACGCAGTCCGGCGGCATCCACCAGCACCAACTTGTCGAGGCGATCCGGCCGAGTGGCGGCCAACTCGGCGGCGAGCCATCCGCCCAGTGAAAAACCCATCAGCGCCGGCCGCTCGAGGCGGAAATGGTCCAGGAAGTCCATATAGAAGTCGACCAGGTCGTGGATGTTCTCGATCCCCGGATGGCGCCGCGAGGCGTCGAACCCGGGATGCGTCGGCAGATAGATGTCGAAATCAGTGGCCAGGCGATCAAGCCAGGTCAGCCATCCGGGATTTCCCCACGGTCCGTGGAATATCACCAGGGGCTTGCCGGCGCCGCCTCTGATCAAATCGATCTCGGTGCCGTACAATTTCACCCTGCTGACGTCCGGATCGGGCATTTTGCTCTCCTCAACCTGCGCTGTTTCCTCCGTGTCCTATCACTGCCCTGCCGCAAAAAAAAGGTCGGCTCCCGCGAAACGTTCCGAGTTGGCAAAGCTCTTAGGGCCTGATAAAAAGGCCGATAGCGGCGCATATCCGGAAAGTTATCAGCGCTGGATCGATTCATCGATGAGCAGGTGGGAGCGGATGATTTCTTTATCATTTTTTGAAAGCTGCAAGAATTTGCAGATTTGCAACGAAACTTTGGCGGCGATAGGGCTGCCCGGGTTGGATGCGAGCATCCGGCTGACGCCCTTTGTCGGCTGATGAAGCGCCATTCCGCAGCGCTTGCTTTGGTCGGCTGGTTTCTGTTTCTTCCCCCGTCATATGCAGACCACCGCATTGATACCAAGGCACCCTTATCACTGTGGTTGAAGGCGAACCGCAAGTTTCCTTCGCTGTCTGAATGTCAGAGAGTTAAGCAAGGATTAATCAATCTGCACGTAAAGCCGTATGCAAGTGAACATGAACGGGAAAAAGCGGAGGGAGAAATGGCGGCTATCTGCGTGTCTTCAGACGACCCGCGCCTGAAGGGATATTAGACCACCGCAGGTATCAACTTCAGGACACTGAGCCCCGAACTAGGACAGTACTCGCACGCCCTGGCAGGTGGAACAAACCTCGTTGGCGTGCTAATTGGTTCGTGATTTCATCTTCCTGATCTCATCAAGGAGGCGCTCGATGAAGGTCGCCAAGGTGTCAGAAGTGCCGCGCCAGAGCATGAGCCGTGCAACCAAGTTCTTCCATGGCGCCGAACACGTATCGCGCCAGGGTCTGACGGACGAGAGCAAAGAGGTCAGCGTTAACGTGATCCACTTCGATCACGGCGCCCACACCCACATGCACATTCATGGTTGCGATCAGGTCCTGCTCGTCACCAAGGGCAAGGGCTTTGTCGAAACCGAGCAGGAACGGCACGAGATCTCGGAGGGCGACGTGGTCTTCGCGCCTGCCGGTGAGAAACATCGCCACGGCGCGGTGGACGGCAAAGATTTCACCCACATCTCGATCACCCGTCCCAACTCGGGCGAGAAGTTTTTCGGCGATTAGCAGGGCACGGAACGCGAAAATCTATCTTCGCCCACGAAACTTCTTCTGTCCGCGCCCTGCCAGGGAAATCGCGCCCGAAGAGCGCGGCGATACTTAAAAAAACAGCGGGGGCCGGACAGCCGGCCCCCGTATCCCTCACTTCCACCCTACTTCCGACTTAGTGATTGTGGCCCCACCATCCGTGGTGCCCCGCGGACGCGAAAGGATGAGACGCCGCCCAGGCGGCACGGTTTGCGCCCGGAGTGACGCCAAAGAACCGCTGTCCATTAGATTGCCCAGCCGGTCCGAAATTCCGATCAAAATGATGGTGCCATGGCTGTGACGTGGGTACACCGCCGTACTGCCCGTAACCGCCACTGGCATACGGTCCGTAAGCGCCGCTGCTGTAAGGGCCATAGCCATTGCCATCAAAGTGATGGTGATGATGCCAGCGATTTTCGTCGCCGTTATTGCCCCATTGCGCTGGCGGGGGATAGGAAGCTCCCGTATATGAAGGCTGGTATATCGGGGCAACGTTGCCGCCGTACCCGCCCCCGTAATTTTGCAGACCCGGATTGCCCGACATGAACGGGGCGACCAGCCCCATGATTGGACTGCTGGCTAGCTGCTGGGTCGGATACGGATATTGTCCCGGATAGCCCGCCATGTAGGGATTAACGCCACCTAAGCCCTGACTGGCCGCAAGGCCGGGATGAGTGGCCATATAATTGTTATATGTCGCCAGGTTCTTCATGTACTGGGTTTGATACGCGCTGGAATAATTTTGCGCACCCGGATTGCCCGCCATGTAGGAACCAACGCTGCCTAAGCCCTGATTGGCGGCAAGGCCGGGATGGCTGGCCATATAATTGTTATATGTCGCCAGGTTCTTCATGTATTGGGTTTGATATGCGCCCGAATAATTTTGCGCACCCGGATTGCCCGCCATGTAGGAGGAAACATTTCCCAAGCCCGGATTGGCGGCGAGCCGCTGTGCCACGCCCGGGTGGTTGCTCAGGTAACGGCTGTATTTCGCGGCCTGGGCGGGCGTCTGTGCTCTGGCGGCGGAACCGATCGCTCCGCATACCAGCAGCGCCGCAATGGTAGTGAATGCCCGTTTCACAATGGACCTCCCCATAGAAGCCGCGGCTATGCACGGCTTCGTTAGTTGTTTATCGACCGATCGATTCGGGTCCCAACCGCCGTCAAATCATCAAGCCTCAGAGGCGTTGGCCAAAAACTACGTCGTGACTTCTTTCTCTCGCCCGTTCGACGAATCGCGTGATGATTTCGTTTACGAGTAGTCTAATTTGATTATTTGCGTAGGATCGAAATTCCGGCTGCAGAAGAAAAATCGCGGGTGTTGGGACTGCGCAGCGAGTAAATGCAATGGCTTTCGCTGAATTTTCGTGGGGTCCGGGGCGAGAGCAGTCCGCAGGCTAAGAACCCCGCATTTGCGCCCACCGAACACATCGCATCAAGGGTCTTGCGGAAAACGGCGCTAAACCGCGCCACTTCCCTCTCCCCGACTAGCGGGGAGGGGACAGCGGGCAGCGCCAAACGCGGGAACCCAGGAATTATTTTCGCTTCACGCCGCGCCACTAACGAGCGGATGGAGACGCCTGGAAGGTTCCGGCTTTAAAAGCGGTTGCGCGTAGCGTTCACACCACCTGATGCTCTTCGGTCACGAAAAACGCGGTGCGCGAATGGTCGATGAACTTCTTCTCGTCCTCCAGCGCCGCTTTGACCTCCGGGCTGCCCATCGTCCGCTTATAGGCCTCCCAGTCATCCAGCCACATCTCGGCGCAGCCGTCGTAAGGCGGACGCGTCTTACCGCGGTAGATTGAATGGCTCTGCACGTATTTGCGGCAGCCGGGGATGCGGCTGGCGATTGGGCCGTGTACATCGCGCCAGTAGCGATGGAACTCTTCGTCGCTTAGATTGGGCAGTTTGGTGATGCAGTAAACAATCTTGAGCATTGGCAGAACCTCCGTCCGTGGGTATCGTCGTCACCAACTTATTCCTACATTCCGGCCCGAATCGCCAGCGCTTGTTCTGTAACAGCAAAAGCCGCGTGGTTCTGCATTGGCCTTGGCAAAAACAGGAAGTTGCCTGATACTGGATTGTTCGCAACCGCTAAGGAGTAGCCTCGAATGCGAAAGTCAGCCGTGGTCGATGCCGACGGCCACATCCTGGAACCGCCCGACACCTGGGAGCGTTACCTCGAACCCAAGTACCGCGACCGCGCAATTCGTATCGGCACCGATCAGAACGGGCTCGAATACGTGGAGATCGACCGCACGATTAGCAAGGTCTTCCATGGCGGCGGACTGGGCGGATTCGGCGGCGCTTATCAGGACCTGGGCGAACTGTACTCCGATCCGAAACTTCCGTACTGGGAAGTGGCCAAGCGGACGCCGGGAGCGATAGATCCCGATGCGCGCGTCAGGGAAATGGACGAGCAGGGGATCGATATCGCGATCCTCTATCCGACCATCGGCATCGTATGGGAAGGCGAGTGCCGCGACCCCGAACTGTCCGCCGCGTACTGCCGCGCCTATAACAACTACCTGTTCGATTTCTGCTCCAAACATCCCGATCGCCTGATCGCGATCGCCCATGTCAATCTGTGCGACGTGAACCTCGCGGCCGCCGAGGTCGAGCGCGTAAAGGGCAAGGCCAGGGGCATCTTCTGCACGCCCTATCCGATGAATGGACGCCCTTATGGTCATCGCTACTACGACCCGTTCTGGGCAGCGTGCGAGGCGGCCAACCTTCCGGTCTCGACCCACGTACAGGTACGCCCCACTTCGCTGGGGCATGAATTCTATCCCGCTGGGCGGGCTCCGTGGTTCTTTTTCATGGAACTGACCGAGGACTCTATCATGGGGATGAACCTCATCTTCCAGGGCGGCGTTTTGGAGCGCTTCCCGCGGCTTAAATACGTGGTGCTGGAAACCGGATGCGGATGGCTGCCGTCGTGGATGGAGCGGGCCGACTCCAAGTATGAGATGTTCGGCTTTACCACCGCTATGAAGCACAAGCCTAGCCGGCTCTTCAAGGATCATTGCTACATTTCGGCCGAGGCAGACGACGAGGATATCCCACGCATCGCCGGCCGGATCGGCGCCAACCGCATGATGTGGGCCACCGATTATCCTCACGCCGACGCGCACAAGGATCCGCTGGGCGCGGTGCGCAAGTGTGTCGCTTCGCTTTCGTCCGAGGATCAGGATTGGGTGCTGGGCCGCACCGCCGTCGAGGTGTGGCGGCTGTGATGCTGGTGGTGGAGTGGTGACGGAGCTATCGGGGTAAATCGTTGATGACAGAGGGCCTGGATTCGAGTACGCCGAAACAGACGCAGGCTGGAGAAAGCAAATGGCGAAATATCGCGTGATTGATGCCGACGGTCATTTCATGGAGCCCGACACCGTTTGGACCCAGTACCTCGACCCCAAATATCATTCGGTGGCGCCCAAAGGCATGTACGAACAGGGCCGCTACCGCCTGTCGGTGGGCGGCCGTTTCTCGCCCTACCTGTACGGCACCGATGATTCGCTAAAGGGCACCAGGAAGATGAGCGCCGGCGGACGCGACCCGCGCGTGCGGCTGGCGGACATGGACGCTGAAGGGATCGAGGCGATGGTGATGTATCCGACCACCGGGCTGTTTTTTTTCGGTATCGACAGCCTGGAGGTGACCATCGCGTTGTGCCGCGCCTTTAACCATTGGGCCCACGACTTCTGCAGCGCCGACCCCAGGCGGCTGATCAGCCCCGCCATAATTCCTCAGATGGACGTGCACGCATCGATCGCCGAACTGCGCCGCGCCGTCGGCGAGTTGGGGCTCAAAGGCGCCTTCCTGCGGCCCAATCCGATCGGCGGCCGCACCTTTGACCATCCCGACTGGGAGCTCTTCTGGTCCGTGATCGAGGAACTCGACGTGCCGCTGGTGCTGCATGAGGGCGCCACCCAGGACGTACCGCAGATCGGCAACGCGCGCTATAAGAATTTTCTCTTCCGCCACATGATCTGCCATCCGGTCGAGCAACAGATGGCGCTATTGAGCCTGATTTGCGGCGGCGTGCTCGACCGCCATCCGAACCTGCGCGTGCTGATGGTCGAGGCGGGATGCGGCTGGGCCCCGTACTGGATCGAGCGCATGGACCATCACGTAGAGGAATGGGGTTACACGCTGCCTTCCAAGCTCAGCCTCAAACCGTCGGAATACTTCAAGCGGCAATGCTTCGTGTCGGCTGATGGTGAGGAGAAGATGCTGCCCGAGTTCATCAGTTGCCTGGGCGACGACAGCCTCTGTTTTTCCACCGACTATCCGCATCCCGACCATCAGTTCGAAGGCGTGGTAGCGCAGATTGCGGACCGCGCGGACCTCTCGGAGACCGCCAAGCGCAAAATCCTGGGAGAGAACGCGGCCCGCGCCTTCAAGCTGTAGCGCCAAGCATTCAGGCTGTAGCGCCAAGCCTTCAGGCTGTAGCGGTAGACCTTTAAGCTGTAGCGGTACGCCCCCCGGCCTGGCAGATCTCGTTTGAATGCTGGACCGGTCGCGCAACGGCGTTATTCGGCCAACGCAACCTCACTATATATTTGACACTCGGAAAGAGCTTGTGTTAACTCGCTTGATTAGCTGGGGGCGACGAAGTCGCGGGCGCGTTGGGAACTCTGGCTTGGGCGCGCCAGACGGGGAAAATGTTAAGCGTCGGAACCGCCAACGCAAGCATAGACCAAACTGACTACGAGAAGCTGAGCTTTCCCGCCGTACAGACCGGCATGCGCCGATACATAATTGCCCCGATAGGCCAATGCAAGAACTCGTCGCCGCAACACCGCCGCATGACCGGCGCCATAATGCAGCGACGGAAAACTGAGTGCGTTTCAGCAGGATTGAATCGCAGCCGTCGCAAGACGGCAATCAGGCCGGAAAACTTTTTGCATAAATCCCTGACCCGGAGGTAATCATCATGCGGCGATCGAATCGTCTTGCAATTCTTGTCATCGGGCTCTGGTTTTTTACCGGGGCTTTGGCCGCAGCTCAGACCGCGCCCAACTTCGACGAGCACTTTTATGACACGCTCGCGTCGGCGGACTCCAACGCCACAATTGCTCCTGGCACCGTCATCAACGCCCAGAACTGGCAGAAATATAAGCAATTCATGCCGATGGGGCTGCAGCTTTTACTGTCCGGCAAATTGCCGACTTTTAATCCGCCCGCGGACTTTCAAATGATAGTCGGGCCGACGCAGTCCTATCCCTTGCCCAAGAAGTTCGTCGATGATTCGGAAAAGTACTCCCCCCAGGTCAAGCTGACGCATCTGTCTGACGGCGGCACCAGTCTGCAAGGCTATGTTTCAGGCCTGCCCTTTCCCAATCCAAGTGGTCCCGACGAAGGCATCGAGTTGCTGTGGGACACTTACTACAACTGGCAGCCCCATATCGGGCAGATCGACGATTGGGCGCAGACCACAGACCGCTACTTGAACCGCAGCGCTTCCAAAGTTAAATGCGTGCATTTCAAGCAGATGCACATCAGCACGCCCGGTCTGCCTCCCAACATGCCCGACGCCAACGGAATTTTCCTGACCGAAAACTGCGAGGTCTGGGAGCCCGAGCAATCCAAGTACGTTACCTCGCTGCAAGTGTTTTATGACGACCCGGCCCGCGTGGCGGAAAACTACGCCTTCATACCCGCCCTGCGGCGCTCGCTGCGCTTATCGGCGTCAGCACGCTGCGCGCCGTTCGCCGGGGGCGACTTCACCAACGATGACTTCCGCAACGGGATGAATCTCCAGGTGCCGATCTTCCGCTCCAGGTTTCTAGGGGTGAAAAAGATCCTCACGATGGTGTTTCCCGACGACAAGTTCTACCAAACTTACACCAATAACGCGCCTTCGGAGTACTACTATCCTTCCTTCATCCCGCGCCCGAGCACCGGCAAGTGGCAACTGCGCGATATGTACGTGTTCGACAACCGCCGGATACCCTCGCAGGAGCGCGGATATTGCTATGGCGATCGCGTGATGTTCCTGGACAAAGAGCAGTTCGCACCGCAGTGGCTCGATCTTTTTGACGCGGAGCTAAAGTACTGGAAATTCTACTGGAACCTGTATCATCCCGGTTTGGTTCCCGAAACTGGCGAGCACACCTTCGGTTCGGGCACCAGCGGCGGTTTTGCCCTGATGCAGGAGTTCCAGAACACTCACGAGGACACGGCCTGGCAGGTCCCACACTGGGGTCGCGACGTGCCGGCCTCATTCCAGGACTATACCCGGTGGGGTACACCAGCGGGGTTGAACCAGGTAATGCAGTAGGTTTGGACAGGGATTGTTCAGTGCAAACCGGCGGCGCGACGGATGTCGCGCTGCCGGTTTGCCGTAACGATAATTCAAATCATCGCGCGGACTTGCCGAGAATCGGCTTCATCTGCGGCAGCGCCGCCAGACGCGTCATCAGGTCGCGCCCCTGCTCCTCAGCCAGCGGCCGGTTGGGCGGCAGGATATGATTCCATGCGGGATTGCCGCTAATCGCGCTCATCACATGCTTTACCGCCGCCGGCAGTGGATACTTGTCCAACACCAGGCGCGCGCCTTCCAACTCCTTTTGCAACTGCTCGGCCTTCCCCTCACGCCAGGCAAGATAGACGCTGCGCGCCAGCGGAGCAGTCACGTTGACATTTGCCGATATGCAACCCATCCCGCCCGCGCGCAGGTTGGCCAGCAGATATCCCTCGCTGCCCGAGAAGACCCCGAAGCCGGGGAACTCCGCAAGCAGCTTTGCCGAGTATGGCCAGTCGCCCGAACTATCCTTCAGGCCGGCGACCGTGTACGGATAGGCGGCAAGCAGCCGTTTGATCAGTCCCGGCGTAATCGGCATGGTCGAAAGCTGTGGGAAGTGATATAGATAAAGGCGCAGACGACCGTCGCCCACGCGCTCGATTACCTCCGAGTAGAAACGCATCAGTCCGTCCTCGGATGGCTCCTTGTAGTAAAAAGGTGGCAGCACCAGCACGCCGGCCGCGCCCGCCGCAACCGCGGCACGCGTCAACTCGACCGCGTCGGTCAGCGCGCAGGAGCCGGTCCCGATGATGAATCGAGTCATCGCGATGCCCGACCCCGCGATCGCCTTGACCAGTGTCAGGCGCTGCCTCACCGACAGGGAGTTCCCTTCGCCAGTGGTGCCGATCGGCACCACTCCGTCGCACCCCTGCTCTAGCAGCCATCGGCAATGCGCGACGAACAGGGAGGTATCCGGTTCGAGCGCGCGGTTAAGCGGCGTCAGAGCCGCCGCGAATACACCGCGCGGTTGTGCGGCTGAGGCTTGGTCCATAAACCTTCTCGCGATTAAAATTTCTACGCGCTGTAGAGGTCCTTCAGCGCGCCCGGATCGCCCACCGGCACGGGTTTGACGCCCGCGGCAAGCGGACGCATTCCCGGTTTGCGCGTAAATGGATCGACCAGGCCCAGTTCCCGGCCCATGTCACGCAGCGCCGGCACCACCTCTTCGCCCAGCAGCCTGATACAGGAACGCCGCTCCTCGCGCGTCATGGGACCGTCGATGCGCAAAATCAGCACGCCCGGATGCAGCACCCGCAGCAGATTACGCAGCTTTACCGGGACCGACTTGGGCGTGCCCGCAATCATCTGCCGGCTTTTCAGCAGCTCCGGGTACCGGCCATACACGGCCTTCTTCAGCAGCTCGACTTCCGCGTCGGTTTGCGGGTCGCGTCCCATCGCCAGGCGCATTTCATCGTCGGCCGGGTTGGACTGGCCGCCCGATTCACCTTCGGCGGCGCCCCAGATGTTGGTGTTCTGGTTGGCCAAATCCGCCATGCGACGGGTCGCGGCTTTGGAATTGTACCCGGGGGGAAACATCCACTCACTGCGCCCGAAGAAAGTGAAACCGCCGCCGTACAGGTAGCGGCGGCCAAAGTCCTCAGCTTGTGCTTCGGTCTCGGCACAGAACACCGGCTGCATGTAGACGAAGTTTTCAGGGCCCGCCTGATAACCCTCTTCGGCCGCCGTTTTAACGTACAGGTTCCACAAATCCAGGGTCGGCTCCAGGCGGGTCGACAGCGCGACGTAGGTGTAGCGCCGACGCGCGGACCAGGCCACCGTCTCTGGGCTGACCACGCCGGGAACCCAGATGGGCGGATGCGGCTTCTGCATCGGCAGGACCCAGGGATTCACGAAGCGGTAGTTGAAATGCTTGCCCTCGAAGCGAAACGGCCCGGGCACCGTCCACGCCTTGATCATCAGTTCGTGGGCTTCGTCGAACAGTTCGCGGTTATGGGCGGGATTGGCGTTATTGAAGATCTGCTCGCATCCGGTCCCGCGAATGATCCCCGGCACCAGGCGGCCGCGGGAGATCAGGTCGATCATCGCCACCTCCTCGGCCAGCCGCAGCGGATTGGACACCACCGGGAGGGGGTTGCCAATCAGCACGATTTTCACCCGCTTGGTAGCGCGCGCGAGCACCGCCGCCTCGACGTCCATCACCGCGCCCAGGCAGTAGGGCGTGCCGTGATGCTCGTTGAGCGCGACGCCGTCGAATCCCAACTCCTCGCAGTAGATCTTGTCGTCGATGTATTCGTTGAGCAGGCGCGAGCCCTGCTCGGCGTCGAAATACTTGTTGGACAGGCCGAAGAAGCTGCGCTTTTTAAAGACCTCGTTCTCAGGGATGGGGTGGTAACCGCGCTCGGTGAAAAACATCAGTTGCATCGTTCGTCTCTCCGGCCTGTTCAGGCAACAACGGCGGCTTAGGATTGCGCTGAAACGCCGCCCATCGCGTTTGAGATCCTGTCCCAATAACACCGCCTTCTTGCCACAAAACCGAGGCAACGGACAAGTAGCCACGAAATGGCTCCGCGCAGCGGGCAAACGTCTAATGAAACGCGATCGAACGAAAATCGCTCTGGTAGAGTTGGCGCAGCCGGGCCAGATCCTCCCCGGGCAACGGCTTGCCGCTGGCGGCTGTATTGTCGTCGACCTGCCGGACTGTGCGGATCCCCGGGATCACCGACGACACCGCGGGATGACTCAGCACGAATCGCATTGCCGCCTGGGCGAGGTTGGGCACGTCGTCTTTGACCAGGAAGCCGAGCTTCCCGATCGCGGCGTTGAGCGGCGCCAGTGCCTCGCCGGAAAACATCCGGGCACGGAAATCGACGCGAGCAAACGCGTCGGGACTGGTGAATCGTCCGGCGAGCAGGCCGCGCTCCAGGGGAACTCGCGCGATGATGCCGACGTTCTCCTTGCGCGCCAACGGAAAAAGCTCGTCCTCGGGATCCTGATGCAGGATGTTGTACACGACCTGCAAGGTATCGGGTTTGCCGGTCTGGATCGCCACCAGGCCGTCGGCGGCAGTTTCCAGCGACACGCCGTAATAGCGAATCTTGCCCTCGCGCTTTAAGCGATCCAGTAGCTCGAAGATTTCTCCCCGCCGCATCACTTCCGCCGACGGATTGTGCAGCTGGTAGAGATCAATCGCATCGATCTGTAATCGCTTAAGGCTTTGCTCCAGAGCCCCGGCGATATAGTCAGGGTCGAAGTTGCGCACCAGCGGACGCAGCGTGTACTGATTGCCGCCCTTGGTGGCGAGCACGACTTCCTTGCGGCGGGTTTTGAGGACCTGCGCTATCAGCTCCTCGCTATGGCCCCGCCCGTAGGCGTCGGCGGTGTCGATGAAGTTCATGCCCAAATCCAGCGCATGATGCAGCGCCGCCAGCGATTCGCCGTCGTCGGTGGCGCCAAAAACTTCGCCCCCGATCGTCATCGCGCCAAAGCCGACGTCCGAAACGCGCAGTCCGGTCCGGCCGAGCGTACGATATTCCATGGTCCACCTCCTCCAAAAAGCAGAGGGTGACGCTGCGCCAATGCCGCTTATCCCTGTGGGTTTGACGCAGCGGCGGCCAGCGGCGCCGCCATTTTGGTATCCCAGTAATCCCGCCACGCGGTGAGCTTGCCCCCCGCCACCTCAAAGACTCCCATGATCGGCAACTCGGTCTTACCTCTCTTGGTACCGATCCATTCCAGGCGCTCCATCATCACGACGTTTCCGGCGCTGAGCATGTGAAGGGTTCTGAACTCGTACGATTTCATGAACTTCAGGTAGCTCTGCCATAGTGCGAGCACCGCGTGCTTGCCGTGAACGAGCTTGGCCGAGGGGTCCGGCTGATAGACGAAGGAGTCTGTCACCAGTTCGGCAGCCGCAGGGAAATCCAACCGCGACCAGGCGTTGAGCAGTTCGGTTACGATTTGTTCGTTTTCCGTCGACATTTTCCGTCCTCCAAAATGGGGTGACGCGCGGCCAACCGGTTGAAGACGCACTGTAGCACAAACGCCGTGGAAGGAGACTGGAAGGATAAAATTGCCGTCCGCCGCCGTCCCATAATATGATTTGGTGAAGGCATCGAATCCAATCCGATGACGGATATCAAGCCGCGCTATGAGTTTCGCATCTGGGCCGAGAGTCTTTCCAACCTGCAGGATAAGCTTCGGCGGCTTGCGGCGCCGGTGCGGACCGAGGCCAGCAAAGAGACTTACCTGATTTCGGCCGCCACCGACAGATGCAACGCAAAGATCCGCGACGATCTGATGGACATCAAAATCCTCATCAATACAGACCGCGGACTCGAGCAGTGGAAGCCGGTGCTGAAAGCGGGTTTTCCGTTGGAGCGTTCAGTAATCGACGCACAAATTTTCCCCGGCCTCGAACTCAAAGCGCCGCATCTGTCCAGCGTGCGGTACGGGATGGACGAATTTTTGCACGCAGTCATCCGCAAGCAGCCGGAGATCGAAATCGTGCCTGTCTCCAAAACGCGCCTTCAATTCGCGCTGGATGCGTGTCAGGCCGAATTCGCCTCGACCATAATCAATAACCTGGCGCGGGACACGGTGGCGGTGGAATCCGCAGATCCGGACGCGGTATTGGAACTTATCCGCCGGCTCGGTATCGAAGGCTCGCCGAACACCAGCTATATCAATCAGATCAAGCAAATCCTGGGCAAGTAGAATTCCGTAGCGCCGGCCTCCGTGCCGGTTTGTTCAGCGAACAAACTAAGGCTTATCGGACAATAGTCAAATGGGACAAGAAATCGAACGCAAGTTTCTCGTGAAAACTGAATCCTGGCGCAGGCCCAAAGACGGCGTGCGCTACCGCCAGGGTTATCTCAGCACGGTCAAGGAGCGCACCGTCCGCGTCCGGACTGCCGGCAACAAGGGCTTCATCACGGTCAAAGGGATCACCGTGGGCGCCTCCAGGTCCGAATACGAATATGAAATCCCACTGACCGACGCCAACGAGATGCTGGAGCGTCTGTGCGAGCGGCCGCTGATCGAGAAGACCCGCTATCGCATTCCGCAGGGAGACGTGGTGTGGGAAGTGGATGAATTCGAAGGTGAAAACGCCGGACTCACCACCGCCGAAGTCGAGCTCAAAAGCGAGGACCAGGCGGTCTCGATTCCTGATTGGGTCGGCAAGGAAGTGACCAAAGACTCGCGTTACTTCAACGCCAACCTGGTCGCTCACCCCTTCGCAAAATGGTAGGAGGCGGCGCTTGCCGGCTAATCCGAGCCGATCAGCCGCCGTTGCGCGGATTGCGCTTACGCGCGCGTCGGCGTTTGGGTGCAGAGTTCAGGGGCACTTTCTGGCCGGGCCCGCGGAA
The DNA here is from genome assembly GCA_035939115.1 of Binataceae bacterium (SeqCode). Classification (GTDB taxonomy): domain Bacteria; phylum Desulfobacterota; class Binatia; order Binatales; family Binataceae; genus JAJPJA01. The sequence goes on from DASZGF010000191.1 coordinate 58,071, forward strand.
AAGGTACCGGATACGGGGAGGTCTTGGCCCGCAAAGTACGTCCAGCACCTCCAACAGCACGGCTATCTGTGGGTTTTTCAGTTGCTCTTTTTTCCCCCGCTTGGTGCCTCTGATGATGTCTGAGAGCGAAAGAATTCCGACCAATTGACCTTGGGCGTCCGTGACTGGCAGCCGCCGCACATTATTCTTGCGTATCCGATCCTGCGCCACTGCGAGTTCGTCTTCGGGGCTGCACGTAACAACGGCCTTGGACATGGCAGTTACGATGCGGATACGGTACAGAGGAGCGCCCTGGGTAAAAGCGGCCATACAAACGTCGCGATCCGTGAGCATACCAACGACTTTCAATCGCTGATCCACGATCGGCACAGATCCACAATCATATTGCCACATGATCATGGCGGCGTTGTTAAGAAACTCCTGTGGCAAACACGCTCTGACATCGTGCGTCATCAATTCCTCCACCTTCATTGAACGGACCTCCAGCGGTGATCGGGCCAAGAGTATGGTCACAATTCGTGCCGATTGCTGGATCGCGATTGGCTCGGAGGATCATTCAGTAATTGGGCGAGAAAAGTGGCGGCGCCGCTAGGTTCTATGGCGCTCGCGACACGGTGGTTGCACCCGCTTCATTTCTCAATCCGGCCGCTCGCGGCTAACATCATGCGCCATGGCGTCCAAGGCTGGATTTACAACAGGCAAGCTGCCACCGGCTCTGATGGTGAAGCTGCTCAGTACTTTTGGCAACCACGATTCGAGCGTCAAGCTGGGACCGGCGATGGGTGAAGATGCGGCCGCGATAAGATTGGGCGGCAATCGTTACCTGATCAGCAAGACCGATCCCGTGACATTTACCACGCACCGGGCGGCCGAATTGCTGCTTCAGGTTAATGCCAATGACCTCGCCACTCGCGGGGCACAGCCGCGTTACCTTCAGGTGGCGGCATTTTTTCCGCCCGGAACAACCGCCTCAGTTGTCAAGCGTTATTTCACCGAGCTGCAAGCCGAGGCAAAGAAGATGGGCGTGACGATAACCGGTGGGCATACCGAGGTTACCAGCGCCGTAACCCGGCCCCTGCTGGTCGGCAATATGATGGGTTTCGTTCCAGCGCGACGATTGATATCAACCGCCGGCGCCAAGGCCGGAGATATCCTGATCATGGCGGGAGCGGCTGGAATCGAAGGGAGCGCTATTCTCGCCGAGGATCACGGCCGGCGGATCGCGCAAGCACTAGGCCGAGCGGCGCGCCGGGAGGCCCAGCGCCTTGCGATCGTGCCCGGAACCTCGGTGTTACGGGCGGCACGCGTCGCCGCCGCATTGGGCGCGCACGCTATGCACGACCCGACCGAAGGCGGCGTCGGCGCCGCCATCCATGAAATGGCCTACGCGGCGGGCCTTCGCGTGACCGTCCACCTCGACCGTATCCTGGTGCTCAAAATCACGCGCGATATCTGCGCAATGTTCGGGATCGATCCACTCGGCCTCACCAGTTCCGGCGCATTGTTGGTCGCCATCAGCCCGGCGCGCGCCGCACGACTGGTAAGCGCGCTCTCACGGGCAGACATCGGCGCGTCACCGATTGGTCAATTCGAAACCGGCCAAGGCGTCAGCGCCCGCCGCGCGGGCAAACCCGCGCGACTACCCTGGTTCAAACGCGACGAGCTACTGCGCATCGCGGACGACAAAACGCTGGCCTGATACTCGCTTTGCGCTCTCGCCAATTTTAGGCGCTCCGAGCCTTTGCGCGCCCTCGATGCCGCTGCCTTAAGCTTAAGCCGACGCGCTGCAGTATCGACCGACACCCTCCGTTCGTTCAGCGGGCTCTTCAGAAGCTTGGCGAAACCGGATAATGTTTGATCTGACGATCGATCAGGTCGTCATCTTCTTCCAGCGGAACCAGTTGAAAGGACGGTCTCCCGTTGACTGTTACAACCACTGGCTCATCGTGGCAGAGCTGGCCCTAGCGGCTGAGTTTGGCCTTAGCCTCGCTCAGTGGAATGACTTTCATGCGCTGCAACCCTGCACGTACAACGAGGTTCCCCGCTTTTCTCCGATCGTGCAGTACGAGATGCGCTACTTCGGGAATGGGGAGCGGAAGGCGCGGGCGGGATCGGGTAGCAGGTTTACGAACTTGACTTCGGCGAAATCGTCGCTGATCTCGACGCCGGAGAAGGTGGCGTTGTCCACCCGCAGGCGATGGAAGTGGATTAAGTCCAGCCGCATGTAGTGGCAGAGAACAGTGCGGATGATATCGCCGTGCGAGATGAACAGGATGTGCTTGCCGCGATGCGTGGTGACCGCGGCGTCGACCGCCGCCACGCCACGTTGCTGCACCTGGCGGATAGTCTCGCCGCCGGGCGTAAGGCTCTCCAGCGGCGCCTTGCGGTAGTTGATGTAGCTCTCGTCATGGATGAGCTGCTGGTAGGTCTTGCCCTCCCACGCCCCATAGCGGACTTCTTCAAGGCGATCGTCAGTCAGAATGTCGATACCGCCCACACCGCGCGCGATGATCTCGGCCGATTGCGTTGCGCGCGGCAGCGGACTGGAGATAATCAGGTCGAGCGCCAACTCGCGCGCCAGCGCTACCGCCATCTCCACCTGCGCGCGCCCGCCTTCGTCGAGGTCCACCGGTTGGCGGCCCATCACGCGCCCTTCCCGGTTCCAGGCAGTCTCGCCATGGCGCATCAGCAACGCGATGCCGCGCTCGCGCTTGCCCTCGCTCAATCTCTCGGCCACCTGAAAAGGTCCCAGCGCCATCCCAACTTCAGCCTACCGGCCGCCTCGCATCCGCACGGTTGTAGTCAATTCTCTTAGTGCGCCGCCGCTTGCTCGGGCTGGACCGGCGTGGCGGCGTCACCATTGGCCGAGGCGCCGTTGGCAGCCAAGCCGCAGAATGCCTCGTAATCAATCAGCTTGGTCTGCGTCGGATGGTCACCGCACACCGGGCATTCCGCATCGCGCTTAATCCGCATCAGGCGGACGAAGTCGCGATCCGACAGCGTGTCGAAATACACCATCGTGCCGATCAGCGGCTTGCCCACGCCCAGGATCAACTTGATCGCCTCCAGTGCCTCGATCGATCCGATCAGCCCGGGCAGAACGCCGAGCACGCCGGCCTCCGCGCAAGATGGCGCCATCCCGGGCGGCGGCGGCTCCGGATACAGACATCGGTAGCACGGCCCGCCCTTGGCCGGATCGAACACGGTGGCGTTGCCCTCGAACTGAAAAATCGCCCCGTCCACCAAGGGCTTCTTCGCAAACACGCAGGCGTCATTGATCAGGTAGCGGGTGGGAAAATTGTCCGAGCAATTCACCACCACGTCGTAATCGCGGATGATGTCCATCACGTTCTCGGAACTGAGATGGACGTTATGGGCGATTACCTTGACGGCGGGATTGATCGCATTGATCGTCTTTTGCGCCGACTCGGTCTTGAGCATCCCGACCCGGTCGGTGGCGTGGATTATCTGGCGCTGCAGGTTGGAGAGGTCCACGACGTCAAAATCGACGAATCCGATCGTGCCCACGCCGGCCGCCGCCAGGTACATGCCGGAAGGCGAACCCAGCGCGCCTGCGCCGAGCAGCAACACCTTGGCGTCGAGCAGCTTGGCCTGTCCCTTCTCGCCGACCTCGGGGATCAGGAAATGGCGCGAATAGCGGGTCAGTTCGTCGGGGGTGAACTGGCGGTCGGCCACCCAAGGCAGCCCCTTGTCCTTCCAGGCGTTGAACCCGCCGTTCATGTTGTAGAGGTTCTCGTATCCCATTTCGCGCAGAGTGCGCGCCGCCAACAGCGAACGCGTACCCGATGCGCATTGCAGGATCACCGGCGCCTTGTGGTCAGGGATTTTGTCCTCGACACGCAATTCCAAGAACCCGCGCGGGATGAAGATAGCTTCGGGGATGTGTCCCTGGCGCCATTCGTCGCTCTCGCGCACGTCAACCACGACGGCGCCCGAGTTCTTCATCAGGTCGCGCGCCTCTTCGGCGCCCACCTGTTTGATTGATGCGCGAGCCTCATCCAGAAGGCTTTTCGATGTCTTGGCCATAGTTTTCAATGACCTCCGCTGGAACGACTATTTTAGCGGTTACAGGGTCACGACGCGATGCCGCATGTTTGGTTCTTAAGAACGATGCCTGATTGTCCGAGCCGCGCGCGTGAGCAAGCGGTCTGTGTCGGTTTTGCCAGCCTGACCGCTCCCTCACGGCCGCGGCTCTGATTTTTCCCGGCGCGAAGAGGCGCAAAAGCCCGGAAACATTTAAAAATTTGCGCGCGGGCGAGGGAGATGCGGTCAGCCGCCGAGCATGCGATGCGATTCCAGCAGCGCGCGGACGAATTCCAGCACCTGCTGGGCGTGGCCGCGGGGCTTGACCTGGTCCCAGCGGCGGCGGATGCGCAGGTCGCGGTCCAGCACAAAGGTCGACCGATCCGCTGCTCCGTCGCGCAGCACGCCGAAGGTCCGCGCGAGGGTGCCGTCCGAGTCCGAGAGCAGCGGAAAGGGCAACGCGTGTTTGTCGGCAAACTTTCGGTGCGATTCGACGGAATCGACGCTGACGCCGATCACCGTGCAGTCCAACGCCTCGAACTGCTCGTGCAGGTCACGGAACTCCTTGCCCTCCACGGTGCATCCCGGCGTGTCGTCGGCGGGATAGAAGTAGAGCACGACGTGGCATCCGCGGAAGTCTCCCAAACGCACGGGGCCGCCCCGCTGATCGCGCAGCACGAGGTCATCTGGGGCGGAGTCGCCTACATCAAGTCCGTCATGAGGCGGCATGGGCCTGCTCTGCCGCGGCCGCCTGCTTGCGGACGAACTTGATCGACGCGTTATCGACGTTGATCGAGCATAGCGAGCCGCACATCGTGCAGACGTTGGATCCGGCCGCCTCGCTCTCTTCCTTGTAGCGGCGCGCTTTGTCGGGATCCATCGCCATCGCGTACATCCCCTCCCAGTTAAGGGCCTTGCGGAAGCGCGACATCTGATCATTCCATACCTTGGCCGCGCGCACGCCTTTGACCAAATCGCCCGAGTGCGCGGCGATTCTGGTGGCGATCACACCCTCACGCACGTCGTCGACATCGGGCAGCCGCAGATGCTCGGCCGGGGTCACGTAACACAGAAAATCGGTGCCTGCCGCTGACGCGATCGCGCCGCCAATCGCGCCGGTGATGTGGTCATAGCCGGGCGCCACATCGCAGGTCAGCGGACCCAGCACGTAAAACGGCGCGCCGCCGCAAATGCGCTTTTCCAGCTTGACGTTTGCCTCGATCTGGTCCAGCGGCACATGCCCCGGACCTTCAATCATCACCTGGACCCCGAGCTGGCGGGCGCGTTGAGTCAGTTCGCCCAGCACCAACAGCTCGGCGATCTGGCCGCGGTCGGTGGCGTCGCCGGTGGCGCCCGGCCGCAAGCCGTCGCCCAGTGAGATGGTGACGTCGTGCTCGCGCAGAATTTCGCAGACCTTGTCGAAATGCTCGAACAGCGGGTTCTCGTTGCCGGTGCGCTCGATCCACGCCGCCAGCAAGGCTCCGCCGCGCGACACTATCCCCTCGATCCGCTCATGGCCGCGCAGCCGCCGCACGCTTTCGCGCGTGACGCCGCAATGCAGCGTCATGTAGTCTACACCTTGGCGCGCCTGGCGCTCGATAACATCCAGGAAGAAATCGGCGCTAAGGTCCATGATCGAGGCTTCGGAAGCGACCTGGTAGATCGGCACCGTGCCCAGCATCACCGGAGCGCGCGAGAGCATCTCGGTGCGGATCTTGTCGAGGTCCGTGCCGGTGGACAGGTCCATCACCGAGTCGGCGCCGTAGCGGATCGCGGCGTAGAGCTTCTCGATCTCCTCTTCCAGCAACTGATGGAAATTGGAAGCGCCGAGATTGGCGTTGACCTTGGTACGCAGCCCCTTGCCAATCCCGATGGCGCGGAAGTTGTGATGGATGTTGCGCGGAATCACGGCCTCACCGCTTGCCACAACCTCGCAAACCTCTTCGGGCGAAAGTCCCTCATCTTGCGCCACTTCGATCATCTGCTCGGTGACGAGACCCTTACGTGCTGCTTCGAGTTGAGTCATGGTCCTTCCCTCAATTTGCTCCGGTGCCTCAATTGCTCCCTGCGCCGCCGCCGATAAGCACGCGGGCGCGCTTCATTCCAAGCCCTCGAACGAGATTCCATGCTTCTCGCACAATGCGCGGAACCTGCGCAACATCCGTTCGCTGCGCGCCAGGTGAGCGACCGCGAAGAAATCGGCGGTGGCCGCCGCGAATAGCGCCCCCGTGGCCCAATACATGTGGCTAAGCGGGCTTCCTCCGTGAATTACGCCGACACCCTTGCCGTAGGCGATAAACAACAAGGCCAGTGAAATAACCGTAAGTCCGATTGTGAATCTCGTCATTTGGGCGAGTTGCCGTTTGGCTCCGGATGGCGCTCGAGGGCCGGAATCTCGCCCTGCTCCTCGTCCTGCGTTGCCCACGACTGGGGCAGAACGCGATTGGTATAGGTTTTCAGCTCCGCACGCTGCGGATCGAAGACTTGCCGGGCCTGCTCCTGATACCAGGCCTGCATCTCCTCCATGTTGCCCTCACGACCCTTGGTGGCCAGCACTTCGGAGCGATGCATCAGCAGTTCCTTGGTTTCAACGAAGTCCTTGCGGTCAAAGCCCCAGATGCGCGGATGGACGTAGGTATCCATGCGAATCGCGTCGCATGGACAGGCCTCCACGCACAATCCGCAGTAGATGCATCGCAAAGTGTCGATCTCATAGCGCATCGGATACTTCTCGATGTGCGGATCGGGATGCTCCCCGGCTTCGATGTAAATGCATTGCGCGGGACACGCGGTCGCGCACAAAAAACAGGCCGTGCAGCGCACCGCGTTATCAGGCCGCAGGGTTAGCCGATGGCTGCCGCGATAGCCCTCGGCGTAGCGCTTGCGCTCGTCTGGATACTGCACGGTTGTAGCCGCGCGGTGGCTTTTGGCCAAGCCGAAGACGTGCGCCGTATGCAGGACCAGGTTGCGCACGAAATGGTAATTCGTGACCACCAGGCCCTTGATGATTTCCGGCAGATAGAGCCGTTCTGCCAGAGTCATTTCGCTGCGTCTCTTCATCTAATTCACGATCCGCCCTGCCCCGAACGAGCTTCGAGCCGCGCTAAGTCTTCGCGATCGAGAGTCTTGAAGGCCACTATAGGCGGGCCAAAGAATGACAGTCAAGCTGCTTTCCCGGAGCGCTGAACAGCGGTCAAAGTCGAGCAAAAATCCCGTCAACCCGGTCCTCGGTCTTTAATCTGATTGCTGCTTCCAATAATTAAACCCACCATGAAGCCCCGCCTTCCGGCCGCCGCCACCGCAGGCGCCACGGAACCATCCGTTCATTCCGCAACCGCGTTCATTGCCAGCTTTCTGGGCTGGACGCTGGACGCGTTTGACTTCTTCGTCCTGGTATTTGTAATCCCGGCCATCGCCAAGGAATTCCACCGCCCAATCAGCGACGTCGCCTATACCATCACCATCACGCTGGCGATGCGCCCGGTTGGCGCGCTGCTGTTCGGCTGGATGGCGGATGTTTACGGGCGGCGGCTGCCGCTGCTGATCGACGTGGTCTTCTATTCGGTGGTCGAGGTGCTGAGCGGGCTGGCACCCAGCTACGGATGGTTCCTGTTCCTGCGCGCGCTGTATGGAATCGGGATGGGCGGGGAATGGGGCGTGGGCGCTTCACTGGCGATGGAGGCGGTGTCGTCCAAGCGGCGCGGGCTGATGTCGGGTCTGCTACAGGAGGGTTACGCGTTCGGCTACCTGCTGGCCGCGGCGGCGTTCTTCTTCATCTTTCCCCATTTCGGATGGCGCGCGCTGTTCTACACCGGCGGTTTGCCCGCCCTGCTCACCCTGTTCATCCGCGCCAAGGTGCCGGAGTCCAAAGCCTGGGAACGCCACCGGCCGCAGGCGCGTCAAATCGTCGAAGCCGTCCGCGGCAATTTTGGCGGATTCATCTATATGGTGGCGCTGATGACGATGATGAACCTGATTTCGCATGGCACCCAGGACATGTATCCGACCTTCCTGGAGCGTCAACGCCATCTCGACCCGCACCTGGTCGCCTCGATGGCGATCATCTACAACATCGGCGCGATCGGCGGCGGACTGTTCTTCGGTGAATTTTCCGACCGCCTGGGGCGACGCCGCGCGATGGTGACGGCGGTGGTGCTGGCCGCGCTGGTAATGCCACTGTGGATCTACGCGCACTCGCTGTGGCTGTTGGCGGTGGGTGCTTTCCTGATGCAGTTCATGGTGCAGGGAGCGTGGGGCGTAATCCCGGCGCACCTGGTGGAGTTGTCGCCGCCGGCAGTGCGCGGCCTGTTCCCAGGCCTCGCCTACCAGTTCGGCGTGCTGCTGGCCGCCAACGCGGCGTACGTCGAATCCCTGATGGCGGTGCGGATGGGCTACGCCAACGCGCTAGCGGTGGTGGCGCTCACGGTACTGGTGGGCTGCGCAATCGTGATCGCATTGGGACGCGAGCGCGCAGGAATCGACCTGCACGCGTGAGGAAGATTGACGAGCGCTGCTATGCGGCGATACGCTTGTTCAGTGAGCGTTTCTCTTACACCCGAGCTTGAGAAGCTCATAGACGAAAAGGTCCAAAGCGGCCTTTACAGCTCGGCCAGCGAGGTTATCCGCGAGGCTCTCAGTCTCCTACACGAGCGCGACCAGCTTCGAGAACGGGAACTCGAGACGGTTCGCGCAAAGATCAAGCGCGGCATTGAGCAACTCGATCGCGGCGAAGGTATCCCGCAGAGCGTAGCGGTTGAGCAACTTCGCGCCCACCGGCAAGCGCGCAAATAATTCGATGGAGCGATTTATCCTCGCTCCAGAAGCCGTTCGCGACCTGCAAGATATCTGGGACTTTATTGCAGCCGACAATCCCTAAGCAGCTTCGGCGTTGCAGGAGGAATTCTTTCAAGCGTTTGAGGGTCTCGCCGAAATGCCGTGCAAGGGCCACGTGCGTAAGGACCTGACGGACTTACCCGTTCTCTTTTTTCGGTTCGTTCCTACCTGATCGTCTATCGCCGCGATTTTGTTCCCATTCAGATCATTGCGGTTCTCCACGCGGCAAGGGACATACCGACGGCTCTTCGACGCTCAGCACAAGTAGCCGGCGCACTCGTGGTCGCATTGGGGCAAGGGCGCGCCGACACCGACCTCCAGCGTGATCAAAAAAAGGCAGCGCAGGCGCGGCGTCCGTTTCAGCGCTTGCTTTTTCCCCCAATTGGCATTAGCTGCCGAAATAAATCATCGAGATCTGCATCGGCTACTTCGATAAAGTCGCCCCGATCGAGGGCATCAACGCCGGCCTTGATCAGCGCGCGCAGTTTCTTCAGCTTCAGAGAATCTTCCCGGCGCTGCCGGGCCGTAAGATTAGCACTACGGGTTTGCATCTCGAAAATCTCTCCCCGCGGGCGCACCCAAGTCCCGTGGTCCCTCGCTAATGGGAACCATGCGCGCCCAGCGCCGACCTCGCATCTATTACCAGTCCTGGCGCGGGGGACACGAACACGGTCGCGAGTGCGCCCAGGGCCAGCAGCAGGGCGCACAGCTGGAAGGCCGGTCCGTAGCCGCCGCTGGCGTCGAAGATCGCTCCAACCGCCAGCGGACCCGTGGAACCGCCCAAAGTCCCGAACAGGTTGATCAGTCCCGTCAGCGTACCAATGCGCCTCAGCCCAAGAGATTCCGCCAGGATTATCGGAACCAGCGAAGAGGTCGCGCCGGCCGTGATCCCGAAGGCGAACATAAACGCGGCGATTGACACCGTCGCGAATTGCGGGTTGCGTGCGCCCAACAACGACGCGACGCCCATGGCCTCGATGAACAACGCGGCGGGCAGCACGATCCGAACGCTGAAGCGGTCCGACAGGTAGCCCATCACCAGAAAACCCACGGTGAGCGCTCCTGCCAAAAGACTGAGCACAAACGCCGCCTGTTGCGCAGTGTAACCGCTGACGACCAGGAAAGGGACGATGTGGTAGTAAGCGCCCGACAGACCCGCCGCGGCAAACATCATCATCAGGGCCAGCATCCAAAAGGAAAGCGTGCGCAGCGCGGGCACCAAATCGAGGCCCGGCAAAGTTTCAGCCCTCACTTCGGCGCTATCGCGAACGATTGGCTTTTCAGACGGCAATCGTATGCCGAACAGGATCAGCGGCAACGCTACTAAAAGGACCGGTCCGGCGATAACCACCAGGGCCGTGCGCCATCCCCGGGTGGCGATGAAGTGCTCGACCACGAAGGGCATAACCATCCCCCCGATAGAAGTACCGGTGATGCTCACACCCAGCGCCAGCGCGCGCCGGTTGCTGAACCAGCGGGCCGCAATTACCGCGGTCGGAACCAGCGTCGAACAGCCGACTCCGGCGCCGATCACGAGGAACGCAATCATCAGCGGAGCAAAGGAATGGGCCCGACTGGCCGCGATATAGCCAGCCCCTACCATCGTGGCGCCGGCGGCCATCACCAGCTTCACACCGGTGCGGTCGATCAGCCAACCCGCAACTGGAGAGGCCAACCCCAGCGTCAGTCCGAACGCCGTGTACATCAGCGACAGGCGTCCATGGCTCCAGTGAAAGGTCTTTATCAGGGGCGGAAAGAAAAGGCCGACGGTGAAGGCGCTGCCGCCCATCACAAAGAAGAGCGATACGAATAGGCTGGAGACTACGACAAATGCCTGGCGTCGTTGGTTGGTCATATTGCTTGCCTGCCGACGCGTGACCGCAGCGACCGGCAATTTCCGGCTCCCGGAAACCATGTAAAAGGCGCGTCGCTCCCGATCATAATCAATGCGCTTTACGGTAGTTTGAAAATATTTGGTACTTCTTTAGCTTACGCATCACGGAAGTGTGATGGATACCGATATGCCTGGCAATCTCATGAGTAGATAAACCCTGACTCGCATACCACTCGAGCATTCCGCGCTCAACCTCTTCAAGTCGATTCCTAAGCAGGTCGCTGCGCGGCGCTAATGGTGTGGCGGCCGGCACCGGCTGCGGTCCCGGTCGAGCAGCTCTATCCATGCTCCATTCCGGAAGGTCACCCAGCCCGATTTGATCACCCTTGGCGTTAATAGCGAACCGCGCAACCAGATTCTTTAGTTCTCGCACGTTGCCCGGAAAATCGTAGGACATCAGGAGACTGCGCAGCTCGTTGGATATGCAGCTCTCCTGCCCGGCGTCGCGGTTGAATTCGAAAAGGAACGATTCAGCCAGAGGGAGGATCTCCTCGCGTCGTTCACGTAGCGGCGGAATTACAAGCGGGATGACTTCCAGACGATACAAAAGGTCATCCCGAAAACTGCCGGCTTTCACAAGTTCATGAAGATTCCGGTTGGTTGCGGCCAGAATGCGTACGTCCACAGCAGTTGCTTTCACACTTCCCAGCGGTGAAATCAACTTGTCATCCAGGAATTTCAGCAGCTTGGCCTGGGAGGAGAGCGGAAGCTCGCCGATCTCGTCCAGGAATAAGGTTCCGCCGTCGGCCGACTGGATTAGACCTTGTTTGCCCGCGGAGACTGATCCGGTAAAAGCTCCCGCCTGATAGCCGAAAAGCTCCGATTCCACCAGGCCATCGGGTATCGCACCACAGTTTATCTGAACGAAGGATTTCTGGGCACGTCGCGAAAGCCCATGGATCAGCCTGGCTATGACCTGCTTGCCGGTTCCGGTTTCGCCGCACAGCAATACCGTCATGTCGAGTGCCGCTAATTGTCCCGCCAACAAAATGACATTGCGCATCGCGGGACTGACTACCTTGATCTCCGCCACCCCCGATGCTTTAAGTAATGTGAACGCGCGTTGAGTGAGCAAATCATCTCTTTGATTGAAAAAACATTCGTTCTGGGCAAGATGGTCCTTGAGATAATTTAGATAGGTAAGATTGCGGACATTCATCACGATGTATTCTAACGTACCCTTCGAGTCGTAGTGGGGGCTGGCCGTCGTCAGTAAAAGGTCTCCGTTGCTGTTCACCAAAACGGTGGAAGAGGGGCTCCGCTGCGCGATCGCCTCGTTGATTAGCTCCGGTCCACGATAGCCTAACAGCCGTCTGCGCTCCACGCGGCTCTTTCCAATCCAGTCGGAATAACCTTTGAGCCCGGAGATGTGTTCCCATGCTTTGTCCCAGGCGCGGTTGCAGCTGAGCAGGACACCATCGGCGCTGTAAACCGCGATACCGTCATGCGATGACTGGAAAGCTGCTGCCCACAAAGTCGCCGGCGATTTACGCTGGAGCTCCTCCATCGGTACCCCTCGCATCGTTTTAATCGCCTCATATATACGACCCCGACCCCCGATTTCGCAAACTGTTGTCAAAGTGCGGCGCTCAGGCTGAAACCCCTGCCCAAACATACGACCGCCCCATCGATCAGGGCTTCCGTACCAGCGAACGCCGAGGGACTCGAAACCGGCCCAGCGCTCTTGGAAACTCCGAGGAAACAAATCCCGGGCAGAGCGCCTATTCCAGCTTGGCCAACTCCGGCAACCAAGCGACACGCCCTTAAATCCGCTCCGGCACAGTGGGAGACCAAAAACTCTCGGTAATTTTTACCTACTGCTTGGGAGTATCCACGCCCTTCCAATCAACGCTTTAAACGGTCGCCATCGATCACATAGGTTTACTGCATCACCTGCAACAAGCCGGCTGGTGTCGCGAAAAGCTCCGGGTTATTAAAAACGTGTTCCGGTGCATCGCTATTGAATACCGTGTATGACTGATAAGGAGCAGACACGGTCAGGTGATGACCTTCCAGATCCCACAAAAGCGCCCATGGACCCGAGGGCTGAGCCAGACCCGCGTCGCCGTCTATTCCTCCTGGAACCCGCGTAGGCCGGCACGCTTGAATAGCGGTCTTCCAGAACTTGCCGTTGTGATCCCACAGGTCCATCCACAGGCCGACCATCGTCTCTTTGTCGATGTATAAAAGCCGTTTGCTGTAACAGTAGTTACCTCCCAAAACTCCTACCTTCGGAGTGATCTCCATCACGTACATGTCTCGCACCTCAAACTTACCCACGTAGGGTCGCGGCCAGTAGCTCACCGGATACACATATTTCGGAAAGTCCTGGACCCCTGCGTCCTGTATTGGCGGAGCGGTGAAGTGCGGCATCATCAAAAAATTACCCTCTCCAAGCAATTTGTAGTCGAAATCAGGTATGCTGCCGTTAAAATATGACAAATCGTCGGCAACATAGTCGCTTCCCAGCAATGGCGAGCAGCGTGCGCTAGCCGACAGCCGCAACGAGCGCCTCAGCGCGGGAACAAAGACATAATTCTCCTGTGGCCGGGTCACGTCATCGGGCACCAGTGTCAGCGCCACGGTGTACTTGGATTGCTCGGGTATGAGCACCTCGTTAAAGGCGGAGTTATAGATCCCTTTTGAGTCCGGGGACGTTATAGGCAAGCCAGGATCGCTGATATGGGTCAACTTCCAGTTGTTCGAAAAGACCGTCGAACTGGTCTGATTGTTGTACCTATCCACCAGCAGCCCGTTGCTCGTGCCGTGTTGCAGATAGGGCCGGTACTGATACCAGAAATCGTATATAAGCTCCACCGCCGCCAACGGTCCACTCGGACGCGGAAAGGGTTGACCTGCAACGTATCCGTCAAGCACGTACCCACCATTGGCAACCTGCCTTAACTTGGCGCTCTGACTGTACTTCTCCGTATCGTTCAGGTACCTGCTAGGCAGCTTGATCGATATGGTCGGACCAACCTCGATCGTGTTACCGGGCTGGATTCTCCAGGGGTACTGCCCCGCGAATAGCGCTTGCATTCCGTAGGGCATGAAAGTTCGATACTTCTCCCAGTTGTCGAGGCTTATCTGAGTTCCGGACGGAACTACCTCATTGGAAAACGAAAGCTTTACCTCAGCCGCAGCGACCTCCGGCGCCCGCGCAGTGAACCATAGCATCAAGAGCAACGCTAGTAGAGAGAGTACCACTGCTTTCATCGTATTCGACCTCACCTTTGTATTTTGGGCGCAAGCGCTCGCAGCCGGAATTCACTCAAAGAGCGCGTTTCCAAACTGTCCAGGTTCTACCAGTTCCGCCCGGAGCCGCCGCGACGCGGCCTTACGTTAGGTTAGATCCAGGTCGTACAAACGGGCCGCATTACCTCCGAGGATTTTCCGCTTCTCAGCATCCGGTACATCCTTGAAGTGATCCGCTATATGTTCCTTGGAATGAGGCCATGTGCTGTCGGAATGCGGATAGTCGGAAGACCACATAATGTTGTCGACTCCAACCGCATCCCGGATGCGCACCCCGAGCCGATCGTCGAAGAACGTGGCGTACACCTGGCGGTGAAAGTAATCGCTGGGCGGGTTTGGTATCGTCACGTTTCCCCAATGGCGGTGACGGTAGTAATTGCGGTCCGAGCGCTCCAGGAAAAATCCCAGCCAACCGATGTGACCTTCGGCGGACACGAAGCGCAGGCGGGGATGGCGTTCGAGCACGCCGCCGAAGATGATGCGCGACAAGGTCTCGAAGCTCGCCAGTGAGCTGGTGTTCATGCTCACGACGGCGTCGCCGCGAAGGTCATTGGGATCCGCGGGAACGGGACTTTGTCCCGTCAAGCCGGTTTTGAGGTGACTGTGCAGCGGTAACCCGAGATTTTCCGCCGCCGTCCACAGGGGTTCGTAGTCGATCGAATTAAGCGGCTTGCCGTGCAGTGGATAGCTGGGGATTATTACTCCCCGGATGCCGTCAAGTGTCCGCAAACGTTGAAGTTCCGCAACGGAATCCTCGATTGAATCGAGCGGCACCATACCCAGGCCGATTATGCGCCCTTTTCCCGCCTTACAGACATCGGACACGAGGTCGTTGTACGCGCGGAAGCAGGCCCATCGAAGCTCGAAATCGGAAATCGAGAATAGGAATGGATGGCAGTTGGAGTATAGCGTATGAGCGTAAACTCCGTCGTTGTCCATATCCACCAGTCTTTGGACCGGATCGTAGGCCCCCGGCCGGATCTCGTCGAAGGCGCGGGCCGTTGGCTTGTAATCTTCAAACTTCTTGCCGGCGGCAAACTGCAGACCGATGAGCCGCGCGCGCTTGTCTTCCACGAACCATGCATCTCCCTCCGGGGTCGAGATAAGCTTGGGCGCGCGGTCGCGCAGCTTTTGCGGAAGTCGACTGGTCCACGTATCGGGGGGTTCCTGTATATGATCGTCCGATGAAATGATCTTGAACGGTCCGTCGCCTGCCATCTTGTGAAAAACCTCCGTCTGTTCTGTGCGTGAAACCCAATTGCGTCCCGGCTAAACCCGGCGCCTGCAATCAGGTTTTCTTCACTTCGGATTGCTCTGACAGTGCCGACACCAGTTGGTCCACGATCCCGTCGGCTTTCCTGCGTATCTCGTCGTCTTCATTGTCCGCGATGGGATGCTGCACGAAGACACATTGCAGATCTGCCAGACCCAGGGCTTTTGCCTGAACCTCGGCCGCGTCGGCGAACTGGCTGCTCGCGATGGTGATCGCCGGCGTGCCGTTAATTTCGAAAAATACGGAGTCGTGCACACTGCACGTCGTGCATGACCCTCAATCGGCCAACGCTTCAATGACGAAGTCAGTCTCCGCCAGGATCTGTTTGAGCAGTTCAGGCGGTGCCGGGCGGGCGAAAGTCGGCTTTTTGTAGCGGGTGAAGGTCACTCCCGGCATACGTTCTGAGAGCTTGCTTTGAAGCTGATCGATCAGCACGTTCCCACGCACCTTATTTATGTCCAGCAGCGCAACTCGCGACAGATGCAACGGCCGCTTGCTCAATTCGCGCTGCAGCAGTTCGCGCTCATCGCTGGGGTCAAGTATTTGTACCATTTGTAGATTCCTTTTCCGATCAAAGCCGTTGCATTTGGTCGAGATAGAATTATTGAGTTGGGTCGATGATGCGGCTGACGCTGTGCCACACGCCGCCCCAGCCTTTGAATATTGCTGAGAACTTGCCGGCCTCGCCGCCGGCCACAACGATCTGAAGATTGTTGGGTTCGGCAAACTTCGAGATGGTTCGCTCCAGAGCCTCGATAGTGGGATTTCCGATCTCCAAACCCTCCCAGGACAGGCCTTCGCTGTTTCGATCCTGGGGTATCAGGTCACGAATTTTTCGAGCAGTGGCCTGTTGGATATAATCGCGCAGGTCCGCTTTAGTCCAACCAGTGCGCCGCAGCGTATCGGCGTGCTCAGGCGAGAGCACCAGCAATGATTCGTTGAGGTTGTAGCTCTTGGGCGTACCGATCACACGCAGGGTTTCGGCCAGGGTGGTGCCCAGGGCCTGGGCGGTCCGGGCGGAATGATCGTTGAGCTGAAAACATCCCGAGACCATCCCATAGACCGTCACCACGCTATCCTCGCGCTGAAACCCTCGTTCGACGTGCAGGGGTTCGAACGGACTGCGCTCTTCCCACTCGGGAAAGCAGGCGGTGAACTTGTTGGGAGAACCCAGGGTGGAGCGCTCCACCCCACCGGGACGAAAACCTCCGACGTTGCGCAGGATAAGTTTTAGCGCCCGGCCGATGCTGGCGTTGGCGCGATTGCCGGGGCCGAGCGCACCCAGCTTCATATTCATGCCCAGCCAATGGCGGATGGGGCCGTTGACCACAATTACCGGGGTCCCTCCGGCGGTGGTGGCCATTACCCCGTGTACGTTAAAGGCCGTGTCGCACGTTGCCTCCAGCGCGGCTAGCACTACCGGCATATATTCCGGCTTGCACCCGGCCATGACGGAGTTGATGGCCACTTTCTCGACCGTGCAGGGGGCCATATTGGGGGGAATAGTGGCGGCCATCTCTCCCGGATCACGCCGGGTTCCGCTCAGCATCTTTACCACCCGTTCCACTGTGGGCGGCACCACCGGCAATCCGTCGGTGAACCCGTGGTCCGACATGAATTCGAAAACGTCTTCCAAGTCGCCGATATCGATCCGGCGCGCGCACAAGCGAGTGCCGGCCGCCTCCAGCGAAAGACGTTCCTCTACGCCCGGCAGCACCGACGCCGAACCGCACCCCGGCCGATTTGCAGGATACTGGCTCCAGTCGAGGTTAGGAGATTCAACCCGCGAAACGGTAACAACCGCGTCGAACAATTCCTGCCACTCGGCCTTATTGAAGCCTACTACCCGTTTCACTTCCCGACCTTGCGGATCGGTCAGGACGATGGTGGGAACAATTTCGATGTCGAAGCCGTAGGACACCTTCAACGACGAATCATCGAGCATGGGTACACCAAGCTGATGGTTCTTTATGAGTTCGGCATTGCCGGCAGCGTCCTGACCTATCGCCCATACGTCAAGGCCACGGTTGAAGGCGCGGAACGCGGCGTCGATCAGCGGCATGACCAGGTTACAGGTTGGGCACTCCTCATTGACGAAAGCCAACAAGTCGTAGCGTTGAGTCGGAAACGCAAAAGTCTTGCCGGTCGAGTCATTCAGTGAAAAGGCCCGCATCTGGAATGTCCGCTAGCTCGCCATCTTGATGGATTATCGTTGTAATCAGCGTTCCTGAAGCGAGGCATGCCGAGCAATTTAGGGACCATGGCGTTAACCGAACGAATCTGTTGGTTGAGCCGATATGGGTGGTGCGTAGAAACACCAAATTTGGTGCGCCGCCACACCGAGTGTTGCTCAGTTGCACCAGGCGCGTACGCACCGTCGGCTCTTGGCCGTGGCCCAGGCTTGTCCGTGGGTTAACGCACCGGTGAAAGCTGTTTTCCGAATCGTTCTTCTGGATCCGGTTGCCGCGGTCGCCGCGGTTGAGGTACTCGTTTTCCCGGCCTAGTCGAATTAAACGTTTGGAGGACCAGTCGTCATGAAAGGTACGGTCGCATTTTTTCCCGAGAGCCGTAAGGTCGAATTCTTCCAGTACGATGTTCCCGATCCGGTCCCCGGCGGACTGATCGCGGAAGTCACCCAGACCAACGTCTGCGGTTCCGAAGTCCATATGTGGAAGGGTGAGATGGGGCGGCGCGGTATCATGCCGGGCCATGAGATGAGCGGCAAAATCCAGGCGCTGGGTCAGGGTGTGACCAAGGACTGGGCCGGCACTTCCGTAAAAGTTGGCGACCGTATAGTGCCGGTCTATTACACCGTGTGCAATCGATGCGACAACTGCGTGGCCGGCAATCATGCCGGATGCGTCAGCCGGGGCCTGGGCGTGCCTCCTCCCGACATGCCTCCGCATTTTACAGCCACCTTCGCGACCCATTACTTCATCAAGCCCGACCAGCACTTCTACCGCATCCCGGACAACGTTCCGGATTTGATTGCCGCCTCGGCCAACTGCGCGATGTCACAAGTTTACTGGGCGCTGGATCGCGGCAGGCTATCCTACGGGGAGAAGCTGCTTGTGCTGGGCGCCGGCGGATTGGGTCTGCATGCGATGGCGATCGCGAAGGCGCGCGGCGCCAGGGTGATCGCGATCGACGGCGTCGATCTGCGGCTGGCGCAAGCGCGGCGGTTTGGCGCCGACGAGGTACTCGACTTGCGCCAATTCTCCGACGTCAAGGCGCGTCAGGCGCGGGTGCGCGAGTTAGCCGGTGGAATCGGCCCAGACGTGGTCCTGGAAGTGGCGGGTATTCCAGAGGCCTTTGCCGAAGCGGTCAGGCTGGTTCGCAACGGCGGGCGATTAATCGAGGTGGGCAACATCTCGGGAGGGCTGACCGTGCCATTCGCGCCGTCGCAGATCACCACCAAGTCGATGGAGATCCACGGCGTCGTCACCAATCCGCCGCATTACCTGAAGAAGACACTCGACTTCCTCGCCCAGCACATAAGTGACTATCCCTACCTTGAACTATGCGACGCCAAGTTCCCGCTCTCGCGCGCAGCCGAGGCGCTGGACAAAAGCGAGCGCAAAGAGGTCACACGGGCCGCCTTATTCCCTGGACAGCAGGCGTGAAGGCGCAAATCGACGCGCGTCCTTTAAGAGCGGGGAAGATTAGTTACAGACCGGATCTTTTTTATGCAGGGTGTTGAGAGCTGCTATCGTGACCATTTGATCAACATAGTTTCTCAACACCCCGCTGGGAAAGCTGGGAGATCCTAGCCACTGGAAGCGAGGGGAGCGGTCAGGACAATTGAGGTCGCGACAAGTCTATCGTGCCGCAGCAACCCACTCGTTAGGGCGTAGGAGAGTGAGGTTCCGCGCCAATTGATCGCAGCGCCGCATCGAAATGCTGGCCGGCCTCGGCATTGAGACCCCGCCTCAAATCGGACTGGCCCTGAATTTCCTGCGTCTCTGCCGCACTTGTATTCTGACCTCGAGACTTGGCCAAGGCGATTTGCTGGTCAACGTAAGCCGCCTTTATCTTTCCCTGGTGAGAATCGGGGGCCATTCCGACATTTGCCGCTGGGAACTGTACCGGACTGTTGGGATTCACGGCCGGTCCATTGGTCACCGTGGTGGTCGTGGTCCGGCTGGTAGCGGGTGCATAAACGGTTGTCTGCGCGAGGCCCAGAGCCGGCGTGACAGCCAGCGCCGCCGCGACGCCGAGACCGGCAAACCAATTGGTCCTTTTTAAATGCTTCATATCAAAATCTCTGTTTGCTACTTCAGCTCTAATTTTCATGTTGCTTTAACAAAACGCGGACCGCGGATTGAGTTCTCCGCGGCCCATTTAGTTGTTTGCCGCGCGGATCTCAGGTCGCAACCGGGTTAATCGACCGCGCCGGGCATCGGCTTATGCGGTGAACTGGCTTCGCCCGAATTCTCGCCGGGGGCGTTGGGCATCTCACCAATAGAACGCAGAGCGGTCTCGAAGTGCTGCGCAGCTTCGTCGTTCATTCCTTTCTTCAGTGCTGCGTTGCCCATATTTTCCTGCATCCTGGCAGCGCTTACGTCTTTTCCTTTGGCCTGCGCGTCAGCGATTTTCTTGTGCACGTAGTCCGCGTTTTTCGCATCCGCCTGAGTCGCGCCGGCAGCCGGCTTGTCCATCGCCGGCGTATGGCTCATGCCGCTGCCGGGGGCGCCGGGAGCTGCCTTTTCCCCAGGCACGGTGGGTGAGGTGGCGGCGGGAGCAATGGCGGTCGATCCGCTCGGAACACTTGGTTCCGTAGCCTGACCCCGAGCTAATGGAGCAGCCGAACCGACTAACAGGGCGGCGCCAACACCGGCCACAAAATTGAAAAGTTTCATGTAGTTCACCTCCAAAATTCGGGTGATTTTGATTAAGCCTCGAAGGTGCAAGGGCCGTGCCCTGATATTCCTGAGCTTTCTTGCGGGCGGGAAGTCTGACTGACCAACCTCGCTCGTGCAAAAATTCCCGATTACCGGCAACGGTGGCGAGTGGTGAACTATACGCTGGTTTCAGCGGCGCGAAGCTAAGCTTGTATAAGCAATCTATTGCTAAAGTTGATCATCTGAAAATGGCAAAACTCAACAACACGCTATGAGCGCTAATCGAGCATTAGTAGATCTTTGAGACCGGCGCTTCCAACAAACCTCCGGGACGGCAGTCTCACATCGCCATGCCGCCATTGATGCTGATTATCTGGCCGGTGACGTAATCCGCGTCGGGGGAGGCCAGATAGGCGACGGCGGCCGCGATGTCTTCAGGCAGCCCCTTGCGCCGCAACGGCACGATTTTCATCAGCCGTTCCATATAGCCCGGAATGCCGCCGGATATGGCCTGCGACAGCGGCGTGTCGATCACTCCCGGCGCCACCGCGTTGACGTTTATCTTGTAGCGGGCCATTTCGCGCGCAAACGCTTTTGTAAACGAGATCACTGCGCCCTTGCAGCCGGAATAGACCGCGTCGTTGACACCGCCGGAGCGGCCGGCGTCCGATGCAATCGAGACGATCTTGCTCCCAGGCCGATTAAGCATCCGCGGCGCGAACGCCTTTACACAATTGAGCACGCCCCTGAAGTTGATATCGATAAGCCGGTTCCACAGCTCCTCGTCGGTGTCCAGGAAATGCTGCACTTTGTCCCAGCCGGCGTTGTTGACCAGGATATCGACCGGCCCCAGTTGGCGCTCGACCGCCTCGGCCGCGGCCATCGCATCCTTTAGACTGGTAACGTCAAGCTTGACCGCGCAGGCGATGCCTCCCGCCGAGCTTATCTCAGCCGCGGTCTTCGCGGCGCCGCCTTCATTAATATCGGCCACCGCGACCTTGGCCCCTTCCTGCGCCAGACGATGCACGATACCGCGGCCGATTCCCTGTGCCCCACCGGTGACGACCGCCACCTTATCCTTGAGCCGAGTTATTCCCGATGACATCTTTCCGTATCTCCCTGTTGTGTGGGGGTACCTCGTAAGAAACATCGCGGCCGCGCCAAAAGCAACCCGCGGCATGATGGCGCGCAGGCTTTGGCGTTGGCGCCTTCAGGCGCTAGTATCGGACAAGGTCGAATCCAGGTTCGGAAACGTTTGCGGAGAATTCGCCATGTTGAAACCGAAAGCTTTCCACCATGCCGCCATCCGAGTGACTGACGTCGAACGGGCGCGCCACTTCTATGTCAATGTGCTGGGCTTCAAGCAAATTCCCCGCCCCGATGTTCCGAGCCCCGGCGCCTGGCTCTCGCTGGGCGACGCGCAGGTGCATCTGATACACGGCCCCGCTGCCCAGTATGGGTCCGAGCCCGGGATGGCGACCCGACCGCATATCGCGATCGTGATCGACGACTTTGAGGGCGCCAGCGCGGAGCTGGAAAAGCACGGCATCAAACACCGCGTGATGATGGGTTCGGTAGCGGGCAGCGTGATGCTGCTCAACGATCCTGACGGCAATGCGATCGAACTGCGCGAAAGCTACTGAGTCCGGTACAGCCTGAGCGTGGATTGGCAGGGTTGATGGCCTTCAAAGCAATTCCAATTACCTGGCATGGCTACCTGGCCGGCGCCGCGGCGGTGATGGCGGGCGTGGCCGCAGCGCAAAAAAAATGGACCAGCGTGCTGATCGAGGCCGTGATGTGCGTCTTTTTCTTCGTCCGCGAAGCACAGATCCAACGCGCCCGCCGGCGCAACATCGATACCAGGCCGGATGCGCGCTAAGCGGCGCCCGATCCGCGCAATCTCCAGATCGCGGGCAGCAAATTCGATGCGGCTTGACAATCCGGTGCGATCGTGTGAGTCGGTTCCCAGGTCTTCTGCCGCCATCTCGTGCCGGCGTGTCTGGGGAAATAGAGGAGAGCGGACATGCAAATGGTAATCGATGGGGATGGTCACGTAGCCGAACCGATAACGATGTGGCGCGACTACGTCGATCCGGGGTTGCGCGACCGCATTAACGTCAAGACCGACGACCGCGGCAACGAGGTGCTGATGGTCGGCGAATTCCGGATGATATTGCACATGGCGGATCCCGGCCCACGGGCCACCGGCATTCAGGCCGGCAGCGTTTATTCAGTTGGAGACACGCTGAACCCCAATGGACTGGACCGCGGTGTGCCCAGGCGGCGCCATTACACCGAGGCCCATCCGGGCGGCTTCGACCCCAAGGAACGGCTTAAGGTGCACGATGTGGAGGGGGTCGACGGTGCCGTGCTGTTTCCCTCCATGGGCCTGTTCTTCGCCGGCATTCCCGATCCCGCGGTCGCCATCGGCGCCTGCCGCGCGGTGAATCGATGGGCCGCCGATTACTGTGCCGCCGCGCCCCGGGAACTCTATAGCGTGGCCACTCTGTCTGCCCAGGATCCCGCTGCTGCCGCCGCTGAATTGACTCGCGGCGTTAAGGAACACCGGCTCGTTGCCGGATGCCTGCGGCCCAATCCCACCAGCAGCGGGCGTACGTTGGGCGATCCTTCGCTGGACGTGCTGTGGGCGACCGCCCAGGACCTCGACGTTCCGTTGTGCTTTCACAATGCACTCAACACCGACGTGCCGCAGGCGGGATTGGACCGCGCCCGCAGCTTCGTGCTCGGACATGCGATCGTTCATCCGTTCGAGCAGATGCTGGCCTTCGGCTCCCTGCTCGAGGGCGGCGTCTTCGATCGTTTCCCGCGCCTTCGGGTCGGCTTCATGGAGAGCAACTGCGGATGGCTCCCATTCTGGCTGGACCGGCTCGACGAGCACGTCGAACGCCTGGGTTGGATGATGGCTCAGCCGCCCAAGCGCAAACCGAGCGAAATCTTCCGCGAGCAATGCGTAATCGGATGCGAAAACGAGGAGCCGATGCTGCCCTATGTGCAGCAACGCTTCGGCGAAGACAGGGTGCTGTGGGCGAGCGACTTTCCGCATTTTGATGCGGAACTGCCCGGACTGGTGGGATTGCGCAAGCGAACCGACCTGACCGAAGCTCAGCGCGACGGAGCGCTGTGGCGCGCGGCCGCCAGCTTCTACCATCTCGACCACGAAGCGATCGCCCGTTCCAAGGCTGAGCGCCGGCGCAAGAATTAGCTGACGCTCGATCGATAATTCGCCGCCCAATAACGTTGGGCAGCCTGACAAAAAGGAACGCTAACTATGGCGCGGTTGGATGGCAAAGTCGTTTTGATCTCCGGCGGTGGCGCCGATGGTCCCCCGGCTCCAGGCGAAACGGTCGCGATCGGCAATGGCCGCGCCACCGCCATCTTGTGCGCGCGCGAAGGCGCGTCGGTCATGGTAACCGACCGCTCGCTCGCCCTGGCCAAACAAACGGTGGAGCTGATAGCGGCCGAAGGCGGCGCAGCCGAGGCGATGGAAGCCGACGTGCGCAGCGAGCAAAACTGCCGCGAGGCGGTGGCGGCCACGGTGCGGCGATTCGGCAAGCTTCAGTTGCTGGTCAACAATGTCGGGATCGTAGTGGGCGGCAACCTGCTGACTACCACCGCCGAACAATTCGACCTGATGATGGCCGTCAACGTCCGCGGCCACTTCTTTATGATGAAGTACGCGGTGCCGGAAATGAAAGCCGCCGGCGGCGGCGCGATCGTCAACGTATCGTCGGCGGCCGCGCTGCGCGGGGCCGGCGTTACTTATGGCGCGAGCAAGGCGGCGGTCAACATTCTGACTCGCACGGTTGCCATGGAGCACGCCCGCGACGGCATCCGGGCCAACACCGTGATGCCAGCCTATATCGACTCAACCATCAACCGCCGCACGGTCCCCAATCGCGGGCCGCGGGCGACCCTGCAGGTACCGCTCAAGCGCCAGGGCACTCCCTGGGAACTGGCCGAAGCGATCGTCTTCCTGCTCTCCGACCAATCGTCGTTCATCACCGGCACCGACCTGCTGATCGACGGCGGCGCCCTGGCAACGTATCCGATGTAGGTACGTACCCAGCTCTCGTGCCTCACTACCGAACGCCGGAAAGAAGGGAAAAATCAGAGCCGCGACCGTTAGGGAGCGGTTATGTTGGGCAAACCCGCCACAGACCGCTCCCTCACGCGCGCGGCTCGGATTAGTCAGGCATCGCGCTCCGGACGGAGCGAGTGGCAAACGGTTTCAGCGGAGGTTTTTGGGTTGGTTTCTGCTGGACTTCAACTTCGCGATTCTCAATCGAGGTAACTGCAATGGCGTATACGATTAGCCTGGCCGGACGGCGGGCGTTGGTGACCGGCGGAGGCCGCGGAATTGGCCGCTCGATCGCATTGGCGCTCGCCGGGGCGGGTGCCGATATCGCAGTCGCTGCCCGCTCCCAAGCTGAACTGGAAACCGTGGCAGGTGAGATCGCGCAGCTGGGACGGCACGCAATGCCGCTGGTGCTCGACCTGATGAACCGCGAAGCTATCGGCGTCGGAGTGCGGCAGGCTGCGGAGAAGCTGGGCGGACTTGATATCCTGGTCAACAATGCGGGCGGAACGATGCATTCCCGCACCGAGTTGCTGAACCCTCTCGATCATGACTCGCAAGCTTTCGAGGACAACCTTTTCCTTAACCTGACGCAGGCATTCTACGCGACCAAAGCCGCCATACCTTTCATGATGGAGCGCAAGTGGGGGCGCATCATCAACATCGGTTCCTCCGGCGGTGATCATCACGGGATGGGCCCGGTATCATACACCACGGCCAAGCATGGGCTGGTGGGATTCACGCGCTCGATGGCGTACGCGCTGGCGCCGCATGGGATCAACATAAATGTGATTTCCGCGGGCTTAACCCAGACCAAAGCGTTGGACTGGGAGCACATGACACGTCTGTACAAGGTCGCCACCGTGAAGGAGGCGCAGGCAAAGGCGGTGGACAAAACGGCGCTCAAGCGACTGCTTGACCCCGACGAGTTTGGACCGGTGGCCCTATTACTTGCCTCCGATCAAGGCGCAGCAATCACCGGCCAGGTCATCGGCGTGGACGCTGGATATCTGGTTTAAGGTCGAGATCCTGGCGGGCCGAAGCTCTTCCGTTCAATTCAAAAACCACAGCTTGCTCGTACTTTGCTTGCGCCGCGTACATGCAGCATATTTCCTACCCCCTCTCCCATTTATCTATGGGAGAGGGCGGGGGAGAGGGTGCCTTCAACCCTTGGATGATGCATTGAAAAACATCCTCGATCTTTGTAGTGAGTGCGACAGCAGCATGCGGTTGTGAAGCGACTCTGCAATTTTGTGCCCTCTTTTTCCAGACACCCTCACCCCGCCCTCTCCCATAGAAAAATGGGAGAGGGTGTCAGAAGGGCACATATCTCGTTTGGGTTGCGGGGTCAGCCCTGGGCTTTTTATTCAATCAGCCCTGACGAGCCGGTGTTCGAACCTGCGGCCGACGATTTCGCTCGCGATCATGCCGCGATGGATGTCGGAGGTGCCGCCTGCCACGGTGGCTGTCCTTACCACGCGATACATCCATTCAAGCGGCATTTCCTGCGACATTCCGGAGCCGCCAAAGATCTGCATCGCCTGGTCGCAGACAAAGACCGCGGCCTCGGTGCCTGCTACCTTGGCGGCCGAAGATTCCAGGCGTCCCGCCGTTCCCTGGCCGCCCTTGACCGCCTTGTAGAGCAACAGGCGAGCCTGTTCGAGGGCGAGATACATGCTGGCGAGCTTGTCCTGGACGAATTGAAAATCGCAGATGGGACGGCCAAACTGCTTGCGTTCCACAGCATGCTCCCGCGCCATCTCGAATGCCGCCTGGGCAACGCCCAGTGACGACGCCGCACTCGCGCATCGCTCCAGACTGTAACTCGACATCAGCTTGCGGAACCCGTCCGCGGAAAACAGCACATTTTCCTCCGGGACTTCGGCGTTGTCGAAAAACAACTCCCACCACGGGGTTCCGCTTATATGATAATGCGGTTCGCTCATGGTGAACCCGGGCGTATCGCGTTCGACAATTACCGCGCCGATCCCGGACGTGCCGGGCGCGAAGCGGCAGAATACCAGGACCTGCCCGTCCCAACCCGCGTGACTACAAAACGTTTTCTGACCGGTCAGCCGGCAAACCCCATTCCTGATCTCGGCGCGCGTAGCGAGGTCGGTTAATGCGCTGCCCGCCTGCGGCTCAGTCAGCGCGATTGACATGTTCGCCTCGCCCATGCGAATCGCGGGTAGATATTTTGCCTTCTGTTGCTCAGTGCCCCACTTGGCGATGAACATTCCTGGTCCCGCAATAGCCATGGTCGCGCTTATACCGGTCCGCGGACACCATCGCGCTATATGTTCAATAGCCAGTATTCCGCACAGCGCATCACGCCCTTGTCCACCCAGCTCGGTTGGCAGGCAAATCCCCAGTACACCCAGTTCTCCCAACAGGCGCATGTTGTCGATCGGATGGCCATCTTCGTTGCGCCGCTCGAAGGCCTTTGGTCTGAACTTTTCAGTCCCAATCCTGTCGATTAGATCAACCAGGGCCTGGTCATCTTCTGAAAGAGTAAAATCCATGTGAGTAGCCTCGGCGTATGCGCGATTCAGGATGCCGCTAGTATGGATGAGTTTGACCCTGTCAATGTGGATCAGATTTTGCTGATTGGCATCTCATCGGGCTGGGAAGTTCAATCTTTCGACTTATGTTTTGGACCGGTGGGCTTAAGCTCTTCAGGCAGTTCTGGCAACCTGACGGATATTTCAAGTACCTTTCTGCTTTGATTCCTGGCCGAGGACATTGTTGATCGCTTCAAGAAGCTTCTCATATTTATAGGGCTTTCTTAGAAAGGCGTCGTACCCGGAGCACTTCTCCACGATAGTCTGCTCCGGCATGGCGCTGGTCAGGATGACCGGGATGGCGCGAAAGCCGCCATCGCCCCGTAACTCTTTCAAGACCGCGCCGCCGTCCTTGTTCACCCGGGCTGGTTCGCGTGAGCTGCGAGGGAAGAGCCGACGGCCCTTCCCTCGCCTATTGCTGAGTTCAGTGGGTCTGAGGGGCTGACATACTCATCTGCGCAGGCGCCTTCGCTTCTTCGACGGTACCGCCTAGCGCTTTGAAGGCGTGCAAGAACCATTTGATGCTGGAGTGCTCGTCTTCGGCCCACAACGCCAACATCTCCTTGGCGTCCAGGTCATCCTTGATCAAGTCGACGAAGTCGTAAATCGGCTTGACTACATCTTCGGCGTTGCTGAAGCTCGACGTGATGCGCCGCAGCTTGTCCAGGTCGCTGACGTTGGGATCAGACTGCATGTTAACGAACTTGTCGATTTCCGGATCCTTGGCCATTTCACACGGTGCGCCGAGATCGCTCAGCTTATGGTCGATTACGCGCACGTGATAAGCCTCGCGCTCGGCAATGGTCCGCAGTCCGCTGCGCATACAATCCGTTTTGCAGACCTCGGCCCATTTCGACAAGGCCCGCGCTCCCGCCGCCTCGCCGTTGCGCACGCGCTGGAGATAGGCGACGATAGCGTCGCGCTCGCATCCATAGGTCTTACCCATGGCGGTAAAACCACTTCCATTGGTCGCGGCTGCAGTGCCGGCGCCTTCCAACAGGGCCATTTCCTGTTCAAACGTCTTTTCGCTGATGACGCCCTTGCGATAGGCGCGCAAGAGTTGGGTGAATTCGAATTCTCGACTCATAAGCATCCCCTCTCTGAATGATTTTTGCAGCTAATGTAGGATATGGTTGCAGTCCCGGAGTGTCAAATGCTTCGGATTCGAACTAACTTGACTTTTCGGCTGCCGGCGGCAAACGATGCGGCAGACATTGTCCGCCCGAGAGCGGCGTGTCTGCTCGAAAAACTCTCGGGAAGGACAGCGCAAATGACGGCACCCACGATTTCGGCCGACTCTCATATTTGCGAAACCCCGGACCTCTTCACCAGCCGGGTTGACCGGGGTCTGCGCGATCAGGTCCCTTACCTTGGTCCCGATGACAAGCTGGGCGAGGCATGGCATTTCCCCAACGGCATGCTGATCTCTCTGGCTGCGTTTGCCAGCGCCGGGACGTGGCAGGGCAAAACCAGTTCGGCAATGAGTTTCGCGGAAATTCCAAAAGGCGCCTGGGAGCCCCACGCGCGCCTGCATGAGATGGAGACCGACGGGGTGATGGCCGAGGTGCTCTATCCCAGCTATGCCATGCAGTTGTTTTCCACCATCAAGGATTCATCGGTACAGATGGCCTGTGCCCGGGCTTATAATGACTGGCTGCACGAATACTGCTCGGCCGCTCCCGGCCAGCTAAAGGGCGTCGGCATGCTGCCCGCGGCCGACCTCGACTTGGCGCTGGTGGAATCGCGCCGGCTCGCCCGGCTGGGCTACGTCAACGTCCTCATCGACGCGCACCCGCCCGCTTCGCGCTACTACGACGATCCGTTGTGGGAACCGCTGTGGGCGGAGCTTGAGGCCAATGGCATCATCGCCAGCTTCCATCTGTTCGCGGGCACCGCGCCGGTTTTCGGCGGCGATGAAGGCGGCGGGCGCATGAAGCATTTCCTGGCCGACTACACTATCGCGCCCGCCCTGCTGGAGCGCCAGCTCGCGATGATGATTTTCGCCGGCGTGCTGGAGCGTCATCCGGGGCTGCGCCTGCTGTGCGTCGAGAGCGACTGCGGCTGGGTGGCGCATTTGCTCAAGCGGATGGACCACGTCTATACACGAAAGGGTCCGCGCTACGAAAGACACATCAAGTCGGAGATGCTGCCCAGCGATTTCTTCAAGCGTCAAATCAAATGTGTATTCCAGGACGATCGGCCCGGAATCCTAACGTTGGAAACCACCGGCAGCGATGTGCTGATGTGGGGCTCGGATTATCCCCACAACGACAGCACCTGGCCCCAGTCGCAGCGGGTAATCGACGAGATGTTCCGCGGCGTCGCGGACACCGACCGCCATAAGATCATTTATGCCAACGCGGCCGCCCTGTACCGGTTGTGATACCGGGCCAGCGGTGCGAGATACCCAAACGACGAGCGGACAAATGAGCGGAGGAGACTTCCATCATCTACGTTCACGAAACGACTGATCTGATCGCGGGCCAGCTCGAAAACTTCGTTGACACCTTCGAGCAGGCCTATCATCCGAATATGCGCGAGGCGGGCGCGCGGCTGGTCGCGCTGTGGGAGACGGTGGGGATTTCGCTGCCGTGGCCGCGCACCATCGCGTTGTGGGAATTGGACAGCCTTAAGCATTACGCCGCGCTGGCCGGCGCACAGTATGGTGGCGGCGCACTCGGCGCCGGCTTTCGCAAATGGCGCGGCACTTTGGGAGGCTTGGCGCGCAATGGCGAGGGACGCATCCTGGTTCCCGCCGCCGGCAACCCGACACTCAAGGCGCTGAAGGAAGCCGGCGTGTCGGCGCAGGTCTGCGTGCATGAGATTCTCACTACCCAGCCCGACAAACAGCGCGATTACGTCGACGGTATCGAGCACCTGTGGATGCCCTACGCGGTGCGCAACGGGCGGCGATGGATCGGGACCTACAGCACCAGTTGGAAGAACCACGAAGCGGTCAGCATTTGGGCGTTGGAAAAGGGATGGGACACCCTGGCCGAGCATTACAGCCGCGACCCCTCGGGCGACGTCGAGCTAAAGACCTGGATGCAGATTGCCATCGCCCTGCGCGAGCGCTACGACGACGGCCTGCTGCACGCCCTCCCGCCGACGCCGCTGAAGTAGGGGTGGCATAAGGCTTGGGGATGCCTTTGCCTATTCCCCGTGGCACAGGCTTCCAGCCTGTGATTCGTTTTTGGACACCGACTCTACCCTTGGGTACTGGTCAACGATCGAAAGACTCCGAATCACAGGCTGGAAGCCTGTGCCACGGAAAAGGCTTTGGCTGGGGCTTATTACTTGATGCCAAGTTCAGGCGGGCTCAGCCTACGGAACGGCCGGCTCAAGCCGTTCAGCGACGGGCAGGGTGCGCGAATAGGGCGGACAGGCGAACGGGGTTAGCGCACATATCAGCAGCAACCCGGCGCGGGTCCAGCCGAACCGCTTAAGCAGCAGCGTGAAGAACACCCCTTGGGCGCCGTAGCCGGACCCGTTGATGATGAGAACAGCGCTCCAGAAATCAATGTAATGGCCAACGCTATGGCGGCGTCCCCAATGCATCCAGGGAAACAAGTGAAATGCTTCGCAGACATGGGTAAGCGGGACCGCCAGCAGACATGCTGCACCGGTAGCTGCAGTAAGGAGCACACGGTCTTTTCTCTGAAGAACAAAACTACCGAACCGGAAAACAGGACGCACACCGGTATGCAATTCCGAGCAATCTGGCGAACGAATGCCCGCTCATTTCGTCGTTCAGCTCCCATTGATGACTTCGCTTCGCGCGCATCACAGCGCTTGGCCTTAAAAGGAACCGGCACGGAGGCCGGCGCTACGGACAACGTCCGGCTGCCAATTTCAGCCGAGCAGACTTGACCCGGGTTCCTCACAAGACTACTACCACGCCAGTGGGGCGAGGCGCTTTTCTATTACCGCACGGGCCTCGGCGGCGATGCGGTGCACGATCTCGCCGGCGGGAAGTATGTCGCGCACCAGGCTGCATGACTGGCCCGCGTAAAACGGCATTCCCTCGAGGTCGCCTTCGACATCTTCCAGCGGCGGCATCACGGTGTAGTTGACCAGCGCAAGGTCGGTCTCGGAATGGCGCCAATGGGCGGCCGTTTTGCCCTCGCCGGGACGTTTGCCCGGCTCCGGACGTCCTGCCCGCTCCCACTGATCGATGATTTTCGTTCGCAGCACGCGATGCGGCGCGTCCGGCCATCCGATGTCGAACAGGGTGGTATGCACTGTCGCGGTCGCGTCGGCGTCCACGATCCGCTGCTTGTATTGCGGATGGGCCGCGGCTTCCGCCGACACCAAAAAGCGTGTGCCGAACACCGCGCCATCGGCGCCCAGCGCCAGCACCGCTGCCAGTCCGCGCCCGTCGGCGATTCCGCCGGCGGCGAGCAGCGGCAGGTCGCCGATCGCGTCGCGCACTTCGGGAACCAGCGCCAGGGTGGTCACCGTGCCGCGAACATGGCCGCCGGCCTCGAATCCCTGGGCCATCACCGCGTCCACGCCGGCTTCCCGCGCCCATCGCGCCTCCTGTGCGTCGCCGCATTGCCAGATGGCCCTGATGCCGCGCTCGCGCAGCAGGCTTATCGCGCCGGCGTATTGGCGCGCGTCACCCCAGAAGAACGTCACCGCCTGGATCGGCAGTTGGGCCATGGTCTCGACGACGCCGGGCCTCAGGAAAGGGGCGATAAGGTTAGTGGCGAGCGGCTTTGCGGTCAGACTACGCGCGGTGGCGACCTCGTTTTGGATCGCCTCGCGGCTGACTCCGGCCAGACCGATCGTGCCCAGGCCACCGGCCTCCGACACGGCGGCGGCAAGTTCGGCACTCGCCACCCCGCCCATCCCGGCCGACACAATCGGATATTCGATACCGAACAACTCGCAGATGCGGGTCTTCAGCATTGACGTTCAGACCTCCCTGCCAGGCTCAGGGCGGTAGTTCGGATTGGCCGGGATGCCGGCCAGGATCTCGGCCGGATGGTATTCGACGCCGCTCTTGTAAACAGTGGTGAGCTTGCGCAGATCGCGGACGTCGTTTAGCGGGTCGCCATTGACCACCAGGAGGTCCGCGAAGCGCCCGGGCGCGACCGATCCGATATCGCCCTGCTTGCGTAGGTAGCGGGCGGCCTCGGATGTGACCGCGCGCACCGCCGCCACCGGGCCCATCGCAACCGCCAGCAATTCCAATTCGCGCAGGAGCGAGAAGCCGGGCGGCGGCATCGAAACTCCGCCCGCATCGGTGCCGCCTACGATTAGCCCGCCGGCGGCATGCAGCAGCCGGCAGAAATCCAACTGCTTCTCCAATGCCTTGCGCGGGTCGGCCGCGGAATGCCCTTCGCCGCCGAAACCGGGCAGCCGCAGGTCCCAATCCTCGCCCGCCCCGCCGAGTGCCTCCGCCATCGCCCGATGACGCGCCAGCACAGCCGGCGGAATATAGCGGCGGTCCGCGTCGCGTCGGGTATTATCGAATCCGCTCCAGGTCATCCAGTCCACCGACAACAGCGTACCCATCGCCACCTGGCGCTGCGCCATGTTCGCAATCAGGTCCCTGGTCTGCGGCGCGGCGAGGTCGGCATCCTGCCATCCATGGCGCAGCTTCTGTCCCCATTCGCGATCCATCATCGAGGGATTCGGGCCCCATCGATGCTCGAGCGGACAAATGTCCTGGAAGGGCGAGATCGATGCGTGCTCCAAACCGTTAATCCCCGCTGCCACCGCCTCGCTGGCGCGCATCCAACCCAGATGGCCGGTCACCGGCACGTTGCCGCCGACGTAACTGATTATTTTCTGGCCGGTTTCGGCGGGCAGCGAGAAGTAGAGTTTGATGCTATCCACCTGGCCGTCGAGCAACGGTTTGACCTTGCTAGGTATCGCGTCGGTTGAGTCCACGCTTTCCAGCATCACCGAAGCGAACGGCTCGGGCAGGCTTTGCACCGAACCCTGTAGCATGGGACCGCAGACGTACAAACGCGGCCCCACCTTGTCGCCTGACGCGAGCGCCCCTTGAATGGCCTTGACCCCCTCCAATTTGCCGCCGCAGTCGCGCGCCGCCGTGACTCCCGCCGCGATAAACAGGCGCAGCCCTTCATCCCCCATCATCAAGGTGTGCACGTGGGTGTCGATCAGACCAGGAAGAACAGTCTGTCCGGCGACATCCACGACCCAGGTTCCCTGGGGTGGGGCCGCGTTTCCACGGCCGACCGACGCGATGCGATCATTTTCGATCAGCACCCATGAATCCGGAACCACGCGGTCCCCGTTACCGTCAAAGAGTCGAGCGTTTTTCAAAAGGATGTAGTTCGCCATCGTCGCTGTTCCTCCAAGGCACTCAAGTGCGCACTGGGGCAATCATGCCAGCAGCGATACGATTTGACTAACGGCGGCGAATGCCGCCAGACCGCAGCGCTGAAGGCGCAGGGAGGAGCGCGGCGTCAGGGGAGATGAATTGCCGGCTGCCGCGCGGCGGCTGCATCGGCTGCGTTATGTAGGCCGGCGGACTGGGCCGGCGGCGATTGATGCGGTGAAGGCTGCACAGGATCCGCTCGTACGGTCTGGTCCGGCGCACTGGTAGCGCGCTCTTCGGTGGTCGCCGTGGCCTTGAGCACGAGCGTTTGGGACGCTGGTGACGTCGAAGAATCAAGGGGAACCTTGCCGGAGCCGCGCCCATTCCCGGCGGCATCGGCGGAACCTGAATCACCGCCCATCCGGCCGCTCAAGACGAAATTTTTAATAGTGGGGATAACCCACCTTTCGGCCAATCCATCGAAGGGCTTCAAAGCGTTCTTTGGAGCTGCACCGGTGGATCGGCTTACCGCGCCCTTGGGAGCCGGACTATTTTTTTGAGCAAGACGGACCCGTATCACCGTCGTTGCGGCAAACCCCAAAGCGGCGGAAAAGACGCACGCGACTATAAGACGGCGGCGGGACTGGCGGCGCCAGCGGCGCATCCGGGCCTGGCGCAGCACTCGACGGGCGAAATCGGGCGCCAGCTTGGGCTCGGGCAAGGTAGCCAGGTTCTGCCATGGATCCTCGTCAGGTTTCATCCAGGAATTTCCCCCTGAGTAAAATCCGGCGCAGCCTTTCCCGTGCGCGGAACAGACGCAATTTCAGCGCGGCTGTGCCGATGCCCGCGATTTTGGCCATCTCCTTGTGGCTTCGACGGCGCTCCAAGGAGAGGTTGATCAGGTCGCGCTGGGACCGGGGAAGTTTGGCAAAGGCGTGAGTGATCGCCTCCATCCGCTCGCGATTGACGCCCGCGTCGGGCTGCGCGACGGTGTCGTACCAGGGTTCGTAGGGATCGAATATCCTGAGCCATCGCGTACGTCCGCGATGATGATCCATGCAGACGTTGCGCGCGATTTTGAATAGCCACGATTCGAAAATCTCCGGCGCTTTGAGCCGCGGCAAGCCCAGCACCATCTTGACAAAAATGGTCTGGCACAGATCTTCATAATGACCCTCGCCGCCTTGCGCGATCACGAACTTGGCCACCCGCCCCTGGTATTCGCGAATCAGGTCCTCCATCGCCCGCTCATCCCCGGCGCGCGCGGCCGCAATTATGGCAAGCGGCGGCGAGTGCCCGCGCTCGTGCGGTCGTGTGGGCGAAACCTGCGGCGGCATGACGACGGACTCCGGCTAATTGCGTAAAATTCCCCGGCGTCCGCTCATTGGCTGATTAATTGGTCAAGGCATTCGAATCCTTGATTCGCGAGCCGGCACCGCGGACGCGTTATTGCGGGCGCCCGGAGGCAGACGGCAGGGCTTGTGACAGCGAGCAGGTTGCGTGCGAGCATGTTCTATCCGATTCCTCCATACCAAAAGGCTCCAAGCCACATGCAAGACGCGCGTGGGGCGAAAAAGTTTCGGTAGTTTTTCAGCGCCGCAAGATGGACCCGATTGATTGCCCCCTGCCCCAAGGGCGGGACCATGGATAAGTCTCAGAACTCGAGCATCACCTTGCACTGATCGGTCGGGCGCGAGAGCTCGGAAAAGGCCCGCGGAAAATCGTTGATCCCAACAACATGGCTGATCATCGGCTCGGTCGAGATCTTTCCTGACGCCAACAACGCCATCGCGGTTTGAAACTCGCCAGGGTCGGCGCCGCTGCTGAACCGCAGGTCCACTTCGCGTTTCAACGCCCGCATCGGACTGATGGTGTCGTTCTCCGGGCAGGCGCCTATGACGATCACGCGGCCGCCCTTGCGTACGTAGCGAATCGCCTCGCCGATCGTGCCTGGAACGCCGATACATTCAAAGACCACGTCGGGTCCGTCACCGGTCATTTCCACCAGTTCCTTGACCGGGCTGCGCTCACGCGGATTGACCACCACGTCAGCGCCCATCTTGAGCGCCATCGCGCGGCGTCCCTCAGCCATTTCCGACACCACCACCGCGCGCGCACCGGCAAACCGCGCCCACATCGTCGTCACCAGTCCGATCGGCCCCGCACCCATCACCACGCAGGTTTCGCCGGCGAGCAGCTTGGAGCGATGCAGTCCGTGCAGGCCGACCACCACCGGTTCGACCGTGGCGGCGGCGCGATGGCTCAGGCCTGGCGGCATCTTCAGCAACACCTCCGGGCGCGTCCTCACTTTCTCAGCGTAAGCGCCGGGAGCCTCGAAGCCAATCCCGGTCCCCTTGTTACACAAGATTGCCTGGCCGCTGCGGCAGAATTCGCATTCCCCGCAGTTGATCATCGGCACGACCATGACTGGGTCGCCCGGCCGGAAGCCGGTCACGCCGGCGCCCAACTCATCGACCACGGCGGAGAACTCGTGGCCCATGATAGTGCCCGCCGGGACTACGCCGTACTGGGCCGCATGCAGGTCGGAGCCGCAGATACCGCAATTCTTGACCCGCACCACCACCTCGCCCGGCCCAGCCTTGGGATCGGGCACTTCGATAACCTCCAGCGGCGCACCGGATGTCTTGAACACGCATGCTTTCATCCGCGTCTCCTATCGGCCTTGCAGTCACGCTCTCATACGGGGCGCCGGGTTTGTCCACTGATTCCCGAGCCTGCGGCTGCTCGGTGCGCTATTTTCATTCGTGGTTCTTAACCCGCTCCGTGTCGCCGAGTCCATAGACCATCGCGGTCTTGGTGGTGCCGAGCCTGACCCATTCGGCGCAGTCGAGCTGGACCTTTTTATAAAATTCTTCCGAGAGCTCGATCGCCTCCTTATGCACCGCTTCAAGCCGCTCAAACTTGCACTGGAACGCGAACTCACCGGAGAGTGATTTTTCCAACGCCCGATTGCGCCAAATGGCGATCGTGGTCTTGCCCTTGAAGTGATGGCCGAAGTGGATCATGCCCATGGTGTTTTGCACTTCCTCGACCGCGATGTTGTTGACCAAGGCCATTTTGGTTCTGGGTCTGATGTCTATCCGCTTAAGCGTCGGAAAAGCCTTGGTGATGTCTTCGACACCACGATTGAGCTCGATGGCGGGCGAGGTGAGCACGCATCCATGGGAATACACGCTGCGCATTCCACCCAGGTGATCGGTCGCCAGCAACAGCTCCTCTTTGAACTTTACCTGATCGTGTCCGCCCAGTTGCGGACGCACATCGACGGCGGCGGCCGCCGCGAGGTCCGGGGCCCTGAATTTGAAGGTCAGCTCGTGCTCGGGCCGCGGCCATCCCTGGTCGTAGAACGTGCGCTTGCGCAGAATGAAATGGTTGTTGTAGAGGTCAAACTCTGGGGTGTCATAGAACAGCACTTCCCGAACTTGGCTATTAAACGCCTGAGGATCGGTGTCAACTTTGAGACCGAGTTTCTTAAGCGTCTTGGACGCTCGCTCCCAAAATTCGAGGAAGCCCTGCTTGCTCGTAAACCGATCGGGCTGCAGCAGGATTTTGTATTCGCGGTAATGAACCACGTCGCCGGGCAGGTGCTGCGTTTCGGGATGCTTGCTTATGTGCATGTCCATGGTCAGATTCAACCACATTCGCAGGCGTTTTGGCAGACCTGTCGGGGGGTCCAGTAGGGCGGGCGTCCCTGCCCGCCAATCCGGGAGCGGGCATCCTCGCCCCGGTCCCAAATGGCGGGCAGGGACGTCCACCCCATTAGCTAAATGGTGTCGAGAAAGTTAATCAGGTCCTGCTGCTGCTGGGTGCTTAAGGCCTTGAACGCGTCGGCGGCCGCTTTACCCTGACCGTCGTGCAATCCGATTGCTGTTGGGATATCGGCGGCGCGGCCGTCATGCAGAAAGACCGACTTCGCACGGATTCCCCACAGTGGCGCGGTGCGCATCATGCTCGGGCCGGCGCTGCCGGAAGTGATTCCGTCGCCCAGCGCGCCCATGTCATGCAGCAGAAAATCCGAATAAGGACGGAACGTCTGGTTGGCGAGCGCGGCATTGAGAGTTGAACTCACCGGCACGCCGCCAGTGGTCGGCGGAATAAAGGCCGCCGGATTGGAGTCGGTGGTCAGCGCCGGCGCATGACAGCCGCCGCATCCGGCGTGCCCGAACAAACGCACACCGTTTTGCGCGGACGCGTTTTGCGCAAGCTGCGGCGGCGGGTTGAGGCCGGGCATGAAGTCTGAAAACCGGTCGATATCGGCGCGCCCGTCGGTACCGGTGGTATCTTCCACGCCGTCGTTGGTCTGCAACACCACGCCGAATTGCGACTTGTCCAACGCGCACTCGCTCAGGTCATGAGTGTTATCGGGGTTGGTGATTCCCATTTCATTGAGATAGGCGTCCGCGGCGAAACCCCTGAGCGTCGCGTGATCGTCCTTCCATCCAAAACGCGCGACGCGCTGGCTGCCGAGTTCCGTAATCTCCTTGACCTCGCCCCGCACCGCCGATGGTTCGCTTTGCGCCAGATCGATCAGAGTCTTATCCGCCACCGCTTCGACCAGTCCCAGGCCAAACAACGGAGTGGCGGCGCGCCCGACCGAGCAGTTGCCACCTTTGGCGAAATTCGCGCTGGTAGGATCACAGGTCGGAAGGCTGGTCTGAAAAGTGGTGCGCGCCATTTCCTCCTTCTGGCAGGCGGAGGGCTGGCATCCGGGCGCAGTTATTTGACATCCGATCGGCTCGGCGCTGACACCTTGGGCGAAAATCGTGATGCCGCCCTGCGACTGCGGGCCCGAGCGCAACATATTGTCGACCGCAAAGATATGGACCGGGCCGGGCGCGGAGTTGTTTCGAACTCTCAGTTCGTTGATGAACAGGCCGCCTCCTCCGATTGCTGGTTGGGAATGGCAGCCGGCGCACGTCACGCCGTTAAAGATCGGCCTGACCTCGGGCACGGTTTCGATTTCCTTGAAATTAATCTGGCCGGTCGCGAAGATTTGCAGGTCGGAGGCGTTGTGCGCGACCGCCATCAGCGGCGATCCGAATCCCGACAAGTGCACCGGCTGCGGCACTTGCACTGCGCCGCTTTGGAGTGTTCGATTGGCCGGCCCGGACCATACGTTCGACGCCACCGCGAGCACACACACTAACGCCAAGCTGACGATCCGCTGCATAATCGGACAATCCTCCACACCAACCCGAGGCGCGCAGGGTCCTCGCGGCGGCAATTTCGCCCGCAAGACGCCGCGCGCGGCAAAAAGTTTCGGTTAGGGGAGCAGCAGCCGGTCTATGCCTTTGATTGCGGATACTTGAGAAAACGCGAACCGCCGAAGGGAAAGGTGCTCGGAAGTTTAATGCGGATGCATCCTGATCCGCGGGCGAAGAGCCCGTCTCGAGCCGCACTGCGAATTCCGGCGGCCGCCCGGAAAGATATTCTCGCTGGGCGTATAGCGATCGCGCGGCGGACTTTCTCGAGCGATGTTCAGCGGCCTTTGGCCGCGGGGGTCAAGTGTGTGGCGCGGAGCATCTCGCGCCTGGTGAACGAGTCGTCGCTTTTGGCCATCTCGACTACCAGCGGATGCGCCTTCGCGAAGGTGTCGTGGCGCTCAGCCTCAGGAACGTGTCGTCTAAGCGAAGCGCCAGCCAGCTTCATCCTGGAAGTTAATGGCCGCAAGGCCGGACTGTTGCCGGGCCCGGCCGCATTGACTAACAGCGGCAAACGCAGCTAGACCCTTTAGCCGGGCTCGCTCCGCTCATCGAGGAGGCCGGAACTCCGACTGGGGGTTAGGCGCCGATGGTCAACGAAAGCCAAGCCTCGCCTTACCGATGGGTGATCGAGGCCTTGCTGATCTCCGGATTGCTGGTGCAGGAAGCCATCTGGCTGGCACCGGCCCCGATCCTGGAGCCGATTATCAAGTCATTCAACATCGGCCTGGGCCGGGCCGGGATGCTGATCTCGATCATCGCCCTGTTCATCGGTGTGTTCGCGATCACCAGCGGCCTGGTGGGACAAGGACTCGGCATTGTCCGCTCGCTCATCCTGGGCGCCTGGCTGATGGGGATCGGCGGTGTGCTCAGCGGGTACGCCACGAATTATTGGGCGCTGTTCGCATGCCGGGCGGTGGAGGGAATCGGGTTTGGGATCATAATGGGGCCGGGGCAGGCGTTGCCGATGCAATGGTTTCCGCCGCGTGAATGGCCCTATATCAACGCCGTCAACCTGGTCTGCGGCAACATCTCCCTGGCCGTCACCTTCGCGGTGACCGCGCCGCTTTACTACCATTTCGGATCTTCGTGGGGAGCAACCCTCAGCTTTTACGGCGTTCTTGAAATTGGGGTGGCCATTCTGTGGACGGTTTTCGGGCGCGAAAACAAAGGCGAGCCCGCTGCTGCGGCCGCCCCGTCCTCCTATCACGAACCGACGCGGCGGCTGGACGTGCTCAAACGCGCCGACGTGCAGTTGGCCGCGGTCGGAATCTTCGGCGGGGTGTGGACCACGTCGCTTCACGGCGCCTTTATGCCGCAGTTCTTCCATGCCCATCGCGGCTTGACGCTGACGCAGGCCGGCACTCTGGCGGCCATCCCAACGATCGCGGCGATCGCGGGCTCGTTACTGGGCGGAGTTGCCTCGGGCCTGGTGGGACGGCGCCGGCCGTTTA
Organism: Binataceae bacterium (SeqCode); assembly: GCA_035939115.1. Classification (GTDB taxonomy): domain Bacteria; phylum Desulfobacterota; class Binatia; order Binatales; family Binataceae; genus JAJPJA01. Next base: position 97,836 of record DASZGF010000191.1, read on the forward strand.
CCTGGCCGCTCGGATTGTTCGGCATTTGCTGCTCGATGGGAACGCTGCTGATTCCCAACTACACCGGAATCTTTGTCTCCCAACTAATGGGCGGATTGATCGGCTCGATGGTCTGGCCGGTAGTGGTAACGATGACCATGGAGCTGCCGGAAATGACCCCGGAGTTGGCCCACACGGCGCTGGCCTGCATGTGGGGCTTCGCATTTATCGGCAGTTTTTTTGCGCCGATGATCGCCGGCGCGGCGGCGCAGCTAATCGGACTGCAGGCCTCGATGATCATCTTTACCCTGGTCGGCCTGTGTCAGCTCGCATTCTACTTCATCCCCGAAACCGCCAAGGGCCGCGAGGTTCTCCAGGTCGCCGCCGCCAGTTAGGGTTCTCGACTCGAATCCAAACCTTCGCCCGTGATGCTCGCGCAGGGTAAGATAATAGACGGGCAGCGCGAACATAAATGCGGGTGGCGGCCGACGTGATGGATCCGTGCTGCGCGACGGCATCAAACAACCATTCCGGCAGCGCCGGCACCCGCCGAAAATCTTAAGGAGACACGAATGAAAGCCAGGACTCTAATTATAGGGGTTGGTCTGACGTTGGCTGGCTGGTTTGCTTTGGCACCCGCCAGCATGCTCAAGGCCGCCCCCTCTGATGCGAGCTATCAGATGGCCCAAAACGAATGGTATCAAGGTCAACGAGGAGAATGGCACCGCGGCCATCACCATAAGTGGCAATGGAGACCGGTCGAAGGCGATGAGTGGTATCAGGGAGTGCAGGGACATTGGTACCTGGAGCGCAATAACAAATGGCGATGGATCGCCGCCGAACGTCACGAGCATGAGCACGAGGCCCATGAGCATGGGCACTACTGACAACCCGTCCGCACCGTTCTGAATCGGTGACAATTGGATGGCGGCGGCGGCTTTTGGCAGGCACGCCAGTAGCGTCGTTTTTCGGGCGCCACCCACCATGGCCACTTTTCGTCTTCTAAAGCTGGGCGCAAGGTGAGGACTGAACTGGAGCGGCTTGGGAACCGGGCGATGATCCCGGCCTGTGAGGGCCGGGATCATCGCGTTTGCGGCGTTTTGTCTGACCACGTTGTCAGGATGCTTCTTCACGTCGATCGGTCTGGAGCACGAAAATCTTCTAAGGTCGATTGATTTTGGGCCGCCGGACACCGTGCGCCTGTGCATCTTTCTGGATGAGGGAATCACGGAGAGCCGAGCGCGGACTGCTGTCATCATGGGATGGCGAGGCGCCCAAGTACGACCTGGCGGTCAAGCCGGTGTCCTTCCAACCGCTGGCGCGCAGCGGCTTCTTCCACGGTAGCATCGTCAGGCAGGTCGGAGCGCAAATGCTGGGGCCCGATTGCGATCGCAATCTCTATTTCGTGGGGCGCAACGCCGGTGATTTTCTGTGGGGCGACCTGGCGGCCCTGGCGCTGCCGCTGCCCGAAGTGCTGGGCGAAGTCGATGACGCCACGCTGACCTCAGGTTTCGTGGTCGCTACCGCTATCAGCCCCAATCAGTTGTTGCTTTCGCCCTACAGCGTGACGCGACACGAGATCTACCATCTGCTGGGCTGCAAACAGCATTTTGATATGCCTGCCTGCTACGCGGAAATTGCCGCGCTCAAGCGTCGCAAACGTGAGCTGGTGGCGGATGGCTTTTTCCGCCGAATTGGCGAACAACTCCTTTATCCGACCTGGGATAATCTGAGCGACGCGATGCTGGTCTCGCGAGCTGCCGTCAATCAAGTCGTGGCGCCAGATAAATTTCCGCTCGCGGCGGCCGCAGACGTTTCCGGACCCACCCTTGCGCACAACGCAAACCCCCATCCCTGAACACAAACCCGGATTTCGAACACAAACCCGGATTTCACCCGGCGTCTTTGCGTTATCGTACGACGTTCGAGGAATGGTTGTGGTCGGAGTGAGCGGCGATCATGCGCAGCATATCCCGGTAATGATTCCTCATCCCGGCGTCCTGCGGCGCCAGGCTTATCGCCCGGGCAAGATCGCGCAGCGCCTGGCCATATTCGTAGTCAGTCTCCTCCGCCAGCGCCAATTGATAAAGCACTTCGGCCGAGCCGGGCCGCACCTCGACCGCCTGACGCATCCAAAAAGCCGCCTTGTCGAAATGCTTCGCCCTGATCTCCAAATCCGCCAGACGCATCAGGGTATCGTAGTCGTAACGGTCGCCGGGATTCAGCCTGGCCGCCTGCAGCAGCGCGGCCTCGGCGCCGCTGACGTCGCCAAGCCGTTCGTAAACCTGGGCCAATGATAGATAAAGCCTGAACGGATCGGCGTCGTTGTTCAGCCCGATCTGGACTACCGCCCTGGCGGAATCGATATCCCTTCGCGGGGCCAGGATTTGGGTCACGAGGTATTCATAGGGTTTTGGGTTGGAAGGCTCGATCCGGGCGGCCTGTTTAAAGGCGGCCGCGGCCCGCGCCGTCTCTCCCGCCTGCAAGTAGGCGGTCCCGGCCTGGAGTAAAAGCTCCGCCTGGCGCGAGGGTTGGTCTGCCGCCGATGATGCCTGGGCCAGCACGTCCGCCTCGGCCGCATCATGGTGTAGGTCGGCCCAGAATGCTGCTAACGCCGGGCTGGCGCCGTTGAACTTGTGCGCGATTGCCATTTGGAACCCGGCATCGATCGCTTTGCGCTCCTCGATCGAGAGCCATGGGATCATGTCGGACTGCAAATAGAAGTGGTCCGCCATCGATGGGTTCACAAAAACTGAACGCGTAAGTTCCGCCAGAGCGCTGTCCGTGGCGCCGTTTGCTGCCAGCGCCTGCGCATAGCGGTCGAGAATCAACGGATTGTTGGGGTCCAACGACGCGGCGATTGCGAGTTCCCTTATTTGGCCGGCGGCGGAGCCGTGCTCCAGCGCCGCATACCAAAGGTGAGGCATCGACCGGGCCGGATGCTCACGGATCAACGCCTGCGCCGTGCGCGCGTCGCGAGGCAGAGCAGGCAGGTAGGGATAGGGAGTCCTGTCCTGCCCGAGTGCGACGACAATCAGAACCATCGCTGCCGCGCCAACGCCGCCCGCCACTCGGCGCACTGTGAAAGCGGGGTAACTTTCTTCAGAACCATCGCCGCGCGTGGCGCCGCACAAGCGCAATGCGATCGCGAGCAGGATCGTGAACAGTACCGCATTAGCGGGGATTTGCAGCGCGAAGTCGAAAAGCTCCTGAAAAGCCATCGCGAACAGCCCCGCTATCAATGCGACGACCACCGGTAAAACCTCGGCGGGCAAGGTTCTCAAGCCGCGATAGATGCGGCTACCGGCCGCCAGGCAAAACCACAGGAGCAGGGCCAGGCCCGCCACACCCGCTTCGGCCAGCAGTTCGAGGTAATCGTTATGCGCCTCGCGCACCGAAGACGCTGTCCATGGCGGGCTCTGGTAGCGAGGGAAGAGATCCTGAAAGCATCCCAGCCCCACTCCAAGCGCGGGAAAGTCGCGAATTAGCGCCAGCGAATCCCTCCAGTAACCAATCCGTGAATAAAAGTCGGGCTCTTCGATAGTGGCTTCAAGCCTGGCACTGACTGCGGTCGGCACTGTGGGAGCCGTGTAAAGCGCGGAACCGGCCACGATGCAGAGCACCAAGACGACATAAAGCGCGCCGGGTATCCTCCACCAAATTCCGCCACGCCCTGATTGTCCGCGCCAGCGCGCCAGCAATGCCGCCCAAATCACCATCGACGCCGCCAGGAACCCTCCCATCCAGCCACCCCGCGACAGGCTCAGGGCAACAGCGGAGAACAGGATTGACACGGCCCCAAAGCACAACAGTCGCAGAGAATCTCCCGAATTCCGGCGACGGCTCAGAAATGTCTGAAACAAAGCGCCGGCGAGGGCGAGCGGCAAAATCAGGTTCAAATAGGCGGCGAAATGGTTGGGATTGACAAACGGGCCCAACGCCCTTGAATCTAAACCCGGCTGCGGCTGACCCCAATCATACGGCACATAGAGCCACAGAATCGCGCCGTTCCAAAAGGCCTGCTCCAAAAGACCGATAGATCCGACCGCCAGTCCCATGATCAGAATGATCTTCAACAGGCGCCGGCAAAAGCGCCGCTCGCCCAGGGGTCGTGGATATCTCGGGAAAGGATAGAAAAGGACGAGAAAAAACAGGCAACAGTAGGCAATCAGTTTGAGGGCGGCGGTGCCGGTGAGGGCGGGCGCGATCGAGATTGGACGCCATCGGGAGATTGCGTCGATGCCAGCCGGGGACCGCAACGCCGACGCTTCGTGGCTCTGATTCGTTGGAAACGTGCGATCGGGTAACACCGGAACGGTGTTCTGTTCGCGGAGTCCTACCTGGCGGGATCCGCTCACGGCAGGGTCGGAATAGGAATCGCGCTCCGGCCAACCCGGTAGGCTGGTCGCATATAAATGGCACGTTGAAGGCGAAAGCATCCGCTCCAAGGCAAACGGCAGGGGTATGAGCTGAAAGAGGATCAGAGCGATGAAAAACGCCGCCGGCATCAGCAGGGGGCGCAGTCCTGGAAACGCCTGTGGGGTATCCTCGATCGCCAACAAGCGCGCTGACAAGGTATCGCACGCCGCCGAAGCTAGGCGAAGTCCCGCCAACTGGATGATCAAACCGGCCTGTGAAATCGGCGTCCCGCGCCCGCCCAGGCGTCTTTACGGAGCGTAAACCCAAGTGCCCTCGAAGCCGTTTGCGCCGCCGTGACGGTAGGCCCATTTGCCTCCCCGCGGAGGCCGGTAGGTTCCATCCTTCATGTTCCACACACCGCCGGCGTCAGACGGCGGCGCGCCGACGGGCGGTTGCCCTTGGATTATCGGATGGCCATAAATCGACCCCAGGTAACCGTGAGGAAGCGAGTCGTAGGCGGGACGGGCCTGGGGCATCTGGCTGGGCGACATACAGCTCCCGGTCGCGCCGCCACCGGCGCCCGCGCAAATCATCCCCCGCGGGCAGTCGGCATACGAAGAGCAGGACTGCGGGCGCGATAGCGGGGAACTTGCTCCGAAAGGTTCCTGTGCAAGAGCCGGCCGCGAATCGATCGCTCTTGTTACGCATCCGCACAAAATTGCAAAGACGGCCGCCTCAATCGCGGCGCCGCTATAGTTGCGCATCATGGCGTTGATTTTACTCTCAAACCGAAGCTCGTTAAGCAGTAACGATTCACTTAAGAGCAACGGCGCCAGCCCCGCTGCGAGGCACTGGATCGCTCTTGAAGACTCCTTTGATACCCGAATATTATCCGCCCTTGGCGATTTGCGCTGCGACGTCGGCTGATGCCCTGCATGGACAGCTCTCCGAGCGCGCTTCGCAACGGGGGATGCCGTTGAGCGGTCACGGCTTACAGCCCGGTTCAGAGCCGGTCGGGTGGGAGATGAAACTGAATGCAACTTTCTCAAGACGACCAACGAGCCATCCTGGGACTTATATGGAGTTTAAAGCCGTCGGATCTGTCTGTTCTGCAAATGTACCTCCAAGAGGCAGGCGAGGCCCAGATTGGAACCGCGAAGGATAGCGGCAACGACATATTCTATTCGCATTTGGAGCGGCTGGGATTGGCGCGTGAAGTTCCGTTGGGCCTGGATTCCCCGCCGCAGGCACCCCAGGCATTCGAACAATTAAAGACGTTTACCCTCACCGAGCCGGGGAAAGCGGAACTCCTAACTCTGATAGAAGGCGCTCGCAAAAACGGTTACCCTGCCCCCGATTCAATTGTGAGCCCGGAAGCAATCCGGATGCTGAAGCAATACGCGGCGCAGGGCGACGCCCTCTCCCAAGGCAAGCTGGGTCTCCTTTACGAGACCGGCGCAGGCGTGCAGCAGGACCCTGCTGAAGCTCTGAAATGGTACCAAAAGGCGGCTGACCAGGGAGACCAGACGGCGCACTGTAATATCGGGGTAATGTACTTTTCCGGGGCTGGTGTTCCGAAGGACATTGACGAAGCCATCAAATGGTTTCGAAAGGGTGCTGACCTGGGCAGTGCCCTGGCCATGAATAACCTCGGTGAGGTGTATTCCCGCGCCTTGGGTGTAGCGCAGGATTATCCGGAGGCCTTTAAATGGTACCGCAAGGCGGCTCATCTGGGGCATGCGCCCGCCATGTATAAACTTGCGCTATTGTATGGCACCGGCCGGGGAGCGCCACGGGATAATGTCCAGGCCTATATGTGATTCAGTCTTGGAATCGCCGCTGGCGCCGATAACGCGGGAAAATTTCGCGATGCCATAGCCGCGGAAATGACTCCTGAGCAGATCAAAGAAGCCCAGCTCCTTGCCAGTCAGTGGACGGCGTCTCACCAGGGACCCTAACTTCAATCCCGGTTGGATTTCCGCCGGCTCCTCTAACCCCGCGAAAATGTCGAGACCTCGGGCACGGGAACTGAGACTCAAGGACTTCAGCTGGCTCGGCCAGTGCAATCCAGACACGTGAGACGGGCGTCCCTGCCCGTGCCCGTCCAGCGTGGAGAGGCCGGCTGTCCAGCCTGCCCTTGGAGTTATACATGGACGCCCCCAATTCTGAGTGCTTTTGCGCTGAGCAGTCGATGCTCTCTGCCTGATCCGGGACGGTTGATAGAGTAGGTGGAAAATAAGCTACGGCTGGAGCGCGGGTGCGCTGAAATCAGTGGGACAGGCGGCTCGCCTGTCCCACTGATTTGGAGGCCATCCAGTTACAGGCTTCAAGTCTCGGAGCGACAGGTTGGACAGCCTACCCGACGCGGCCTTCAGAGCCGCGAGCGTAAGCGAGCGGTCTTAATCGTCTCTGCTTTTCTTCATCCTTGAGCCTAAGGCGAACAATCTGGCCTGATCTTGCCCAAGGACCCTTCGCCTTCTCTACGGCTCTGATTTGTCTGCCATTACGAACGCTATTGGTCAGACAAATCATGCACGCGCAGCGAGGCTCGGGGTAAACGTCTGTGTTCCATGGGTCGCGCGCCAGAGCGGGCGATGGTCGGCGCGATGGGAGCGCTCGACTCGGCATACACACCGCCACGTACCGAGCGCCAAGACGCCAGAAACCGATTCGCTGAAACCACTGCACTGCTGCCCTCGCGCTGTTTAAGGCAGCCTGAGTCGCTCCCGCATCCGGTTCTCTTTCTTGAGGAATTGGCAATTGGGTTAGCAGAAGTTAGCAGAAGTTAAGTCCAAGTCGTGGATAGAGGCAGTTAATGCCCGTTTTAAGCCATCGCACGTAAAAAAATTAAGTTTGCATTCTTGACAAACTTTTTAATCTGTCCTACTTTTTGTTGCGGTGGAATCGCTGACGTGTAGACCTTAGAGGAAAGAAAAGGACTCCTGCCTGTTCGCCGGCCCTGGCAAGCCTCGGTTCGCGAGCCAATTGGCTATGGACCCGAATGTGTCCCAATGGAGTAAAATGCTCAGTTTCAGACGGTACGTGTGTTTGAAGAGGTTTTTTGTCGCTGCCTCGTTTCTACTTTTTGTTTTTGTTTCAAGCGCCGAGGCGAGGAGTAGGCGACTTCCAACTCCTACCCGCACGCCCGTCCCGACTCATACGCCTGCCCCGACTCATACACGCGCGCCCACACCGACACTCAGTGCCGCTCCCACTGCCACAGCTGCTCCCCCCACGGCGACCCCGAGCCCCGCGCCGGCCTCCTGTATAAGTATTACTGCGCCTGCCCAGAACGCCGGGGTGAGCGGAAGTGTTCCGATAACTACCAGCGACACCTGCTCGGGAATGTGGTTTGAGAGTTTTTATGTGGACGGCTCGCATGTTAACGATTTCCCGGCAGGCACCATCATTTTCAACAGCACAACGTTCTCCAATGGCATACACACCGTTGAGGTGACCAGTCAGAGCGTGAATCCTAACAGCCTCATTCTTGGCACCGCCTCGGAACTGCTGAACGTTCAGAATGGATCGGCAACGCCGACGCCCACTGGCGTTTCGCCCACTGCCACGCCCAATGGGTCGCCGACGGCTACGGCGACGCCGGGCGCCCACCTGGATAATCTGGCGCCCAACACTTCGATGCCGGCGGAATCGACCTGCGCCACCTTGGCCAACCAGTCGAACTTTCCGGAGACTACCGCGGAGAACGCCAACGACGGCACCGGCTGGAACGCCAATAACCAAATCTGGACGACCCCGTCTTATTTCTACGCCAACGCCGGCCGCAATGGCCTGGCGCCGGCGTCGGACTTCGCGGCGGTTGACGGCAACTATGCGGGCACCACCCAGGACATCATTCGCTGGGCGGCGTGCAAGTGGGGCGTCGATGAAGACTGGGCCTATGCTGAAACCGCGGAAGAGACCGGGAGTTGGACTAATGCGTGCGCCCAACTGCATGGCGGTAGCAGCTGTCATGAGGGGGGAGACTGCGGCAACCCCGACGCAAATTCGGGTGGCGAATCGCCTAATCTGAGCTTCCTCGGTTTTGCAGTAACGAATAGCAGCGGGACGTTCATCGGTCCCAACGCCTATGGCGGCCAGAACGCCAACGGGTCCACGTGCTCCTCGAGTTGGGCGAGTTGGAGCATCATTCAGTCCAAAGCCAACGCCTACGAATGGTACACCTGGCCGATGCTGGCGGTCTCGACCGCCTGGGGTGAGGACTACCGCTGGGCCAAGTACCGGGCGTGCGCCAATGGCGACTACGCCAACTTTTTTGGTAACTCCTCCGATTATCTGAACGCGGTCTCGCGGGCGCGGTCCAACCCCAGCGGCCTTGTACCGTCGGGTCAGGCCGGGCCGGTAAACTTGTTTACCAGCGAGACCAACATGCAGTACCTCGGTCTGGGTTGCGTCGCTACTCACTACTCCGGGGGCTGGTATGACAGCGGAGCCCTCAGTTACTTGACCAATAGCGGCTCCGGTTTTCTATATCATTTGAACGGCTCGAACTGGCCGGGAGGCCGGCGCTAGCAGGCCGCGGGAAAACGGTGACTCCGGGTCTGGCTTGAGCGCCAGGCTCTGCAGCACGCGGCGGGCGCGTTTTGCTTCACCACCGGCATAGCCTGATCGTCGCGCAGCGCACCGAGGCGCCCATCGGCTCGGGCACCGCGCCGATGGCGTTGCATTCTTCATGCTCGCCGTAATTGCCTAATACAAGTAAATCTCACCAATTCTCTACTCTAATATCGCTTTCTCAGTACCCCGCTTAAGGAGGTTTGGTCGGAGTCGCCGTCGGTTTAAGCGTCGGCGTTTAATCGATGGGCGAGTTGCGGCGAACCTCGCTCGAGAGGACCGTCCATTACGCAAGCGGTGCTGGTCGCAACGCGAAAATGATCATTCCGTAAGCGTAGGAACACATTGGCGCGGAGGCCTTTCGGGAATCCTCCCAAGCCAGCGTCAAAACCTGCTGCCACGGACAGATAAATACCGGAATGACCAGATTTGCCGGTCGCGGACGATTGGCGGCAGTGCGCTCCGACACCTAAAAGCCGATGGTCTCCCCGCTCTATGCGCGCACTTTTTTGTGTGTTCGGGTTCCTCATGCATGCGTTTGCTCCTCTTTGGGGTGCAGGACGGCGTTAAGTTTTTCGTTAGAGAAGCGACCATGACCGGTTAAAACAAATTGAGTCAGTGCGACATAGAAATTTAATTACCATCGATCAGAATTTAATTGACATAGGTTACTGACAAAATGTAGCTTTCAGGCTCTAAAGGATCGTACTGCTAACAGCCGGGTGAAGCCATGTTCTCAAACCCGCAGGTCAACGAATTGATTTAATTTGTGCCCTTCAACACCCATTGACCTTTGTTTATCGACTGCCTGCTAAATATCGGAGCTTTTAGCTCTGTAGATGTTTCTTAACTGTAATGGAGGAACAACAATGATCCACCACAAAGCAGCCATCCATTCAGGCAAGGTCGCAAGGGGGCGAATCATCGTGCCAAGGCGAGGCTATTATGCGCCTTCGCCGCGGCGATCTTGCTAATCTTCCCACAAGCGCGAACGGTGTTCGCCTTGCCCATCGTCCCGTTGCAACTGTCAACCAACCCGGGCAACGGCGATCAAAACCCATACGGCCTCGTCTTCGTGCCCCCGGGCTTTCCGGATGACACCGTTCAGCCGGGCGACGCGCTGGTCGCAAATTTCAACAACGGCGCCAACCTTCAGGGGACTGGCACCACCATCATCAATATAAGGCCGGATCGCACATCGGCCCTTTTCGCCGGAGGCTTGACGCCGGGACTTACCGCTGCCCTGGGTATTCTGCGGGCGGGATTCGTCCTGGTCGGATCCATCTCCACCACCGACGGCACCTTCGCCACGGTAAAACCGGGCCCAATTACGGTGCTTAACAGCAATGGCAAGCTGGTGACGAAGATCACTTCTTCCCTGCTCGACGGCCCCTGGGGGATGGCAATAGACGACGACGGAAATGCGGCGGAGGTGTATGTCTCCAACAACCTGAACGGCACGGTCGTGCGCATCAACCTTACGCTTACTCCGAGCTTTACCGTAAGCTCCATAACCGTGATCGCCAGCGGCTATAGCCACTTCAACAATGCGACGTTTCTACTGGTCGGGCCGTCGGGTCTTGCGTTTAATGAAGAGACTCACACGCTTTACGTAAGCGACCAGATTATCGGTGGAGGCGGTGCGATTTACGCGGTGGCGAAAGCAGATACCCTCACGGCTTCAGGAGGCACCGGCAAAGTGGTTTATTACGATAATAAGCATCTGCACGGGCCACTCGGGTTGGCAATCGCGCCTAACGGAGACCTGCTCAGTGCTCAGGCTGATTCGAACAACGTTAACGTGAACGAACCAAGTGAGATCGTTGAATTTGCGCCAATCGGCCCATTCGGCCAATTCGTCGCGCAGTATTCCATTGACCACGCCAACGGCGGGGCCTTCAATCTTGCGTTGGACCAAAACTCCGATGCCCTGGCCCCAATCAAATTCGCGTATGTCAATGACAACGCCGGTACTCTCACTCAGTTGTATCTACCTACGTGGGGAGCCTGGTAGGCCTTGACCACTTGACCTGAAGAAGGGAGTGGCCGGGAGCGTGACAGTTCCCGGCCACTCCTGTTGTCCCGCCACGGCTGTCGCGGACTGGTCGCTGCGCAAATCATTTACGATCGGCATCGGCTGCCTTCCGCGCCCAGGCAGTTTGATTCCCCTTAACGTCGACATCGCCCTGAGTTCCTTAGCCAGCCGCCGCGTCGCCTACCCTTCGTCATAGCCGGCCTTTAGCGCTTGTCTCATGGCGGATCATGCCGTGTACCGTTTCGTAACAGCTCACCTTCCGTGCACGACCTCGTTTGCCGCGGAATGCTTAACTCCTGATAGGAATCGGCGCGGCATCGGTCTTGCTCCATCCGGCGTTGAACGCTGGGTGGATTTCGCCCTGAAACAGCCCTGGGGCCGCACCAGGGTCCTGGAACTTCGCAAAACGATAGTGGAGTGACTTTGATATCTGTAGCGTATCTTTCCAATAATCGAGGCAACGGTGGAAAGCCTCGCTAGATATCTGCCTATTGGCGCCCGCGCTTCCAACTCGCGCCCCGTGATTGCCGCCGGACGAGCGGTGACGATTGCCGCGTATCCAGCCACGATCTTCGTCTCGGCGTTCTTGTTGTTCCAGGTTGAGCCGATGATGGGCAAGTTCATTTTGCCATGGTTTGGAGGGGCTCAATCGGTTTGGACCACGTGTATTCTGTTCTTTCAATTGATGCTGCTTGGCGGCTACGCGTACGCACACTTGATCGGGACCGGTTTGCGGCCGCGCACACAGGCGGCGATACACCTTACATTGTTAGCGATTTGCGTGCTTTCGATGAGTGCGCTGGCGATAGTGTGGCACTCGCCCATCATGCCTCCGTCAAGCTGGAAGCCGGCAGACCCAGGCCGGTCGGTCGCATCCTCATGCTGCTTTTGGCCGGCGTCGGCCTGCCTTTTTTTATTCTGTCGGCGACGGCGCCGCTGCTCCAGACCTGGTTTGCCGACGCGCGCCCGGATTCCTCTCCATATCCGCTCTATGCCCTATCCAACCTGGGTGCGATGCTCGGGCTGCTGACTTTTCCATTCCTGGTGGAAACGACCCTAAACCTTCGTTTGCAGGCACAGCTGTGGTTTGCGCTTTATCTGTTCTTCGCGCTGGGGATCGCAATGTGTGCTCTCGCTCTGCGCCGCCGCGATGGAGTGTTCCCGAGCGCTGAGGATGAGCAATCCGTCTCGCGCGCCGGTCAGAGTGAGGAATCGCGGGCCACCTCCGCGACTTACTTAATCTGGATCGCTTTGGCCGCATGTCCATCGCTGATGTTCCTGGCGGTTACCAATGAGCTTTGCCAGGATATCGCGGCAGTTCCATTTTTGTGGATTCTGCCGCTCGCCATCTACCTGTTGTCGTTTATCGTGTGCTTCGGCAATGAGCATTGGTACAGGCGCGCCATCTTCAACCCTCTTCTGGCCGGCGCGATCGTCCTGTCCTGCAGGGCTTTGTACCAGCCCGGCATGAATATGTTCTCGCAGGGCGCAATTTACCTGTTTCTTCTGGCCTGCTCCTGCATGGTGTGTCATGGGGAACTCGTCAGACTCAAGCCGGGGAAGGCTCGCCTGACGAGTTTCTACCTGACGGTTTCCGCCGGAGGAGCGCTGGGAAGTCTTTTCGGCGCGATGATTGCCCCCTGGCTCTTCCGCGGATACTGGGAATTTCAGCTTTCGATCGGTGCGTGCGCTGCTATCTTGGTCATGGTCCTTATCCGCGACCAGCACTCGTGGATCAACCAACGCAGACCCATTGCGGCGCTGGCACTCCTGGCCGCCGCGGTGCTCTTGCCCGAGTTGATCCTTCCCCGCGCGGGAGGTACTCACCCTTATCTTTATTATAACCTGATGGCGGCTGCGGTCGTCCTTCTTGCCGCGCCCGCCGCATTTCGGGAGTACAAATCATCGGAGATCCGTAAAGGATACGGGCTGGTCGCGGTGTCGGCGGCAGTGGGATTGTTCGTCGTCGGGAGTCTCTTGCTAGTCAACGTCACAGCGAGACTTTCGGTAAGCGTGTTCGCAAACCGAAACTTTTATGGCGCCTTCACGGTGATGGCGCAGAACACGAAAGAGCCAGCCTGGCGTAGCTACGTGCTTCGCCATGGCCGCATCCGGCATGGCATGCAGTTTCTTGCGCCGGACAAGCGCCACCGGCCAACGACTTACTATGGCCCCAGCAGCGGCATCGGCGTGCTGATGCTCCAGCATCCGCGGCGCCTGGCCTCGGCGCCCCGTGATCGGTCGCTTCGCGTTGGGATCGTTGGTCTTGGGGCCGGCACTATCGCCACATACGGCCAAGCGGGAGATTACATCCGTTTTTACGAAATAGATCCCGCAATCATCGAAGTGGCCGCAGGCAGGAACAGTTACTTCACGTATGTGCACGATTCGCGCGCGCACGTGGATGTAGTCGCAGGCGACGGCCGTCTTTCGATGGAACGCGAAATAGCGGACCGGCGCTCCCCGAACTTCGATATCCTGGTGATCGACGCATTCACCAGCGACGCTATTCCGGTACACCTGCTGACCCGGGAAGCCTTCGCCGTGTACCTGCAGCAACTCGCGCCCGACGGCGTTCTTGCCCTGCATATCAGCAATCGCTATCTGGATCTGCGGCCGGTCCTGAAGCAGTCGGCGGACTACTTTAACCTGCACGCGGGATGGGTGCATGATCAGCCGACCGACAGGTTCACCGAAACCAGCGATTGGGTATTGCTCGCGCGCAACACCAAGGTTCTCGGCCAGCCTGCCATATCTGCGCGCATGAAGCCGCTGGACGGGGAGTCCGCGGTGCGAATGTGGACCGACGATTACAGCAATCTTTTTCAGATACTTCGATAAATTCATCGAGCATGCAGGCACGGTCGCGCAGGACTTGCAGGGGACGGGAGCCTGGGACTTGGAAAAAAGTGGGAGGTTTTTCCGCGCTACCGGAGATCATCTCCGGCGTGGTACAGAGAAGCCCGCGAGAAGCGCTTCATGAATCAAGGCAGGCCCGGCATCTACGACGCGATTGTGATTGGCGCGGGCCACAACGGACTGGTTACCGCTGGATACCTGGCTAAAGCGGGCTTGAAGGTCGCCGTCTTCGAGAAGAGGTATATCGAAGGCGGTTGCGCGGTGACCGAGGAAAAATGGCCCGGCTTCAAAATTTCCACCTGCGCTTATGTTAACAGTCTGTTCCGGCCCGAGATCGTGGTTGACCTTGAGCTCAAGCAATTCGGCTACGAGATGTTGCCGCGCAACCCTTCGAGCTTCACGCCGCTGCCGGACGGACGGCATCTGTTCCTGGGCCCAGACAAGCGCATGTGCCGGGAGCAGATCGCAAAATTTTCCGTCAAGGACGCGGAAACCTATCCCGCCTACGAGGCCTTCCTGATCGAGATAGCCGACATTCTCGAACCGATCATGCGCATGATTCCGCCGAATTTCGCCCGCATCCGATGGTCCGATCTGTCGAGCTATCTACCTTTCATATTTAAGAAACGCGCGGTCTTGAAAAGACGCTGGCCGCACATCATGCGTCTGCTGGCGGGCAGCGCCGCGGATATGCTCAACGCCTGGTTCGAGAGCGACGAGCTCAAGGCGACTCTTGCCACTGACGCGATCATCGGCGCGAATGCCAGCCCCACCACGCCGGGGACCGCTTATGTCCTGTTTCACCATGTGATGGGCGAATGCGACGGCGCACGCGGCGTGTGGGGCTATATGAGAGGGGGGATGGGGGGACTGAGCCAGTCTATCGCGAAATCCTGCCGCCATCTTGGGGTGGAGATTTTCACCGGTGCCCCGGTAGAGAAAATTCAAGTCCGCCAGGGCGCGGCTGTGGGTGTAGTCATCGAGGGCGGAGCGGAGTATCAGGCTAAAGTGATTGTATCCAACGCCGATCCTAACATCACTTACAACCGGCTGATCGACAGTAAGGAACTTCCAGTCGAATTTATTAACCAGGTGCGGCTAATCAACTACGACAGCGCATCGGTAAAAATCAACCTGGCGCTGTCGCAATTGCCGGACTTCAAGGCCTGCCCCGGCATCGAGCCGGGACCTCAACACCGAGGGACGATTCATATCTGTCCGGATATGCAGTACATGGAGAGGGCGTTCGCCGATTCGATCGCAGGCATGCCCAGCAGGGCTCCGATCCTTGAATGCACCATCCCCAGTGTTATCGATGATACCCTGGCGCCGCCGGGCAGCCATGTGATGAATATATTCGTGCAGTATGGGCCATATCATTTGAAAACCGGGACGACGTGGGACCAAGAGCGCGAAGCCTTCGGCGACCGCTGCCTCGCGGTCCTGGCCGAATACGCACCGAATATCAAGCACGCGGTCCTGTACCGGGAAGTGCTGACCCCGTTGGATCTCGAGCGCGAGTACAGCTTGACGGGCGGCAACATATTTCACGGCCGCCTGACGCTCGACCAGATGTTCAGCATGCGCCCGGTCCCCGGCTTCGCCGACTACCGCACCCCGCTAAAGGCGCTCTACCTCTGCGGCAGCGGAACCCACCCAGGCGGCGGCGTAATGGGCACCCCAGGCCAAAACGCCGCCCGCCAGGTGATCCGCGACAAGGCCTGGAAGCGTTAGGCTTTTACCTCATGGCACGCTTGCGCGGCCGCGGCAGTTTGAATTGCCCAGCCGGCGCGGCGGGCTTTGCCGGTATTGATTCGCCGCCCAATGTCGGAATCGCGCTGAGTTCCTTAGCCAGCCGCCGCGTCGCCTCCCATTCGTCATACTTGGCCTGCAACCGCAGCCAGAGCCCGGCGCCATTGCCGACCAGCTTACCGATGCGCGCCGCCATCTCGGGGCTCATCGCAATTTCGCCGGCCATCAGCCGATGCAGCGTGGCCCGGCTTACCCCCAACAGACGCGCGATTTCGCCCACCGTGCGGCGCGCGCGCAGCCCCGGCATGATTTCCTCGCCAAAGATGACGCCGGGATGGACCGGCGGCCGCGTGCGGCTCTTAGGTTCGACCAAATACTCAGCCATGATGGCCTAAACTCCCTCAGTGGTATTGCTCCAAGTCAACCAGGTAAGCATCCCCGTCCCGGAACTCGAACGTGATGCGCCACGTACCGTTTACGGCCATGCTGTAGCGCTGCGGATCCGTGGCCTTGAGCGGATGCGTGCCGAAGCCGGTCAGGTCAGACAGGTGAAGCGCGCTATCGAGCACCTCCGAGCGGTTTTCGATGCGCTTGCGGAGGTCGGGCCGGATGCCCGCGCTCTTGCCCTTTTCCCACAGGTCCTTTAGGCCTTTGCTCCGAAAGCTCCTGATCACGGCAGTTTTGAGTGTCGCATATCATGCGACAGCCGGCAAGCTGGTCCCGGGTTTGCTGGGATGACAGCAGAACGTCACCCCAGTGCAGAAGCCGTAGAGGAATGGCTTACTGTCCCGTTAAACCTGGCCACACTTGAGGCTGGCGCGACATTCTGCGAACCAGCGGCGCTGTTAAAAGTCGCGCGGACTCCCATGTACACGACGAGGCACACGAAGAGCAGTGTCGAGCGGATAGGTGGCAAAAGCCACTCGAAGCGGAAGCAGCAGGCGGCGCGACGAAACGGGAGACTTGTCGGTCGGCCGCGGAGGCCGTCGTCTTTATCCGCCGGCCGCGCCAGATGCTTGCGGATGTTGCCCTGCACGCTGCGGCAGCACGAACAGACAGCCGAGAATGAATATAGCGATTACCGCCGATGCCAGTGGCCGACTGAAAGCCAGACCGCCTTGGTTCGCAGGCTTATCCAGAAAATCGCCGACGGTAGCGCCAAGCGGCCGTGTGAGAATGAAGGCACTCCAAAAAAGCAGCACTCGCGATACATTGGTCCAGAAGTACAGTCCGGCGATCACCGCCAAGCCTGCTGCGAACACCAGCGCGCCGCCTTTATAGCCAAGCCCGCCAGTATCAGCGATCCAGTCGCCGAGCGCAGTGCCGAGTGTTTGTGAGAAAGTGATGGCCGCCCAGTAGAATGCTTCGACCTTCGGCGTGGTCACTGTGTACACCGAGATCGTACCCTCCGACCAATACCAAAGACCAAGCACGGCGACGAGGCACACGAACAACAGTGTCGAGCCGCCGGTGTAGCCGATACCAAGAGAGCGATCGGCAAAATCGGCCATAGTAGTGCCGAAAGTGGTCGAAGCGATTATTGTGGCCCAGTAGAGAAAAGGATGGAACCTCTTCGCAAAAATCTGCGCCATGACCAGGACGACGAGGAAGCTCAGGAAGAGAATGGTTCCGGCCAGATAACCCCAATTTAGTGTCATGGTGACAGAATCACCGCCGGTTTCTCCCAGTGTCGTGGCAGCGATTTTGATGATCCAAAAGGAGAAGGTGACTTCCGGAACCTTGCTGAGAGCAGCTCTTTTGCTAGCGTCATCCATAAATGCGACCGGTCGTTTCCAATTTTGGCATCCAGTGCAAAGCCTGTAGCCCGCAGCCCTGGATGCCATTCATTGCGTAATAGGAAGACTCGCGCATCAGCGTAACCTGAAAGGTGCTTGATTTTGTTTGGTGATCCCAGCGGGAGTCGAACCCGCGTTACCGACGTGAGAGTTCGCTTGGGTGGTGTCCGCCAGTGTCCACGCACTACTGAAACGCCGGGTTTTAAAGGACCTTGGACTCCACCGCGTCCGCCATCGTCCGCGTAAGCCGTTGGCCTTGGTGGTCAAAGTGGTGGTCAAAAATCACTGGTGGTCCAGAACCAAACTGGACAGACCTATTCCCACGGCGATCTAGGATGGAATGCACCGAACGGGGCACGGGGTCCTAGGACCGCGGCCAGGAAAACTCCGAGCCCGCCCCCTCGCAGGCAGGACCCTGCAGCTCGGCCTTGGTATCCACATTCAGAAAAAGTGCCTGGATATTCGTAACGTGACGCTCATGGCGACTTTCGTAACGTTACTGAAAGTACAGTTTTCAGTTGCGTAACGTCGGCAATGGCGTTTAGGCCATTGCCTGCCAATGCGCTCGCGCACGCCGTCGTCAACGCGAATCGTTACAAGTGGTGGGTTTGAACCTTCGGACGCGTCCTGCGGAGGATTTGGGCCCCCCTCTGGGGCCGGGAATTCCGGGAACAGACATGGTTTTTAGGGGGTGTAGCGAATGTCTGTTCCCGGGGAGACATTTCCTTGCAATTATTGATTAATTCGGCGTTTTTAATGTCTGTTCCTTCTCATATATAGAAGGGGTGGGAACAGACTTGGTTCTCCGGGAACAGAGTCCAGTTTGTTGGGAACAGACATTTCGAACAGCGTCCACGTGCGTACCTCCTTAATCCGGCGCCCCCGCCCCGTTCGGGGACAATTCAGGAGGAGGAGGGACGAACCGGAAACGTGCGGGTGTGGCGAGACCCGGGTTCGCGCGTCGTGCGGGCACATTACCCGTACGGAGTTGAAAGAGACGCCGCGCGGCGGGCAGCGTGAATAGAAGAACTACGGCCAACATCGCGGACGCGAAGCGCCCATCGCAGATGAGCTTGCGCGACCTCATAGTTGCTGTCAAACCAGAAAAATGGAAAGAAGATAATCTTGAACAGGCCATGGGGCTGACGCCAGAAGAAGTCGACCGGTGGAAACCAATCGGACCGGAACAGATTGTTAAGCATCGGAAAAACGGGGTTGTGAGTGGCCTGAAAGACGCGATAACCCCACCAGCCGAACATTGCCACAAAGCCAACAGCCCAGCCTAAACAAAAGGAGAGCAAGGGGCTCGCGGATCGAGTAAGCTGATTGCGCACAGCTAGGGCTCCTATGAGGGCGCCGGGTGCGTAGATAGCGGCGGTGGCTTTTAGCGCGGCGGCGGCACCAAGAAGAAGATCACCTCCTAGGCTCGACCGGCAAGCCGCGGACGGCGAATCGGAGTCTTCGCTTGTGCCCTTTGGCAGCATCATGTAAATGCCCGCCAGGACAAGAGCGGCGACGTGAATCTCATTGAAGGTTGTCCCGATACGGTCGCCGCCCCAGTTACGCCTATTACCGTGGCGAGCACTGCGGTCACCGCTGAGAGTGTCGTCTGCTGCCGAAAGATCCGAATGTTTATCGCCAAACAGAAATAGACCACGAGGCCAAAGGGAACCCCTTGAAAGGCGGCGACTAGGCGCGGCCACTGAGGGATCATGTATCGCGCCAGCAGGTCATAAGGGACGTCGATCAAGGGATTGTAGTAACTTGGTCTTCCCGCTGGGTTGATATCCAGCCAAAATCGGCCGCTGAGGAACGCGAACGCGTTATAGAAATGATAGTTTTTGAGGTCCCAGTTACTATCCTGGCCTAGTGCCCATGAG
>DASZGF010000192.1:0-101994 GCA_035939115.1 Binataceae bacterium (SeqCode)
AGGGCACCTGCCGATGATCGAGGCCGAGGACGAGTTCATTTCAACGGTGAACGATTTCCTCAGCTGACCCGTGGCACAGGCTTGCCTGTGACTGAAGTTTAGACATTTTGCCATAATTCTCTCCCCGGACAGGGGAAGAACGGCGCCCATTTTTCTGGGCGCCGAGAGGGGGTCCGTTTTCAGCGCGCATTCTTCTGCGCGCGATTCATGAGTTCTGGGGAAGATTGGACCCGCTCAAAATGGCTAATCCGTGCCGAATGCGTTGATGAGCAGAGATAGCGCAACTCAAAAATGCGGTCGGACACGCTTCATATGGACCGTCATCCATTTTTGAATCGCCACGCTGGAGAATGCGCGCTGAAAAAGGACCCTCTCTTGGGCGCCGCAGCGGCGCCCTTCTCCCCCTGGAAGGGGGAGAGAATTAGTGGACAAACCGCCAAAATAGGTAACAGAATGTACCGGCAAATTGGGTGACAGCCCACACAAAATGTAGAAACTCCAGGCACAGGCTTGCAGCAGGAGCGGGGAATGGCGACAGCTAATGTCAACGGGATACGGATCCATTATCAGGTGGAAGGCGCCGGACCGCCGCTGCTGTTAATCAGCGGCCTGGGGCAGAACTCATTGTCGTGGGCGCCGATTGTTCCGATGCTGCGCGACACGTTCTCATGTATCACGTTTGACAACCGCGGGACCGGCCGCAGTGATGTGCCGCCGGGGCCCTACACGATCGATCAGATGAGTGACGATGCGGCAGCCTTGATCGAACACCTGAAGGTCGGCCCGGTATCTGCCGTCGGATGGTCGCTGGGCGGATCCGTCTTGCAGTCGATGCTGATCCGCCATCGCGACCAGCTCAAATGTGCGGTCCTGCTTAGCGCGTTCCCCTCATACACCGAGCTGCAGCATCGATGGCTCGACTGCCGCATCGCCCTTCAGCGCAGCGGAGTCGAGCCATTGTCGCAGACGGTATTCGGAGCCGCGTGGGTTTTCACCCCGCGATGGCTGAGCAATCACACCGCCGCGGTGGCGACGGCGAAGCTGGGGCTGAAAGACCCGTACCCGACCAGTATCGAAGGCTTTGAAGCGCAAGCACACGGGCTGCGCCGCTACGACGCGCGCCCAGCGTTGCCTACTGTCACCACGCCAACACTGGTCGTGGTAGGCGCCGAAGATATCCTCACCCCGGTCGAACAGTCAGCGGAAATTGCCCGCCTCATCCCCGGCGCCAAATTGCAGGTACTGCCTCGCGGCGGCCACGGAATGGCGCTGGAGTACACGTCGGACACCGTCAGAGCGATCCGCGCCTTCCTCACCGCAAAGTCCCGAGCAACGGTGCGTCCAGCCTGAGGGGGGCGAGAGAAGCGCTGCAGACGAGTGCCATTGTCCCGGTATTGGGCAAGCGTACCGCCCTTCGTCACATGTTTCGATGCGACGGCTGGTGAGAGCGGACGCAATCTATTAGCCTCCCGCCGCATCCGCCGGATTGGCGGCGGCAGATAGGTCGCAGTCTGGCATGTCGGAAACGCTTGAATTACAACATCGGAATGGCAGAGCAACGTTATGATTCTTTTGAGAGACGCGCCATTTGGGAGGCGCATGGCAAACGATGCGCTTATTGCGGTCAGCCCCTGTCCTTTGCGGAGCTACAAATTGATCACATCCTGCCGCGGGCCCTGCTAAAGGATGACGAGCAGTGGGACCGTATTCGCGGAGAACAAGGCTTGCCCGCCGAGTTCAATCTTCTGGGGTACGAAAACGTGCAGCCCAGTTGCCGAGCGTGCAATGAGCGCAAGTCAGCCCAGCCGTTTCCGTCGGGCCGAACCGCTATCGAACTTGGTGTTGCCCGTCGGACCAAGGGCCAAATCGAGGCATTGATCAAGCGCTTCAAGAAGGCAGATCAGAACGACAAGCTACGTTTCGCCATTGCAGGCGCGATTGAATCTGGCCATTTATCCGAGCACGAGATCGCGCTTGCACTCTCGGCAGCCCGTGTGAATGCCGGTATCTTTCGGTTAAGCGCGACCTTTCAGCTATTCGGCGACCAACCGGTTGGCGAGATTTCAAAGGCAGATTATGAACGTTACCTCGGCGTGAGACTGTCTCTTCCTTCTGGAATGCCGGATGGGCTGCGGCTCGTTTCTGACGATAAAAGCGAAGTCCGAGTGTTTACGCTTCGAGAATTTCAGGAGGCCAGGGCGAATGGGTTTTACGCCTGTTCCAATTTCGAAATGCAAGTGGCCTCTCAAACCTTTAAGCAGCCTCTTGCTATCCTCCACATTCTCAGAACGGCCAAGCTTGCCGAGCGAAGTTTCATAGATGAGCCGCGGGTCGGTTTAGCGGACATTTCCCTGCTACCAGCCACTTTGCTCTTTGTCACGGAAGATATGACAAGCGATGAGAACTTCGCCGGGCAAAGGACGAGGCTGAAGGGAAAATCGATTCAGGACATGGTCGACGCCGGCGAAGCGAAGGTGACGGATTTAGGGTCCGATGTGCTTGCGATCGAATACGACCATGGTCGCACGTTCATGTTTGAGATCATGCGTGCCGACATGGACGGTGATGGCGTTCAAGACATGCTAATCCATTGGGGCGCAGGTCCGGTCGACGGGACATATCGGTCAGGCTCTGTGGTGGTACTGACTCGCCGGTCTAGAGATGAATGGTTCTCGACCGTTGCGGTGGCCGGCCTACGGACCGCGCGGTAGGGTCTTCCCCCTGGCCTGCGCCGACGGCACCACGACGCCTTAATGAATGCTCGAAAGATGGCTCATACTCTCCTCCCTTTACAGCATAAGGGTACAATCTGCTCAGTCGAGAGAGGTTTCGAATCCTCAAGTCCGGTGTTTGCGCCCGTGCTTAAAAAGGAGTTCGGCGACTGTGCCGGACTTTGCCCGCGCGGAGGTGGCCTGATAAAGGAGGGACCCGATCAAACACAGCCTTCCACGTCAAATCCGCAAATGGCAGGGCGCTCTGGTCTCGGATAGTACAGCGGCCGGTCGAGCTGTTGCGCGCTCGCTGGAACACCGTCGAGATCGACGCCGAACTGGGTTTTTGGTCAAGCTGAAGTTATTCTTCAGATTCGAATCAGGCCGCTATCCTCGCGTTTTATCGCGCGGCCGCAGCGTGGACACGACCCCGGATGACAGGCACGGCACCATTCCTTGCCGCATGAAGGGCAGGGTGCCTGTGCGGCGGGTTCGGTCAAGTGCAGCTTTGCATCGCAGACAATGCGGGTGCGGCCGAGGCCCATTCCCCAGTCGCATGGCGGCGGTTCGGTCAACCGCACCAGGGGATGCCAGTCGAGGCGGATCAGCCGTTCTCCCTTGCGCCGGCGAATCAGGACCTCGAAACGATGCACGGGCAGATATAACTCCAGCGTCTGAACCCACTGCACCGTGATGCGCAAGGCATAGTTATGGCGCAAATCGTCAAGCTTGGCGCGGTACTCGCGCTCGATCGCCGCTACCCGAAGTGTCTCGCGCTGCCGGTCGGCCTGCGATTGTTTCTCGCCACCGAGCGAAAGCGCCGCCAGGCGCTTGAGCGACACTGTGCGCAGTTCGTCATGATAGGCGTGCACGCGATTGCGGTCGCGTTCCAGTCGCCGGCGCATCGCCTGCAGGAACGGCCCCAGATCCTGCGCGATGCGATGGTTAAGGAGCGGACGGACCCGCGATTGCAACACCGCCGGATCCCACCCCGGCCCCGCTGCAACGCGTATTTCCGGTTCGGGAGCTTGCCAATTCTGCTCCTGCGCCAACAGGCCGCGCAGCCCCGCTGCGATCTCATCGATGGCGGCGCCGGTGGCGAGGTTGAACGCGATCCAGATCAGCCCTTCGCGTTTTTCATCGGATATCGCAGTGTAACGGAATGCCATCACAAGGCAGCGGGTGAAGGTAGCCTTTGTGCTATGAAGCCGCCAGACGGCATTGGGCAGATCGAGCGCATGGTCGAGGATTCGCTGCGGATCGCCGGGCGCTCCTATCCCACCTGGCAGCGTGATCTGCCGCTCGCTAAAGCGGCCATGTTCGCCGAGCAGGGCGCCGAAGCGATCAAGCCAGTCGCCCTCCAGGCCGATCGGAATCGAGTCCTGCGAGCGACGGCTCCCAAAGCTGAGTCGCACGAACTCCTGCCAGTCCATTGCCCCCCGCAACGGCTCCGGAGCCAGCGCCTCGAGTCCATCGGGTTCCACTATCTCGACCGCCGCGCCATGGCGTTCCAGCATCTCGGCAACGAAGTCACGCAATTCGCTCATCGCTGGTGGCCCATCTCACGCCGTTTCAAAGTCTTCGCCGAACAGGGCATCGTCGAGCGCCTTGGCGCTCTCATGATGGCGCCGTGCCTCATCCAGGCGGCGGCCGATGGCGTCGAAGGCCTCGGTCCGGGTGGCCTCGGTGGTCTTCAACCAGGCGTCGAGCACCATTTCGGAAAAGTCGTGATCATCTTCGACGCTGCCGAGGATTGCGCCGACTTCACCCACGACCAACTCGAACATGGAGATCTTCTCCTCGAGCAGAGCCAGGATGCGCTCCTCCAGCGTGCCGCGAGTCACCAGATTGAACACGAATACCTCGCGCTGCTGGCCGATCCGATCCACGCGGCCGATCCGTTGTTCGATAGTCATCGGATTCCAGGGCACGTCGAAGTTGATCAGCGTGTTGCAGAATTGAATGTTGCGCCCTTCGCCGCCGGATTCGGTGGATAGCAGCACCGGTACGCGCTCTTTGAAATCTGCTATGGCAGCGTCCTTTTCGGGGCCGCTGAGGCCGCCCTCGAAGCGGGCGAAGCCGATCCCTTCGCGCTCCAGCAGCGTTGCCAGGTGATTGAGGGTATCGCGGTAATGGACGAAGACCAGCTTCTTTTCAACCGGATTGCGCCGCAGCAACTCGAGCAGAGCGATTTCCTTGCCGCCGGCACCCAAAGCCGCCCAGCCCTCTCCCAGCGCGCGCCAGACCGGGTGGTCCGAGTGCGCGGCGAAACGCTGCACTGCGGCGGCCGCGGCTGCCGGCGAAGATCCCGCAGCGCCAAGCAAATGACGCAATGCGAGATGATGGTGGCCTGCGGTGCCGTCCGCGGCCAGATTTCGCGCCTGCGCGGCAAGGTCCTCGTAGGCGCGACGCTCGCCGTGTGATCCTTCGACCCAAACCGTCGTGGCGTGACGGCGCGGCAACTTTAAAGCCACTACCGCACGCGTATTGCGTATCATCGCCCCCCGCATCAATTCGCGCATGCGTTCGGGATTGACCGGCTGGCGCGGCTTGCCGGTGGTCATATAGGCAGCGCGAAATTCCTTGAGCGTCTTGAAGATGCCGGGCTTGAGCAAAGTCAACACGTTGTAGAGTTCGGTCAGGTCGTTTTGCACCGGCGTGGCCGACAGCAACAGCAGAAAACGCTTCTTCAGCCGATCAACCAGTTTGTAGCTCTGGCTGGCCCGGTCCCGCAGATGATGTGCCTCGTCAACGATGACGAGATCGAATGTACGGCTCAGCAATCGCTCGGAGTGCTCGCTCCTGCGGGCCAGCGCCAGCGACGCGATCAGACGATTCTGCGCCCAGAACCGATCGGGGTCGGTGCGCGCCAGCGCGTCATGGGTGGTTGCGTAGGAAATATCGAACTTGGTCTCCAGCTCCTCCCGCCACTGTCCGACCAGCGAAGGCGGCACCAGTATCAACACGCTCTCAACCATGCCGCGCAGCAGGTATTCCTTGAGCACCATGCCGGCCTCGATGGTCTTGCCCAGCCCCACCTCGTCGGCCAACAGAACCCGGCCGTGGAACTGCTTGAGCACCTTGCGCACCGTCTCAACCTGGTACCAAAAGGTTTCGATCCCATGCAGATGGGGCAGACACAACAGTTCATCAAAACCTTGAGCCAGCCCGAGATGGGCAAAACGTTCGCGCAGCCGATACCAACCACCATCGGTTTCCGGCTGGTGCTGGATCGCAGTTATCAATGGCGCCAGATCAAGTTCGGCCATTACAGGGATATCAATGTCAATCCGCGCCAGTCCGGGCGGCGCAGCCGGCGCTTCAGCCTGCGGAGCTGCAGCCGGTGGCGGCGACGCGGGATGCGAAGCAGTTGCCGGGCGGGTCCTGGGCGCCGCCCATTTACTCCTCGGACTCAGACGATTGCGGCCGGTCAAAATACGGTCGAGCTGATTGCGCAGCCAGCGGCCTCGTGCCTCCCCGCCCGGAAAGAAGCCCATCGCGATATAGTGGAGATGCAGTCTATGACGTTCGAGTAACGTCTGCGCCGCGTGAAATTTATTGCGCTGCCCTATCGCCAGGGCGTACAGCAGGTGATAAGTGGCATCCGGTACATAGCGCTTGTGATATCGCTTCAGAAAAACCAGCGCCTGGACCGGGCGTTCGTCCAGTAGCGCTGCCGTGGCTGCGAAGCACAGGATGACATGGTCTCCTGGGTGAGCCCGGACCGCTTTCTCGGCTAGCGGCAAAAAGCCGGTAGTACGTTGCGAGTCCGCAAAAGCATCGCCGAGCAAGGCGATCCACTGGCGGGAATCCTGGTGCGCATCCCCCGCACATAGTGCCGTCTGCTCAGCGGTGGCGGTGAATATGGAATCGAAGCTTGCCATCGGTATCAGCTCTCAACAAAACTACCGCGCAACGCTGCGAGATCAAGGTATTGCGGATGCAATCGATCCACAGGGATAGAGCAGACTGTGGACCGTGCGCACGAGAATCCAGGCTCTTGACAAGTGTTCGATACATGCATATACAAGTACCTGTGACACAGGATACCGCAAAGATGGCGCGCGAATGTCTGGCCTTTCGAATTCGCATGCTGAACCGCATGGTGACGGCTATTTATGATGAGGCGCTGTCGGATGCCGGATTGAAGGTCAGTCAGTTTACCGTGCTGGTTGCCGTCAGCAATCTGGAAAAATGCAAGCCCAACGAACTCGCGAAGACTCTCCAGATGGACGAATCCACGCTGAGCCGCAATGTTGAGCGGATGTGTAAGAGGGGCTGGCTAAAACTCCAACCGGATGAGGATCGGCGCAGCCATCTGATTACGATCACGGATAAAGGTATGGCTATGATCCAAAAGGCCTATCCGGGATGGCAAAAAGCCCAGGAAGAAGCTGGCAGTCAGCTTGGAGAGGATGGTATCGCCGCTCTGAGGTCAGCCATTCGCAAGCTTCGCCGCTAGATTTTTTTTGACAGAGTTCTTGTATATACAACTAGCGTATCGGTGAAGTCATGAGCATTGAAACCAACGGTCAAGAGCAGTTCGCGAATGGTGCAGCCAGGAACGATTTGCAAGCGTGGATAAATGCGTCGGCTCTCGATACCTCGGCAGAGCCGGAAGACGTGTCCTTGCACGCAGACTCAGAGAACGGGCTGGAGGCTCTCAGGCAGGACTCCGCTGACGATCGCCGGGTCCAATTGACCGACGCTTCAGAGCGAAGGCGCGGCGTTCGCGGTGGAGGACCGCGGTTCAACCACAGGACCCGGCGAGTTTTGCTGATAGCGTTGCTGATTCTGGCAGCGGCTGTGGCAGCACCTTTCATCTGGAACTACCTGCAATCCTACGAGTCCACCGATGACGCCCAGATCGACGGGCATATCGATCCGATCAGCTCCCGCATCGACGGCACCGTCGTACGCGTTCAAGCCGAGGACGACGACCGCGTGACGAAGGGCGAGTTACTGGTTGAGATCGACCCGCGCGACTATGAAGTCGCGGTCGAACAGGCCAGGGCGCGGCTGGAACTGGCATCGGCTCAAGTTGCTTCCGCCCGGCAGGACTATGCCGCCGCGCTGGCGAAGGTTCGTGAAGCCGGGGCGGCAAATTTCAGGGCGCAAAGAGACGCCCACAGATACGCTGTCCTGCTCGACCAGCAAGTGGTGCCGCAGGAGCAGTACGATCAGTTTACGGAGATCGCGCAGGTTGATTCAGCGAAAGTCGATTCCGCGGGCCAGGCCGCCGGCTCCGCGCTCAAGACGATAGCCGCGCGCCAGGCGCAGGCCGATGCGGCCAAGGCCGCGCTGGATCAGGCGCTGCTCAACCTGAGCTACACAAAAATCTACGCGCCCGCCAACGGTATCGTCGGCAAGCGCGCCGTCCAGTTAGGTTCTCGAATTCAGCCCGGACAGACCCTGATGTTTGTGACCGAGACCGACCAGATCTGGGTAACCGCCGACTTCAAGGAAACGCAGCTCGCCCGCATGCATCGCGGGGAGCCGGTGACCATTCACATCGATACGTTCGGCCGCAATTACCGCGGCTACGTGCAGAACATGCCCGGTGCCAGCGGCGATCGCTTCAGCCTGCTGCCGCCCGAAAATGCGACCGGCAATTACGTCAAGGTGGTGCAGCGCCTGCCGGTCAGAATCCTTTTTGAACCGGGCCAGGATGCCGATCATCTGTTGCATCCCGGAATGTCAGTGGAGCCAACGGTATGGCTGCGTTAGCATCCAGGCAGAGTCCGGCCAGACCGGAGCGATCGCCCGCCCGGCGTCCTTTGGCGGCGCCGGGACCCAATCTCTGGGCGATTGCGCTGACCGTTACGATGGCGACGTTCATGGAGTTGCTCGACACCAGCATCTCAAACGTCTCGCTGCCACACATCGCCGGCGGTCTGGGCACCAGCTACGACGAAAGTACCTGGATCCTGACCAGCTACCTGGTCGCGAACGCCATCATCCTGCCAATGAGCGCGTGGCTCAGCCAGGTATTCGGGCGCAAGCGCTACTACATGATGAGCGTGACGCTGTTCACCGCGACCTCTTTTCTATGCGGGATTGCGCCGAGCCTTGGCATGCTGATTCTATTTCGGGTGCTCCAGGGTATCGGCGGCGGCGGACTGGCGCCGGTGGAGCAGGCGATCCTGGTGGACACTTTCCCATCCGAGAAGCTCGGCGGAGCCTTTGCGCTCTACAGCATGGCTATTGTCACAGCCCCGGCTATCGGCCCGCCGCTGGGAGGCTGGATTACGGATAGCTTTTCGTGGCGCTGGGTGTTTTTCATCAACATTCCTATTGGGTTGCTGTCATTGATACTGTCAAGCCGGCTGATTCATGACCCGCCGGAATTCACCCAGGAACGCAAGCGGGCGTGGCGTGGCGGCGCGCTGCGGATTGACTACGTCGGGATAATCCTGATCGCGGTCGGATTTGCCTGTCTCGAAGTGGTGCTGGACCGTGGCGAGCGCGACGACTGGCTGGGAAGCCACTTCATCACGGCCTTTCTAGCGATCGCGGTGGTTGCGATTGGTATCGCGATCTGGTGGGAATGGCGCCATCGCGAACCGGTGGTCGAGTTGACCTTGCTGCGTGAGCGCAACTTCGCGATCGCGAATGTGTACTACTTCCTATTTGCATTCGGACTGTTCGGCAGCACGGTATTGATCCCCGAGATGCTCCAGACTCTGTTCGGATACACCGCCACGGATGCGGGACTGGTGCTGGGTCCGGGAGCATTGGTGATTACTCTGCTGGCCCCGTTCGTGGTTCGGATTGTGCCGCGCACCGGCGCAAGACTTCTGCTCGGCGTGTGTTTCACCATCGCTTCGCTGTCATTTTTCTATTACAGCGGGCTCACGATCCAGACTGATTACTTTCATTACACGCTGGCGCGATGTTTTCAGGGGTTCGGCTACGCATTCATGTTCGTTCCGGTGAGCCAGGTCGCATATTCCTACTTACCCAGAAATAAGAACAACAAAGGCTCAAGCCTCACCAATCTGTGCCGCAACTGGGGCGGCAGCTTCGGTATCGCTTTCGTCACCACGATGCTTGAGCGGCGCACACAATACCATCAGAGCGTATTGGTCGCCAACCTGACTTCCGCCGACGCATCGGTCCGCCAATTCCTGAGCACTTCGAGCCATTACCTGGTGACACGCGGAAGCAGCGGTCCGGATGCGCTCCATCAGGCGTATGGAGTGGCTGCAAATATGATGACTCAGCAGGCCACGATGTTGGCTTTCATGGATTGTTTTCACCTGTTGGCCTTTGTCGTAATTCTGGGCCTGCCCCTGGCCTTTCTGGTTCGGCGTTTCGAGATCGGCAAGGCCGGCGGCGCGGCACATTGAAGATTCGCAACCTGGGAAAATATGAAAACAACGGCCTGAAAAGGATGAATCATTCATGGATACTACTGAAACTCGACAGGACATCGTACGGGAAGAGTTCCCTGCTCCCATCGGCAACCTTCTCGGTCTCACGCTCCTTAGGACCGGAGCCGGCCAGGCCACGATCGAATTCGACGCCGGCGAGCGCCATGCAAACCCGATGGGAACGCTTCACGGCGGAGTGCTGTGCGATATCGCCGATGCTGCGATGGGCGTGGCATACGGCAGCACCCTGAAGGATGGAGAGACCTTCACGACCCTGGAACTCAAGATAAATTTCCTGAGGCCCGTCTGGAAGGCAAAGCTCCGCGCGCAGGCCAAAGTGGTTCGCGCCGGCAACACGGTCGGCCTGGTCGAGTGCGACGTCATCGACGAGAGCGGCCGGCTGGTGGCGCGCGCGTCCAGCACTGCATGACCCTGCGCGGAGGGCTTGCCAAGGGGCGCCAGCTACCTGACGATCTGAAGCGCTGACTCGATCCGATGTCTAATGTTCGGCGTAGTGCACATAGGATCTATCGAAACGAGTTCGTGGAGACATCGATATGAACACATCTGTGGCCCGCCAAATCGTTCTCGCCGCCCGGCCGCAAGGCAAACCTAAATTGACCGACTTCTGCCTTGAGGAGACGCCGGTCCCGACGCCAGCTTCCGGACAACTTCTGCTCGAGGTCCAGTATTTGTCGCTCGACCCCTACATGCGCGGCCGAATGGACGACCGGAAGTCCTACGCGAAGCAGCTCCAGATCGGCGACGTCATGACCGGTGAAACGGTTGCGCAGGTGCTCACCTCAAACCATCGCGCTTATGCGCAAGGCGACATCGTCCTGGCACCAACCGGATGGCGCACGCACGCGCTCTCCGATGGCACCGGCCTGCGTAAACTTGATCCCGCCTTGGCACCGGTCACGACGGGCCTCGGCGTGCTCGGCATGCCAGGATTCACGGCTTATGGCGGTTTGCGGCTGATCGGCAAACCGCAGCCCGGTGAAACCGTGGTGGTCGCAGCGGCAAGCGGACCGGTCGGATCGCTTGTCGGCCAACTCGCGAAGCTCGCCGGCGCGAGGGCGGTGGGCATTGCCGGCGGTCCTGAGAAATGCGCCTTCGTGAAGGACGAATTTCGCTTCGACGCCGCGGTCAATCACCGTAGCGCCGATTTTCCATCCCAACTGGCGGCTGCGTGTCCAAACGGTATCGATGTTTACTTCGAAAATGTCGGCGGCGCGATCTGGCAGGCGGTGCTGCCGTTGCTCAACAACTTCGCGCGGGTACCGGTCTGCGGCCTGATCGCTCAGTACAATGGACCGGGCGGCGGTGACGGCATTGACAGGCTTCCCGCGACGATGCGCGAGATTCTGTCCAGGAGCCTGACCCTGCGCGGATTCCTCTACTTCGAATTTGCGGCGCAGCACTACGACGAATTCCTGCGCGAAGTAGGAGCGGGCGTCGCGGACGGCCGCATCCGCTATCGTGAGGACATCGTAGATGGCCTCGAGAACGCGCCCGAAGCCTTCATCGGTATGCTGGAGGGAAGGAATTTCGGCAAGGTGATCGTGCGAGTAGGATATTAGATCAGAAAGTGCTGAGCACTTCATGGTCCTTGCAAAAAATGCCGGACTGAGCAGCCCAGCGATAACCTCTCACCGTGGAGAAGTCATGAGTGCCTCGGAATCTCATCGTAAAACAGACCTCACGGGCCGTGCTGAAGTTGACCGATGTCTCGAAGTAATTCCAGAATTGGGAAACGCGGTCGGCGAAATGGAGAAATCCGAAGACAAATATCGAGTGATGGTTGACGCGATCCCCGCGCTGGTGTGGTGCAATCTGCCAGATGGTTCCGTCGAGTTCGCCAACCAACGATGGCACGACTACACAGGTCTCTCGCCTGAAGAGGCGCGCGGCTGGGGGTGGAAGGCCGCCATTCATTCCGATGATTTGGAAACGACGATGGGCAAGTGGCAGGCGCTGCTCGCTTCGGGACAACCCGGAGAGATCGAAGGGCGACTGAGACGCTTCGACGGAGAATATCGCTGGTTTCTTATCCGTGGGGAGCCAGTGCGGAACCGGCAGGGCGATATCGTCAAATGGTACGGAACAAATACAGACATCGAGGATCGAAAGCGGGCCGAATCTCTGTTGGCGGCGGAAAAGCGAAGTTTGGAAATGATCGCCGGCGGTGCTCCTCTGACCGACATTCTGAAAAACCTGTGCGACACCATCGACGCTCAAGCTTCAAAGATCATCTCGACGGCTATGCTGATGGACCCGGATGGCAAACGCCTGTGGCCACTGCCGGGCCGTCGTGTCCCGAACGGGTGGCTTGAGGCAATCGCCCCTGTCACAATCGGCCCACGCGTCGGTTCGTGCGGCACCGCGGCATTTATGAAGCAGCGCGTGATTACTTCGGATATCGGCACAGATCCCTTGTGGGTCGATTATCGGGACCTCGCCTTGAGCCATGGATTGCGCGCCTCCTGGTCGCAGCCGCTGATTTCAAAAGACCACGAAGTGCTCGGTACCTTCGCGATGTTCTATGCGGAGCGGCGCAGCCCCGGCGACAGCGACCTTCGACTGATCGAAGGCGCAGCTCACGTGGCCGTCATAGCGATTGAGGGAGAACGAGCACGGACCGCGTTGGAAAAGGCCTCCGAGGAAATCAAGAAATCCGAGGCTGAACTCCGAACAATCATCGATGCAATACCTCAGCTCATCGTCGCTATCGGGACCGACGGCATATTTCTTTACGCTAATCAGGCAGTACTGGAGTACACCGGCCTGACGAAAGAAGAAGTGAGGTCGGAAAGCTTTCGTGAGGTCTTTCATCCGGAGGATGACCAGAGATTGCGCGACGAACGCGATGCGGCGATCTCGCGAGGGGTCCCATTCGAGTACGAACGACGACTGCGTCGCCGGGATGGTCAGTATCGTTGGCTCCTGATTCATTACAACCCGCTGCGAGACGCAGCGGGAAACGTCATTCGTTGGTACGCGACGGCTACCGACATCGAGGATCGCAAGCAGGCCGAGGAGCGAACGCGCAAAGAGAACCTGGCGTTGCGGGAGGAAATCGATCATTCTTCGATGTTCGAGGAAATCGTTGGCTCCTCTCCGGCGCTTTGTAGGGTGCTGGGAGAGGTGGCGAAAGTCGCCCCCACTGATTCTACCGTCCTCATTTCAGGTGAGACCGGGACCGGAAAGGAACTGATCGCGCGCGCGATTCATAAGCGCTCAAATCGTGCGGCGCGAGCATTCATTCGCGTGAACTGTGCAGCGATTCCTCAGTCGCTCATTGCGTCCGAGTTGTTCGGGCACGAAAAGGGGGCGTTCACGGGAGCCCTACAACGGCGGACAGGTCGCTTTGAAGCGGCGGACGGCGGAACGATCTTCCTGGACGAGATTGGTGAGCTTCCGATGGAAACGCAGATTGCCTTGCTGCGGGTGCTTCAGGAGCAGGAATTCGAACGCATCGGGAGCTCTGAACCGCTTCAGGTGGATGTGCGAGTGATAGCGGCGACAAACCGTGATCTGGGACGTGCCGTCGAGGCGGGAACATTCCGGCAAGACCTCTTCTACCGATTGAACGTGTTTCCGGTCCGCCTACCTCCACTACGCGAGCGGGTCGACGACATTTCTGTGCTGGTCGAGTACTCGATCGATCGCTATGCCAAAAAAGCCGGCAAGAAATTCAGGGCGATAAGCAAGAAGACCCTCGAACTGTTTGAAACTTATGACTGGCCGGGGAACGTTCGCGAGCTGCAGAACGTCATTGAGCGGGCCGTGGTGTTATGTGATGGCGATACGTTCTCGATTGATGAAACCTGGTTGAAACGGACACCGCGTTGGGCGCCAGACCCTGAGGTTCCGCTTATAGCTACCGTCGTCGCCCACGAAAAAGAACTGATTGAAGCTGCGTTAGCGAAAAGCAACGGTCGCATCGCGGGCCCGTCGGGTGCAGCCGCCAAGCTGGGAATTCCGCGCCAGACGCTCGAATCAAAGATCCGCAGCTTCGGTATCGACAAGCATCAGTTCAGGACGGCCTAGATTTTGCGGAACATGCCTAGCAGGGTGCGGAAAAAGTAGCTAGCGGGCAGTTGTGGTGATGTGCGTCTCCAGTATTCTGCATAAAAGCTGGCTTCTTCCTTAATCTTCTCTCCCTATGGGGAGATAAGAGAGAGGGAGCAGGCTGCGGAGGTCCTTTTTACGCAGCCTGCTCGCGATCAGGCTTCATTGTCTTGCGCTGCTCGCGCTTAGAAGCCAACGCGGAACAAGATTCGGTTGCTCTGACTTCGCCGGAGTTGCTAACAAGTCGGCATTTGCCGACAAATCAGCATCATCCCAATCTGTACGTTTCCGGGTTTTGCGGTTGTTACAAATGGCCCGCTCATTGCTTTAACTGGCATAAACGGTGCTGTAGAAACATTCGTTAACCAGAGGAAAAACCATGACAGTAAAAAAGGTCGCCACGGTTATTGGCGTAGGACCAGGACTGGGCGCTGCGTTGGCTCACCGCTTCGCGGGAGACTACGCGGTGGCGCTGGTGGCGCGCAACGCCGAGAAACTTATCGAGCTCGCAAGAGAAATCTCCGCCGCCGGCGCAACCTCGCTCGTCGTCCCGGCTGACGTCAGTAAACAGCAGGAGATCGTTGGGGCGTTCGAGCGAATCCGCCGCGAGCTGGGTGACACGGACGTCCTACTTTACAACGCTGCGATGCGCCCGTTCGGCACGTTGATGGATACCAAGCCCAGCACTTTCGAAAACACCTGGCGAGTCGGCAGTTTTGGCGCCTTTCTGGCCGCGCAGCAGGTGGTGCCCACGATGCTCCAGAAACGGCAAGGAGTGATTCTGTTTACCGGGGCGACTGCAGGTGTAAAACCGTTCGCGACCTCGGCGGCCTTCGGGCCGGCGAAGTTCGCGATGCGTGGCCTCGCGCAGGTGATGGCGCGCGACCTTGGGCCGAAGGGAATCCACGTGGCCTGGATCAACGTCGATGGGGCGATCGATACGCCAGCCATCCGCGAGCGCTTTCCCCAGCTTAAAGAGGAGGACATGCTCAAGCCGTCCGCAATCGCGGATACCTACTGGTACCTCGCACACCAGGACCCCAGTGCCTGGACGCTCGACATCGACGTACGTCCGTTTAAGGAAAAGTTTTAATTAACCTACCCGAGTGCTGACAGTTCGGCATTTGCCATGAAATCAGCATCAGTCCCACCTGTAATTTCCCGTTTTTACGTTAGTTACGAAATGGCCCACTCATTGCGTTTAAGGCTCGACGTGACCTTGAAGATAGAAAAGACTGTCGACCGGCGCGGCACGACCGTCAGGCTGATCGGTCGAGTTCGAGCGGAGGATCTTCCGGAAGTGGCAAAGCAACTAGCAGCCAGCGGTCCGGGGGCGGTGCTGCAGCTCGATGAGGTGACGCTGGTGGATGTGGATGTGGTCCGTTTCCTAAACAGATGTGAGACGCAGCGCGTGCGGCTCGTCAACTGCTCGCCATACATACGCGAGTGGATGAGCAGAGAGCAAAGCCGAAGCCAGGGATAGGGAACAGGAGATTAGTCGCCTTGTGGGGCGCGATATCGCGGACGTCGCTTACGCCGGACGCAGTATTCGACACCCGGAGTCATGGAGGACTGCGGATCACCACGCCCAACGGAGGAAGGTCGCCCGTCAAAGAACGGAGGCCGCCCAATAGGAGACATCAATATGCGCGCTGTTCAGCTCACAGCCTATGGCGACCCCCTCGAGGGTCTTAAGTATGTCGACATTCCGGAGCCCGAGGCCCCGGGCCCGATGCAGGTTCTCCTCGGGGTCGAGTTTTCGCCGCTCAACCAGAACGACCTCCTGCTCGCTCAGGGCATCTACGGAACGCACCCTGCTCTTCCAACCGTCATCGGCAATGAAGGTGTCGGCCGCGTTCTCGCCGTGGGGCCGCGTGTGGAGAACGTCAAGATCGGGGACCGCGTACTGGCCCCGCTTTCCAGCTTTACGTGGAGAGAGCGAATGGTTGTTCCGGCGAACGGACTTTTCGCCCTGCCTCCTGATGCCGACCCTCGGCAGTTGGCAATGCTCGCCATCAATCCTCCGACCGCAGCGCTGCTGCTCAGCGAGTTCGTCAACTTGAAGTCGGGCAACTGGGTGGTGCAGAACTCCGCGAATTCCGGGGTTGGGCGCTGGGTGATCGCGTTTGCGAAGACGCGCGGCTTAAAGACGGTAAACATCGTCCGGCGGCCGGAGCTCGTCACCGAGCTCAAGGCGATCGGCGGAGATGTCGTCGTCGTCGATTCTCCCGCTGTATCGAAAGAGATCAAATCTGCTGTCGGTCAGGCTGAGCTCCGCCTCGCGTTGGATGGTGTCAGCGGCCCGGCGACCGGCGTGCTCGCCGCGACTCTCTCGCCCTACGGCACACTCGTCTCCTACGCGGCGATGAGCCTCGGTCCGATGTCAATCAGCCCGCTGGAAGTTATCTTCAAGCCTCTTACCATACGAGGCTTTTGGCTGGGCCATCCTGAGTCCGCGGCCAAAAGTGCTCCAGCGGTAAAGCAGGCCGCCGAGCTGATCGCGTCCGGCCGAGTGCACGTACCGGTGGCGGCGAGCTACCCCCTCTCGTCCATCAAAGAAGCCGTCGCGCATGCCCAACGCGGAGGAAAGATCCTTCTGGAGATAGCCGGATCATCCAACTGACTCGCAATAGCTATCGGGAGGCGGAGCGGTAAAGAACGGACCGTGCCTTAAACGGGAAGACTGCGGTTGCGCCCGCCCCGCGATCGCCGGCCCCGATTCATCACTGACAAGGCGATGGTGATGGATGCAGAGACAAGCGCGTCGCCGATGTCAAGGTGACCAGCCTCTCAGAAGAGGAGCAGGATCTGGACGGATCGCGTTGCGCGCTGTGAACGCTCAAGTTTATGAACAGATCATTTGCTTACACCAAGGAATTATCAAATGGCACAGAATTGGCTAATTACAGGAACGAGCAGCGGCTTCGGGCGCACTTTGACAAAACTTGCGCTTGAACGCGGTGACAACGTCGTAGCGACAGTGCGAAAACCCTCGGTACTCGACGATCTCAAAGAAGGGTACGGAAGCCACCTTCGTGTTGCCATCCTGGACCTCACCGACGCAAGAGAAATCACATCCGTCGTCGATCAGGCCTTTGATGCGTTCGGCTCGATAGACTTCGCCGTCAGCAACGCTGGATACATTATGGTTGGCGCGGCCGAAGAAGCGGAGCTGCCGAGAATTCAGCGCCTCCTTGATACCAATCTGTTGGGAAGCATCGTCTTCGCCAAGGCGGTCATTCCTCACATGCGTAAGCGGGGCGGCGGCCGGATTCTTCAGATCTCGAGCGAGCAGAGTCAGATGGCCTATCCAGGTATGAGCATCTACGCCACAACGAAATGGGGCATAGAAGGGTTCTTCGAAGGAGTCATCCCCGAGATCGCGAAGTTCGGCATAGAAGTGACTCTGGTTGAGCCGGGCACCGCCAGAACGAACATCGCGAGCTCTTCCGACGACACCACTCCTATGGACATCTATGAAGATACGCCGGTGGGTGATTTCCGCCGTGCGATTGCCACCTATGGCGACAAAATTCTCATCGGTGATCCGGTCAAGATGGCGAAAGCAATCATTGCTTCGTGCGAGCTGAAGCCGGCGCCCCGCCGATTGGTGCTGGGAAGCGATGCCTACAAGCACATCGAGGAAGCGTTGGTCGAACGCCTCGCGCTGTTGCGTTCACAAAAGGAGTCTCGCTTTCTCTACGGATTTGGGACCTTATGCTGCGCCACCACGACTATAGCGTGAATATCGCAGGCGGCTTTGGAGCAGGCAGCTGACTAGGACTATGTGGAAGGCGAACGGGATACGTCTGCCAACCAAGCGTCGCGCCTATACGCGCGGACCTGACCGCCGGCCGATCGTGGAAATGCTGATGGTGTCCATCGATATCAGCGCGGTCCGGTTCGAGTAGCCACGCTGGCTCGATTGCGGACGCGCTGCGCTAGCAAAGTTCGCCAGCCGATTCTCACCAGCCAACCAGTGCGCTTTACGAATTTCATGAAGAGGCGAGGCCATGTGGATTGTTAGATTGGCGCTGCGCCGGCCTTTGTCAGTGGCAGTTATGGCGCTGCTGATGCTGGTTCTCGGTGTGCTCTCGTTCGCCATGATGAACATCGACATCTTCCCGGCGATCAACCTGCCGGTCGTCATATTGATCTACAACTATCCCGGTCTCTCCGCGGTCGACATGGAGCGCCGGATTGTGCTGATCACCGAGCGCGCCTTCTCGCTCAGCGTGAACGACATACAGCATATCGAGTCCGAGTCGATAGAAGGCCTCGGCCTCGAGCGGGTTTATTTTCAGCCGGGAACTGACATCGGATCGGCCATCGCTCAGTTGACCGCCACCTCATTGACTGTGGCTACGCTTTTACCACGCGGTACGGAGCCGCCGGCAATTCTTTCCTACAACGCAGCCAACGTCCCAGTCGCCCAGCTTAACGTTTACAGCGACACCTTGTCCGGGCAGCAGTTATTTGATTACGCATTCAATTTCATCCGCCTGCAGCTATTTACAATTCCTGGATTTTCAACACCCGCTCCGCTCGGCGGAGTTCAGCGCGCGGTTTTGGTCAATCTCAATCCAACCGCGCTGTATGCGAACGGGCTCTCAGCCGCGGACGTGGGCAGCGCCGTGGCCGCTCAGAGCGTGGTAATTCCATCGGGCCAGTCCAAGATGGGCGACCGTCAATACAATGTTGACATCAACATGAATCCGACGACGGTTGCAGATTTCAATCAAATCCCCCTGAAGTACACCCGCGACACTACCGTCCTGCTCGGTCAGGTCGCTCCAGTGAGCGACACCCATCAGCCGCAGACCAATGTGGTGCGAATAGACGGCAGGCCGGCGACCTATCTGATGGTGATAAAGCACGCCTCGGCGTCAACCCTGGCGGTCGTCAATGGGGTCAAAGCAAGAATACCTGATATTCTTGCGACAGCCCCTAAAGGGATGAAGGTCAAGCTGACCTTCGATCAATCCAGATTCGTCCGTGCCGCCTTGCAGGATGTGGTTCAGGAAGCGGTGACGGCGGCCGTTCTGGTCGCGCTGATGGTTCTCATTTTCCTGGGCTCGGCGCGCTCGATGATTATCGTTATCACTTCCATTCCGCTTTCGATACTGACTGCGATCATTGCGCTCAAGTTGGCCGGTCAGAGCATCAACACCATGACCCTCGGCGGAATCGCGCTCGCGGTCGGGATGCTAGTGGATGACGCGACCGTTGAAATCGAGAACATCCACCGCAACCGAGCGATGCACAAGCCGCTGCTGGTCGCGATTCTCGACGGCGCGAGCCAAATCGCCACACCGACATTGGTCGGCACGCTGTGCATTTGCATTGTGTTTTTCCCCGTGGTGCTTCTGACCGGCGTCGCGCGATTCCTGTTCACGCCACTCGCCCTCGCAGTCGTTTTTGCGATGCTCACCTCGTACCTGCTGTCGCGCACACTGGTGACGACCATGGCTCGCTACCTGTTGGCGGATGAAGGCGGAGAGAAGGTGGAGGGCGGTCTATGGGTCCGCTTCCTGCTAAGGTTTGAACACGGATTTGAGAGACTGCGCGTGCGCTACCAGGCTGCGCTGACCCGATTTATCGCCCGCCGGACTTTGGCGCTGATCTGCGTCACGCTGCTGATTCTGGCGTCGGGACTACTTGTACCGATAGTCGGTGAAGACTTCTTCCCGAGGGTCGATGCCGGCATGATGCGGCTTCATGTGCGCGCCCCTACCGGTACCAGAATCGAGGACACCGAATGGACCGTGGACCGGATAGAGCGCTCGATTCGAAAGATCATCCCTTCCGGCGAGCTCGAGAGCATCAGCGACAACATCGGCCTGCCCCTTTTTTACGACCTGGCTTTCTATCAAACCGACAGCATCGGAGGGCAGGACGCCGATATCATGATTCAGTTGAAGCCACTACATAAGCCGACTGCGATGTATGAGAACCGCATCCGCCGCGGCCTCGCCCGGGAATTTCCCGATGTGAATAGCTATTTTCAGGCCGCCGACATCATCGCCCAGGTGCTGAACTTCGGGCTGTCCGCCGCGATCGACGTCCAAGTCTCGGGCTACAACCTCGACTCGGACAATATGATTGCCCATCGGCTTCTCAGGCAGATGCGCAGCATTCCGGGTGTCGCCGACCTGAGAATTGGTGAGCCGCTGGACTACCCGGCGTTCAAGGTCGAGGTGGATCGAAACAAGGCGCTCGAGCTCGGGATCACCGAGAACCAGGTTGCGTCGAGCCTCCTCACCACGCTAGCTGGCAATTCACTAATTCAGCCAACGTTTTGGCTCGACCGCAACAATGGCGTGAACTACTTCGTAATCTCGCAGGCTCCTGAGCATCTCGTCAATTCGGTCGCCGCTCTTGACAACATTCCACTGAGCACGCCGGGGGCGTCGGGCTTGAATGGCAACAAGCCTCAGTTGCTCAGCAACGTGGCGGCAATAAATCGCAGCGTCGATCCGGCGGTGATCGAGCACTACACGATACAGCGTGTAATGGACGTCGATTGCGCAGTTTCCGGGCGCGACCTGGGCAGCACGAGTGCCGACGTCCAGCGGGCGATCGCCGGTCTCGGCAAGCTTCCGCCTGGCACCAAAGTCTTCGTCCGGGGCCAGAGCGAGGCGATGCGCGAATCGTTTAAGACGCTGGGCGAGGGCGTCATTCTCGCGATCATTCTCGTGTACCTGCTGATGGTGGCCAACTTCCAGTCCTGGCGTGAGCCCTTGATTATCATGATGGCGGTGCCGGGCGCTCTCGCGGGCGTTCTGTGGATGCTGGTACTGACCGGTACGACGATCAATGTCGAGTCGATGATGGGTGCGATAATGGCGGTCGGCGTTGGAGTGGCCAACGGCAACCTGCTCATCGTGTTCGCCAATGATCGGCGCGAGGAAGGGCGCGACGCGGTCGCGGCAGCGATTGAGGCCGGCGCTACCCGTCTGCGCCCGATTCTGATGACCGCGCTCGCGATGGTGTTGGGAATGTTGCCGATGGCGCTGGCCGTTGGAGAAGGATCGGAACAGAACGCGCCTTTGGGCCGCGCCGTGATCGGCGGATTGCTCTTCGCCACCTTGATGACGCTATTCGTTGTCCCGGCAGTCTACGCAATTTTCAGCGGCCCTCTTAAAGGCAAGCGAGAACGCGACGCGGAGGTCGCGTCCGTTACGCCAGCTGCATGATCCGCCGTTGAGGAGTTTTCAATGGAAGTATCGCGAACCAGCCCACCTCAGACGAATACTTCGTCGGGCAAAATTGAAGTTTTCGGATGGTGCGCCGCGGTAATCCTCGCTTTCGCCGTGAGCGCAGGCTTGCTGTGGGCGCACACCTCACGAATCCAAAGTCAGCGGATGGCGCTTGTTCAGACCAACGCTCTTGGTCCGCGGGTACTGGTCTTGCGAGTGCAGCAAACTTCCCACGAGCGGCGCATCCCTCTTCCCGCGAGCATCCACGGCTACATCGAAACTTCGATCTACGCGAAGACCCCCGGCTATCTGAAAGCGATTTACGTTGACAAGGGTGATCGCGTGCATCGCGGCCAGGTGCTCGCGGTGCTTATGTCGCCCGAACTCGACAAGCAGGTAGCGGACGCCAAGGCTAGCTATTGGCTGCAGAAGGTAACCGACGTAAGAAACCAAAAACTGCTCGCAGGGTATGTCATCCCTCAGCAAACGGCCGACGACTCGCACGCCGCTCTGCTACAGGCTAAGGCCGCATATGAGCAGTTGCTGGCCACGCAGTCGTACGAAGTCATCCGGGCCGAGAGCGATGGCATTATAGCGGCGCGCTACGTCGATCCTGGTGCGCTGATTCCGCAGGTGACCACCCCGGGGGGTAGCACTCCGATTGTGGACCTTGCGACGCTTCATCCGTTGCGCGTTTATGCGGACGTCCCTCAAGATATCGCAGCCTTTGTCAGGAATGGCGATCTGGCGAGCGTAACGGTCACTCAGTTTCCCGGCCGCAAATTCCAGGGAACGGTCACCCGCCATCCGGAGGCGCTCGCGCCCGACACGCGCACCATGCGGGTCGAGATTGATTTGCCAAACCAGGACTCGGCGCTGTATCCGGGGATGTACGCGACGGTTGTGCTGAATGTGTCTTCGGCCAACGACACGCCATTCGTGCCCGACGACGCCCTTATCTTTCGCGACGGCGACGCCTGCGTTCCCATTGTCCGAAACGGCCGCATTAACCTTGCCAAGGTCATACTCGGCAACGATGACGGTCGCGAGGTGGAAATCACAAGCGGCCTCTCCGCCGGCGATCTAGTCGCGGTCAACGTTGGCGAGGGCGTGGAGGAAGGAGACCCTGTACAACCGGTTATGTTCGGCAGCGCCATGGGTCACTAATTCAGGTTCGAATTTGGTTGCGAGATATGT
Organism: Binataceae bacterium (SeqCode); assembly: GCA_035939115.1. Classification (GTDB taxonomy): domain Bacteria; phylum Desulfobacterota; class Binatia; order Binatales; family Binataceae; genus JAJPJA01. The sequence continues at coordinate 22,555 of DASZGF010000192.1, forward strand.
CTTACAGTGTGATGGTCGGCGTTCATCCCGCCGAGATCTCAAAAGATGGATCAGGAGAAAATCAATGGGACCAATTCGCTTTGACGACATCGAAAAGCTTCGCTCTAAAGTCAGCCCGGAATTCGGCCCGTGGAGCAAACCGATCGAGGTGACCCAGGAGAAGATTAATCAATTCGCCGACGTGACCGGGGACCATCAATGGATTCATATCGATATCGAAAGGTGCAAAAAGGAAAGTCCGTTCGGCGGTCCCGTCGCGCATGGCTTCCTGACGTTGAGCCTGCTCCCCGCTTTCGAAACTAAGAACGAGTGGCAGGTGGTTGGTTTTCGCAACGTCGTCAACTACGGCGCGAACAAACTGCGCTTCATATCACCCGTGCCCGCCGGCGCCAAGGTCCATGCGCGTTCGCGCATCGTGGACGTGGAGGCGCGCCCACAAGGCACTCAGGTTACGCAGGAAACGACAGTGCACGTGGTCGGCAATGACAAGCCCGCACTGATCTACGAGGGTATTCTCCTTTACGTGAAGTAGGAAGCCGAAACTGTCGGTCGGAAACCCAGGCCTGTTTGGTAAAGTGATCACTGCGAGGAATAAATCATGCCAGAGAACATCGCAAGCAGGCCTGCACCATCCTTCGTCGAGGATGTTACGCCACCTTGGGGAGCGGCGGGATTTGGCGGAGAATAATAGGGAAGGAGTCGGTATGCCAACATACGTCATCGGCGCCAGATTGACTGGCAACAGTACCAAGGAAGACCGAAGCTTCGCGCAGCAGTTGGAGGCTATCAACCAGGTGCGGCAGCAGTATGGCGGCCGTCTGATCTCGGCCTACGTGACGTTCGGTCGCTACGACCTGTTGTTCATCGTGGAATACCCGGACCAGACATCCGCGCTGGCCGCGGTTGAGACCAATTTGGCAAAGGGCCTGTTTACTCTCGAAGTCGGGGAAGCCCTTGCGGTCGAGGATTTTCTAAAGATGATAGACGACTGACGAACGGTCATAGCGGGGCACCTTTGCGGATAGCTGCTCGAACTCGGAGGTTATGACTAGTGAAATGGTTTCGAAGGTGTTCGCCTCAGACCATCGCGCTTATGCGCCAAGGCGACGCCGTCTTCGCGCCAACCGGATGGCGCACGTCCTTCCTGGCAAACCGGAACCGGATTAGAGAAGGCGCTCGACGAAATGAAGACATCCGAAGGCAAATATCGAGTGATGGTCGACACTATCCCCACGCTCGCATGGTGCAGTCTGCCAGATGGTTCGATCGAGTTCTTCAATCAACGATGGCACGACTATACAAGCCTCTCCCCGCAGCAGGCACAAGGTTGGGGATGGAAAGTCACAATTCATCCGGAAGACCTGGAGAAGTCAATGGACAAGTGGCGGGCACTCCTGGCTTCAGGTGAACCGGGTGAGGTCGAAGCGCGTTTGCGGCGCTACGATGGAGGATATCGTTGGTTCCTGTTTCGGAGTGAGCCGTTGCGTGACGAGCGAGGCGATATCGCCAGATGGTACGGAACGATTACGGATATTGAGAACCTTAAGCGGACGGAAGAGAAGTTGCGGCAAGACGAGAGCGAGCTTCGCCGAATTACCGATGCCATACCGCAGACAATTATCGTCCAGGATCCCGACGGCACTCCGCTCTACGCGAACCGGGCCGTGCTCGATTATACGGGTCGCACCATCGAAGATGTCACGGCCCCCAACTTTCGTGAACGGATCTTTCATCCGGAAGATATCGAGAGGCTGCGGGAGGAGCGCACGGCGGCCCTCTTACGCGGTGTAGCGTTTGAAATCGAACAACGAGCGTTGAGGAAGGATGGCCAGTATCGTCGGTTCTTCATCCGTTACAACCCGTTCCGCGACGAGCAGGGACGCTGGTGCGCTGGTACGCGACGGGAACCGACATCGATGATCGCAAACGGGCCGAAGAAAGGACGCGAAACGAGAACGTTGCATTGCGTGAAGAAATCGATCGCTCATCGATGTTCGAGGAAATCGTTGGCTCCTCCGCGCCGCTGCGACAGGTGCTGGCCCAGGTAGCGAGAGTCGCCCCGACGGATTCCACGGTTCTCATTTCGGGCGAAACGGGAACCGGAAAGGAAATGATTGCTCGCGCGATTCACAAACGATCAAAACGTTCGGCACGGGCATTCATTCGCGTTAACTGTGCGGCGATTTCACCTTCGCTGATCGCGTCCGAACTTTTCGGGCACGAGAAAGGCGCATTCACCGGGGCACTGCAAAGACGTATCGGACGTTTTGAAGCGGCCGATGGCGGAACCATTTTTCTGGATGAGATTGGCGACCTTTCGATGGACACACAGATAGCTCTGCTCCGAGTGCTGCAGGAGCGGGAATTTGAACGCGTCGGGAGCAGCCAACCGCTCGCGGTCGACGTGCGAGTGCTGGCCGCATCGAACCGCGATCTGAAATCTGCCGTGGATGCTGGTACGTTCCGTCAGGATCTCTTCTACAGGCTTAACGTAGTTCCGATTCACCTGCCATCACTACGTGAACGAGTGGACGACATTCCGCTACTCGTCGAATACCTGGTCGATCGCTATGCCAAAAAAGCGGGAAAGAAGTTCAGGGACATAACGGGCAAGACGCGCGAACTATTTCAGCGATACCACTGGCCGGGAAACATCCGCGAGCTTCAGAACGTCATCGAACGAGCCGTGATCCTTTGCGATGGCGAAACATTCTCGATTGATGAGACATGGTTGAAGCCGGAGGCGGCTGCGGTATCCAGCCCCGTTGTTCCCTTTGTTACCACCCTCGTCGAGCGTGAGAAGCAAATGATCGAAGCGGCGCTGGCCCAGTGTCAGGTCTCGGGCCCATCCGGCGCAGCCAATAAGCTGGGAATTCCGCGCCAGACGCTTGACGCAAGAATCGTGAGCCTGGGCATCAACAAACATCGATTTAGGACCCGGTGACCATCCCCAGTCACGCCGCATATTTCGTTTGATTCCAAAGTGCGGTTCTAGCGGCCTGCCCCCTGACTCCGCACTTCAGGGTAGTGCGCCACCGCGTGACGCAACCAGCGAAAGCGCGATGAACTGTTTCTTTGCCGAAAACTCGGCAATTGCCCAAAAGACGGCGGCGTCGTCTATCGCAACTGCAAGATATTTCGAGAGTTTAGAGCGGCCCGCTCATTGCAGTAACCAACGAACGTGACATTAAGGATCGAAAAAACTCGTGGCGCGCAAGGCACGACTATCAAGCTGATTGGCCGAGTTCAGGCGGAGTATCTTCCTGAATTGAAAGAACAGATTGGGACGAGCGCGCCGAGCGTCGTGCTGGAATTGGCAGAGGTGACGCTGGTGGATGTGGACGTGGTCCGGTTCCTGAGCGCCTGCGAGTCAGAGGGCGTTCAACTCTTACATTGCTCAGCCTACATACGCGAGTGGATCGTCAGGGAACAGGAAACAGCGATCACGGGATAAATCCGAAAACGACGGTACCCGGAATTTGGCACTAACCCGGTTTTTGGGTTCCGGTTAGCGGCTCGAGTTAAGCCGGTTTCGCTGGGTCAGCCTCGGCCGACCCATTAATTGTCTTACAAGGAGTGCCCTTATGAATACCCCAGTTGTCCTGATTACCGGCGCCCTCACAGGCATCGGACGTGCCACCGCACTCGCCTTCGCGCATGAAGCCGCGCGCATCGTCGTCTCCGGCCGACATGACGAAACTGGCCTAGAATTGGCCGCAGAACTCCGCAGCCTGGACGCGCAGGCCGAATTCGTGCTTGCCGACGTGCGCCACGAGGACGATGTACGAAATTTGGTCGACCAGACCGTTGCGCGCTTCGGCCGGCTGGACATTGCCGTCAACAACGCCGGTACCGAAGGCCACCCCGGCCCGGTGACTGAGCAAACCGCCGAGAGCTACGCGGCCACCTTCGATACCAACGTTCTCGGCACGCTGCTAAGCATGAAGCATGAGCTGCGCGTGATGCTGCCGCAAGGCAGCGGGAGCATAGTCAATGTTTCATCGGCCTATGGAAGCGTCGGCGCTCCGGGAGCATCTGTTTACGTGGCGAGTAAACATGCGGTGGAAGGAATGACCAAGTCAGCCGCCCTGGAAGTCGCCGGTACCGGCGTTCGCGTGAACGTTGTGGCCCCGGGCACTACGGACACAAGTATGCTGACACGCTTCACCAGTACGGATGAAAATAAGGCCGCACTCGTCTCGAGCGTGCCATTCAAACGCCTCGCAACATCGGAGGAGATCGCTCATGTGATCGTCTTTGTAGCCTCCGCGGAAGCCTCATACATGACCGGTGCGTCCATCCCGGTGGATGGAGGAATGCTGGCTGACTAAACCCTACGATTTGCCCGATTCTGTACAGGAGCTGGAGGAGGGACGCTGGTGGATGTGGATTAGCCCGGTTCCTATGCCTCGGCGAGTCAGAAGGCATTGGACTTCTCCATTGCTTGGCCTACAAACGCGACTGGATCGCCAGGCAACAGGGAAATAAATTAAGGAGTATCTCATGAACACCCCCGTTGTTTTAATAACCGGAGCACTGACAGGCATCGGACGAGCCACCGCGATTGCCTTCGCGCAAGAAGGCGCGCGCCTCGTTGTCTCCGGCCGCCGCGACGAAGCCGGCGAAAAATTGGTCGCCGAACTCCGCACCCTCGGCGCCGAGGCGGAATATTGGCGTGCCGATGTGCGCCACGAGGACGATGTACGTGACCTGGTCAACAAGACCGTCGCCCGATTTGGTCGCCTGGATGTGGCCGTCAATAACGCCGGTACCGAAGGCAAACCCGGTCCGGTGACGGAGCAGTCCGCCGAAAGCTACGCGGCCACCTTCGACACCAACGTCCTCGGCACGCTGCTGAGCATGAAGCATGAGCTGCGCGTGATGATTGCCCAAGGCCACGGCAGCATCATCAATGTGTCATCTACCTTCGGTCACCTGGGCGGAGCGGGTGCGTCGCTCTACGCGGCCAGTAAGCACGCCGTTGAAGGACTCACGCAGTCAGCAGCCCTCGAGGCAGCGGAGTTCGGTGTGCGCGTCAATGTCGTTGCTCCTGGGCCAATCGAGACCGACATGCTGGACCGTTTTACCGGCTCTCCGGAAAGGAAGGCCGCACTGGTGGCGGGAGTCCCGCTCAAGCGGCCTGGTAAGCCTGAGGAGATTGCGCAGTTGGTCGTGTTTGTCGCATCCGACAAGGCATCTTTCAGCACTGGTGCCACGTTTGCGGCCGACGGCGGCAAAACGGCGCGATAAGGGTATTCGAACTTTGGTTTATGAACACATGAACAAAAAGACCTAGGAGGTACGTGATGTCCCGGGCAAGTATCAGTCACATTGCACTGACGGTCAGCGATCTGAACCGTTCGACGGAGTTTTACGACAGAATCTTTAAATTCATGGGCTATATGCCGGTCGAGGTCCCCGAATCGACTCAGCAAGCGATGAAAACACAACTTAAATCGTGGGTCGGACCAGGCTACTCAATATCGATCCGGCCATCCAAGGGTGGATTTGCGCGCAGGTTGCACGATCGAAACGCTCCGGGCTTCAACCATATGGCGTTTTACGCTGAAGACAGGTCGGATATAGACGCAATGCACAAGCTGTTGAAGGAGATAGGAGCGCAAATCCTCGATCCACCCGCGGAATATCCATACTCGCCCGGATACTTTGCGGTCTATTTCACCGACCCCGACGGCTTGAAGTTCGAATTTGCATACGTGCCCTAGGCGCTGGTTGTTGTGAACTTACCGGAGGATCGCATGTCGGCATCCTGGAGAACCTCCGATGCCAGGAATAATACGGGCGTTGATATTTAACAGTCAGCAAGTCGGCCGCACTGGAAGTCGCGGGGACGGGCGTTCGCGTTAACGTAGTGGCCCCGGGCACTACGGACACGGGTATGCTGACACGCTTCACCAGTACGGATGAAATAAGGCCGCACTCGTCTCGAGCGCGCCATTCAAACGTCTCGCAACATCGGAGGAGATCGCTCACGTGATCGTCTTTGTAGCCTGCGCAGACGCCTCATACATGACCCGGTGCGTCCATCGCGGTGGATCGAGGAATGCTGGCTGACTAAACCCTCCGATCTGCCTCATTTCCTGGCGCTCTGCAGTCATCAGGGCCAGATGATGGCCGGGATCAACTCAGTGCAGGCTCGGAGTAGAGCATCGAATCCTGGACCATATTCAGTGATGAACACTATTGAAGAAGCAAACAAGGCACTTGTTCTCGAAGCATTCGATACGCTTTTCAACAAGCGGGACTATAAGGCCGCCGAGCGATTTTGGTCGCCCAACTATATCCAGCACAGCGCCCACATCCTGCCCGGACGCGAGGGGCTTTTCAATCTGATCAAAAACGCACCGCCAACGTTGCGATACGAACACGGCGTGATCCTCGCTGACAAGCAATACGTGATCGTCCACGGGCGCTTTTCGGGCCATGGACAGCCACGCAGCTGGATTGCGGCTGATATCGTCCGCATCGCCGACGGTGTGCTGGCCGAGCACTGGGATGTCCTGCAAGACGAAGCAACCAGAGAAGAGTCGCAGAGCGGGTTGCCGATGTTCGGCGCAATGTTTCCTGTGTAGACGGTCTTAAGGAACTCAACCGACCTCGATAGGAGAGCTTCGATATGCCCCTGAATGGCGAGTATGAACCGAGCCGGAACGACCGAACTGGTGGAAGCGGGCGGACGCCTATTCGGAATTCCCCGCCTACCGAGCCCGTGCCGGCCGTGAGATCCCGGTGCTCGTCATCGAACCCCTCCAGGCGTAGGCACTTTACGTCGCTATGCCCCGAACAGCGACCAAAGTTCTGGCAAGGCACATTTAGCGGAAACGCCGGATTGTCGCCCCGCCAGGCCATTGGCCACGCGCACGATAGAAGGCAGGATCATATTGACGTTTAAACAAGGAGTCCAAGACCGATGAGTGGAACAAAAGATGAACAGGCCGGAGGCGCATTGGCGTCAGGCACTTCGGCACCGGATTTCAAACTTCACAGCACTCCTGACCAATTGGTTTCATTGGCCGAGTTCCGCGGCGCTCCGGTGATCCTCGCCTTCTACCCCGCGGACTGGAGTCCGGTCTGCGGGGACCAGATGGCGCTTTATAACCAGATCCTGCCGGAGTTCCGCCGCCTTAAGGCGCAGATGGTCGGCATTTCGGTCGATGGCGTATGGTGCCACGCCGCGTTTGCCAAGGACCGCAACTTGCATTTTCCGCTGCTCGCTGATTTCGAGCCAAAAGGCGCGGTGGCGCGCAAGTACGGTGTCTATCGGCAGCAGGACGGCGTCACTGAGCGCGCGCTGTTCGTGATCGATTCCGGCGGCGTGATCGCCTGGAGCTATGTCTCTCCAATCGGAGTAAATCCGGGCGCCGATGGGATCCTCGCAGCTCTCGAAGATCTCACGCCGGAACAGGAGGAAAAGAAATGAGGACGCACTTTGCGCCGCGATTGGTGTTACCCGTGAGCGAGCGCGATCACATCCGCGGGCCGGCAAACGCGCCGGTCACCCTGGTCGAGTATGGCGATTATGAATGCCCGTACTGTGGCCTGGCCAACCCGATTGTTGACGAAATTCGCCGCGAGCTGGGCGATGGACTCAGATTCGTTTTTCGCAACTTTCCCTTGAGCGAGGTACATCCCCATGCCGAGCACGCCGCCGAGATTGCGGAGGCGGCCGCCACGCACCACAAGTTCTGGGAGATGCACGACATGCTCTACGGACACCAAAACGCGCTCGACGATCAACATCTTGCGCAATACGCAACGTTGCTGGGCGTCCCAGCGTCGGAGGTCAAGCGGGCTTTGGCCCAACATGCGTATTCGGAGCGGGTGCGCGAGGATTTCATGAGTGGAGTACGCAGTGGGGTCAACGGCACGCCGACGTTTTTCATTAACGGTGTCCGTCACGACGGTTCTTATGAGCGTGAAATCCTGCTCGCCGCTATTGCAGGCGCGATGCGCCAGCAGGGTCGATCCTAGTCCCGCGAAGTGGTTGGTCTTGCATTCAAGAAGCTGACCGACAATCTCAGACGGGTTCGCCCGCATTACTGAACGGTTTACGCACCTTGCCAGAACGTTCAATCTGAATGACATCTCGGGAGAAACACATGGGTAAGCTTGAAGGGAAAATCGCACTCATTACCGGTGGCAATAGCGGTATCGGTCTGGCGACGGCGAAGCGGTTTGTAAACGAAGGCGCGTATGTCTTCATAACCGGGCGCCGTGCTCCGGAGCTGGCTGCGGCGGTGAGGGAGATCGGAAGAAATGTAACCGGCGTAGAAGGAGACGTGTCGAACCTTGGCGATCTTGATCGCCTCTTTGCGCAAATCAAGCGGGAGAAGGGCAAGCTGGATATTGTGTTCGCGAATGCCGGTATTGCGGCGTATGCGACGCTGGGCAAGATAACTGAAGAACACTATGACTCGATCTTCAACGTCAATGTGAAAGGCCTCCTTTTCACAGTCCAGAAGGCGCTGGCTCTGCTGCCCGATGGTGCTTCTATCATCCTCAATGCGTCCATCGTCGCCAGTAAGGGGTTGCCCGACGATAGTGTTTACAGCGCCACCAAGGCCGCCATTCGTTCGTTCGCGCGGACCTGGACAACGGATTTAAAGGGCCGCCACATTCGCGTTAACGCAGTCAGCCCGGGTCCCATCGATACGCCCGGACTGAATAACCTGGCGGCCTCGAGAGGAGCGGCCGAGCAAGGCCTGAAGATTCTTTCCGGCAGTGTTCCGCTCGGCAGGCTCGGTGCGCCCGATGAGATCGCCAAGGCCGTGGTGTTTCTCGCATCCGACGACAGCAGTTACGTCACGGGAACAGAATTGTTCGTCGACGGCGGGTTCGCGCAGGTGTAGGCCGGTCAGAGCGCAGCGACAGCGGCGAAAGGAGTTTTCTTATGCGGCGATTGCAGCTCGTGGCTCACGGCAAACCTTTGGATGTCATTGAACTCAACACGGTCTCGCAACCGGCTCCTGGCCCGGAGGATGTTCTGGTCTCGATGGAAGCGGCCCCGCTCAATCCATCGGACTTTTTGCTCGTCCGCGGCATCTATGGCGTCCGGCCGGCCTTCCCATTCTCGCTGGGTTCGGAGGGCGTGGGCCGCGTCATCCAAACGGGCTCGAAGGTGGATGTTGCCCTGAGGGGTAAGCGAATCCTGATTCTTCCGACCTACGAGCAGGGCACGTGGGCAGACCAGGTTGTCGTCCCAGCGCGCAACATCGTGCCGATGAGCGACCAAGCAGATCCAGTGCAGCTTTCGATGATAGGGATTAACCCCGCGACCGCCTATCTATTGCTGAACCGATACGTTTCGCTGATGCCCGGCGACTGGATTGGGCAAACCGCAGCCAACTCGGCCATGGGGCAGTACATCATCGCGATCGCGAAGCTCGCAGGCGTCAAGACGCTCAATGTTGTGCGCCGCAAGGAAGCTGCCGAACAAGTGCGGCAGTTGGGAGGCGACCGCGTCGTCCTCCAGGGTGACAACCTCAATAAGGATATTGAGGAGGCCCTGGGCGGGAAGAAACTCAGCCTCGTCCTCGACACGGTGGGCGGAACTCCAGTGGGCGAGTTGGCCAAGTCACTCAAAACCGGCGGTTCGATTGTCAGCTATGCGCTTGAAACCGGGCAGTTCCCGGTCTTCTCGATAGACTTCCTATTCCGGGGTCTTAGCCACCACGGATTCTGGCTCATCAATTGGATACGCAACGCCCCGCGCACGGAGATCCAGGATATTTACCAGAAGCTGGGCGACCTCGTCGCCGAGGGGTCGCTCTCCGCCGCAGTGGAACATGTGTACCCGCTTGAGCAGTTCAAAGAAGCAATCCAGCAATCTTTGAAATCGAATCGCAGCGGAAAGGTCCTGTTCAAATTTGGAGACAGGCCATGACCACGACGACCTATGCCCCGGATCACATGACGGTTAGAAAGGTCGAAATCGAACGGATCAGCGTGACCTCTTCCAAGCCGTTCGAGGCGGTTGTGAAGGCGCTCAAAGCGGCCGTTGCGCAACCGGATATGGTCGAGTTCATGAAGGCAACCAAAGGCGCACGGACCTTCGCCGAACTGGAGCGCGCAGTTCACGGAGGTCTGGGCAGGACGGGGCTGATGATGTTTATGGAACTCGATCACGGGGCGACTGTGCGCAGCGAGAGCGGGCTCGACACGCCGAAAATCGTGCGCTTTGTAATTGGCAACCCGCTCATCATGAAAGAAATGGCAAAACATGTTCCCGACGCTGGATCTTACGCGCCGGTCACAATTCTGGTGGACCAGCGGCCTGACGGCGTGCATTTGTCTTATGACAGGATGGCCAGTCTTTTGGCTCCCTACGGAAACCCGGACGCCCTGGCTGTCGCTCGGGATCTGGATTTAAAAATCGAGAACCTTCTTCGAGACTCCGCGGTCTGACCGCTCGTCCCGAAGCGCTTGACGTCAGTATCCGCGTCATGTACATAACTATCAGGTTCTAAAACCTATCGGTTATGCAATGACGCCCGCCCAGCTCGATGCGACCTTTGCCGCTCTCGCCGATCCAACGCGGCGGGCGATCCTTGCCCGCCTTGCCTCCGGCGAGGCGTCGGTGATGGAACTGGCCAAGCCGTTTGCGATGAGCCAGCCCGCGATCTCCAAGCATCTCAAGGTGCTGGAGCAAGCGGGTCTGATCTCGCGCGGCCGTGACGCGCAGCGGCGGCCGTGCCGGATCGAAGGCAAGCGGCTCGGCGACGCCAGCGAATGGCTGGAAGGCTACCGCCGCTTTTGGGAGGCCAGCTTCCAGCGGCTCGACGCCCTACTGGATGAGTTGAAGGCGCGGGAGAAAAAAGTGAGCGCGCGCAGCGCCGGTAGGATACTGAAAAAGTAATTTTTGAGAGTTGCGACAAGTGCTTTAAGCATTTGAGAGGGGATAACGCCAATGAAGAACACGCTGAAGGTAACCACACCCACGGACCGTGAGATCGTGATCACGCGCGTCTTCGACGCTCCGCGCGCCTTGGTTTGGGAAGCGATGTCCAAGCCCGATTTGCTGAAGCGCTGGTTGTTTGGCCCGCCAGGCTGGGAGATGGTGGTCTGCGATGACGACGCGCGCGTGGGTGGCGAGTTTCACTGGGCATGGCGCGGCCCCGACGGATCTGAAATGAAAATGCGCGGCGTCTATCGTGAGGTGATTCCGCCGCAACGGATCGTGCGCACGGAGCGGTTCGAGTTCGGATGCGAGGCCCAGGCGGGCGAGCAGCTGGCGACACTGGTCCTCGCCGAAGAGGGCGCCCGGACGACTCTCACGCTGACCGTGCTGTACCCCTCCAAGGAGGCCCGCGACGGGACCATCGCCTCCGGCATGGAGCACGGCCTGGGCGCAGGCTACGACAGGCTCGAGGAGATATTGGCGTCGGCAATACTCAAACCAGACCATTGACGGATAGGAGAATCTGATGTTCGTGCAACAATACGGTCCGTGGGCGCTGATCGCAGGAGGCTCGGAGGGCGTCGGAGCTTCCTTTGCGCGCAAGCTGGCGGCGAAAGGATTGAACCTCGTGCTGTTGGCCCGCAAGCCGGCACCGCTCGAGGAGGTTGCGCAGCAGGTTCGCAGCAACTCCAACGTGCAGGTGCGAACCGCGTCCCTCGACCTCCGGCTTCCCGATGTCCTGGACCGGGTCAGGGCGATTACCGACGACATCGAAGTGGGCATGTTGATCTATAATGCCGGCGTAATCGGTCCATCGCCTTTTTCGGATCGTTCTCTCGAACAAAATCTGAAATCGCTGCGCCTGACTGTAAATGGTCCTGTTGTCCTCGCGCACCATTTCGGCAGCAGGATGCGCGAGCGCAAGCGCGGCGGAATCATCATCTTAGGCTCAATGAGCGCCTTCGCCGGCAGCCAGAATTTCGCCGTTTATGGAGCTTCAAAAGCATTCGACGTGATCTTCGGAGAGGGGCTGTGGTATGAGCTGAGGCCCTACGGCGTCAATGTACTCAGTTTCATAATCGGCCTCACCCGCACGCCGAAGCTGGTTCAATCCGGCGGTCTGGAGCTGGCAAAGAAGGCCGGCCAGCCGGTTCTGGAGCCCGATGATGCGGCCCAGGAAGGACTGGATAATCTGGAGAACGGCCCCCCCTGGATCGCCGGCGCGCACAATCGCGAATGGGCCAAGGTGCTGGTCAATATGGAGCGCAAGGCCGCGGTCGAGACGCTGAGCGGCGCCTCGAACACGGACTGAATGTCAGTGCTCGACACCGTGCTCGATGCGATTTAGACTGTGATGCGCTGCGTCGTGGCGATAGCAATACCCGCAAACCCAAGGAGTGTCCCATGAGAGAAGCTGTAGTCGTTTCCACCGCACGAACGCCGATCGGGAAGGCATACCGGGGCGCATTCAACGATTTGGAATCGCCGTCGATGGCAGCGCCGGTCATCAAGGAAGCCATCAGGCGGGCGAAGGTTGACCCCGGTGAGATCGACGACGTTGTCATGGGCGCCGCGCTCCAGCAGGGGACGCAGAGCTTCAACATCGGCCGGCAATCGGCAATCGCGGCTGAATTGCCGACCAGCGTCGCGGGTCAGAGTGTGGATCGCCAGTGCTCGTCGGGCTTGATGAGCATCTCGATTGCAGCCAAACAGATCGTCGTGGACGGAATGCAGACAGTCGTCGCCGGCGGCGTCGAGTCGATCAGCCTGGTGCAGAACCCGCACCTCAACACGTTCCGGGGCGGGGATCCGATCGTTCTGAAGCGCGCCCCCGCGATCTACATGGCCATGATCGACACCGCCGAAGTGGTGTCCAAGCGTTATAACATCTCGCGCGAGGCGCAGGACCAATACTCGTTGCAAAGCCAGCAGCGCACGTTCAAGGCGCAGCAAGCCGGGCTGTTCAACGACGAGATCGTCGCGATCAAGGCCAACAAGACCTTCGAGGACAAGAAGACCAACACCACCACGCATCAGGAAGTCACGCTCGATCGCGACGAATGCAACCGTCCTGGCACGACGCTCGAGGGCCTGCTGCAATTGCCTCCGGTCAAGGGCCCGGGCGGATTCATTACGGCCGGCAACGCGAGCCAGCTTTCCGACGGCGCCTCGGCATGCGTCCTGATGGAATCCAAACAGGCGGAAAAGCGCGGCCTGCATCCGCTGGGGATTTATCGCGGCATGGCGGTCGCCGGCTGCGAGCCCGACGAGATGGGTATCGGACCGGTGTTCGCGATTCCCAAGCTGCTCGAGCGCAACGGGCTGAAGATGGACGACATCGGTCTGTGGGAATTAAACGAAGCCTTCGCCTGCCAGGTGATCTATTGCCGCGACCAGCTCGGCATCCCCGATGAACGGCTCAATGTTAACGGCGGCGCGATTTCGATCGGGCATCCATACGGGATGAGCGGTTCGCGCATGGTCGGACACGCACTGATCGAGGGCAAGCGGCGCGGTATCAAGTACGTCGTGATCACGATGTGCGTGGGTGGTGGAATGGGTGCGGCTGGACTGTTCGAAGTCGCGTAAACCGGATCAAAATTGCAACCCGGAGTTCGAAGACTTCGCTGCAAAAGACTTCCGCGAGCGTGACTGGTCCCGCTAATGGAATTGCTGCTCTGCCTGGCGGGCGAGTTGCAGTGTCGGGGCCGGAATGCGCGACTCCAGCTTGGGATTGAGCACGACCTTGACCATCCCATCCTTCATTCCGAATACCAGCATGCCCGGATGGAAGGTCCGATTTTTGACCTCGCTGGCGATTTTTAGAAAGGCAAGCGGGGTGGAGGTCACGGCGCTGGCCAGAACGACATCGGGCGCGACGCTGTTCTGGTTGCGAAACGCACCGAAGGCAAAGGCATGCGCCTGAGCGGCGGCCAGAAAAACTCCCAGGCCGGCGGCGTCCGCGTTATGAATGAACACGTCGGCGCCCTGGCCGATTTGCGCCAACGTCGCTTCCTTGGCGGCCCCGACATCGTTGAAGTTGCCGGTAAAGCTGACCAGAAGCCGGCCATTGGGCCGGGCGGAAAGAAACCCGCGCTTGAACCCCTCGAAGGTCAACTTGATAGTGGGTAATTCAACTCCGCCGATCGCGCCCGCCACCCCGCTCTTCGAAACCCCGGCGGCGAGTATGCCCTCGATATAGGTCGCCTGATCGAAATTAAAGGTCAGCGACGCCACATTGCGCGACGACGCGCCGCCGGAACTGACCGCGAAATAGGTATTGGGAAAATCCCGCGCGACCTCGAGCGCGGCGTCGGTGTACTCGAATCCATGCGCGAACACCAGGTTGAATCCGCGCGAGGCGAAGTCGCGGAACGAGTCCTCGAAGTCCGCGGGTGAGGTGGTCTGCACCAGCGCGGTCTGCGCGTTGAGTCTGGTTTTGATCAGTTCCAACCCTTCATAAGCGGCCGCGTTCCATCCGCCGTCGCTGACCGGCCCCGGTGTCAGCAACGCGACCCGAAACCCGGAAGCGGTTGTGGGGCTCGCGCGATGAGTGCAGGCGCCCGCTCCTATCAGTAACAGGAACACGAACACTGTGAGGCGGTATTTCCACCTGGCGAAAACGCGCATATCGGCCCAATTCATCGTCGGCTCTCTTTACGACAAATACACGGTGCGATCCGGCGCACCCGCTTGCTGGAAAGCCAGCCTGCGCTCGCCGCACTTGTTGCAGCGCCCGCAATGCTTCCCGCCCCGCGGGGCCATGCAGGTCAAAGTCAACTCCAGCGGCAGGCCGCTGAAACGCTTGATGATTTCGCTCTTATACAGGTCGCGGTAGGGCGCTTCCACCTGCACCTGGTGACCCAGCCCGGTGCTGAGGATACGGGTAAAGTCCCGGAAGAATTCCGGGGTCGCATCAGGGAAAGGATTACCGTGAAGCGATCCGATCGCGATACGCGATACGTCATGGGTACTGCACCACACCGCGGCCAATCCGATCAGCAGGATGTTGCGGCCCGGCAGGAACACGGCGCTGTCGGGTTCTCCCAGAGCGGGGACACCGTTACCGGTCACACTCCAATGGTCCCCATACATCGCCCCGATCGGTACCGAGAGTAGGGTCAAGGGCATTACATTGGGATTGTTGAGCGCGGCAAGAAACGATTGCAGAGCTTCACGCTCGGTTGCTTCCCACGCCAGGCCCCACTGAACGTAAATCGGGAAGACTTCAGCGTTGAGCGCCTGGTCCGCCACCAGGACCGAGCTATCCAATCCGCCGCTGGCCAGGACTGCGATTCTGCTCATGCTACTCCTCATCCTGCCAATGGTTCCCCGTGCACTTTTTGGGCGAGGACAATCATGCGCCGAGTGTCAACCGCGTAGGGTTCGGCGTCGAATCCACCGAATACTGCCGTCACGTTCAAACTTACCTGTTGCAGGAGACGGGTGGTTTCGGTGAGCGTGTAAAGCCGGATATGGTGTCCGACGGAATCGCGGCGGCCGCCATCGGGCCCGACGATGGTAAATTTAACATGCATGCGGCTGGTGGCTAGATCCAGATCGCGGCGCTCGACGTACAGCGTCCCGTCGCCGCCGGAATGCCAGTCGTTCTGGATATAGTTGGCGACCGCCCACTCGCGGTTCAGCATGTCCAACATCAAACGGCCCGCGGGCCTGATCGCCTTGGCGGCGGACTCCAGAACTTTCAGGTCCTCAGCTTCGGATTCGAGGTAACCGAAGGACGAGTACATGTTAACGATCGCGTCGAAGTGATCGTAAAAAGGGATCTGGCGCATGTCGGCTGCGATTGTTTTCAGCGTAACGTTCGCTTTTCGAGCTGACTGCTGCGCAAGTTCGAGGTAGGCAGGGTTCAAATCGAGACCGGTCACCTGGAATCCGCGCCGGGCCAAAGGCACGGAGTGCCGCCCCTGACCGCAGCAGAGATCGAGAATACGCGCGCCAGCTTTGAGTTCAAGTGCCCGCTCGGCAAAAGCGGCTTCCTTTTCCGCGCGCTCCGCCGTGAATAAATGATTGTAAACGCCGAGGTAGTCGTCGCGAAAGAAGTCCACGTACCAGGTGGAACCTTGGGTTGCCAATTGCGGCTCCTTTTGCTGATGGCGCCCGACGATTAACAGAACAAGCGGGGGCGGCCGTCAGCCACATGGGGGACATGAGACCTGCCGGAGCGCTTTTGTGTCAAGCGGGAATGTAGACAAAGCAGGTGGTAAGAAAGTTCGAGGGGTGGATGCGCTGCAAAATAGTGGGACAGGCGTCTCTGCCTGTCATCGATGCGCGAGATCTTTCCTCGCGCCACCTTTGAAATTCTTATGGCATTGGCGGCGATGCCCACACCGGTGCTTCTGAACCCGTACCCAATATTCGGTAGCGCGAGCAAAAAAAAGCTCGCGCGTCATCGACAGGCAGGGACGCCTGTCCCACTGATTTTAGGCGCCCCGCCCAAGCCCCGCCAAGGGCGGCCACCTGGCTCAAACAACTTCCTGTTGAAAGAAAAACGCCCAAGGCTGCGGCGAAGTCAGCAGCCCTGGGGTCCTTCGATACGCCCTTGGGCGCGAGGTTTCTTACTTGGTGCCCAAAACCGCGTCCTTAAGTCCCTTGGCCGCTGTGAAACGAAGGCGGGTACGCGCCGGAATTTTGATTTGCTCGCCGGTGGCCGGGTTCCGGCCGATGCGCGCCTTGCTCTTGCGCTTGCGAAAAACCCCCAGGCCGCTCAGCCGTAGGACGCCTTCCTTCTTTAGCTGTTTGACGACCAAGGCAGTGAGCTCGTCGAGCAGCGCCTTGGACTGCTTTTTGTCGATGCCCACTTTCCCCGCCATGTATGTGGTCAACTGTGCCTGTGTCATCTCTTCGTCGCCTCCTCCACGTCCTTCTCTTTTAAGTAAATATCGCCCGAGTCTTCAGAATTACAGGATTATGAGGCGTTTTTTAAGATGCTGACACACGAGTATCCACAAACCCTATGGGGGCGTAGCCGTCAGTCAATCGAACTTGAACACCTTGAGCACGTTGTCGCGCAGGTAGCCGCGGCGGGCGTTGTCGTTGAGCGGCACTTCCCAGCCCTCGCGCGCGCAGCGCTCCAGCGACACCAGCGGATGGTCGCTGGCCCACATCAGCCGGTCGGGTCCGCGCTTGTTGGCGAGGTTCCATAGTTCGGCCGGGATGTACTTGGGCGCCCACGCTGACGTGATCAGGTAGAAGTTGCGATGCTTCTGAAGCAACGCCACCATCTCATTGGTCCACGGATGTCCCAGATGGCATCCGACCACGATCAGTTCGGGAAAGGCCAGCAGCACTTCGTCCAGCGCCATCGGATACTGCATCGAGGCCGGCCGCAGCGGTCCGGGCACTCCGACGTTGAGCTTGATCGGAATCCCCAGCTCCACGCATTTGGCGTAGATCGGATAGTAGCAGGCGTGGTTGGGCGGCAGGCCCACCAGTGACGGCATGATCCAGGCCGAGCGGAAGCCGAATTCGTTGACCGCCCGCACCAGCCAGCGCACGGCCCGCATCATCCCGGTCGGATCCAAGCCGAAGCAGGTATGGAAGCGGCCTGGATACTGCTGCACCATTTCGGCCACGCGCACGCAGATCTTTTCGTAAGTCTCATCCGAGATGCCCTGTCCGACCGAGTAGGGACTGGGCGGCAGGCGCATCACGCCCGCGGTCATGACGCCGCGCTCGACTCCGGCGGCGTCCATGTCGCGTACCAGGTCATCGACGGTGAAGCCATGCCTGACCTGCTCGCCGGGCTTGAACCATTTGTCGATGTTGGGATCAATGTGCCGCACTAGTTTTTTTCCGGCCAGCGGCGGCACCTGGAGGAACGCGTCGATCAGTTTGTATGGTGCTGTGGTCAGATCAGCCATCTTGGTTCTCCGTTAAATCGAGAAAAGAGAAAATAGAGGGCAGACTCGGAACTACGCGTGCTGCGAGCGTCTGACTCCGATCTCTCTTTTTCCCTTTTCTCGTTTCTCTTTTTCTATTCATCGTGGCAGCCGCAGCACGCGCTCGCCGATGATGTTGCGCTGGATCTGGTTGCTGCCGCCGGCGATTGTGCCGCCGCGTGCCGTGATTGCGCGCCCCAGCCATTTGCCGCCGCTGACCGCGAACGGATCGCCGTGGTCCAGTTGCGCGTAAGGCCCCATTATCTCCATCGCGAACATCTGCATCCTCAGGTTCAACTCGGTGCCGCTAAGCTTGAGGGTGGAGCTTTCGGGGCCCGGCGGTTGTCCTTTCAGGCGGCGTGAGATGCCCCGAAAGGCGTTGTACTTAATCGCTTCGGCCTCGCAGGCAAAAGCGGCGATCTGCTGGCGCACGGCGCTGTTTTCCCACGCCGGGCGGCCGTTGATTTGGATTTCCTGGGCGAGCTTCGCCAGATCCCGGACCATGTTGGGATACTGGCGGCCGCCGAAATTGCGCTCGAAGGCCAGGGTCGTCGTGGCCACCCGCCATCCTTCATTCTTCTTGCCCACGACGTTTTCCTTGGGCACCCGCGCATTGTCGAAGAACACCTGGTTGAAGCTGACCTGGCCATTGATTTCGACCATGGGACGCGTGGTGATACCCGGTGTTTTCATATCGACCAGGATGTAGGACAAGCCGCGGCTGCCGGCCTGAGTCGGGTCGGTGCGGCACAGCAGGAACATCCAGTCGGACCGATGGGCCTGGGAGGTCCAGATCTTGGAGCCGTTGACGACGAAGTCGTCGCCGTCTTCGATAGCCATGGTGCGCAGCGACGTCAGGTCGGAGCCGGCGTTGGGCTCCGAGTAGCCCTGGCACCAGGTTTCGTCGCCGGAAAGGATTTTGGGGATGAAGCGTTTCTTCTGCGCCTCGGTGCCCCATTGGATAAGTGTGGGACCGGCCAGGGCGACGCCGGCGCCGATATAGGGAAGATGGGCGTGGAAGCGCGTCAACTCTTCATGAAAGACCACCGCCTGCATCACGTCGGCGTCGCGTCCGCCGTATTCGCGCGGCCAGGCGATACCGATCCATCCGCCGGAATGGAGCTTGCGGTACCAGCGCCTGCGCTCCTCCCATTCCTCGTCGTTGGCGACCGGAATCGCGTCGTAGGGCGGATGCTCGTGCCGGGGGGCGTTGACCTCGAGCCAGGCACGTATCTCCTTGCGAAACTCTTCGGCCTCGGGCGGGTACTTGAAATCCACGTCAATCTCCTGGGCTTGGGTTCCTTGAACGACGGGGTCGATAAACCCGATGCTCTGCGCCGTCGTCCTTAGCGCTGAACGGGAATGTTAGTGCATCGGCGGCGACGCGCAAGAGCCGCGATGGTACCACCGGGTGGGCATCGTACCGCCGATTGCGCAGCGGTTGCGAATGGGGAAAAGTGCTGAGCAAAGCAATGCCGCGACGGGAGGTGAGCGATGCGATTCAAGGATAAGGTGGCGTTTATTACTGGGGGCGGCCGCGGCATCGGTGAGACCTACGCCCGCGCATTGGCCGCCGAAGGTGCGGCGGTGGTGCTGGCCGAGATCGATATGCCTGCGGCGCAAGGCGTTGCAGCAAGCATCGCCGAGGGGGGCGCGCGGGCGCTGGCGGTACCGTGCGACGTGGCGGAGGAAGAATCGGTGGACGCGGCGGTAGCGCGCGCGGTCGAGCATTTCGGCGGTGTCGATATCCTGATCAACAACGCGGCCAAGCATTTGACCGAATACGCCGGCAAACCGACCGAGCTGGCGCGCGCCAAGTGGCGCCTGATGCTCGACGTTAACGTGATCGGCATCGTCAACTGCGCCGCGGCGTGCCGCTCCTCGATGCGCGAGCGGGGCGGCGGCGTGATCATCAATCAGTCCTCGATCGCGGGCTTCGATCCCACCACGCCTTACGGCATCTCAAAGCTAGCGGTGCGCGGGCTGGTAGTGGCGCTGGCCAAAGAGCTGGCGCCCGACGGCATCCGGGTTTACGGGATCGCGCCCGGACCGGTCGATTCGCCCAGCGCGATGGCCGACCTGCCGCCGGCGCTGCTCGACGGGTTCATCAACCGCCTCCAGTTGGTCAAGCGCCAGGGCCGGATGGCGGACCTGGTCGGCGCGGTGCTGTTTTTCTGTTCGGCCGAAGCCGGCTTCATTACGGGAGAAACCCTGGTGATCGGCGGCGGCTATCCGCTGCGAATTTGATTAGCTCGCATCCGGCGGAGCTTCTGCCAGCACCTGCATATCGATTCGAAGCGGGAAATCGAACCAGCGGACCAGTTCGTGCACCAGGTCGAATTCCAGGATGAAGTTGCCAGGCTCCTCGGGGGGCATTACGCCGACCGGAACGATAACCTGCTCCCCGGGACCGACTGAACATGGAAAAGGAGTGCGCAGTCCATCGGGCACACGCAACGTGCCGTCGGTATTACGCCATCGATAGGAGACGCGAATCTCCGGGCGTTGCAGGTCTCCCCAGGGCCAGGTGTCGACGCCAAGGTTGGTGATTCTTAAATGAATCTTACGGCCCTGGCCCGCGACCATCCGGTGATCGCGCTCAATCGGCTCCAACAGGGCTCGATAGGCCTCGGGCGGAGGCTGGCGCCAATTCCACCAGCGGTCGATCTCGGCGCGGCGGACAAGCGGTAGTGCGGTCATCGATGCGGGTTGCCGCGCCTGGACTGCGTCGAGCACGGCACGAATTGCGGCACGATCGTCCACCGGCACGGCGCTCTGAGCCATCCGGGCGTAGCGCTACAGGCAGGTAGAACCGGTTAACCGATCCGCCGCCGGGGGCCAGTAAACCGGCACGCCTGCCTTCGTAGATCTCCATCTTGGCGATGCGCTCGGCGCCGGTCATCAGCAGCAGATTCAGATGATATATCGGCTCTTCGAGGTAGCGGGCGGGCAGCGTTTCGTAGGCGCTCGTATGGGCCCGGCCGTCGAACCACAGCGTCGCGTCGTTGCGCACCAGCCAGTTTTGGTAATCGGGAAACCAGGGCAATTCGTTGAGCCATCCGTTCGCATCCGGAAAAAGCCATCGCCGCAGAACGTAGTACTGGAGCACGTCGCGCCGCGCGACCAGACGTGGGAGGGCCGACAGCAGTGCGGGACTTACCACTTCGTCGCCGTCCAGGCGCAGTACCCATTCGCCGCGGCATTGCGAATGTGCCCACGCCATCGCGCGCTGCGCGTTGTCGACAAATTCGTAACGCATCAGCCGGTCGGCCGCGGCCCAATACTTCGCCGCCTCGGCCTCGCCGAGTCGGGAATCGACGCCAAGCACGATCTCGTCAGCCACCGGACGCAGTTGCCTAAGCAGCGCGGTAACCTGGGCCGCAGGAAAATGCGTCAAGCATAAAACCGATAACGTCATCCAAGGTTGATCCTTATCAACGAACTGGTCGGTGCGCGAGGCCAACCTCATCGGACATCTGTCCCCAGCGATAATCAAGCCGCCGTGGGCGCGAAAAGCCGGGCGCAACAAGTTTTCCAGCGGTTGGGCGTGAGCAGGCGTTCTCTGGCACTTTTTGCGAGACTGGCGCAGTATTGCAACCACAGCGGCGTCAAAGGAGGCATACATGAGCGGCCACAGGATTATCTCGGCTGATGACCATGTGCAGGAGCCCAAGGACACGTGGGAGCGGCGCGTGCCGGCCAAGCTGCGCGACCGTGCTCCCAAGGTAGTTAACGTCGACGGCGGCGACGTCTGGATGCTGGAAGGCAAGGTGGTCATGAAGATGGGCATGAACGCCGCCGCCGGCAAGAAGTTCGAGGAATACAAGCTGGAAGGGGAGACTTACCAGACCATCCGGCCGGGCGCCTTTGACCCGTACGAGCGCATCAAGGACATGGACACCGACGGTGTGGAGGGAGCGGTGCTCTTTCCCAACGCGTTCTGGGCCTTCATGGTGGAAGACTTCGAGCTTCAGCTTGCCTGCATGCGCGCCTACAACGATTTCCTGGCCGAGTTCTGCCAGACCAATCCGCGCCGCTTAATCGGAATCGGCCTGGTTCCGACCGACAACGTTGAGGAGGGGGTGCGGGAGGCGCAGCGGGTGCCAAAATGGGGATGCGGGGTCTGCTGGTATCGAGCTTTCCCAAGGCCGGACCGCTCAGCAGCGAAGTCTTTGACCCATTGTGGGCCGCCGCTCAGGACCTCGGCCTGCCGGTGCATCTGCACCTGGCAGTGGGCGATACGCGGGGGCAGGTTTTTCACCAACAGCGCAACGTGCGCGGCCTCTTGCCCGGTCAGATCCTGATCAACTCGATGGGTAACATGGAAGCGCTGGCCAGGTTGCTGTTCGGCGGTGTGGGTGAATTATTCCCCAAGCTCAAGATCGTATCGGTGGAAGGCAACATCGGCTGGATACCTTATTTTCTGGAGCGGGCGGATCGCATCTATCAGCGCCATCGCTACTGGTCGCGGCTGGAGTTGCCGATGCCGCCCAGCGAGTACTTTCATCGCCAGGTCCATGCCACCTTTATAGAGGACAAGGCCGGGATCCGGCTGCGCGACCTGATCGGCGTGGACAACCTGATGTGGTCCTCGGACTACCCGCATACCGATACCACCTGGCCCAACTCGCTCAAGGCTATCGAGGATACGATGGCGGGCGTGCCGGAAGACGAAAAGCGCAAGATTGTCGGCGGCAACGCCGCGCGGCTTTACGGGTTGGCTTGAGCAGTATCAGAGCTAAAGCGGCGCGCCCCTTGCGCGCGCCCCCGACAGAAGCTTAAGTCCGTCAAACGGACAGGCTTGGCGCGGTCCGTAAGGCCGCGCCAGCATAATTTACTATCCGGTTCCATGCAGCGCCGCTGACCAGCCTGCGCTGCAGTATCCAATAAATTTTTCTTTCAGTAGGACGGGCGTCCCTGGCGCCGCTGCTGCTTGATGAATACCGCCTGCATCCGGAGCGGGCAGGGACGTCCGCCCGACTGATGCTGAAGAAAGGAAGTCAGAGGGGCCGGCCTTGCACATCGGAGGCCGCTGTGGGAGGCCACGTTTGATCGTGAGATAGCCAAACAACTGCTGAATCAGTCGAAATCCCATCCAATCCTAGATGTATCGCAAATTTGCTTGACGGAATCCAAATGGGAGATTAAAAAAACTAAGAGTTTAGCCGAACAAAGACGAGCTTGGACCACATTGTGACGATCTCCAGAAGCAAAAAAGAGATGGGAGTTTATTGCTTAGAATTGGAAGGCCAAGCCCTCCGAAAATTCACACGATTTGCAAATTGCCGTTAACTTATCTCAGCTCGGATAGTGGCTGGTTTTCCCAACTGATTGGATGCCGCGGCGCTCCTCAGGATGTCGCGGATGGGTATGGGGAAGGTGAAGTTGGTTCCATCGTTACTTCTCGCTCCGGTAGTGGCCGCGGTTCTGTCTGCGGTGTTAATTCCCTTTGCCCGGCGCCTCGCCTGTCAACTCGAATGGGTAGCCAAGCCGGCCAAGGACCGATTGCACACGGCTCCGGTGCCGTTGCTCGGCGGCGTGGCTGTGATGGTAGCATTCGCCGGCGTGGCTGGTTCCTTCGGTGCGCCGACGTGGCTGCTGTTTGGCGCCCTGGTTTTGTGCGTGGTGGGTCTGGTCGATGATATCGTGTCGCTGGCGCCGCGGACCAAGGTGTTGTGGAGATTCCTCTAGCGATCATGGCTGCGGTCTGGGTTCAGGTCCCCTCTTTCCTGCCTTGGGGCTTACAGCAGGTCGCGCTCGCCTTCTGGATTCTGACCGCGATAAACGCCTTTAACCTGATCGACGGGCTCGACGGTTTGGCCGCGGGGTTGGGGATGATAGCCACGCTGGCGGTGGCCGTGATCGCGATTGCGCATCACAATCCTGTGGCGGCCTTAACCGCATTGTCCCTGTGCGGTGCGATGGGCGGTTTTTTGATCTACAACCTGAACCCGGCCGCAATCTATCTGGGCGACGCCGGATCACTTGCCGCCGGCTTCGTTCTTGGGGTTCTGTGTCTGGACGCGGTCCGGTATGCGGGCGAGTCGAGGCTGGCGATTCTGGCCACCCCGGCACTGCTGATGGCGGTACCGATAATCGACACGTCGATCGTCACCTTCACGCGCCTTGCGACCGGAAATGCGGTCTCCAAGCGTGGTCTGGATCACTGCCATCACCGGCTTCACAACCTGGGGCTGTCGCAAACGCGTGTTGCTTATACGCTGTGGGGATTGGGAGCGCTGGGCGCGTCGTGGGCGGTGTTTATCAGCCTGGCCTGGAAGCCCATGATCGTTACAGTACTGCCGCTATGCGCATTGATGTTCGCGACGCTGGGACTGTTTTTGGCTAATCTCTCCTTCGAGCATCAACCACCCGGCCACCTGTACGGCGCAGTGCCGCGGTTCGGACGCCTGATCCTGAGGCTGACATATCAACGGCGGGCGGTGGAGTTTGCGTTGGATTTCCTGGTGATTTCATCGGCCTATTACGGGGCGATACTGATACATCACAATTTCAAGCTTTCCTGGCCGACGGTCGCGCACTTTTCCCACGGCCTGCCTGCGGTCTGCCTGGCGGCGTATGCCGCCTTCCTGATTACAGGCACCTACCGGCACATGTGGCGCTATGCCAGCCTCGAAGCGGCTTTGAGGTTCGGGCTGGCCGCTGCGCTGGCCGGTCTGCTCGCCGCCGGCGTCCTCGCAGTCGTCGGGCTGTGGATTCCGGCCGCGATGGTGGTGTTGTTTGCCATGGTGCTTTTCAACCTGCTGGTGGGAACACGCATGTCGTTTCGGATCCTGAAGACCGTTCTGAACTATTTCGCCGCGCCCGAGCGCAGGGTGTTGGTGGTCGGAGCCGGAACGATCGCCGATAGCGCGGCGCGCGAATTGATGTACGAGCGTCTGAGCCTGGTTGGTTTTCTGGATAACGATGTCTTCAAGCACAGCAAGCTGGTGCGCGGCCACCCGGTGCTGGGCGCAATCCCCGATATTGGCCGCGTCTATCGGGAAACCGGGTTCAACGAGATCTTGATCGCTCAGGACCAGACTGCGGATACGGACCTGAAAACGCTCCAGTCCTTCGCATCCGACATGAAGTTAGCATCCATCGCTATCTGGCTCGGATTGATTCTGTGCCTCGTGCTCACGCCGAAAATGGTCAGGCGCGCAATGTCGTATCGCGCGGCGTCGCCTGAAGCCACCGCGGGCAGGAAGGGCAGGGCTGCGTCGACGCGAGCCCTGAGCACTCGATCTCCTTGCGCCCATGAAAGACTCTTTACATGAGAAGCCGAACACGACAGGCTTGCGGGAGTGGCGCGGTCTTACCAGGTTGGCGCGAATTGCCGCCGCCGCGGCGTTTGACTGGCTTGTTAGGGAGGCAATGAATTGATGTTGGGTTTGTGGGAACGCGCGATCGCGAAGTTTGACAATCGCAGCGCAAAAGTCGGAGTGCTGGGTTTGGGCTATGCGGGACTGCCGCTATGACCTGCTGCTTCGCCGAAGCGGGTTTTGAAACCTTTGGCTTCGACGTTGATCGGTCCAAGGTTGAACAACTGCGGGCGGGACGCAGTTACATCGGCCATATTCCGGCCGAACGAATCGCGCGCCTGGTCAAGAGCCGTCGCCTCCAGCCGACCACTGATTTTTCCGCCCTGCGCGACTGCGATGCCGCCATCATTTGCGTGCCGACCCCCCTGGGTGAGGGGCGAATACCGGACCTGACATACGTCGTCAACACGGCCGAGATGGTCGCCGAAAATCTGCATCGCGGGCAACTTGTGGTGCTGGAGAGCACCACGTATCCGGGCACGACCGACGAGGTATTGCTGCCGCTGTTCGCGCGGTCCGGGCTGAAGCTGGGGGAAGATTTCTTTCTGGCCTTTTCGCCCGAACGCGAGGATCCGGCCAACACCGACTATTCGACCCGCACGATTCCCAAAGTCGTGGGCGGCGTCACCCCAAACTGCGGCAAGGTCGCCGTCGCCGCCTACAGCGCCCTGGTCGAGCGGGTGGTCCCGGTTTCATCGGCGCGTGCCGCCGAGGCGTCCAAACTGCTCGAGAACATCTATCGATGCGTCAACATCGCAATGATCAACGAGCTCAAGCTGCTCTTCGAGCGGATGGGAATCGACGTGTGGGAAGTCATCAAGGCGTCGGCCACCAAGCCTTTTGGCTTCACGCCGTTTTATCCCGGTCCGGGTCTGGGCGGGCATTGCATCCCGGTGGATCCTTTCTACCTGACCTGGAAGGCCAAACAGTACGACTTTAACACCCGCTTCATAGAGCTGGCGGGCGAGATCAATTCGGGGATGCCGCAGCATGTCGTCAACCGGCTGACCGAGGGATTGAACCTGCTCGGCAAGCCGCTCAACGGCGCCGAAATCCTGCTGATCGGAGCCGCGTACAAGAAGAATGTCGAGGACGTGCGCGAGTCGCCCGCAATCCGCGTCATCCAACTCCTGCACGAGCGCCTGGCCAACGTAAGCTACTACGATCCTTATGTGCCGCGGTTGGAAACCCGCTATCTGGAAAAGCAGCTGACTTCGGTGCGGTTGTGTCCGGAGGTGGTCTCGTCATGCGACGCGGTGATCGTCGTCACCGACCATTCCAATATCGACTACGCGATGATCCTGGATCACGCCAAGTTGGTCGTGGATACGCGCAACGCGACCGCGTCCTACCGCAAGCCCTCGCACAAGGTCATTATGGCGTAGCGGCCGCGCTACCTGCCTATAGCACGACCGCCGGTTTGGGCCGCACGCTTAGCAGGTAGCGGCCGCCGTTCCGGCGGATTCTGACCGGGACTCCGAAGGCTTCCGAGAGCAGAGCGGAGTTGAGCATCCGCGTTTTAAGCCCGCTGGCCGCTACGCGCCCGCCCTTTAACACCAGCACGTGGGAAAAGCTCGGCGTAATTTCCTCAGTATGGTGCGTGACGAGCACCAGGGCGGGGGCCCCGCGCCCGCGTGCCAGCCGTTCCAGGAACTGCAGGAAGTGCTCGCGCGCCGCGGGATCGAGACCCGCGCACGGTTCATCTAAAATCAGCAGCCTGGGCCGCGCCATCAGGGCCCGTCCGATCAGGACCCGCTGGCGTTCTCCCTGTGACAGATGCGCCCACGGACGGTCGCGCAGGTACGCGCATTCGACGCGGCCCAGGATGCGCGCCGCCTCGCGCCGTTCCGCCGGCGGGATTTCGCCCCACAGTCCGATTTGCGCGTAGCGGCCGCTGAGCACCGCGTTAAGTGCCGGCTCGCCCTCGGCCATCATCTGGTAGACGGCGGAACTTACGATTCCGATTCGCTTGCGCAGCTCGCGCCAGTCCGAGCGACCGTAGGTTTCGCCGAGCACCGAGATCGTCCCGGCGGTAGGCGGCAAATAGCCGGTCAGCGCGCGCAGCAGCGAAGTTTTGCCCGAGCCGTTGGGACCCAGGATTGCCCAATGCTCGCCCTTTTCGACCTGCCAATCGATCCGTTCCAGGATGGTGGCGTCGCGAACGACTCGCAGTCCCGATACCGCGATTACAGAGAGCGCGCGCGCCATCGCAGGTGGATTATCGGGGTCATAAGGTTCATTCGACAGGCTTTGACGAAGTCCGGACAGGAGTACCAACCCCTCGCGCGCCGGGCAAGAGCGGCGACTACCTACTTTGGCCCGGCTGCTTTCAAGACCTCGCGCTCGCGTAGCTCCTTGCGTTTGATCTTGCCGGTGGCGGTCATGGGAAAATCATCGACGAATTCGACCTGGCGCGGATAGGCGTGCCCGCCCACCCGCGCGCGTACGTGTTCCTTAAGCTGCGTTGCGATTTCAGGGGATGGGGCATGACCCGGATGGAGCTTGACCAGCGCCTTGACCACTTGTCCGCGCCCGGGATCGGGCGCTCCGATCACGGCGCATGACGCGACCGCCGGATGCTCCATCAGCGCGGCTTCGACCTCGTCGGGGCCGATGCGGTAGCCGGAGCTTTTGATCACGTCGTCGGCGCGTCCCAGAAAATAAACGTTGCCGTCGTCGTCCATCGTGCCGCAGTCCCCGGTCAGCATCCAGCGGCCGACGAACTTCCCGGCCATTGCGCCGCGGTCCTTCCAGTATTCCTTCATCAGCACCGGATCGCCCTGGGCCAGCGCGATAACTCCGGCTTCGCCGCTTTTGAGCTCCGTTCCGTCCTCGCCGAGGATTGCTACGTCATGGCCTGGATATCCCTTGCCCAAAGCGCCGGGCTGCGGCCGCTCCAGTTCCGTACAGGTGCCGATCACGGTGTTGGCCTCGGTCTGGCCGTAGCCGACGTTGAAGGCGACCCGCAACTCTTCTTCCATCCAGTTGGCGAGCGCAGCGCTGGGAGAACCGGCGGTCACGAAGATGCATCGCAGCGCGAGGCGGTACTTTTCTCGTGGCCGGCTGATCTGGCGCATCAGTTCAAGCGCGGCCGGCGGAAACATCGCCAGCGTGACGCGATGCTTCTCCATCAGCCGATACACCGCTTCTGGATCGAATCTGCCGCTGCGGCCGTCGGCCACGACACTAATCCCATAAGCCCACGGACAAACCAGCCCGGTCAGACCGGCGGACCAGGCCCAGTCGGCGGGGCTGAAATAGACGTCATCGGGTTGAATGAAATTGAGTGCGTAGTCAAAGCCGTTGCGGCCCAGTATGTTGCGGGCGGCCTGGAGCACGCCCTTGGGATTGCCCGTGGTCCCGGAAGTGTACATCAGCAGGAGCGGATCTTCGGGAGTGGTCGGCGCGGCCTCGCACGCGGGCGCGCCTGCCGCAATCAGATCTTCGAAGCTATGGCCGGATCCCTTGCCGCCCGCCACGATGACGTGGCGCAGCGCGGGCAGGTCCTGGCGAATCGACTCGAGCCTGCCGGCGCTCTGCGCTTCGGTCACGATCGCGCGGGCGCCGCTGTGCTCAAGGCGGTAGCGTAGCGCGTCGTCGCCGAACAACCTGGAGACGGGCAGGGCGATTGCGCCCAGCCGATAGATGGCCATATGGGCGATCGCGGTTTCGGGCCGCTGCCCGGCGGTAATTGCGACCACGTCGCCGCGTCCGATTCCAAGCGCCGCCAGCGCATTGGCAAGGCGACAGCACGCCTCCGTTAGTTGGCCGAAGTTGTAGCTGGCGGCGTGGCCGGTGGACTCTTCATAAAGCAACGCCGAGTGGCGCGCCCGATCGGCGTTGCGGTCCAGGCAATCAAGGGCGGCGTTGTAGCGCTCGGGAATCAGCCATCGATGCCTGGCGCGCGCTTGCGCGAGCGATTTCGCGCCGCGAACCGCCTGCTCCCTGAGTCCGATCATCGTGGTCAATTTGTGGGAATCACCCTCACCCTAACCCTCTCCCTGACCAGGGAGAGGGCGAGGGTGACGCTTCAAGTGACAAGCCTCGCATTTTCATACCACTCTCGTCGCCGCATAACTCAGGCGCCGACGCTCGTCAGGAATTTGCGCAGCTCGGCGTTGAACTCCGCCGGCCGTTCGAGCTGGTAGAAATGGCCGATATCTTTCAGTGCGGTAAGCTTGGCGCCCGGGATGTGATCGGCGAGGAACTTGTTCTTATCCATCAGAATGCCGAAATCCTCTTCACCGGCGAAGACCACGGTCGGCTTGCGGATCTCGCGCAGGCGCGGGCCGATATTCCAGCGGAACAGTCCGTTGGGATCGTAAAACGAGGACTTGAAAACATGTTGAGGGAAAGCGTCGATGCGCATGTGTGCCTTCATCACTTCGAGGATTTCCGGCTTCTCGCGTTTGCTGCGCGCCGAGATGGAATTTTGCAGCGCCGTATCGAAGGTGCCCAGGTAGTCCGATTCATAAGCGGCGGCCATCTCCTTTAGCGCCTTGTCATCCAGGCCTTCGAATAGCCCGGTGCCGGAACTGACGATCACGTTGCCGATTACGCGGTCGGGGTAGTCGAGATTGAATTGCAGGGCGATCATTCCGCCGATTGAATTGCCGACCAAAACCGCGCGGTCGATCTTAAGCGCGTCAAGCACGGCGGCGACGTCGCCGGCATGCTCGGGAATGGAGTAGCCGGAAGCGGGCTTGTCGGAACGGCCCATCCCGCGATGGTCGATCGCGACACAGCGGTTGGTCACGGCGAAATTGAAGACCTGGTAGTACCAGATGTTGCCGTTGGTGGTCCACGGATGCAGGAACACGATCGGAACCCCGCTTCCGTAGCAGTCGTAATATATTTTCACGGCGCGATTGTCCGCGTATGGCATAGAGATCTCCTTTTTTCTGGCGCACGTTTTATATCTGTTCCAGCCAGCGCTGCTCCAGCGGAGTGATTTCGCGCGCGCCGATATATTCACGCAGCGCGCGCGACGCCTCCTGCCTTTGCCCGGACCGGATCAATCCCACCAGATTTGACTGGATGAACACGCCGCGCTGCTCGTCGCTGCCGCCCACGCAGGGCACATCGCTCAGGGTCGGCCCGATGAGGGCAGCGGCCTGGCCGGATTCGCGCTGCGCGAAAGCAACACATCCGCGCGCCAGCGGGATTCCGATCTCGCGCCAGACATGCGCAGGCCGGCCCTTCTGTTGGTCTGCAAAGCGCTGCATCGCGGCCAGCGCGCTTTGGACTTCGGCGTCTTCGCCGGCTCTGCTCAGAGCGTAAAGCGAAAGTGCGTTGAGGAACGGGAATAGCTGCTCGTGAGCATAGGGCCGCGCGTGCGGCGCGATCTCGCGCCATTCGGCGTCGATCTCGACCCCGGCCAGTTCGAGGTACCACAGCAGCAATATCGCGTCGGTCAACTCGCCCGCGGTGTCCGGAAAGAAGCCCCAGATCTGCGAGTTGAATGCGTCGCGAGCCTTTTGAAACTCGAGGTTGGCCAGATAAAGCGTTGCCAGATGAAACCAGTTATGCGCCTGGATGTAACGGCCGAATTCGCGCCATCCGGCGCTATACTCCAGAAGCTCGGAAATTCCCTGCGCGATGCGCGATTGCCCGGCGAAGACGTGGGCCAGGCAGTGCTGCGCCCACATCGCGAGCGGATTGAGCCGCAGCGCGTCCCGCGCGACCGCCTCCGACCTCTCGCGCCGGCCGCACAGCTCCAGCGCAAAGGCATACATGGATTGCAGATGGCTGTGGTCGCGATTGGCGTCGGCGATGCTCTGCATGAAGGTCAGCTGGCGGGCCGATTCGCCGGTTTGAAAAAAGTGGAACTCGGCGAGTTTGGCTGCGACCACGTCGCGCGGCCAACCGCGTGCGATGCGCTCGTAGGCGGAGACGGCGCGCTCGAACTCACCCCGGCAACCGGCTTCGACTCCCGCGATAAAGAGCCTTTCGCGCTCGGTCAGGTCCGCCAGGCACCGGAGCGCGCGTTCCAGCAGCGGACGCGCTTTGGACGCCTGCGCCCGCGATTGGGCATAGACGTAAATGGAGGCCGCATACGCCTGAATCATGGCGCAATCCGGAAAGACGGTTGCAGCGTCGAGTATTGCAACCAAATCAGGACCGAGGCTTAGCAGTTGACCGGCGAAGTGATCGATCGCGTGGATCTCGGCGTCCGAATTGGTGGTTACGGCAAGGCCCCTGCCGTCGAGTTTCATCGCGCCGCCTCCCTTACACGGTCGGAACCTTGGTCAGCACTGCGGCATCATAAGCTACTGGCCCGGTTATGGGCCCGGTGGCTGCCGCCGTGTTGATGCACCCGAGGTTGCCGGGAGTATAATCTGCAATAGAGTTAACACACCAGCCGGCCTGAGCCATCGCGGTCCGGGCGCGGCGGGAAGGACGCAATTATGACCGTTGCAGCGCCACAGCCATCCGACGCCAGGGATCAGCGCCTGCGGCGTCGGGCCGTTCTTGGCGCGATGGTGGCTGCGCCGATTCTGATTTGGGTGGCCGAAATTGGCGCGGGCGCAGGTGAAGACGCATCCGCGGAAAATTCCCAGAAAGGTGGACAGACCGTGACCATCATCAAGTTTACCGATTCAGGCGAAGCGATCGGACCGGAGACCGTCAACAAGGTGGTCAAGCCGGATTCCGAGTGGAAGAAAGAGCTTAACCCGGAGCAATTCAACGTAACACGCCGGAAGGGCACCGAGCGCGCATTCACCGGCAAGTACGCCGGCAACCACGACTCGGGGATTTACCGCTGCGTATGTTGCGGCAACGCCCTGTTCAGCTCGGACACCAAGTTCGAGTCCGGCACCGGATGGCCGAGTTTCTGGAAGCCGATCGCCAAGGAAAACGTCGAAGAGCGCAGCGACCGATCGTGGTTCATGCAGCGCACCGAGGTGCTGTGCACCGAATGCGACGCGCACCTGGGGCACGTCTTCCCCGACGGTCCGGAGCCGACCGGATTGCGCTACTGCATGAACTCGGCCGCGCTCAACTTCGTCAAGAAAACGTAGCCTCGCCTATCATAATACGTGGCTCATCGCTTGAAGCCTCACCCTAACCCTCTCCCTGGTCAGGGAGACGGCACAGAAGCGCTTAGCCCATATACGCAGGGATAGGGGACAGAGGCGCTTAGGCTGTCCCCGCACGCGAGGCAGACTCCGTGACAATGCTCACGCCGCTGCGGTATGGTCCGCGAGACAAGGAGACGAAGATATGAACCGCTGGCAAATTGGCGACGTCAAAATTACCCGCGTGGTCGAAAGTGAAAACGCTTTCGATGTAACGATGCTTCTGCCCGACGCGACGCCGGAGGCTATCCGCAAGGAGGAATGGCTGCGGCCCAACTTCGCGGACGAAAAGGGCGCGGCCAAGCTAAGCATCCACGCCTACGCGGTCGAATCGGGCGGCCGCAAAATTATCGTCGATACCTGCATCGGCAACGACAAACGCCGCCCCGGCATGGAGACGCTGCACACCTCCTTTCTGAAAGACCTGGCCGAGGCCGGCTTTGCGCGCGAATCGGTCAACCTGGTCGTTTGCACCCATCTTCATGTGGACCACGTAGGGTGGAACACGATGCTCGTGGATGGCCATTGGGTGCCGACATTTCCCAACGCACGTCATCTGATGACCCAGAAGGAATGGGAGCATTGGGGACCCACCAAGGATCCGGCAATAGGCGACTCGGTGCGTCCGCTTTTTGATGTCGGCCTGGTCGATCTGGTGGATACGAATCATCGGATCACCGACGAGCTTTGGCTGGAGCCGACCGTCGGGCACACGCCGGGTCACGTCAGCGTCAGGATTTCCTCCAAAGGCCAGGAAGCGGTGATCAGCGGCGACCTGATGCATCATCCAATACAGCTTGGCCATCCGGAGTGGAAATGCACCTTCGATTCCGACGCGGAACAGGGATGTAAGACGCGGCGCGCCTTTATGGAGCGCTACGCCGACGGTCCAGTCCTGGTTTTAGGCACGCACTTCGCCACGCCGTCGGCCGGTCATATAGTCAAGCACGGCGGCGCCTTCCGCTTCCGAATCTGAAAGCGCCTGTGCGAGTGCGGTGATCGAGTGTCGCCGGCCGCGTGCGCGCGGTCAGCGGTACTCGTCGCCGCAATCGCCGATCGCGGCGAACAAGTCGCGTGAGTTGGCCAGCACCGCTTCAATTCGACTCACGTCATCGGCGTCTAGGTGCAGGCCGAAGGCGCGGGCATTGTCCTCGATATGAGCTGAGCGGCCCAGGCGCACGCCGAGGATAACCCCGGCCACGGCAGGCTGGTCCAGGATATAGCGCGTGGCGACGTTGGCGATGCTGATACCGTGCTTGCGCGCAGTTTCGTCCAGGGTGGCCAGAAGTTTCTGGAACAGATCCCATCCGCCCCACGCGTCGATCATGCGCTTGTACTTCTGCAACGACGCGGTGTCGAGTTGCGCGCGGCGCGGGTCGGGCGCTCCGAGGAAAGGCGCGCTCAGCAGCCCGCCGCAGACGGTTCCGTAAGCCAGGAGCTGGACGCCGTGATCGCGGCAGAACGGCGCCATCTTGATTTGGGGACGCCGGTCGATAAGCGAGTACTGGACCTGGTTGGAAACGATCCGAATTCCGTTCTCGACAATTGTGCCGAGATGCTCGGTGTCGAAATTGGTCAGAGCAAGATGCTTGATTTTGCCCTCGCGCTGCAGGTCCGCCATGTGGCCCAGTGCGTCGAGGTAGCGATCATCGCCATAGTCCCACCAATGGAACTGGAGCAGGTCGAGCGCATCGACGTTCATCCGGCGCAGCGACCGATCGATGGCGGCTTCGACCCCGGCGCGGGTCATCGCGGAAGGTGGCGGCACCCACTTGGTGAACGCCTGCACTCCGGAAAGCGCGTCGCCGCCGCGCCGTTTCTCAAGCCGGCGGCGGAACTCGCCGATAAACTCCTCGGCGGGGCCATAATGGTCGGCCAGGTCGAAAGTCGTGAACCCGGCGTCGACGTAATCGAACATGCTCTCGACCGCGCGCTCGGGATCGATCGCACCATGCGCGCCCGAAACCTGCCACATGCCATTAAGGATGCGGCAGATGTTCAGATCGGGCGCGAGCTGAAGCCGGCTTGACTGCGGTAGGTCCATGGAAGTGATAGTTCAACTTCCAGGCGCCCGATGTAAAGCCGGGAGGATGTGTTAACGACCGGCTCAGTTGGGTTTGGGGAAGCCTTCCTCGTCGCACTTTTTGCATTCCAGGATCCCGCCGAGGCGGCTTTGGCGGCCCTGCGGCGTGATCACCCACGAACGCATCAACCACGGCGGATTGTGCCGGACATGCTGGCCGTGCCCGCACTCGAGGTAGGCGACCCGTCAAAAGGCTTCGATGCGCATGCTGAGGTCGGCGGCGCGCACGGAATGGGTCAGGTCGCCGATCGAAATCAGGTCCACGCCGGTGCGCGCGATCTCGCCGACCGTCGCCAGCGTGACGTTGCCCGAAACTTCCAGCTGCACGCGGCCGGCGGCGATTTGACATGCGCGGCGGACGTCCTCGAGCGTCATGTTGTCGAGCAGGACCACGTCCGCGCCGGCTGTGATCGCCTCTTCAAGCTGCGCGAGGGTCTCGCATTCGATCTCTATCTTCAGGGTATGGGGCGCCGCCTGCCGCGCCAGCTTTATCGCGACGCCCACCGAGCCGGCGGCGGCGATGTGGTTGTCCTTGATCAGGACTCCGCTGTCCAGGCCGAAGCGATGATTGTAACCGCCGCCCACGCGCACGGCGTATTTCTCCACCGCGCGCAGCCCGGGATGGGTCTTGCGGGTATCGACGATTCGCGCCCGCGTTCCGGCTATCGCGCTGACATACTGGGCGGTTTTCGTGGCGATCCCCGACATCAGTTGCAGGAAGTTAAGCGCGGTCCGTTCCCCGATCAGAAGTCCGGCCACCAATCCTTCGATTTCGACGGCGACGGCGCCGCGGTGAAGTATCGCGCCTTCCGCCGCCAGTTTTTCGATCCGCGCCTGCGCGCCGCATCGCTCCAGGATCGGAGCGATCAGCGGCCCGCCGCAAAAGACCATCTCCTCTTCCTTGACCGTGATTCGCGCCTGCCCCCGCGCATCAGGCTTGACCGTGGCGGAGGTGGTGACGTCGCCCAGTCCGATGTCCTCGGCCAGCGCGCGCTTTATCAGGTCGTCAACCCCAGGTTGCTGAGCGAGGTCCATCGGTGCCTTGGGACTAAGCTGCTCCGCCCAGTTGACTAAGCTGCTTTTCGAGCAGGCCGACCTGACTGGTCAATTCCGCGGCTCGCTCTTCCATCTCGGTTCGGGTTTCAGGCGATGCCTTTTGAAGGAACTCCGGGTTGTTGAGCCGGGCTTGATGCTTTTGGAGATGTCCCCGTAATTCATCCAGCTTCTTGCGCAGCGATGCGCGTGTCTTTTCGACGTCGAAGGTTGCCGGAGGTTCGATAACCACCTCACCCCACGAGACTGTTGACGGCACTTTTCCCTGGCGAAATTCCGCGTTGTTATTCAAGTCGGCCGCTATATCCGCCTTCGCCATGACCGACGCGTAGCTCCTCCACGTTTCAAACTCCGGTGCAAACCCGTTCACCTGATTCACGGGTTTGACGGTTGCCGACACTCGCTGACCGGGATGAACCCCGACCAGCGCGCGCAGGCTGTTGATCGCCTCGGTGGCTTCCAGGCAATGAGCCATCGCGATGCGCTCCGCCTCGCTCAGCGGGTCTTCGTCCGCGGCCTTCGGAAAGCTTGCCACCGCCAGATGCTCGCTCAGTCCCGGCTCATCGATGTATGGCCGCAGTGCCTGCCATAACTCCTCGGAGATGAAGGGCATAAACGGATGCAGCAGGCGCAGCAGTTGGTCGAAGGTATGGACCAGCACGAAACGCGCCGCATGCTGATCCTGACCGCCGCGGCGCAGCGGTTCTTTGGACAGCTCGATGTACCAGTCACAGAACTCATGCCAGATGAATTGGTACAGGCGGGCGGCGGCCACGTTGAATTCATAGGCGTCGATCGCCGCGCTGACCTCGGTGATGGTGTTGCGCAGGCGGCTCAGGATCCAGCGCTCCGCCAGTCCCAACTGATTCATCGGCACGGCCGCAATCGGCTGCGGCGCATCTTCCAGATTCATCATCACAAAGCGCGCCGCGTTCCAGATCTTGTTGGCGAACGCGCGCGACGCCGCCAGCCGGTCGTTGCTCAGAATCAAGTCGCGCCCCTGCACGGCAAGCTGGGCCAGGGTAAAGCGCACCGCGTCGGTGCCGTAGGTCTCCATGATCTCCAGCGGGTCAACCACGTTGCCGCGCGACTTGGTCATCTTCTTGCCGAACTGGTCGCGCACCAGCGGCGTGATGTAAACGTCGCGGAAGGGCACCTGGCCGGTGAACTCCAGCCCCAGCATCATCATGCGCGCCACCCAGAAAAAGATGATGTCAAAGCCGGTCACCAGCAGCGAGGTCGGATAGTAGGTGCGCAGGTCGGGCGTGTCCTCCGGCCATCCCAAGGTCGAGAACGGCCACAGGCCCGAACTGAACCAGGTGTCGAGCACGTCCTCTTCCTGCACCAGATGGACCGATTCGCAGCGGTTACAGGCGGTAGGTTTGCGCGCCACGACCATCGTGTTGCCGCATTCGCCGCAATGGTAGGCGGGGATGCGATGCCCCCACCATAACTGGCGCGAGATACACCAGTCGTGCACGTTCTCCATCCAATTGAAGTAAGTGTTCTCCCAAAACCGCGGATGGAACGTGGTGCGGCCATCGCGCACCGCCGCGATTGCCTTTTCCGCCAGCGGCTTGATGCGCACGAACCACTGCGTGGAGAGCATCGGCTCCAGCACGGTGTCGCAGCGCGAGCAGACGGCAAGGGCATGGCGATGGGGTATGACCTTTTCCAGCAGGCCCTCAGCTTCGAGGTCGCGCACGACCGCCTTGCGGCATTCCTCGCGGTCCATCCCGGCGTAGGGGCCGGCCGCCGCCGTCATCCGCCCGCGGCCGTCCATCGTGGGGATCTCTTCCAGCCCGTGCGCCTTGCCGATCGCGAAGTCGTTGAAATCGTGCGCCGGGGTGATCTTGACCGCGCCGGTGCCGAAGGCGCTGTCAACCGACGCGTCGGTGATTATCGGGATCACCCGTCCGACCAGGGGAAGCCGCAGGCTCTTCCCGGCGACATCCTTGTAGCGCGGATCGGTGGGATTAACCGCGACTGCAGTGTCGCCCAGCATCGTCTCGGGCCGGGTCGTGGCGACGGTTATCGCGCCCGAGCCGTCCTCCAGCGGATAGCGGATGTAGTAAAGCTGCCCGTCAACGTCCTTGTGCGAGACT
Source organism: Binataceae bacterium (SeqCode) (assembly GCA_035939115.1). Classification (GTDB taxonomy): domain Bacteria; phylum Desulfobacterota; class Binatia; order Binatales; family Binataceae; genus JAJPJA01. Next base: position 60,020 of record DASZGF010000192.1, read on the forward strand.
TCGAGGTCCGACAGCGCGGTTTCGCATCGCGGACACCAGTTGATCAGCGTGCGGTCGCGATAAATCAGGCCTTGCTCATGGAGCCGCACGAAGACCTCGATCACCGCGTGCGACAACCCCTCATCCAGGGTGAAGCGCTCGCGGCTCCAGTCGCACGAGGCGCCCAGGCGGCGCAACTGGTTGAGAATCTTGCCGCCGTAAGCCTCGCGCCATTGCCATACGCGTTGCTCGAAGGCCTCGCGGCCGAGCTGATGCCGGCCGGTTCCTTCTTTGGCGATTTCACGCTCGACCACGTTCTGCGTTGCGATTCCGGCATGATCGGTGCCTGGCACCCACAATGTGTTGTAGCCTTGCATCCGGCGCGCCCGCACGATCACGTCCTGCAAGGTTACGTTCAGGGCATGTCCCAGATGCAGTTGGCCGGTGACGTTGGGCGGCGGAATCACGATCGAGAAAACCGGTCCCGGCCGCGTCGGATCGGCGGTAAAATAGCCCAGTTCCACCCAGCGCTCGTACCAGCGCTCGGCGATCTTAGGATCAAATGTTTTGCTCAGTTCCAAGTGGAGTCAGCCCGTCTGTGGAATTTAGCTGCGAGCCGGTATCGCAGCCATCCGATGACGGATCATATTGGCATGGGTGCGATGGATTCAACGGGTTTTCGGCTTGCAATCAACTCGTCATCTCGACTCTGATGTGCGCTTAGGGACGCGCACCAAGCTCTTACAGTCAAAGCCGGAATTTGGAATCGCGGCCTGCCAGCAGGCCGGGGTACCCGGGCAACACAAAAATCTGTCCCGGATTGACATGCATTCATTCTGAATGCATGATTGTGAATACCGCGAAAATGTCTCATACCCTCACACTTCGCAATGTACCCGACCCGGTCTTGCGAGCCCTTCGAAGCCGGGCGCGCCGGAACCGGCGGTCTATGCAGAAAGAGATAATGTCGATTCTCGAGGAGGCGGTCGTGGACCGCGGCTCGCTGGAGGAGCAGCTCACCAGCTTGCGCGTTCGCCTTGGCGCAGCGATGACTCTCGATGAGATCCACAGGGCAATCGAAGAGGGCCGCGCATAAGACTTGTTGTGGACACCGATGTTGTGGCGGCAGCGGTGCTCGCTGAATCCAGGACCGGCGAAGAAGCATCTCGCCTGCTTGCCGGCGGATGGGATCTCGCCGCGCCAGCGCATTGGAAAGCGGAGGTCTCCAATGTCGTCTGGAAGGCGGTGCAGCTTCAACGTATCGCGGCCACAGAAATCGACGTGATAATCAGTCGCGCGAGCGCCCTTCCCATTGAGTCCGTGGACGTCGCGGAACTGTGGAGGGGCGCCGTGACGAGAGCCATTGCCGCCGGCCACCCGGCCTACGACACCCTGTTCGTTGAGCTGGCAATCCGCCTAAGGACCAGCGTCGCCAGCTTCGACGGCCAGTTGCAGCGGAAATTTCCCTCGATTGTCATGAGTCCCCGCGATCTTCTCGTTTCATGACCGGCGCGTGCTCGATCGCCAGACCGCGGTTAGGATTGTCTCGCCAAGCGCTCGATGATGGGAGACGTGAACGGTTCGCGGATATTTTCTGGTGCGAGAGGGGGGACTTGAACCCCCACGAGGTTGCCCTCACAAGGTCCTGAGCCTTGCGCGTCTGCCATTCCGCCACTCTCGCGGGCCGATCGGGAAGCCAGCCGAAGATTCTACACGGCAGCGGCTACCTGAAGCCAGATGGTTTAACGGGCGGCGCCGGCTATTTCAAGACGTGTACGGATCTGTGGGATCGGACCCTTTCCGAGTCGTTGCAGAAAAAAGGAACCGGCACGGAGGCCGGCGCTACGGGAAGATCGGCGCCACGACCCTCGCGCGCTCGGCGCGCGCATGGTAGTTCTATGCGGCACTCGCATCAGCGCAGGAGGGGACGGGTAAGAAATGACCGACGGACCATTGGCAGGCTTTCGCATTCTGGATTTGACTTCAGTAATTTCCGGGCCTTTTTGCACGATGTTGCTGGGCGATCTGGGCGCCGACATCATCAAGATCGAAGCGCCCGAGGGCGATACGCTGCGGACCTTCAGCCGACCGCAGAAAAACGGCATGTCGGTCGGCTTCCTGTCGTTTAACCGCAACAAACGCAGCATCATAATCGACCTGCAAAAGGACGGCGGACGCGACCTGGTGCGCCGTCTGGCCGCCAAAGCCGACGCGCTGATCGAGAACAATCGCCCTGGTGTCGCTGACCGCCTGGGGGTCGGCTATGCCGATATCCGCCGCATCAACCATAAAATCGTCTACTGTTCAATCTCGGGCTTCGGACCCGACGGCCCCAACGCCAACGCACCCGCATACGATCCGCTGATCCAGGGCTACTCCGGCCTGAGCAATCTGCAGGGAGCGCGGATCGGCCGCCCGATGGGCGTGCAGATGGCGTTTGCGGACAAAATCACCGGCATGACCGCCGCGCTATGCCTGGTCAGCGCCTTGCACGCCGCGCGCAACCGCGGCGTCGGCCAATACGTCCGCGTGCCGATGCTGGAGGCGCTGGTCGCGTTTAACTTCAACGACACCGGCTTTCCCCACGTCCTGCAGCCGCCCGAGGAATTTAAAAACCAGATGCCCAAGAGCGTCACGGTCGAGCCGTTCAAAACCAGGGACGGATATATCTCGGTCGGTCCGTTCACCGACGAGCAGTACCGTGGAATCACCGTCGCCCTGGGGCATCCTGAGTGGTGGGACGAGAGCGTGCCGCGGCTGGACCGGGTGCGCGCCATCCTGCGCAACAGCGCGCAGGCTTACCAGGAAAAGGACAGCGCCGAACTGCTTGCCGCGCTGACCGCACAGGACGTGCCCTGCGCGCCGGTACATTCCTACGAAACGCTCTTTGAAGATGCCGACGCGATCGCCAACCAGATGTTCTTCATGTACGACTATCCCGACGTGGGCCAGGTGCGGGCCAGCCGATGCTCGGCGCGCTTTTCGGAAACGCCGATGCAGATGCGGCGGATTCCGCCGCGCCTGGGCGAACAGACCGACGAGATCCTGCGCGAATGCGGAATCGAGCGCACCGAAATCGAAGAACTGCGCGCGGGCGGGATTATCAAGTAGCGTCCGTCATCCGTACTTAGCCACCCTCAGACCGTAATGAACGGGTCGCCAGGATTGCGCCTGGCGGGACCCGCGCGCTCTCTAGGACAAAAGTCCTCTCCTACGGCACGATAAATGCGCAGACTTGAGGTAGAAAATGCCATCCGCAGCAAACTTTGACCGTTCTCCGATCTGCCACCGACCACGGCACGGCGGTGGTCGCTTCTGGCAGCCTATTCTTGATGCACCTGCTGCCCGAATCCCGAGCGAATGGACTGCGTTCGGTCCAAATCACGTCATGATCGCGCAATCGTCCCGTCACAATCCGGCGCGACAATGTTTGCCGGACAGTGGAGAAAACGATGGCTGATGCGGCGTACGAATTGGTTGTGATCGGCTCGGGACCGGCGGGTCATCACGCCGCGATTCAGGCCGCCAAACTGCACCGGCGAACGCTGTTGCTGGAGCGCAAGGCGGTGGTCGGCGGGACCTGCATCAATATCGGGACAATCCCCAGCAAGACCATGCGCGAAGCGGTGATCTACCTGTCCGGTTACCGCGAACATTCGATTTACGGCCAGTCCTACAAGGTCAAGGACAAGATCACGCTTCAGGACCTGCTGTTCCGGGTGGATGCGGTAGTGCGCAATGAGGTCGACGTAAGCCGCTATCAACTGGCGCGCAACGGGATCGAAGTGCTTAACGCCGAGGCGTCGTTCCTGGATCAGCACACTATCCGGCTGCGATTTCCCGACGGCCGCAGCGAGAGCACGGTGCGGGCCGACAATGTGGTGGTCGCGGTGGGGACCGAGCCGGTCGCCGACCCCAAGATACCGCTGGACGGCAGCGCCATCGTGTCCAGCGACGACATACCCAAGCTGGAGACCCTACCGCGCACTTTGGTAATCATCGGCGCTGGCGTAATTGGATGCGAGTACGCCAGCATGTTCGCCGCGCTCGACGTTCGCGTTACGCTGATTGACATGCGCCCGCGACTGCTGCCCTTTGTCGACGCCGAAATCGCCGAGGCGCTTACCTATCAGCTTCGCAACCGGCGCGTGACGCTAAGGCTGGGTGAAAAGGTGAGCCACGTGGAAGCCGAGGAGGACCGTGGCGAGCGTCGCGTCAGGGTGATCCTGGAAAGCGGCAAGCAGATTCTCGCGGACCAGGCGCTGTCCTGCATGGGACGGGCCGGAGCGGTATCGAAATTGAATCTGGAGGCTGCCAACATCGCGTACGACACCCGCGGCAAAATCAAAGTCAACCACTTCTACCAGACCGCAGTTCCCCATATCTACGCAACCGGCGACGTAATCGGTTTTCCCAGCCTGGCCTCCACTTCCAAAGAGCAGGGCCGCCTCGCCGTATGCCACGCCTTCGGCGTCGAGGCCCGGTATGCGCCAGAGCTCTTTCCCTATGGCATCTACACGATCCCTGAGATTTCCTTCGTTGGTCAGAACGAAGAGGAACTGACCGACCAGGGCATCCCCTACGAGATTGGTAAGGCCCACTACCGGGAAATTGCTCGCGGCCAGATCCTGGGCGACAGCAATGGAATGCTCAAACTGATCTTCCATCGCGAAACGCAAACCCTGCTCGGCGTCCATATTATCGGCGACGGGGCGGCCGAGCTGGTCCATATCGGTCAGGCCATCCTGGCGACGCGCGGCCAGATCCAGTATTTCATCGATACCGTTTTCAACTACCCGACGCTGGCCGAATGCTACAAGAACGCCGCCTTCGACGGCGTCAACCGGCTGCGCTGCTGATCTCGGGGTGGCCGCAACGGCAGCCACTCTTGCGCCCGCCCATCGCACAGGGCAATGGATAGCGATGGACCAGTTGCGCCGGGTGAGCATCGTGTTCGCGCTTGTCGCGTGCGTGCTTGCGTTCCTAAGCGGTGCGGTCCTGTTTTTCGTAATCGAGCCGCCCTTTCTGGTGCGGATTTTCGTGGCGCTGAGCGCAATCGCGATCGGATGCTTCGCGCTGGCCGGCATCGCCGCCTACTTCGAGGAGTAGCAGGATTCAATCACACTGAACTGAATTTATCGCGAGCAAGGCGGGCAGGGACGCCCGCCCCACTGCTATTACCGTTGTTGCTGCTGGACCCAAGACACGACGTTTCTTTTCCTGCCTCTCCCGCTTGTTGGGAGAGGTCGCGCAGCCGCAGTCAAAGACAAGGCCGCGCGGGTGAGGGTCCTAGTGAAAAATTCTTCTCGGCCGGTATTCATCGTCCAACCGGGTCTTTGGGTTAACGCTTCTTGAGCGCTTCGAGTTCCTCCAGCGTGCGTGGCCAGTCCTGGCGCAGCAGGCGCGAAAGCGCGCGGTCGGCGAGCAGGCGGCCGCCGGTCTGACATTGCGCGCAGTAATTGGTTTCGTTGGAGGCGTAGCGGATGCGCTGAACCTTGGCGCCGCAGCGCGGACACGGCTGGCCATAGCGGCCGTGGACGGCCATCTCAAGGCGGAAAGCGGTGACCTTTTCCGGAAATTCGCCGGCGGCATCGGCCCGCAAACGGTCGGTCCATTCAGTCAGGATGGCGCGTGTGGCCGTGTAGAGCCGCTCCATTTCGTCGTCGGTGAGCTTGTGCGTCATCGCTATGGGCGAGAGCTGCGCGCGATGCAGGATCTCGTCGGAGTAGGCGTTGCCGATGCCGCTTAACAGGTGCGGGTCGGTAAGCGCGCGCTTGAGCGTGTGATTGGCCGAGCGCAACGCTTCGGCAAAGGCGCCGAGGTCCGCGTCCAGCGGTTCGATTCCGCCGGCGTGCAGCGATTGCAACCCCGCTTCGCCCTCGACCACGTGCAGTGCGGCGCGCCGCTGCGTGCCCGCCTCCGTAAGCCACAACCATCCGCCTTCGAACTCGAACGCGGCGAGCATGTTCCTGCCGGTCATTTTGGGAGCCGAAGTTTGCCAGTGCAGCCGTCCCGCGATTTTCAGATGCAGCACCAGCCACAATCCGCCCTCGATGCCGATTGCGATCTGCTTGCCCAACCGCCTTACGTCGTGGACGGTTCTCCCGTGCGCGGCAGCCAGGGGCGGGTTGGCCGAGCGCAGCAGAAACGGACTCCTGACCACGGCGCGAATCAGCTTGCGGCCGACGATGCGCTCGCGCAGGGCTTCCACGTAAACCGTGACGTCGGGTAGTTCGGGCATCGTATTCTTCTTTTGCGGGGCGAAACGTCTTTGGCGCCGCGTGTGTTAGATTTACCGCATACAGCCATAGGGGACGAGGCGCGCATGAACTATTTTCTCGCCAAAACCGACCCGGAAACTTACTCGATCGACGATCTCGAACGCGACGGACGCACGGCCTGGGACGGCGTGACCAACGCACAGGCGGTTCGCGCCATTCGCGAAATGCGTCCGGGGGACCGCGTGTTCATCTATCACAGCGGTGGCACCTCGGCGGTGGTGGGGATGGCGACGGTGCGGTCGGATCCGCGCGATGATCCGAAAAATCCAAAGTCGGCGGTGGTCGACCTGGAGTTCATTGAGCGCCTGGAGCCGCCGACGACGCTGGCGGAGATCAAACAGTCCAAACAATTCGACGATTGGGCGCTGGTGCGCCAGGGCCGCCTGTCAACCATGGCCGCGCCGGAGAAATTCGCGGTCTGGATGCGCAAGCGCTGTCCCAAGGCGAAAATTTGATAGTTCTTCACCCTCTCCCAGATTTTTCCGTGCGAGAGGGGAGGGTGCCTGGTACACTTCGAGCCGATACTTGCGAAATCGCTCAGGGTCGCAGTCAGGGTTTCAGGCTCAGGTTTCCGGCCTGGCGATGCCCGGCACGGACGCAGGCGCATACGCGGTCGTACAGGGCGGACCGGGCGCGAAATAGTGCTCGACGCGGCCCGCAGGGGTCAAAAAGATCAGGCTGGATTCCCGGGTGCCGTAATCGTCCAGGTGCAGGCACAGCGAGTTGGGACGACCGGTGCGAGGATCGAGCTGTGTGGAATGGTCCGACAGCAGCGCAGCAAGGCGCTGGCGCATTAGCAGCGGATCATCAGCGGCGCCGGGTTCCGCAGCCAGCGCCGTGAAGCGGCTGAAGGAACGGCTGATCCGCGGACATTCGAAGTCATTCACATCGAGGTTGGTAAGCAGGTGCGTGCCTGCGGCCAGTGTCGTGGTGTCGATCCTGCCATGACGATTGTGCGCGACGGCAGCCGCCTCGCGCGAGGCCATCAACAGGTTAAACGGATTGTAACGTTCCGGATCCTGCGCGGCGACGAAGCGCAGCGCCTCGGCGACGGTTTTATACTTGAGCGCGTCCAGGCAAAGCAGACCGCGCGAGCGGCGCTCCGGGTCAGCAGGGGCGTCAGAGCGCCGGTTGAGCAGTCCGGCGATCATGCCGAATTCGTTAATAGCCAGCCAGGTGCCGCCGGCCCTGAGATCCTTGCCGCCTATTACCAGCGGCTGCTCGCACAGGGCCGTCGGCGCCGCGGCGGGACGCGCCAGGTATTCGTCGCGGTTGGCCGCCACCACTACCGGAAATTCAGGAAAAACTCGGAGGTAAATTGCCAGCGTGCACATCGCCTGTTAACGCCTCGGCCGCAATCAGCGGGCTTCTAACCTTGGCAGCACTGCGACAGGCGGGCAAGGGGAGGGCGGGTATGCTGGTTTTCAGCGGAGTACGGCCAGATTTGATAGAATCGTACCGTGGAAAACAATGGTCATGGCGGGCGATGCGACGTGGCGATTGTCGGTGCGGGAATCATCGGGAGTTCGCTGGCGATGGCGCTGGGCGAGCGGGGAGTGCACGCCGTCGCGGTGGATATCGATCTGTCGGGGCGGCTTAGTTCCAGCGAGCGCAACGCGGGCGGGGTGCGGGCAACCTGGTGGCAGCCGGTCAATATCATGCTATGCCGCGCGTCAATTGACTATTACGAACAAATCGCGACCGAAGTCGGGTTTCGTCAAAAGGGCTACCTGTGGCTTTACGACGATCAAACCTGGGCCGGCGCGTTGAGCCATCTGGAGGTGCAGCGTCAGTTCGGCCATCCGATCGAGGAACTGACGCCGGCGGAGGTGGCGCGCCGGGTGCCCGAAATCGACCGGCTCGACGGTATCGCGGGGGCGACTTTCGCGCCGCGCGACGGCCTGATCAATCCCAATCTCCTCAAGCAGCATTATCGGGAGCGTTCCAAGGAATTCGGTGCGCGATATCTCGACCGGACCTTTATCAACGCAATCGAGCTCCAGTCCGATGAAGTCCTGCTGTCCTGTTGGCAGGCCGACGGGAATCTGGCCGACGACGCCCTGATGCGTCTGATGGCGCAAGATGAGCGTGACGGCGAGCCCGAGACCGGCCATTTGTTCGAGTTGCGTGCCGGTGCGGTGGCGATTTGCTGCGGCGCCTGGTCACCCAATCTGGTCAAGCTGCTGGGAATCGATACGCCGAGCGAGGCGGTGCGGCGTCAGATTTGCCTGGTCGATAGCCGCGTCACCGACCTGGCCGCCTATGGCATGATCGTCGATACCTCGGGGCTTTACTTTCACAACGACGGGCCGCACATCCTGGCGGGCTACTCACCGCCGCAGGAACCCGCCGGTTATTCCTTTAAGTACGACGGCGAGGATTTCTTCCAGAACGAAATCTGGCCTCGTCTATACGCCCGCATGAGCTGTTTTGAGCGCTTGCGCCATGTCACGGGATGGGCGGGGTTGTACGCCGTCACCCCGGACCGTAGCGCAATCGTGGGACAGATCGGCCCACGTCTGTTCGAGGCTCATTCCTTCAGCGGCCGGGGTGTGATGCAATCTTATGGCGCTGGGCAGGCGTTGGCGGATTTGATCGCTAAAGGCGCTTATGGAAAGCTGGAGGCAAACGCGCTGGCGCGGGAGCGTTTCGCCACCGGCAAGCTGATTCACGAGGAACTCCATATCTAGCGCGGTGTACCGCAGGCTGTCCGAGCCTGCTAGTGTTGAGAAAGTAAAGCCGACCATTCTGCTGTGACACCGTCGCTGAACACCCCGAATAAGACTGGCTCCCTTCCTCAGTTTCTCCTCTGGCGGAGAGAAAACGCCGGCACGGAGGCCGGCGCTACGGAAAAGAGAGAAAAACGCCGGCACGAAGGCCAGCAATACGGGATGAGCGGAGCCCGTACGAGGGCCTGCCGGCCAATCGCTGGCTTCGATTTGCTGCGCAAGGTATTGAAAAAAGGGGCAAAGTCGCTAGGGTAGCCCGGTTGCCCGACCGCAAGTAGCCTGTAAAAGGCAGGCGGGAAAACCAGGAGGGTAGATGTTCGAAAGCATCGAGGACGTAATCAAGCAGTTCGCCAAGTTCAACTATATCGCCAGCCGCCGTATCGCGACAGTCATTTACCTTGCCAGCGCGATGAAGAAACCGGTGTTGGTCGAAGGTCCGGCGGGGGTCGGCAAGACCGATCTCGGCAAGGTCCTGGCGTTGGCCGTGGGGAACGAGCTAATCCGGCTCCAGTGCTACGAGGGGCTGGACGAAAGCAAGGCGCTGTACGAATGGGAGTACGCCAAGCAATTGCTCTACACTCAGATCCTCAAGGACAAGATCGGCGAGGTGCTGCACGGCGCGCGCGGACTGGCCCAGGCGGTGGACCGGATAGCGGATCAGGACGAGGTGTTCTTTTCCGACCGTTTCATTCTTCCGCGGCCGCTGCTGCGCGCGATTCGTAGCGAACAGCCCAGCGTCCTGCTGATTGATGAGATCGACAAGGCCGACGCTGAATTCGAGGCGTTCCTGCTTGAGTTGCTGTCCGACTTTCAGGTGACCGTGCCGGAACTTGGCACCCTCAAGGCCAAGCATCTGCCGCTGGTCATTCTCACCTCCAACAACGCCCGCGAAATGTCCGACGCGCTCAAACGCCGCTGTCTGCACCTATACATCGATTTTCCCGATAAGGAGCAGGAACTCAGAATCATCAAGACCAAAATTCCCGAGGTCAGCGAAACGCTGGCTGAGATGGTAGTCAACGTGATTCAGCTGCTGCGCAAGCTGGACTTGAAGAAGACGCCAGGGATCAGCGAGACCTTGGACTGGGTCAAGGCGCTGGTGTTGCTCAACGTCAAGACGCTGGATGAAGCGCTGGTCAATGAGACGCTCGACACGATCGTCAAGTACGAAGGCGATGTGCGCAAGGCGCAGGACGAACTGAAGGATTACCTGGAAAAGAGCCGGGCGCGGCGCGGCGGCACAGCCCCCACTCCGGGCAGCGGCGACAAGGATTTCCTGAATTAAGCCCGGCGCCAATCCGGCGCTTGCGTTGGAGCGATCCCCAATGGAAGAGAAACTGGTCGAGTTTGCCAACCTGCTGCGTCAAAACGGCCTGCGCGTTTCGGTCGCCGAGGTGCTGGACGCTTTTGCTGCCAGCGACCTGGCCGGCCTGGGGGAGCGCGACATTTTCCGCTCCGCCCTGCGCGCCACGATGGTCAAGCGGGCCAACGAGGTCCCGATTTTCGACGAACTGTTCGACCTGTATTTCTCCGGTCTGGGCGAGGTCATCAAGCAGGCGGGGCAGGGCGTACAGGACGCGCTGTCGATGTCCGATGAGGAATTCCAAAAGTTCCTCGAACAGATGGAGGAGATGCTCAAGAAGCATGGCGGCGAGCTTTCCGAACTCGCAAAAGCCCTGCTCAGCAACAACAACGGCCAGTTGGAGAAGATGCTCCAGGAGGCCGCGCGCAACGCACGGCTGGGTAATATCGAGCGTACCATCGAGGAAAGCTATTTTGCGCGCGCGCTGGCCCGCGAACTGGGCCTGGACCGCCTGGAACGCGAGCTCGAAGAGTTCCGCGAGCAACTGGACAAGTCCCAGCACGGCGCGCGGGCGCGGATGGAGGAATACCTGCAGCGCCGCCTCCAGGCGCTCCAGGACATCATCCGCCGCCACGTGCGGATCGAGCGCGAAAAGCGCGATCTCAAGACGCGCGAGAGCGACCGCCTCCAGCAGCTCAGCGAGAAAAGCTTCCTGTACCTGACCCCGCAGGAAATCGAAAAGATGAACGAGGCGATCGCCCGCCTGGCGCAGCGGCTTAAGAATATCATCACGGTCCGCCGCCGCCTGGCAAAAAAGGGGCGCTTCGATATCAAGAAGACACTGCGCACCAACCTGGTTAACGGGGGCGTCCCGTTCAAGCTGCGGTTTGACCGGCGCAAGAAGGAAAAGCCCCAGGTGATGATCCTGTGCGACGTGTCGGATTCGGTGCGCAACGTGTCGCGCTTCATGCTGCAGTTCGTCTACTCGCTGCAGGACCTGTATTCCAAGGTGCGCAGTTTTATCTTCGTGGCGGAAATCGGCGAGGTCACCGAACACTTCCGCGACAACGACATCAAGGACGCGCTGGACATCGCGCTGCGCGGCGACCTGATCAATGTTTACGCCCACTCCAATTTTGGCTACGCGTTCCGCAGCTTCACGCAGGACTACATCGGCGCGATCAACAAGAAGACCACCGTGATCGTGCTGGGCGACGGGCGCAACAATTACAACCTGCCGCACGACCACTGCCTGCGCGAGATCCGGAGCCGCGCCAAGCAGCTCATCTGGCTCAACCCGGAAAGCAAGAACACCTGGGGATTCGGCGACAGCGAGATGGAGCGCTACGGGCCGCATTGCGATATGGTCGAGGAGTGCCGCAACTTAAATCAGCTCTATCACGTGATAGATCGGTTGGTGCCGCGTTGATCGATTTAGGTGCCTCGTTCGCTTGGTTGACCATCGGCGTCCCTTTGGTCCACAATGGCTTTAGAAAGTTGGAATCGATAGTTCTTAAGGGATGACGACGTAGGGAGCAAATCTGCGCGGGAAGCCCATGGCCGGTCACAGAGAAGATTTTATTTTAATGACGGTTGGCGCGCTGACGCTCGACCCGAATACCAAGACGCCAATCGTCGTGCTCAAAGATCCCGACAACAAGCTGAATCTGCCGATCTGGATCGGATTGCTCGAAGCCGCTTCGATGGCAACCGAACTGGAGGGCATCAAGCCGCAGCGCCCCATGACTCACGACCTGCTGCGCAACATGTTGGGCGAGCTGGGCGGGACCGTTGAAGCGGTGGAAGTGACAGAGTTGCGCGACAACACCTACTTCGCGCATATCCAGGTCAAGACGCGCGAGGGCCGAACGGTGCAGATCGACTCGCGCCCCAGTGACGCCATCTCGCTGGCCTTGCGTACCAAGTCGCCGATCTATGTCGCCAAGAAGGTGCTGGAGGTATCCAGCGAGCTCCAGCAGTCGGCCGAGGCCGATTCCAAGGAACAGAACCTGGCCGGGGTTTCGCGGGACAAATGGTCTGAGATTCTCGAAAAGATGTCGCCCGAGGATTTTAAATACAAGATGTGACGGCGCGCCGCTGATGCCCCATGCAATGCCGGCTGCCTGCCGCTGAGCGGGGCAGCCGCTTTTTTATGGCAACCACCAATCGCCCCAAAATACGCCGCAAGGATCTCAAGCAGCCCGATGAGTTCATGACCGCCGCTTTTACGGTCGAGGACTTCGTCGAGCATCACCTCAACAAAGTGATCACCGGAGTAATCGCGGTTTTGGTTTTGGCCGCCGCCTTGTTCGTGATCTACCAGCACGTGAGCAGCATTAAAAAAGCGACAGCAGAACAGCTCTACGAGGCATTTTCCGCGCTTAATTCGAAGGACTACCAGGGGGCCGAGCAGAAGTTCAACACGCTGATCGCGCAGCATCGGTCCAGCGACGCGGCGCGCCTTGCGCGGTTTTACCTGGGCATCGCCTACTTCAACTCGGGCGATCTGGCCCATGCCCGCCAGGCGCTGGAGTCGTACACCGCAAGCGACGGACCCGAATCATTACACGGTCTGGCCCTGATGGATTTGGGCGTGGTTTACGAGCAGATGGGTGAGTATGGCAAGGCAGCCCAGACCTACGGCCGGGTGGCCGCCCTCAACGGTCCGGAAAGCAACAATGCCCACGTCGCAGTCGCACGCGTGCTTCAACTCGAGGGAAAGCGCGACGCGGCGATCAGCGCCTACCAGGATTTTTTGAAGGCCAATCCATACGCCCCTCAGCGCGATACCGTGGTCCAGGCGCTGGCCAACCTGGGCGTAAGCACGCCCGTCGTCGCCGGCGGCGGTCCCCCAATGGCACCTTAGCGGTGCTGCAGAACTATTCCCTGCCTAAACAGGCCTAACCCCGAAGCTAAAATAAAGTTCAGGACAAATTAATCGGAAACACGCGGCTGTTGGTAATTACGACAGTTTCCAGCACCCTCACCCGCTCGTCACGGTTCTTGCGAAAAAAACCGCAACAACCACGCCACTTGCCGGTCTCCGCGACTACCAAGCTAAGCCCAAAAGCAGAAGTTGGAAGACGCGAAGGTGATTGCTCAGAGCTTGTCGGCCGCATCATCCCTGCACGGGCGCTTCACGAAGCGCCCCTACAAAGACATTACCGCTGCCAGGTTTTTGGCGTAGGGGCGGTTCGTTAACCGCCCGTCCGGCTGCGGGCTAATCCGCAGGTGAGAAAAACGCCCGCACATTTTCATTTCTTCAATCCGTGACAGGTGAGGGTGATTTGCGACCGATCAATACGGACCCACCAATGCAATCGTTATGGATGCGGAGAAGTCCAGCTGGTTGTTTTGGGCTAAGCGCAAGAGGCAGTTGAGAGCAGCCGCCAAGCATGAATCCCTAAAATTATTGTCGCTTCAGCCCTAAAAGAGAACCTCCCCCGGCCTTTTTCGCGCCGGAGGCGGCGTGGTAGGAAGGAGCCGCCGGGAGCACGCACGACGCTCCTTCATACCTCGCTCAGGCCGATTCAGTCAGCGCTGGCGACCAGCCTAGGGGCAGACCGCCGACGTCTTTGGTGCGATGAAGTATGACTCTGGCACCACGGAAATCCCTAGCTGTCCCAGCGATGTGCAACCGCCGGCTGTGGGAGAAGTGTTACAGGTTTGCGTCGTGTACACGGCGGTCACGTTCAGTTGTGACCGGCTCTGGATTTCGACGAACCCCTCGATGAAGGGCGGTAAACCGACCCCCGCCGGGAAGAGGCTGACGATATCCGAACAGTCAATCTCGAAGGCATCATCCGGGCCCAGTTTGAAGCCTCTGAACGCGCTGACCTGGCCGGTGATGTCCGCCGACTCGGGACCCGCTATCGCCGCTTTCTTCGCCAAACACGCACTCGATGAATGAAAGTTGTGGACATTTATCGAGGTGGCGTAGTTTCCAGGCTTCACCTGGGGTTCCGCAGGCGGCTTGAACTGGTTGGATTGCACTGACTGGAGGCCGCAGAGGAACTTGACGGAATACAGCCACACGTTTGGTACCGGGGTTGGGGCCGGAGTCCTAATCGGGGTGGCGGTTGGGGTAGCGGATTGAGCCTGGCCAATGGCTGCCACCAATCCCAGGATCACAAAAACCAGCGTCAAAAACTTCTTCATCGAGCGGCCCTCCCTAATCGCGCGTGATTTCCTTCATTCATCGCGCATCAGCAGCAGCTGAACGATTTAAAGCTGGATTGTAATAAAAGCTTGCCCCCTGAAGGCGATGATGCATCTATACGCTTTGTAGACAATAGCGTCAAGACAAATCGTGAGTGGAGAAGGTCACCATTGACCATTCCAGCTTTCGCCTGCTGACTTCCGGTGGTGGACAATTCAGCTTGCGCGACTGTGGGCGCACCTAGCCGGTCTTTTTCTTCAACTCAGAGCTGATTATCGAATCCAGGACTTCCGGCTCGGCGCCCATCACCGGGATGCCGTCGATGAACAGGGTCGGGGTCGAGACGACGTTGGCCCTCTGCCCATCGAGGATGTCCTGGGCGACGCGCTGGTCCGCCGCTTCGCCCATCTCGCAGGCCCGCAAGGCTTCGGAATCGAGCTGATTGTGGCGGGCGAAATCATCGATGTGCTGGGACAGGTTATCGGGCGTAATGGAGGCCTGGTCGCGGTAGATCTCGCGCGCGTAATCCCAAAACGCGCTGGGATTTTGCAGCCGCACACATTCACCGGCGATCGCTGCGGCGCGGGCCCATTGATGGCCCTGGAGGGGAAAATTCTTGAATACCAGCCGAATCCTGCCGTTGTATTTGCTCTCCACCGCCGTTTCGACCACACCCATGGCATGGGCGCAATGTGGACATTCAAAATCCGCGAACTCCACGATGGTGACGGGAGCGTTGGCGGGGCCCATCGTGGCCCGATCGTCCAGATGCATCGATTCCAGACCGACCCTTCCCCATGGATCCGACTTGGGATCAAGCAGTTCACCCACGATCACCTGGTTGACGCCGGGTTCGACGAAAATCATCGCCTTGAGCGAGCCGCCGCGGTCGTCGGTGATGGTGACGGTGCGGCTTTTCACCTTGGAAAACGGAGTCTTGATCGGCGGCCCCAGCGTGATATTCCGGGTGCTGGGGAGGCGATAGTGCTTCTGCAGGAAAGCAATAAGCTGGTCGTCACTGACGCCGGTGGCTGCGCTCAGGGCAGGTCCCCGGGGGGCCAGGATTATCGCGCACAGCACAACTACAGCCGCGCACGCGGCGGCGAGGCGAAGGATTTTATTCATCGTCACCCGGGTATCGCTAAGGGCGCCTTCTGCGGCGCGCTGTTCAGATCGAGGGTCGGATATTTGCGCCATAACCGAACTTTAACTACCGTTCGCGGCAAAAAGAAGAGCCCCGCGGACTTGCACAGTCTTGCCCGCCGCGACTGGGCCATGAACTATGTAACACGGCGCCGGTTACCAGGAGGAAAAGCGCCGCTGCAATCATGATTCGGCCCGATAAGTTATGTAAATCGACCGCCAGCACCATTTTCGTCGCGGTTCTGGCCTCCGGGGTGGTGTGGCTTGCCGGGTCGGCCTGGGCGGGCGAGGCGCCGCCGCAGTTCAGCGACGGCCGGACGGTTGGCATCTTTTGCGGCGTGATCCTGCTGGGGATGGTGCTCTACTCGCTGTTCCTTTACTGCAAGCCGCTGTTTGAGGACGAAGGAGAAGGCATCATTTGGGCCTTTCTCCTGTTGCTGGGTCTGATGGTCATCAAGCTTGCGCTCCTGTCGGTGCTTCCCGGCCTGGGAATCGACGTTGGAAGTTATGAGTCGTGGGCGCTGCGGATGGTGGACGTCGGTCCCGCACGCATGTACCAGACCGGCTACTTTCTCGACTATCCACCCGGCTATCTCTATGCGCTGTGGGCGGCTGGGGCGGCGGGCCATGCCCTGGGCCTTAGCGGCGAGATGCTCCGCATAATGGTCGAGAGCCCAGCTATCATCGGTGACCTGTTGCTGGGCGGCCTGATCTTCGCCGTGGTCAGAAGGGCCGCGCCGGCCTACCTGGCTTACGGCGCCATGGCTCTGTTTGCGCTCAATCCGGCCCTGCTTTACGACACCGAATTCTGGGGCCAGAGCGATTCGATCCCGGCCCTGCTGATGCTGCTGTCGATCGTCACGCTGCTTGACGAGGAGTACGAACTGGGCTGGGGGCTGGCGGCGTTGGCGGTGCTCACCAAACCGCAGGCGCTGGCCCTGATGCCGGTGTTGGGCCTATGGACTCTGTTTAAGAGCGAACGCCCCGATTGGCTGCGCTCGGCGTTGGCGTTCCTCGCTTTTGGGGTGGTGGCGATCGCCCCGTTTCAGATTGGACACCCCTGGACCTGGCTGTTCGACCTCTACTCCGCCACCACCGGCTACTATCATGAGACCGCGGTCAACGCCTTCAACCTGATGGCGCTGATCTTCGGTCTGCGGCGCGACGATACTACGACAATCCTGGGCGTGTCGTCCTTCACCATTGGCTTGGCGCTGGTGGCCGCGCTTTATGCCTTCATCGCCTACCTGCTATGGACCAGGCCCGACCGCAAGGGATTATTCCTGGCGTCCTTTCTGGCTATCACAGGTTTCTTCGTGCTCGCGCCGCGGATGCATGAACGCTATCTTTATCCGGCGCTGGTGATCCTGATTCCGTTGGCGATCGAATCGCCGCTGGCCCTGGGTATCTTCGGCGGGATGACGCTGACTTTTCTGTTCAACCTGATCTATGTCAAAAAAGTGCTCGACACCAATTCATTCCTGGACGCGCGCGACCCTTGGGCGATGGCGGCGTCGGGAGCCAACGTGGTCCTCTTTGGCGTCAGCCTGTGGTATGGATGGCGGACGATTTCGCTCTCGCAGCCGGTGATGAAGCTTTCCGAACTGTGGCGCCGCGTAGAGCGCCTGGCAACCGAGCCGGTTTCGCGCTCCACCGCTGCCGTCGGCGGCAGCGCCGAGGGCAGTCAATGCCCGCCATGGGAGCGCCTGGATACGATCATAGTCGCCGCGCTGCTGGTGGTGGCGGTGTTTTTGCGCTTTTACCGCATCGGCCATCCCAACGAGATCGTGTTCGACGAGGTACACTTTGTCGGCCAGGCCAGACATTATCTGCACGGCGAGGACTTCCTTGATCCGCATCCGCCGCTGGCCAAACTGTTAATCGCCCTGTCCATCATGCTGTTTGGCGATCATGCCTGGGCCTGGCGGCTGCCCAACGCCGCGCTTGGCACCGCACTGGTCGCGATCACTTATATGCTGGGGCGGCGGATGTTCAATTCGCGCCTGGTGGCCGCGCTGGCAGGTCTTTTCGTGCTGTGCGACGGCATGTTTGTGGTCGACTCCAGGATCGCCGTGCTCGACATTGTTTACGTTACCTTCGGCGCCTGGTCGTATCTGCTCCTGTTCCACTTTATCCAGACACCGGACTCGCCAAAGCGCCGCACCACCCTGCTCTGGATGGCAATCGCGTTGGGTCTGTGCCTGAGCGCGAAGCTCTACGTTCCGGCGGTCACATTCCTGCTGGTGGTAGGATTTCTGGTATGGGTGCTGGTGCGCGAGCGGGCGCCGCAACCGGAGCCTGTGCCGATTGCTCCTCCGCCTCCGGAACCGCAGCGGCGGCGCAAAGGGCGCAATCAGCCCAGGAAAGTCACTGCCGCGATGCCGGCGCCTCCCAAGCCCAGCCGGCAATGGGATCCGATGCTGGAGCGCCGCATCGGGGGAGCGTTGGCGCTGGTTTTTGGCGTCGCCGCGATCGTTTACCTGGTGGTGTTCCTGCCCCATTTCCTGCTCGGATGGTGGGGCGGAATCGAAGATCTCGTCGCGTACTTCGGCAAAGTCAAATGGTACGAAGACAGCGTCAAAACAGCTACTCATCCGTACAATGCCCCCTGGTGGAGCTGGCCGTTGATGCTGCGTCCGATCGCCTATTGGCAGGACTTCCCGCCCAACGGCAACATCGTTGCGACCATCTGGGGCGGCGGCAACCCCGCGT
The DNA here is from genome assembly GCA_035939115.1 of Binataceae bacterium (SeqCode). Classification (GTDB taxonomy): domain Bacteria; phylum Desulfobacterota; class Binatia; order Binatales; family Binataceae; genus JAJPJA01. The sequence goes on from DASZGF010000192.1 coordinate 78,326, forward strand.
CATGGTGGGGCGCGCTCAGCGCGATCATCATCCTCGGCCTTCAGGTCGTCTTCGAGCCTGAACGGCGCGGCCTGCCGCGCACTTTCCTGGTGCTTAGCTACGTTGCCTACCTCGCGATCTGGGTGCCGATCACGCGCTCGATGTTTCTGTATCACTACATGGCCGCCGAATACGTCGGGTACATCGCCTTGGCCGTGGTCCTGGCGGATTGCTGGGAAGGCAAGGCGCTGCTGCCTGAAAAGGTCGCCTTATTGCTCACCCTGACTCCGGCGCTGTTCCTGGGGCTGGGGACCGGAGTTGGCGTCGTGCTGACGCTGGCGATGCTGCTGACCTTCCTGGCGCTGCTGGGCCAGGAAGGCTACGACGGGAAGTTCGTCTGCGCAATCTTCGTCGGTGCGGTCGTTGTTCTGTTCTTCTATTACGTCCCCATCTGGTTGGCGCTACCGATTCAGCGCAGCGGTTATTACGCGCGGATGTGGCTGCAGGGGTCCGGGCTTAATAGCTGGATCTGACGATGAAAAACAGACCGAACAGCGTTTTGGGGCGAGTTACGATCATCAGCGCGGCGTTATGCCTGGTAATCGGCTGCCTGCCATCTCTGATTGGCGCCGTGCCCGCGGACCAGAACCTGCTCGCCAATCCCAATCTGACCAAAGGCGCCGGCAATTCGCCCGATGATTGGCAGAGCCAGGCCTGGCAGGAAGGCCCCGAGTTTTCAACCTATCAGTGGACGCATGAAGAGGGCAAGTCGGGTGAATTATCGGTCACCAACGTCAAGCCCAACGACGCGCGTTGGGCGCAATCGCTGAATCTGACCGGCGGATGGTATCACTTCACCGCCGAACTGCGCGCCCAGAATGTCGGCAAGGACCAGACCGGCGCCTCGATCAGTATCATGGAGGATGGCATCACGTCCCCCGACCTCAAGGGCACCACGGACTGGCAACGAGTGGGGTTCTACTTCAAGGTGGGACCGAAAGGCGCCGATCTGGAATTGGCGTGCAGGGTGGGAGGATTCGGAAGCCTCAACACCGGTACGGTCTTCTGCCGCGACATCCGGATGGAGCGGGTGGCGGCGCCGCCTGGGGGAGCGGAATCCCTATTCGACCTGGACAAAATTCGCAAAGATTCGGCCGAAGTGCCGATCGGCAGGCCGTGGACGCTGGTTGCGACTTTTCTGTTCCTAATCGCGTTGTCGGTGTTCGGCTGGCGCACCTTCGGCCAGACCATCGCGCCCGGCAAAGCGGAGGATCAACCGGTCAGGCGCGCGTCCGACCGCCAGGTGCGGTAATCACTCTCATAAACCCGCGAAAGAGCGGTACTCCGGACGCCACGGCGGGGCCTGGCCGATCGCTTCAACTACGTCGGCGGGACGATCGACGACACTCCACATCGCGGCGTGCCTTGGATCCATGAAGCGCTGGTCGATGCAGTGGTTGAGTAGCTCGATACAGGGGGCGAAAAAGTTCATCGTGTTCACCATCACGATTGGTCCGCTATACAATCCCAACCGCTTCCAGGTTATCGCTTCGAACAGCTCCTCCAGCGTGCCGCAGCCCCCCGGCAGCGCGATTACGGCGTCCACGTCGGAAATCATCAGGCGTTTGCGTTCGTGGATGTCGTTAACGATTATCAGCTCGCTCAGACTGGTGTGTCCCCATTCCAACTCATGCATGAACTGCGGCAGGATTCCGATCACGCGGCCGCCATCGGCCAGCGCGGCATTCGCCAGGGCGCCCATCGAGCCGACCAAACCGCCGCCGTAGACGATGGTGACGTTGTGAGCAGCCAGTTCCTTTCCCAGTTCATGCGCCGCTTCGTGATAGGCGGGATCGCACTGCCGGCTCGAGGCGCAGTAAACGCACACCTTTTCCACGTTCATGGATCCAGCCTAGCAGGGTGTTGAGAACGGATTAAATGCGAAAACCTCACGCGATTGCTCCATCGGCCCCCCGGGCGCGTTCATTGCTTATCCGGCGGCCGGTAGACCGGACGGCGCTCCTGCCCGGCGGCTTCCTTGATTTCCTTGAACAACAGAGCCTCCTGGCGGCCCTTGGAAATGCAGTTCAGATTGGTGGTCGGATGGAACGGAGCGTTGCCCGGCGTGGAAAAGGTTGCCTGGATTGAGAGGTTGACAGCTTCGGGGCCGTCGGGTTTGAGATAGAAATTAAAAACGGTGGTGGCTTCATCGGTGGGCTCGGCGGGTACCTTGCCCAGCGGCGTGCCGACCACACCGCAATCGGCATCTTTCAGGGTAAAGTGCCGGCCCTGCGCCTCCACGATGCCGTGGACGGGATCCTGCGCCTGGACCTTCAACTGATTATTCTTTACGACTTCCAGGGTGGCGTCCCATACTTCATCGTAGGGGGCCGGGATGCTGGTTTTTTGCGGCGCCGCCTGGCGCGTGGCTAGTGCCTCATGAAAGCATCCTGCGTTGGCCAGCGCCGCGACGGCGAAAAATGCGGTGGTGAAAGACTTGATTCTTGTCATAAGTCGGGTGTCGGGCTTGCTCCCGCTCAGCCATAAGTTATGGTATCGTAAAACGATTGCAATTTAGCAAAGGGCTGATCGATCATGTCAGGCCATTCCAAGTGGAGTTCCATCAAGCACAAGAAGGCGGCTACCGACGCCAAGCGCGGCAAGCTCTTCACCAAGTTGATCAAGGAGATCACCATCGCCGCCAGGCTTGGCGGTGGTGACGTGAAGGCCAATCCGCGCCTGCGCACGGCGGTTACCCTGGCCAAAGCCCAATCGATGCCCAATGACAATATCGATCGGGCGATAAAAAAAGGGACCGGAGAATTGGGCGGTACGCAGCCCGACACCGCGATTTACGAGGGCTATGGACCGGGCGGCGTGGCGATTATCGCCGAAGCGCTTACCGACAATCGTAATCGCACGGTTGCTGAGATCCGCTTCCTCTTCGGACGCCACGGCGGCAGTTTGGGCGAGGCGGGATGCGTGGGCTGGATGTTCAAGAAAAAGGGTATCATCGGCGTCGACAAGGGCGCGGTTGACGAGGACAAGCTGTTCGAACTGGCGCTTGACGCCGGGGCGGAGGACATGTCAGCTGACGATCCGGAAAGCTTCCAGATCACCACTGCGCCGGAGAATTATCCGGCGGTTCGCGACGCCCTGGAAAAAGCCGGCATTCCGATTGCCCACGGCGAAGTTTCGCTGGCCCCCGAGAATACCGTGCGGGTGTCCGGCCACGTCGCCGAGCAGGTGATGAAGCTGGTCGACGAATTGGAGGACCACGACGACGTTCAGAGTGTGTCCGCCAACTTCGACATCGACGCCGAGGAGCTGGCCCATATCTCGGCCGCGTAGCGTTATGAGCTAGCGATTTTGCCGCGCAGTTTTGTGCGGGGAGGTGGTGGATGCGGGTGATCGGAGTTGACCCAGGAAGCTCCGTTACCGGATTCGGAGTAATCCAGGGGCAGGGCGGGGCCTTCGAGCACATCGCCGCGGGAGTGATACGCCCCGGCACCCGAACCGCCTATCCGGACAAACTGTTTACCATTTACCAGCGTCTGTGCGAGCTTATCGCCCAATACTCACCTGACGCGATGAGCCTGGAGCGCACCTTTGTCGCCGCCAATGTCCAGAGCGCGTTTCGCCTGGGCGAGGCGCGCGCGATGGCGCTGCTGGCCGCCGCCGCGCATCGGCTGGATCTTTTCGAATACGCGCCTGCTCATGTGAAGCTTACCGTCGCTGGTCATGGGCGCGCCGACAAAAGCCAGGTCAAGTTCATGGTGCGACGCGCCCTGGCGATGGATGAAAGGCCCGCCCTGGCCGATGATGCCGCCGACGCGTTGGCGATCGCGCTGTGCCACATGAGCATGGCCCGCTTTCCGGCGCCGACTTCGGCGCGCCGTCTGGGAGCGAGCGCACGCATATGATTGCCACTCTAAGCGGCAAGTTGCAGGCGCGCGAACCGGGCCGCGTGATAATCGAAACCGCAGGCGTCGGCTACGAGGTCGCGATTCCGCTCAGTACCTACTATCGGCTGCCGCCCGCGGGCAGTCCGGTGATGCTCGAAGTGCGCCAGGTCATCCGCGAGGACTCCTGGCAGCTTTATGGCTTTATGAGCGTGGCGGAAAAGCGCGCCTTCGACCTGTTGATGCTGGTCCAGCATGTCGGTCCCAAACTGGCCCTCGGTGTCCTCTCCAATCTTTCTCCCGACGACTTGGTTGCGGCGATCGGCCGTGAGGACGTGGCCCGGCTCGACGCGGTTCCCGGAATCGGTACCAGGGTGGCTGAGCGGATCGTGAGAGAATTGCGCGACAAGGCGGCCGATCTGAAGCTGATTGCGCCGAGCGGGGCGGCGCCCGTATCAGCCGCCGGCGGCGGCCTGGTTGACGACGCCGTCTCGGCGCTGGTCAATCTCGGTTACAGGCCGGCCGAGGCCAAACGGGCCGTGGATTCGGTTGTGCCCGAGGACGGGGCGGAAGAGATGGGCCTCGAGAACGCGATCCGCAAGGCTCTGGCGGTACTAGCCAGTGAAAGATGAGAACCCGTCATCCGCCAAGCCCAAGCGCGCGGCGCTAACGGCTCCAGCCGAGCTGGAGGAGGAGCAAAAGCTCGACCTCTCGTTGCGGCCGCGCACGCTGCGCGATTTCGTCGGCCAGGAGCGCTTGAAAAAGATCCTGGGAATGTCCATCCAGGCCACCCGCGCTCGCGGCGACGTGCTCGATCATGTTTTGCTGTCGGGTCCCCCGGGACTGGGCAAGACCTCGCTGGCGCATATCATCGCGCGCGAGCTGGGCGTGAACTTTCGTCAGACTTCGGGACCGGCGATCGAACGGGCCGGCGACCTCGCCGCTCTTGTAGTGGACCTGCAGCAGGGCGACGTGTTGTTTATCGATGAAATCCATCGCTTGGCGCGGCCGGTAGAGGAAATCCTGTATCCCGCGCTGGAGGATTTTCAGCTCCACATCGTGGTCGGCAAGGGACCGGGCGCCCGCGCGATGCCGCTGGCGGTCAAGCCGTTCACGTTAATCGGCGCGACCACACGATCGGGGATGTTGAGTTCGCCGCTGCGCGACCGCTTCGGCCAGCACTTTCACCTGGAATTCTACAATCGCTCCGAGTTGGCCGAGATCATCCGGCGCTCCGCCCATCTGCTCAAGATTGATATCGACGCGGAAGCAGCCGGCGAAATGGCGTCGCGATCGCGCGGCACCCCGCGTATCGCCAACCGGATGCTGCGGCGAGTCAGGGATTTTGCCCAGGTGACGAACGCCGCGAAAGTAACCCGCCAGGTCGCGCTCGAATGCCTGGAACTGCTCGAGATCGACGCCTGCGGCTTCGACCAGATGGATCGCGCCATCCTGAACGCCATCATCGACAAGTTCGACGGCGGCCCGGTAGGCGTCGAAAGTCTGGCCGCAGCAATCGGCGAGGAGCGCGATACCATCGAGGAAGTCCACGAGCCCTACCTGCTCCAGGAAGGCTTCATCGCCCGAACCGCGAAAGGCCGCATCGCAACCGCCCGCGCCTACAATCACCTGGGCCGCAACCGCCAAGGCACGCTGCTATGAGTGCGAATGGAGGCGTTCTGCTAACAGGCAGCGCTCTGTGCTAGTATTCGATTGCGCGTTTTTATGAAAATCGTATCTGCAACTAATGCTAGGCAGCGCTTGAGCGCACTAATCGACGAGGTCCGGCGCGAACCGGTCATGATCCGCCGACAAAATGGCGATGCCGCCGTTCTGATCGCTCCGGAGGATTACGAGCGCCTGTGCGCCCGTAATGTAGAGGAGTTCCAGCGTTTCTGTGACCGCATCGCTAAACGCGCAGCCGCCCGAGGCCTCACCCCGGACAAGTTAGTCGAACTCCTCACTGATGAGGCTTAGACAGCGCGTCGTCGTCGACACCAATGCTCTGATTAGCCGCCTTCTCACGCCGGCATCGCCTGCAGCCTTGGCGGTGCGCAAGGCCGTTGATGAGGCTCGCCTGCTCGTCTCCGTAGCAACCCTTGAAGAACTGGCTGATGTCCTTTCGCGCCCTAAGTTCGACCCCTACGTTACTCCCGCGGAGCGCCAGGAGTTCGTTCAGCTTTTAGGCCGCATCGCCGAGTTAATCGTTGTCGCTAGCAGCATACAGGCCTGCCGTGATTCCCGTGACGACAAATTCCTGGAACTCGCTGTCGATGGGCACGCGGACCTCGTCATCACTGGCGACGCCGATCTGCTCGCCCTAAATCCATTTCGGGGTATCCCCGTCATTACACCTGCGAGCTATCTTGCTCGCCGCTAACTTCGATCCCGGTGCGCCTACAGCTTCGCCATCACCTCGTCGTGGAAGCGATGTAGTCCGTGGATGTAGTCACGCGGGATCTCGCCGGCTTTGAGTACACTGCCCATGATGCGATCGACGCCGAGGTCGGTCAGGCGCTTGACCGAATCCACCGTCACCGCGCCGATTCCTACCGTAACCTCCAGGGGCGTGGCGCGCTGGTAGCGCTTTTCAACCTCGCGTAGTTGCTTGACCAACTCGGTTACCTGCTCGAGGCTGTGGGTGACTCCGTACCATCCATCGCCTAGCCGGGCCGCGCGTTTCATCGCCGCCTCGGTATTGCCGCCGAAGATATATGGCGGATGGGGCTGCTGGATGGTCTTGGGCGCGAACTTGAAGCCCTCGGTCTGGACCGTCTTGCCCTTGTAAACCGGGTCGCTCTGGGTCCACAGCGCGGTCATCAGCTTTAGGTATTCGTTGGTACGCAGAGCGCGATCGTCCCACGACATCCCCACCCATTCAAACTCTTCCTTGAGCCATCCGATTCCGACCCCGAAGAGGAACCGCCCGTTGGAGAGCTGATCGAGCGTGGCGATCTGTTTGGCCAGTGCGAACGGATTTCGCAAGGGCAGGATGAAGACCCCGGTTGCGAATTTGATCTTCGTAGTGAGTCCTGCGAGGAAGGCAAAGGCGGTGATCGGATCGACGATTGGCGCGTCCATGCGCACCGGCGGGCGCCCGCTCGGATCGTATGGATAGGTCGACTTCAGTTCGGCGGGAAAGGAAATGTGCTCGCCCATCCAGACCGATTCATAACCCAAATCCTCGGCGGCACGCGCCGCCGCCGCCAGCGACGGCCCCCGATGTTGAAACAGGAAAGCTCCGAACTTCATGCTGATGGTCCTCCTCTGCGCGGTCTGCTCGGAGCCGAGTGGTTCGCTTGCGGCACCGCGCGGCTAAGACGTTAGCAACAGCGGCAGAGATTTTGTCAATGGTCCGAGGCTTCGCGGTAAGGCGGCTCGCCCCACCACCGGCGGGCACGCCGGCTCGCGCTACTGTGAGCGCGACCCGAGCGGCACAGCAGCTGTGCCGAGCAAAATCGGGCGGGAGCGGCGGTAGTCGGAGTCGAACGCGTCGAAGAACTCGGCCGTCAGGCGCCGTTGTTCCTCCCGCACCTGCTCCCCGTAGCCCGGTGCGAACGCCGCCGCGATTCGGGCGAGCATGGCCAGCGCTGGAGCGTTGCGCAATTCGGCGCTGACCGACCCGGCCGTCATGGTGCCGCCTTGCGGTCCGGGCAGGGCCGAAAATGAGGCGGACGCGCCGTGTCCATCGTTGCCCCTGGCGATGGTCTCCAGGAACTCGCCCGCCAATAACATGGTCAGCGGGTGAATTATGGGTGGCGCGACCAGCCGGGGGACGTCGGTCATGTGGCCGTCGAACCTGATTGCACCGTCACGGTTGCTGTAGCTGGTGGCGAAGCGAATTCCGGCCAGCCCGAACCGCATCCCGAAGCGCTGCACCGATACCGTGCTCTCCGCGTAAAAGCGCCCGGACGCAATCTGTTCGATCGGCAGGGGAGCGCCCGCCGGCGCCATTGCGGCATCCATCGGCGTCAGCATGCCGCCACGCAGCATGAAGGTCAGCGTGATGCGGCCGCGATGGAACCCGCTCAACAGCCATCGACGGCCGGCCTCATCGCGAACCACCGTTTGCGCATCGACCCGCCCCGCGGCTTCCCGCCAGAACGCATCGAGATGGGGAAACGGCGCCAGGGCAGCTTCCCGAACCTCGGCGTCGAGGTTGAACAGCATCCAGGGTCCGGAAGGGCCGTTGAATTCGTCGAGCAGGTTGTGAATCGTAAGGTAATGCCCAAGCCGCTCCGAAGTCGCCGGTAAATCGCGCCGCAAACGGGCGATTGCCGCACGATCATGATGATTGAAGACGCCGGGTTTTTCATCCCACGGAGGCGCCATAGTGCCATAAATTTCGCGCTCGAAGCCGAGCGTCGTGTCCATCCCGCGGGCGGGAGGCGTCGCGCTCGAAATATAAAGTAAACCTTCAAGTTTAGCTGTGACGCTTTGAATTGGCGGGGCGCCGTTGTGTGGCTGTGGGGTGACCCTGAACTCGGCCTCCAAGTGGCCCGGCTGATGGGGCAGATTAGAGCGGTCGGAGAGCGCGTAGAGGTAAGTGGCGCCGTCTGGCTGGCCCTCCACAGCGAGAAAATGGATGTCGGGCGGAGCGGACATCCATGGAATATCGGAGTTGGTGTAAAGCGACCCCATCTCTATTGGAATAACTTCGGGGGCGGGCAGCTTATAGAGCATACTGCGCAAGCTTGGAGAAAGTGCCGGATGCAGGAAGAGCTTACGGTCAAGCTCATGGATGCGATCATATATTTCAAGCGCCTGGTCTGCTCGGCCAGGCGGCGCCAGGCGCAGGAACGGGGTCAGAAGGTTTTGTGCCGGAGAAGCGAATCCCTGCGGATTCGGGCCGGAAGGAGGCATTTGCGCCCAGGCACAAAACGCCCAAAGGACTCCAGCCATCAGGGTGAGCGTCAAGCGGAGGCGAGAATTGTAGCGTGCGCAGGCGGTTAGAGCGATTGAATGGCAGCGGCGCGGCGGGTACCTTGTAAGATTACGTTTAGCGCTTAAATTAAGAATATGAAACCTGGAATTCATCCCCAGTATCGGCGTTGCGTAGTTACCTGCGCCTGCGGCAATACCTTCGAGACGCGCTCCACGGTCAACACGCTGCACGTTGAAGTTTGCTCCAAATGCCATCCCTTTTATACCGGGCAACAGCGCCTGATGGATACCACGGGACGGGTGGAACGCTTCAACCGCAAGTACGGGTTGAAATAATCGTGCGGTCGTCCGACGCCGGTCTGCGCCCAAAACGCTGGCGGCGGCTACAGCCGGGTGCGGAAAAGGTCACTTCCGGGCAGTTGTATGCTATTCGCTTTAGCACCCTGCGATGGATGCCTGCGTTTACTTAACGCAATCCGCACCAGGCTCTGATCATCGCAATGCTGGATAAGGTCAAGGGAATCGAGGAGCGCTACTCGGAACTGGAACGCCAACTCAGCGATCCGGCCACGATGGCGAACAATCGCGAGTTCGCCCGCCTCGCCAAAGAACGTTCCCAGCTCCAGGAAGTGGTGGAGTGTATCCGTGGGTATCGTCACGCAATGAACGAAGTCGCCGACTACAAGGCCGCCTTGGAGTCCAACGACGACGACTTGCGTGAACTGGCCAAGGAGGAACTTCCGGGCCTGCGCGAAAAGCTCGTCAGCCTCGAGACTCACCTCAAAGAGCTGATGACGCCGCGCGACCTCAACGACGACAAGGACGTTATCCTGGAAATTCGCGCCGGCACTGGTGGTGAGGAAGCGTCGCTGTTTGCCGCCGACCTGTTTCGCATGTACACGCGCTACGCCGAGGAGCGCGGCTGGAAGGTCGAGGTGCTGAGCATGAGCAGCACCGGCTTGGGCGGAATCAAGGAAGTGATCGCGTCGGTAAGCGGCAGCGGCGCGTGGAGCCGGTTTAAGTTCGAAGGCGGGGTGCATCGCGTGCAACGGGTGCCCGCCACCGAAGCGTCCGGACGGATCCACACTTCAGCCGTCACGGTTGCGGTACTGCCCGAAGCCGACGAGGTCGAGGTCAATATCAATGAAGAGAAGGACCTACGCATTGACGTGATGCGCGCCTCGGGGCCCGGCGGACAGAGCGTCAACACCACGGACTCGGCGGTGCGTATCACGCATCTGCCCAGCGGGATGGTAATTATCTGCCGCGACGAGAAATCGCAGCACAAGAACAAGGCGCGGGCGCTCAAGATCCTGCGCGCCCGCCTGCTGGAAAAAGCCCACGAGGAACAGGACGCCAAAATCGCCGAGAGCCGCCGTTCGATGGTCGGTACCGGCGACCGCTCGGAACGAATCCGAACCTACAACTTCCCCCAATCGCGTGTCACCGACCATCGCATCAATCTCACCCTGCATCAGCTCGAACGCGTGCTCGACGGCGGACTGGACCCGTTGATCGACGCGCTTGCAACCCAGGAACAGGCCCAGGCGCTGAGCGCCTGAGCGCGATGGAAGCCAAGCGTGACCATGTCCGCAGCCGCATCCTAACGTTGCTTGCGGAGGCAGCCGGGGTTCTGGCGCAGGCGGGGGTCGAGAACTCCAAACTTGACGCAAGCGTGCTGCTCGCAGCCGTCTTGGGTGTCGATCGAAGCAGGCTCTTCACTGGCTCCGCCTCTTTTGACGGTCGATCGATTCTCCGCTTCCACAAATTCGTCGCGCGGCGAGCGGCTCGTGAACCGCTCGCCTACATCGTGTGCCACAAAGAGTTTTTCGGGCTTGATTTTGTGGTAAGTCCGGAAGTTCTGATTCCTCGCCCCGAAACCGAATCAATTGTCGAGGCGGCCCTGGCTGCGTTGAGCGGTAAACCCCGCGCCGCGGTCCTGGATCTCGGCACCGGCTCGGGCGCTATTGCGGTTGCAATAGCCACCAATGCGCCAGACGCGCAGGTTACCGCGACCGACATCGCACCCGACGCGCTGAAGACTGCTCGGCGTAACGCGGCGCACCACGGATGCCTGGCGCGGATCGAATTTGCCCTGGGCGACTGCTGGGCCGCACTATCCTGTTCGCATCCGAAATTCGATTTGATAGTCTCCAACCCACCTTACGTGCGCGATGACGAGATGGGTGGCCTGCAGCCCGAAGTTGCGCGCTATGAACCTGAGATCGCGTTGCGCGGAGGCAAGGACGGGTTGGACTTCTATCGGCGGATAGCAGCGGAAGTTGATTCTCATCTTAACAGCGGCGGCGAAATAATCGTCGAGGTGGGAGCGGGACAGGCCGCGGAGGTAGCTCGCATCCTGAAGGATGGCGGCTGCTGCGCAGTTGAAACAATTCGGGACCTGGCCGGACACGAGCGCGTCGTCCGCGCCCGACTGACAGCCTAAACTGCGGCTCTCACCATGGACAAAATCGTAATCGAAGGTGGTGTGCCGCTATCGGGCGAGGTCGCGGTGAGCGGCAGCAAGAATGCCGCGCTACCGATCATGATTGCATCGCTGCTGACCGCGGAACCGGTCGTGATTCGCAACGTGCCGCGGCTGCGCGATATCGCGACCGCGCTCACGCTGCTGGGTCATCTGGGCGTTGAGAACCGATGGCTGGACGACCATACGCTGGAATTATGCGCGGCGCATATCAACTCGTATGAGGCGCCCTACGACCTGGTCAAGACCATGCGCGCCTCATTCTTCGTACTGGGGCCGCTGCTGGCCCGCACCGGACGGGCGCGGGTGTCAACTCCGGGCGGATGCGCGATCGGGGCGCGTCCGGTCAATCTGCATATCAAGGGTATCCGCGCACTGGGGGCCCGCGTCCAACTGCGCCACGGCTACGTTGAGGCTCACGCCGAACGGCTGGCCGGCACGCGCGTGTGGCTGGATACGCCCTCGGTAGGAGCTACGGAGACCATCATCATGGCGGCCACGCTGGCGCGAGGGCGCACCGCCCTGGAAAACGCAGCGCGCGAGCCGGAGGTCCAGGATCTGGCCCGGATGCTCAATGCGATGGGAGCCAGGATCACCGGCGCCGGCAATCACGTAATCGAAATCGAAGGCGTCGAGCGCCTGCACGGTGCCGACCATACCGTTATCGCCGATCGGATCGAAGCCGGGACCCTGATGGTCGCGACAGCGATCACGGGCGGCGACGTGCTGATCCGGGGAGCACGCATCGATGATCTCAAGGCGGCCGTCGCCAAGCTGCAGGAAAGCGGGGTGGAAGTCACGCCGGACGCCGACGGCCTGAGGGTGACGCGTCGAGGAGCGGTTGCGCCGGTTGAGCTGCGCACATTGCCGTATCCCGGGTTCCCCACCGATTTGCAGGCCCAGATGATGGCGCTATTGGTCAGCGCCGAGGGCACCTCGGTAATTACCGAGACAATTTTTGAAAACCGCTTTATGCACGCCCTTGAACTGCTCCGGATGGGCGCGGATATCGCGATGAAGGGGCCCACGGCGGTGGTGCGCGGTGTTTCCAGGCTGAGCGGAGCGCCGGTGATGGCGACCGACCTGCGCGCCAGCAGCAGCCTGGTGCTGGCCGGTCTGGCGGCTGAAAACACCACCGAAGTCCAGCGCGTGTACCATCTTGACCGGGGCTACGAGGGGCTTGACAGTAAGCTCAGGAGCCTCGGCGCTCGCATCGAGCGCGTACCCGACCGGGGAGCAGCATGAGCCTGCCGATCTTTTCGTCCCGCACCCCCGCCTTCAAGCAATGGTTGAAGGACCTGCTGGCCCATCGCAGCGCCCTGGGTGACGGGGTGGAGGGAGCGGTGGCTTCGATAATCGAAGCGGTGCGCGAGCGCGGCGACGATGCGTTAATCGAGTTCACCGAGCGCTACGACCATGCCACGCTCACGAAATCGGCGTTGAGAGTCAGCCCCAGGGAGATTTCGCAGGCACTTAAGACTCTGCCCGGCGACGAGCGCAAGGCGCTGGAACTGGCCGCGCGGCGGATTCGGGAGTTCCATCGTCACACGCTGGACAAGTCCTTCACCTACAAGGATCAATTCGGGATGCGGCTGGGCCAGTTGGTGCAGCCGCTGAATCGAGTGGGAATCTACGTGCCGGGCGGCGCGGCCGCCTATCCCTCGACGGTTCTCATGAACGCGCTTCCGGCGCGTGTGGCGGGCGTGAAAGAAATCGTAATGATGTGTCCCACAGCTGGCGACCTCCATCCCAAGGTGGTGCTGGCCGCGGCTGCCATTGCCGAAGTCGACGAAGTGTACCGCGTGGGCGGAGCGCAGGCGATCGCCGCGCTGGCGTATGGAACCGAAACTATCGGCGCGGTGGACAAAATCGTCGGTCCCGGCAACGCCTACGTACAGACCGCCAAGCGCATGGTTTACGGAGTCGTCGATATCGACAAAACCGCGGGACCCAGCGAAGTGTTGATTATCGCCGATGACAGCGCGGATCCCAGTTGGGTCGCTGCCGACCTGATCGCCCAGGCCGAGCACGGTTCGGGCGGAGAGTGGGCAATCGTGCTGACCACTTCGCGCACCGTCGCGATGAACGTGGCCCAGGCGCTGGAGGACGCGCTGCTCGACTTGCCGCGCGCCGGGGCGGTCAAGGCGGTGTTGGATCGGCGTGGGGCGGTGGTGCAGGTGAAAAGCCTTGCCGAAGCATGCGAGATCTCCAACCGGATTGCGCCTGAGCACCTTGAGCTCGAAGTGCGCCATCCCCAGCAATTGCTCAAATCGGTGCGCGCCGCGGGCGCCGTATTCCTGGGACCGCTAAGTTCCGCTCCGCTGGGCGATTATCTCGCCGGTCCTAACCATATCCTGCCCACCGGAGGCAACGCCCGTTTTGCCTCGCCCCTGGGAGCGTACGATTTCGTGAAGCGAAGCAGTATAATTCAGGCGACGCCGGCCGCGGTTGCGAGTCTGGGCCCGGTGGTTGCGCAGTTGGCGCGCATGGAAGGCTTCGAGGGCCATGCCCGCGCAATCGAACGGCGATTTTTGCCGGCGGCGAGTAAGCGGAGGATTAAGCGCGATGGGCGGTAAGCTGTCTGCGAGAAATGGAGCGCGTAAAAAGCCGGTCAACGGCCAGATGCGTCCCCGGCTGGCGACAGGTCCCGATCATCCCAATCGTTGCGCCGCGCTGGAACGTAAAACCCGGGAAACGCAGATCAGTATCGAACTCGCGCTCGACGGCGCCGGACGGTCCGCGATTTCCACCGGCGTGCCGTTTCTCGATCATATGCTGGACAGCTTCGCGCGCCATGGATTCTTCGACCTCAAGGTGCAGGCGCGCGGCGATACCGAGATCGACGACCATCACACGGTCGAGGATGTCGGTATCGTGATCGGCCGCGCCTTCAGCCAGGCGCTGGGCGACCGCACCGGTATCAAGCGCTTCGGCAGCGCCGTGGTGCCGCTGGACGAAGCCTTGTGCACCTCGGTGGTCGATCTCAGCGGACGCTCCTACCTGGCCTACAACGTCAAGATCAAGCAGGAACGCGTCGGTAGTTTTCAGACCGAACTGGTGCACGACTTCCTCAAGGCGCTCAGTGACGAGGCGCGCATGAATCTCCACGTGATCATGCACAGCGGGCGCAATCCGCATCACATGATCGAGACCATCTTCAAGTCGCTGGCCAAGGCGATGGATCAGGCGACCGCCGTCGAGCCCAGGGTGCATGGCGTGCTGTCGACAAAGGGGACGCTGTCCTGAGCAAGGGCGGCGCCTATACGGGTGCTGCGGCGCCCTTTGATTGCTTCGAGCTGATCCCCGCGATCGATCTGAAAGAGGGCAGGGTGGTGCGCCTGCTGCAGGGCGACATGAATCGGGCGACGGTTTATGGCGACGACCCTGCTGCAGTGGCGCGCGGCTTCGAGGATGCCGGAGCGCGCATGATCCACGTGGTCGATCTGGACGGCGCGGTCGCAGGCGCGCCGCGCAATCTGGACGCCGTGCGCCGCATCCGCGCCGCCACGCGATGCGCGATCGACGTCAGTGGTGGCTTGCGCACGGTTGCCTCCGCACGGGAGGTTTTTGCGGCCGGCGCGGATCGGATCGCGCTTGGTTCCGTCGCGTTTCTGGATCAGGCGCTGCTCCTTGAACTGTGCCGGCTATTCCCCGGGCGTGTGTTCGGATCGCTCGATGTGCGCGGCGGCCGTTTGGCAATCAAAGGATGGGTCGAGACCAGTCCGCTTACAATCGACGACGCTGCCGCGCTGTTTAAGCGCGCGGGCGTCGCCGCAATCATCTACACCGATATCGCGCGCGACGGCACCACAGCCGGAGTGGACAGCGACCAGCATGCGCGGTTGGCGCGCGAGAGTGCGGTTCCGATTATCGCATCGGGCGGAATCGCGACGCTCGAGGACATCCGGAACCTGCGCGCGCGATTTAAAGACGGCGTGGTCGGCGCTATCACCGGCCGCGCTCTGTACGAGGGCCGGTTCACTCTGGCCGAAGCCCTTGCCGCCGCCCGGTAACCCACCGCCGCAACCGCCTGCCGTTTCATCTTCTGGCGTGACGCGGGCAACTGCCGCGCCGCGCGAGTTCACCGTCCGCGGGCTGTTCCTGGGCCTGCTCCTGGCCGTGACTCTTGGAGCGGCGAACGCGTACCTGGGCCTGTACGCGGGCATGACGGTATCGGCCAGTATTCCCGCCGCGGTCATTTCGATGGCGGTGCTGCGCGTTCTGGGCGGCGCGACCGTACGAGAAAACAACGTCGTGCAGACCATCGCTTCGGCCGGCGAAGCGGTCGCCGCGGGCGCGATCTTCACCTTTCCCGCCCTGGTAATCCTTGGACGCGCCAGCGATCTTTCCTACTGGGACGTAACCCTGCTGTGCGCAGTCGGCGGTGCGATGGGCAGCCTGCTGATCATCGTGTTGCGGCGCGCCTACATCATCGAAGAGCGCCTCCCGTATCCCGAAGGAAAGGCGTGCGCCCAGGTTTTGCGCAGCGGCGCGGGAAGCGGGTCGGCGCGGCCGCTGGTAGCCGGCGGTGCGATCGCCGCCGCAATCAAACTGGCCCAAGGCGTCGTCGGCTTTATTCCTGGAGCAGTCAGCGGCGCCCGATGGGTCGGAGGCGTGGCGCTGGCCGGCTCGCTCGACCTCTCCGCCGCCCTGGTGGGAATCGGGTACATAGTCGGCATTCAAATCGCTGCGATGGTGCTGGCGGGCGGCGCGATCGCGTGGCTCCTCGCCGTGCCGATCCTCAGTTTTGCTCATCCCGAACTGCGCCATGAGCCGGCTGCCAGAGCGGCGTCGGAGCTGTGGAGCACGCAGGTCAGGTTTCTCGGCGTCGGCGCGATGCTGACCGGCGGACTCACGACGCTGTGGCGGATGCGCCGCCCGATTATCAGGGCGCTGGGCGAAACGCGCCGCGCCGGAATGACTTCCGCCTCGGCGGCGCGGCCGCGCGAGGAAACCGACATCCCGCCGATCCAGGTCATGATCGGCGTTGCGCTGTGCGTGATCGCGATGTTTGTGCTCTATGGACGCGTGTCGGGCAGTTGGACGATGGCTTTGGTACTGGCTGTGTCGCTGGCCGTGATCGGCTTTTTTGCGACGGCCGTGGCCGGTTATCTGACCGGACTGGTAGGAGCGTCCAACAACCCGATTTCAGGCGTTACCCTGATCGTGCTGCTCGCGATCGCGCTGCTGCTCAAGTTTCTCGGCGTCGGCATCGCAGTCGGCCCACGGATCGCGATCCTGGCGGGCGCGGTGATATGCGTGGCCGCAGCGATGGCCGGGGATTCGCTGCACGATCTCGCTACCGGGTTCTATCTTGGTGCCACGCCGCGCGCGCTTGAATACGGCGTCCTGATCGGCGCGCTGGTTTCGGCGCTGGTCGTTGCGCCGATACTGAAGGTGCTCATTACCAGCTACGGTATTGCCGGGATGCCCCACGCGCCGGCGGGGGCGCTGCCCGCGCCGCAAGCGTTCCTGATGGCTCAGGTTGTGCGCGGCGTCTTTGTCGGCGGGCTGCCATGGGGGATGGTCGCGGCTGGCGCCGTCCTGGCTTGGATTCTTCATCTGATCGACGTCCGCTTGGAGCGCCGCGCGACCGGATGGCGGACGCCGCCGATGCCGTTGGCGCTCGGATTGTACCTCCCGCTGGGCCTGACCGCCGCGATTGCGGTGGGCGCGTTGATCCGCGTCGCGATCGGCCGCGAGGAGCGCTCCGAGGCCGATACGGGACTGCTCTTCTCAGCCGGCCTGGTGGCAGGCGAGGCGCTGACCGGAATCCTGATCGCGGCGCTGGTGACGGCGGGCCTCAAGTTGCCGTTTTTCTGAGGAAGTTACAGGCTGGAAGCCTATTATCCGGGATTGTACGTTTTTCTGTGGTAATTTCTCCCCCTGCCAGGGGGAGATGGGCGCCGCTGCGGCGCCCAGAGAGGGTCCTTTTTCAGTGCGCATTCTCCTGTGCGCGATTCAAGAATGGATGACAGTGTGCATGAAACCGGGCGGTCCCATTCTTGAGTTCCGCTGTTTCTGCTCATCAGTGCCTTCGCATGGAGTGGTGCTTTTTGCGCGTGTGCAGTCTTGCCTGAACTTATGAATCGCGTGCGGGAGAATGCGCGCTGAAAAAGGACCCTCTCTCGGCGCCCGGAAAAATGGGCGCCGTTCTCCCCCGATCCGGGGGAGAGAGAATTACAAGGCAGGCGCAGATTCAGACAAATCGCTCAGCGCAACGCGTTGAGCGAGATCTTTCGCCTCTGGCTCAGGGTTACCTTGACAAGTTTTACCAGCTGGAAAGCCGGTCCATCCCGCGGGGTGTCACGCAAATCGGAATCTGCTATATCCGCTCGCATGGATACAGCAGCTACCGACCGAATCATCGAGGCGGCGCGCGGGGAGAATCGTACCGCCCTTTCAGAAATTGAATCCAAGGCGCTCCTCGAGGCTTGTGGAATCCCGACCACGATGCCGCGCAGCGCAGCTTCCGGCACGCAGGCGGCGGCGATTGCCAAGCAAATCGGCTTTCCGGTTGCGCTCAAGGTTCTTTCTTCCGACGTCACCCATAAGAGCGACGTTGGCGGCGTGGTGCTGGGATTGAATTCCCAGTCCCAGGTCGAGGCTGCCTTCAAGCAGATCAAAAGCAGCTTGGCCCAAAAGGCTCCGTCGGCGCGCTTCGAGGGCGTTGCCGTACAGGCGATGGCCAAGCCCGGTATCGAGATGCTGGCCGGGATCACCCACGACCCGGCGTTCGGTTCGATGCTGATGGTGGGGCTGGGCGGCGTGATGGTCGAGGTGCTTAAGGACGTCGTGATGCGCCCGGCGCCGATCGACGCCAAGGCCGGGCGCGAAATGATCGAGGAGCTCAAGGGCGCCGCCATCCTGCGCGGGATTCGCGGGGCGCCGCCAGCCGACATCGACGCATTCGTCGATCTGCTGGTGAGGGTGGGCCAACTGGCCGCCGCGCGCCCCGACATCCGGGAAATGGATCTCAACCCGGTGCTGATCTATCCGCAGGGCGTGATGGCGGTTGACGCGCGGGTCGCGCTGAACGAAGCGACGGCGGCGAATGCGACCCCGGTCAACGGCGATCGCGCGGTGGCGCGGCGGCGCAACCTGGAGCAGGCGATGTCGCCCCGCACGATCGTGGTCATCGGCGACAAGAAGGCCGGCGGCTACATCTGGCTGCGCGGCCAATCCAATTTCAAGGGCAAGCTTTATTCAGTCCAAATCGACCCCAACGAAATTCCCAACATCGAGCAGATGGGGATCACCAATTACCTCAACCTCGCCGATGTTCCCGGCCCGATCGATTTGGCGATTACCGCGGTGCCGCGCCCGGTTGCACCAATCATCCTGAAGAACTGCCTGGATGCGGGAGTGCACGGCGTGCAGTTCTTCACCTCGGGTTTTTCCGAAACCGGCGAGGAGCAGGGAATCAAGCTGGAAAAGCAGCTCAAGGCGATGGCCGAGGAGTCGGATATCGCCTTGGTCGGCCCCAACTGCATGGGCTTGTACAATCCCGCCGTTGGCGTGTGCAATTTCCCCGGCCAGCCCACCGGCGAGGCGGGCGACGTATGTTTCATCTCGCAAAGCGGCACGCACATGGTGAACATGGCCTTTCAGGGGCCGATGCGTGGGATCAAGATCAACAAGGGCGCGTCGATCGGCAACGCTATCGTGCTTAATCCCGCCGATTACCTGGAGATGATGGCCGAAGATGCGGGCACGCGCGTGATCGGGATGTATGTCGAGGGGATACGCGATGGGCGCCGTTTCCTCGACGTCCTCAAACGCACCACCGCGCGGATTCCAGTGGTGATCTGGAAAGGCGGGGTGACGGAGGCTGGCGCCCGCGCCACCTTCTCCCATACCGCATCCCTGGCCACGCCCGGGGCGGTATGGAAAGCGGCCGTGCGCGCGGGTGGAGCGGTTGAAGTCCGCTCGTGGGACGCGCTGCTTGCCGCGCTGGCGATGTTCTCACGCAGCCTGCCGATCAAGGGGCGGCGGGTTGGCCTGGTGGCGATGACCGGCGGCCAGTCGGTGTTTATCACCGATACGTTTGCCGCCGCCGGGATGGAGGTTCCGGCGCTGTCGCAGTCCTCATACGACGAGTTCAAGACCTTCTTCAATATTATCGGCGGCAGCTATCGCAATCCGCTGGATGCGGCCGGCACTATCATGGGACCGGGGGAAGGCAACCTCGTGCGCATCCTCAATATCCTGGATCGCGACCCGGTGCTCGATCTGATCGTGCTTGAAGTCGGCACCGGCACCGCCGCCGCGCGCTGGGCTAATCATGAGCCCGACTTGATCTCGATGCTCGACAAGCTGGCCGAGTTCAACAAGCGGACCACCAAGCCGTTCTCGCTGATCATGCATCAGGCGCATATGGAGGATGTCGTATCGCGGGCCAAAAAACTGGCGGTCGAGCGCGGAATGCTGGTCTTCGAGAGCTTCGAGCGCGCCGCGCAGACGCTAAACCTCGGCGCGGAATATTGGAGCATGCATTGATAACGGAAAGAAGGCGGGGCTTGGGGCGGGTGCTCTGGTGCTCTGAAGAATAGTGGGACAGGCCTCCGTGCCTGTCAATGATGCGCGACATCTTTTGGTCGCGCATCCTTATTTTTTCATAGCACTGAGCGAAGCCGACTGACCTTTTGAAGCTCCAGACAGGTATTCGGTAGCGCGAGCAAAAAGAAGCTCGCGCGTCATCGACAGGCAGGGACGCCTGTCTCACTAACTCTTTTCATTTTTCTATTTACAATTTTTTTATCCCACGCTGCTCAGCTCAGCAACTCGCGAGTCACTGCGGCGCCCCCACGATCGCCAGGGTTGGATGGTCGGGCAGGCCCGCCAGCACCGCCAGCTTGCTGCCATCGGGCGACCAGCTTGCCAGCATGCTTCCCATCCGCCCTGTGCCCAAAACCCCACCGTTGTGCGCAGCGGTCGACAGCCACATCAGGACCGCGAATGCGCCCTTGGGATGCGGCGTCAGAAAACTCGTCGCCAGCATGCTTTTCGACGACGAGTAGGTAAGGTGCGCACGCAGCAATTCCGCGGCGGTGCTGGTAAATCCC
This sequence comes from Binataceae bacterium (SeqCode), assembly GCA_035939115.1. Lineage (GTDB taxonomy): Bacteria > Desulfobacterota > Binatia > Binatales > Binataceae > JAJPJA01. Next base: position 98,641 of record DASZGF010000192.1, read on the forward strand.
GTCGGCACGATATCGAGCTGCGACTGGCCGGGATCGATCCAGGCGATTTCAGCCGGATACAATGCTTCCGGTTTCGTTGCCATCGCTTGAGCGTTTAGACGCTGGCTGCCCAGCACTGCGATTTTGTTCCCGCCGACATAAGCAGCGGCCGTCGCAGGTGACGCGAGCAGGCGAGTCTTGTGTGAGGCCACGATATGTTCCATCACCCCGATATGGCCGGGGTCGGGCGAGCTTGCCAGCGTGGCAGTGAAGAGGAAGCGGCTTGATTTGTCCTCCCAGTCGATAAATCCCACCGGAACAATGCCCGGCATATTGATCGCCTCGCAACCGGCTTTGGCGCGGTCGACCAGCGTCCATTTACCCGGCTCATCGCTCGGCCCAACTGCGTAATGCCCGTCCGGGCTCCAGGTAAGCTTTATTGGGTCGAGATGTTTGACGCATTCGAGATCCAGGCTGGCGGGGGCCTGCTGCTGCCCGAGTTGCACGATGTACAGACTGCGCGTCGGCTCCGGCGGCGCTACAGGTTGCTCCTGCTGCTGCGGTGTAATGATCGGAGACTCGGTTGATGCCCCTTCGGCGCTCGGTTGCAGTTGCGCGCCCACGGCCAGTGTGTTCGGACCCAGCCAGGCCAGCCCGGCCTTGTCGCAATGGCCGTCGATTGTGGCCGCGACCGAAGCCGGCGCGGCGCTTTGCGTATCGCGCAGCCAGATTTCCAGTTTGTCCCCGGCAGCGGCGACTATCGCCAGACGATTGCCGTTGCGACTGACCGCCATATCCAGAATAGCGCCGCCCTCAACCGTCTGCGGGTCGGCCATCACTCGCGAACTGGCGAAGTGGTCGCCATACCAGGCCAGCATCGTAATCCGACCATGACGTGTTCCCAGCAGCGCGACCGCCTTCGATCCGAGCCATAGCGGCGCCCACGGGCCCAGCAGCTTGAAGTCCTTATCGATCTTGAGCATGCCCGCAAGTTGCACATTGCGCACCGCGGCAAACGGAACATTGGGGATCTCGGGTGGTGGCGGCAGCTTGGGCGGTCCTCCGACGGCGGCGGGCGGCAAAGTCAGCCAGTAGTTGTTGCCGGTGAACTGCGCCATAGCCGTGGACGCCGCCAAAAAGAGCAATCCGAGCGCTGCGAGAACAGACCTCATCCCGCAAAAAGGCTAATCTAAAGCGAGGTGCTGGAAAACCTGGCGTTCGAATTCGGCTGAGGCCTGAGGAGTAAAGCTGTGACTCGTGAGGCTCGCGTAATTGTCATCGTCGTTGCGCTCGCGCTGGTCAGCGCGATTGCGTTTTTGATCGGCTGGTACTGGATTGGCGCCGTCCTTTTGGCGCCCGCCCTTGCGGCTGCCGCGGCGTATTTTTTCCTAATTTTCAGGCCCGCCCGGATTCCGCCCGATTCACTGCTGCGGATACGGCTTTCGGGCCGGGTGAGCGAACATTCATTCGGCTCGCTGATGGACCGGCTGAGGGGACGCGAGTTCGTCACGATGCATCAGTTGCGCGAGGCGCTGACGCACGCCGCCAATGACCGCGCGCTGGCGGCCGTGATGGTCGAGGTGGCCGGCGCGGCGTGCGGGATGGCGTCCGCCCAGGAGTTGCACGATTTGCTGGCGGCGGTGGGGAGCGGCGGCAAGCGCACCATCGCCGTGCTCGATTCCGAAGCCGCGGAGTCGCGCGACTATCTCATCGCGGCGGGCGCGCGTGAAATCGTCGCCAACGCCGATACCACGCTTATGATGCTCGGGGTGAGCGCCGGCGGCTTCTTTGTCAAACGCGCGCTGGCCACTGCTCATGTCGAAGCCCAGACGCTGCAATGGAAGGAGTACAAGGGCGCCGGTGAGATTACCAGCCGCGAACATATGTCCCCCGAAGTTCGCGAAAGCCTGGAGGCGGTGGTCGAGGATTGGCAGCGCGTACTGGTCGACTATGTGGCGAGGGCGCGCCGGCTTGATCCCGCGCGCGCCCGGGAACTGATCAACAGCGGCTTTCTCAGCGCGCGTTCGGGTCAGGAAGCGGGACTCATCGATCGGCTCGGTCATGTGCAGGATGTGCTCGCCGATTTCGAGGCCGAAGACGAGGGCCAGGATCGGCCCCCGCTGATAGCCCGGCTCATGCGCCGGGCGCAACGCCGCGTAAAGCAGCGCCGCCGCGGCAATCGAATCGTCGAGTTCCATCGCTATCTTAGGCGGACCAGCTACCTGGAAGACAAGGGCCGCAGGCCCCGCATCGGCCTGGTTTACGGGCTCGGCCCGGTCATCGTCGGCGAGCCGCCGCGCGGCGGCGAGTACATCAGCGGACAGCAGACCGCCGCCGAACTGATGCACGCGGCGCGCGACCCGCGCGTGCGCGCGGTGGTGTTTCGCGTCAATTCACCGGGCGGCTCCGCGGTGGGGTCAGACTTGGTATGGCGCGCGGTCACCGAGGTCCAGCGGCGCGGCAAGCCGGTGGTGGTTTCGATGGGCGATGTGGCCGGATCCGGCGGCTATTACGTTTCGATGGGGGCGGACGCGATTGTGGCGCAGCCCTCCACCCTCACCGGTTCGATCGGCGTGGTTTATACCAAATTCAATCTGGGCGATCTCCTGGAGCGCATCGGGATCAACGTGGATTACGCCAAGAGCTCCCCGATTGGCGATGCGCTTTCGTTTACCAGGGCGATGACCGAGAGCGAGCTCGAACAGCTCAACCGGGTGATGGGCGAGGTGTACTCGAATTTCTGCGCCAAGGTGGGGCACGGCCGCAAGCTCGATGCGGCGCAAACCGAAGCGGTCGCGCGGGGCCGCGTGTGGAGCGGGACGGCCGCCGCGGGCAACGGCCTGGTGGACGAATTAGGCGGAATGGCGCGCGCGGTGGAATTGGCGCGCGAGAAGGCCAAGCTGGCACCGGATCAGGAGCATGAGCTGGCGCTGTACTCGGGTCTGCACGGCCTGATGGGTATCCGAGGTCTGATGGGTATGCGGATGACCTTGGCGCCCGCGGTCGAACCCCACTGGTTGACCGCTGCGCTGGCGCAAATCGCGGGGCTTCCTGAACAGTGGCTTCCCGCGCTGGTCAAACTATTTTCAGGAACCGGAGTATCATTGATCTGCCCATGGTTTTAACTGAATTGAGCTAATGACGATTCTATTCCCTCTCCCACGACTGAACTCAAAACCACAGTTGGTAAGATAGAGGGACCGGCGTCCCCGCCGGTCGATAACGCGCGAGACTCTTTGCGCGTTTGATCGGCAGGCTGTGAAGGTACGGATTGCCCCGCTCCGTACGTAAAAAGAACGCCGGCACGGAGGCCGGCTGCTACGGTGCAGTGGATTCCGTTTCCCGTAGCAGCCGGCCTCCGTGCCGGCGTTCTTT
>DASZGF010000193.1:0-18970 GCA_035939115.1 Binataceae bacterium (SeqCode)
TCATTACGTAATGACATTTTACTAGGCGCCTAGTAAATTGCTGAATTTTGCCGGCGCCGGCAAAAGTTTGTAGGCAGCCGGGAGATCGCGCGCCAAGGTAACGCCGGCATCGGTTAGCTGAATGCCAGCCCAATGCGTAGAGAGACCAAACACACGCACAGCGTATCCACGTTTTTCTAGGCGCGCCGCAGCCCGCGATATGGAGACGTTCAGCGCGGGGCGACTAGGGAATACAAAAGCGTGGCCAAAATACACGTGCCTTCCCCGGCGCTGCCGCTGGTTAGCGGTTCTCTCTCGGCGAAACTCGATATCCTTCTCGGACCATCCCTTCGCGCCAGCGGCTACCATTTCGATAGCGGTTTTTACCCACTGATCCATTTCCATCTCCAAGTGATAAAAACCCGCCTTCACCTCGCCAAACAGCAAGTCGGCCAAAGTTTTGGTATCATTGTCTCGACCCTCGCGTTCGCGGTTGTCCAGCGCGGTGCGCAGCATCCACTTTTGGAGATCAGAAAGCCCTCGTCCCATGTCCTTTAAACTCCAACAGGGGTGAAGCAGAAAATTTGTCACCAATAAATTCAATGGGTTTTTTCGTATCGGTTAACTGTTGGGTAATTCTGGCCAACAGTTAACCATTACCAAAGTCCAGCCTCACTCGCTCGCAACCGGTTCTTTCTGTAGTGCCAAAGGTTATATTTGCGTGGTATAGGCTTTGGCACTACCTCCAGCCCGAGTCTATTCGGATCCTATGTAGTGCCAACAATGGTAACCGGTCGGCTACCTTTATTGGCACTATGTCCAGCCCGGGTCGCAAACGGTTCACGGCGCTGCCAGTGTTCGAGGATTTCGATCATGTGTTCGTTGCGTTCGATTCTTGATTCGAGGTCCCCCTTTCTGAATAGGTGCGGGTATGGATGCTGTTGCCAATGGCGCAACCAGTAGCGTTCAACCTCCAGCGCCCCCGCAATGGTGGACTCCTGCCCCAGCGACGCGATCACCCGCTGCCGGACCTTGCCGTCCTGGCGGTACGACTCCACCAGGGTGAAATACGTCGCGCCCTTTACCGTCTTTTTTCGAATAAATGCCATTTTGCCGAATTTCCCTTTTGTTCATTGACGAAAACGTTTGGCGGTAGCGGGCGACCCCACACACCGTGTCGGCCCGTGTCACCTCTCCCTATTTCAGACGTTCACCCCCGCGCGCGCATGCGTATAGACGTCCGATAAAGGACGGGCCGACACGGGGTGACACGCTTACCCGACTGCTGAATATAAGTCCTTGAGCCGAATACCCTCGAAGCCACGAAAACCGTGACGTCGACCATGCCAAAAACCGTGCCCCTTCAAGCGATCTTTGAATTCCGCCTCGCCACCAGCCCGCTCATCGTTAGCCTTCGCCCACGTTTTCCAGGACTGGTAAAGCAGCGCCGTCGGGCTCTTGGCGTTCGGGTCCCGCTCGCAGCATTCATCGATCCAGCGTTGAAACCGATCAGCGTCGACGAAGTAATCGGCTGTGGTGTCGATCACGCTGGTCGGCGGATTCAGCCCGTCGCGGCGCCAGGCAACCGCACCGTTAATTATCCAGCGCAGGATCCCCGGCAGTTCCGTTTGAAGCTTCTCCTTTAGCTTCGGGTCACGGCGGTCGCCCTTGAACTCGACATTAAACGGAATCATGAACAGGCGGCGCTTGATTGCCGGGTCAACGTTGTGCAGGCGCGGGCGCGTGTTGGCCATGATCCAGAACTTGTGCGTTGGGGTGAAATCGAAAAAATCCCCTCGCATAAACCGGCCCTTCAGGTTTGTCACGCCGCCCGTCAGCCGCTTCAGCTTGGCCTCGGCCCACGCCTGGCCCGCATCGATCTCGGATGTGAGCGCCATCCGGATGCCGCGCAGATCCGCAATTTCAGTGGGGTGGGCTTCGAACTTTTGTTCGAGTAGCAATCCCGGTGCGGCGGGCGCACCATAATCACCCAACGCACGCCTGGCAGTCTCGGCCAAGGTATCCTTACCGTTGCCACCGGTTCCGATCAGAAAAAAGAGGCATTCCTCAGCCACACTACCCGTGGCGGTGTGCCCCAGGGCCCGCTGGATGAATCGAATCAAATCGACATCATGGTCGAAGATTCGTTCAAGCGCCGACAGCCAAAGTGGGCACTCCTCGCTGTCGGCAGGTGCAACGCCCGTTACCTTCGTCAGGTAGTCAGTTGGGCAGTGGGGACATAGGTTACCGGTGCGCAAGTCCACCGTCCCGCCAGGCGTGTTGAGTACGTAGGGGTCAAGGTCCCCTGGTCCACCGTCGCTGCTAAGCGCCGATCAGCCCGCGCTAAGGAGTGCACCGCCGCGACGGTCTTGGCGGACGTGATCTTGGATGCCACCTGGTTGCCGTTCTTGAGGCTTTCGATCGCCAATGCAGCAGCAACCCGACAGGTCCGCCGCACCTGGTCGAAGGCCTTCAGCGTCCGGTCCTCGCGCCATTGTGCGCCACCCCAGCTAAGCCACCGGTTCCACTCCGCGACGTGGCGCAAGTCGTCCTCATGGCTGTTGGCGAACGTTAGGGCGATGGAGTCGTCCGAAAACTCGGGCGGGCGTAGATCATCCGCAGGTGAATCCGCCGGCACAACCTTCAAGTCTACCGTTGCCCCATTGGTGGCACGGTGGCCGTTGCGGCTGGGATCGTAATCAGGCTGGTAGACCTTCCTGAGGTCCGCCCATTTTTTGCCGGAGCAAGAGTTATGATGACAGCCCGCCGCGATCGCGCCGGACGCATGGCGCACGATAAAGGCGCCGTCCGCGTCATGCCCGCCGCCCAAGGGACAAGTTGCCCCATGGTCGAATAACCATTTCTCGCCACCACTCCAGGCGATAGGGCCGTGCACCGGGACGTTGTGGGCCCGGATCCACGCCTCGAGGTCGAAATCAGCTTGCTTCCCGTTCCCGTTGCGGGGTCCCGGCTTTGGCTCCTCCGGCAGCGTCGCGGCTAGCGCCTGCAACTGCTCCAGGGTAGCGATCTCCCCGGGTCGCAACTGAGGGTCATACAGGATGCGCGATAACCGGTGCGGCCGCTCCTCGGTCGAATCGCCCTTGCGCGCGACCGTTCCGTATAGCTTCCAGATCCGGGCCGCGTTGCCGACCTTGATATCAAGGTCGACCTTCTCATCACCGAAGCGCAGCGCCAGCGCCCTCAGGACGCGCTCGATCAGCTTTCGGCTGATGTCGTCGTTGGGCAGATCGATCGGATAGACTAGATGGGCGCCGTTACCCGAGTCGCCATCGACGGGTTCGACCCAGCCCCGTTTGGCCAGGTGCTCGCGTATTGCTTCCTTCCGCGCGATCGCCGCAGTCTTCTCGGCATCGGTTGACGAAACGCCTGCCGGACGTCGCGGATCTAGGTCAAGCGGCAGCCAGCAGCGCCTAATGATATCCAGGTCGGACGTCGTGCTGGTGGGCTTCTCGACAATCCGATTGGCCGCCCTGGCCAGCAACGCCGGGTTGGCCGGGTTGATGGTCAGATAGACGCCCGCCGCCTTGATGCCAGCGGCCAGGCGCGCGGCGTTGGGCAGGTGCTCTCGGTCGAAATAGCCGCTGTAGGTTTGGTTGTGGGGCCCGTGCAGACCGCGGATCTCGATTATGCCATCGTTGGGGCAGAATCGCTCAAGCGCCCGCAGAATTTCTGCGGGATCGGCTTGCAGTAAGGCACGGCCGTTGTCAGATATATGTTGTTCCACTCCTCACGTCCAACTCCAAGGATCTCAAACTCAATGAATTCGCCGCGGTTCGTCCCCGCGGCGTTTTCGCATTTCAGCGTTCATGATTGATCCGACTTCGCCACCATCGCCGCCGGCGCCTCGTCATCAGCGCTGCCATAGCTGCGCGTCGGCAACGCGTTCAGCCACGCTTCAATCTCGGCCTCGATCTAGATCAGCCGGCCGCCCGGCAGCTCCCGCGGCGCCGGGAATGAACGATCTCTGGCGTGACGCCATAACCAGGTTCGGCTTTTCTTAATTCTGCGGCTAACCACAGCTCCCGTAATACCCTCGGTCATTGTCTATCTACCTCTCGGTGAATTGGCTTCGTGCCCGACACACAGTAAGGCATAAAATAAACGTGCCTTACGCCGTGCGCCTTACTGTCAACATTCTAGACCATGCGAAACACCAACATGGATTCCACCAGTTTTCACCCTCAACCACTTTCCATCACGGCCAGGAAAATCAGCGGAAAACCGTGGCAAAAACCAATGCGGACGGCCCCTGCCCTGGGGGCACTTGGCGTAGCAATTCCAGCAGGTGTTTGAGCGCCCAGGCCACGAAATCAGCCAGATTCACGTACGCGTTCCGCACGCCAGGTGGTGCGAGTTGCGCTCCATCAGGGCGTCCGCCGTGGCGGTTGTTGGCGGCGTACCTCATCACCACGTTGTCGCCGTTATTGGGCTCCAGCTTCACGGTGATCTCCACCACCACATGTCCGCCTTCAATTTGAGGAGAGGTGCGCGCCCAGGCGCTCGTAGATGAAAGGTTCCTGACCGGAACCTTTTATTGGACGGGCAGGAAATAATGTTCCGCGCGGTTATTTCTTCATCACCCGGATCCGCGCCGGTAGAAATAACCTCTCGCCGTCCAACGAGAGGTTTTCAGTCCCACCCTCAACCATCACGTTTGCGCAGCAATCCACACCCCAAGCTGAAGCGAAAAAAAGACGAAAACTGCACCCGCAGACTTGTAGGTTTGGCACCCACCTGGCACCCGTGATATAGCCGCCGCCAAATAGTGCTTTTATTTCCGAAACTATTTCCACTACAGCGACTATCAGACCGTCAATCGATCAAATCCCGACCGATTCGATGGCGCCCAGCCAGTGATCCGCACCCAGCCGGCCGGCGGCGAACTCGGCCACGGTATCGAACACCTGGTCCGAAAATCCGTCTACGTTGAGTATGTCCTCCCGCTCCGCGGCCTGCGTCGTCGCGTAGGGCTGGAGATCGATGCAGGCCAGCCGGGCCTGCGGGTTCCGGCTCTTGAATCGATTCCACTCCAGCATCGTCGCGCTACCTCGTGCGACCGCATTGGCGCTGTCAATCCAAGACTGGTTATCGGAAACGTAGATCACCAGCTCCCCGCTTGCGCCCCGCTCATTCAGATAAACCAGAGGGGCGCTGCAGTTGGTGCCGCCCTGCGGCATCGAAGCCAGTTTCGCCGCGTTGGTTATCACCGTGTCCCGCGGGTTCAAGGTTATCGCAACCAGCCGCTGATTGAACGGCAGTACCTCCGCCGCCTGGTTCTTTTTGATGATCGCCGCCGCAAACAGCGCCGCGACATCGACGCATCGAATAACGCTGGTGGCACTGCCCCGCCGGCCGGTTAGCAGAGAATGCATCGAGCCGGAGATATCGACCAGCACATATACCCTGCCCGCGATTGAGGGAACGTTGGCAAGGGCGATCTCCATCGCGTCCTGCAGCGACTCTCTAACCGGCGCCGGTACTCGCGGATCGACATTGGCGTACGCCGCCATCAGCTGATAGGGGAACACCCGCGCCTGCGCGATTGAATTCGCGTCCCGCATCCGCGCCGCCACGATCCGGGTGATCTCAAGCTGCGCGGCATTCTGCTCTGCGCCCTCGTCGCCGAACACGCCGTGCCCGGCAAAGGTGTTGAGATTCATCCGCGTCACCTGCCAGGAGGCGTTAAGTGCGACCTCGACCCAATCGGTCTTCCGCAGCGGTAACCCGGCCAGCATCGCGAAGGGAACATGCGGAACTTCGGCCGCCGCCCCGGTCTTGAACGCCTCGAAGCTCCTGACCAACTCGGGCAGCTCACCGGTCCGATTGATCCGGCCGATGAGATAACCATAGAGCGCCTCCCGTCCAGCCGCAGCCGGCTTCGGATGCACCATCTTGATTACGTCGGCCAGCGACGGGCTCTGGCCGACTGAAGATGCAAACAGCGCTTCGTCACTCCGCTGCGCGAGCGATTCCCGGATCAGCCGCCTGGGAGCCGATCCCAGCGACTTTCGCCCGGTTACGCCGGACCGGATGATCTGTACGAAATTCCGCAGCATCTTCGCGTTGTCGATCACCCGCGGAAAGATCCTCTCGAGCAGCTTCGTGTCCCGGTTGGCAAGCACCGCGCATAGCAACGCCGGGGTATCCTTCATCCGGCCTCGCTCCCGGCAGAAAATTGCCGCCTTGGCGATAAACTCCGCATCGAGCCTTGCGCACAGTGCCAGCGCATTGAGGAGCTGCTCTTCGGCGTTAGCGTAATAGGTTGCGTTCAGGCAGCCTGTCGCGACGTACTGGGCCAACGCATGCCTGGGAGCCAGCGAATAGGCCGGACCTGCGGCCTCGTTGACCGTGTCGGGCTTCGGCACAAGCTTTCCAGCAACCGATCTGAAAAGAGTCTGGTTGGCCATCTTACCGCCTCCCGTAGCGCCGGCCTCCGTGCCGGCTCTTCTTCTGCGTTCGGGAATCCACATAATCAATTATTGTGCCGGGCAAAAAGCAGTGGCTTGGCGCGAAAAATCCACGCTTTTCCAGATCAGGGCAAAAAACGAATGGACGGAATTTATTGCCTAGGATAGATATTTATCCAATAATCTAAGCTATGAAAACCGTGGTGTTAGGGCTTGCAGGCGCAACATTGGACACCGGAGACGGCGCTGAGCGATGGTCCCGATGGCGTCCAACCGTCAGTTTGTGCCAGCACGGGGAACTCCTGGTTGACCGCCTTGAACTTCTGCATCAGCACCGCGACTCAACTCTGGTGAGGAACTTCAGCAGGACATCGGCGGCATTTCGCCGGAGACCGAAGTGCGGCCCTGGGAGATCGAGTTTGAAGATCCATGGGACTTCGATGAGGTGTTCGGCGCGCTCCACGATTTCGCCCGCGCCTATCCGTTTGATCCCGATAAAGAGGACTATCTGGTCCACATCACAACCGGAACACACGTGGCCCAGATCTGCCTGTTTCTATTAACCGAGTCCCGTCATTTTCCCGCCCGGCTCATCCAGACCTCGCCTTCGCGGCGCGCCCGCGCGGCCGACCCCGGAACATTCAGGATCATCGACCTGGACCTTTCGAAATACGATCGGCTTGCCTCACGCTTCGCGGGCGAGCGCCGGGAGGCGGCTTCGATTCTAAAGTCCGGCATCGAAACCCGCAGTCCGATCTTCAATCTCCTGATCGAGCGGATCGAGCAGGTCGCGTTGAGCTCCAAAGCGCCGATTCTGCTGACTGGCCCGACCGGGGCCGGGAAGTCGCAGCTCGCGCGGCGAATTTACGAGTTGAAGAAGGCGCGCCGCCAGATCGGGGGCCAGATGGTCGAGGTAAACTGCGCGACGCTGCGCGGCGACGCCGCGATGTCCGCGCTCTTCGGGCACGTCAGGGGCGCCTTCACCGGCGCGCTCCAGGACCGCGCGGGGCTCCTCAAGAGCGCCAACGGAGGCGTGCTGTTCCTCGACGAGATCGGCGAACTCGGGCTCGACGAGCAGGCCATGCTGCTGCGCGCAATCGAGGAAAAGCGCTTCTTGCCGATGGGATCGGACAAGGAGGCGAAGAGCGATTTCCAGCTCATAGCCGGCAGCAACCGCGACCTCAAAGCGGCCGTGGCTGAGGGCCGTTTCCGCGACGATCTGCTCGCACGCATCGACCTGTGGGCATTTCGTCTGCCCGGCTTGCGCGAGCGGCGCGAGGATATCGCGCCCAACCTGGAGTACGAACTGGATCAATACACGCGCCGAACCGGCACCCGCGTTACCTTCAATCGCGAGGCGCGGGACCGTTTCCTTTCGTTTACCATCTCGGCAGAGGCCCTTTGGGAGCGCAACTTTCGCGACTTAAACGGAGCCGTAACCCGTATGTGCACGCTCACCGCGGGCGGGCGCATCACCGTGGAAATCGTCGAGGAAGAGATCGAACGGCTGCGGCGCACCTGGTCCGGGCGCTTAAGATCCCCAACCGACGATGAACTCCTTCTCCCGGCGCTGGGCTCTCAAGCGGCGGTCGAGGCTCTGGATTTATTCGATCGGATGCAACTTGCCGGCGTGCTCAAGATTGTCGCCGAAAGCCGATCTCTTTCCGAGGCCGGACGCACACTGTTCGCCAACTCCAGGGAGCGCAAGCAAAGCTCGAATGACGCCGATCGACCGCGCAAATACCTGGCCCGCTTCGGAGTCACCTGGGACATCGTACGCGACCGCGTTCGCCAAGCGGCCGGCGATTAATTACTTCATCGTGGAGCGAGTTTTTCGACCGCGGCCAGGATGTTTGCCTTGCGCTCGGGGGCGGTGCGGGCCAGTGACACGAACCACAACGCGACCGTGCTGACGCCCGCGTCGGCGAACGCTGTCAGGCGCTCGCGGCAATAATCCGCGCTGCCCAACAGGTAGATGCTGTTGAGCATCCGGTCGCTAATCACCTCGGTGGCTTTTTTGCGGTCTCCGGCGGTCCATGCGCGCAGCGCCGATTCGGCTTCCTGCTCGAAGCCGATTTCAGCAAAGAAACGATTGTAACCGGGGGTGATCAGGTAGGGAGTCATGTGGCGGCGCATCGCAGCGTTGACGCGTTCAGGCTCTTCGTCAACGATCGCCAGGATTCGGCATACCACTTCGCGCGGCGCCTCGCGTCCCACCGCGCGCGCGCCCTGCGCGACGTGCTCCAGCATCCGCGGCAAGGCCTCCGGCGTGATGAAATTGGTGACGAGACCGTCGGCGAGTTCGCCGGCCAGACGGCACATCCGGGCGCCCTGGATCGCAAGAAAAATCGGCGGTGGCGGCAGGTCGCGTTCGACATCGAGGCGAAAGCCGTTGACCGACAACGTGCGGCCTTTGTAGGTGACCTTCTCGCCGGTCAGCGCCGCGCGCACGGCGGTAACGGTGTCGCGCACGCGCGCCAGCGGTTGCTGGAATGGTACACCCATCCACTGCCCGATGATTTGCGGCGAAGAGATCCCCATTCCCAGCACGAAGCGTCCGCCTGAGAGCTGCTGCACAGTCATCGCCGACATCGCGATTAACGCCGGCGGGCGCGTGAACACCGGCACGATCGCGGTGCCCAGCCGCATCTTCTCAGTGACCATCGCGACGGCAGCCAGCGGGCTGAAAGCCTCGGTGGTATAGGACTCCAGCGACCAGACCTCCTCGTAGCCCAGCGCGTCGACACGCCGGACCAGGTCGATCATGCCCCGATCCTGAAACGGTTCGGCGGGTAAGGTAATTCCGATTCGCATGCGTGTGACTTTCCGTCGCGCTCAGGCGTCCTGGCCCGCGCGCATTTTGTAGGCGGCCAGTTCCGCGCGCACCTCGGCGGTCGTGGCGGGCTCGCTGCCGGCCTTCTGGATCGCCTTGACGGCGGCGTCGACCAATTCGACATTGGAGCGCTGAGTGTTGAACGACGCGTCTTCCAGGCCGACGCGTACTCCACCCCCAAGCCTGACTACGGTGGGAATCAAGGGCAGCACGTCCACCGCCAGCCCGGCGACCATCCAGGGCGAGCCCGGCGCGGTCCGCTCCAACAGCTTGGCATAGGCTTCAACCGCCCATGCTTCCGGCGGAAAGCTGAACGTCATGCCGGTGGAAAACATGAGTCGATAGATTGGTACCGGCATGTTTGGATAATGGCGATGCAGCATTGCTCCCTGACGTACGAAACCCGGCTCATAACATGCGTAGGCGGGATGGAACTTGTATTCGGCCGCCAGTTTGGCAGCCGAATCAAGGCTGTTGTTGGGGTTGGCGTAGAGTCCGTTGCCGCCCATCCCCGTCGGTCCGACGTCGAAGCGGCAGAAGTTTACCGAACCCGGATCCAGTACGCCCCACTCCAGGATTCCGCGCTTGGCCAGCTCCACGGTGGGCCGCCATAGCCAGGCCGGATCGGATGGGTCTGGTTTGCCGATAATCGTCGGATAGACGATCGCGTCGACTTGCGACCGGATCCCCTCCATGAAGGCGGCGCTGTTGTCCACGTTGGCGTTTTGCCGACCCGTATCGGGCTCCAGCGTATGGGCGTGGATGACGGCGGCGCCGGCTTTGATGCACGCCACGCCGTCATTGATAACCTCCTTGGCAGTAACCGGAATTTTCGGCTGATACTTGCGGGTCCACGCGCCGTTTACAGCAACCTCGATCCATGTCTTTTTGGCCATCGTTTGCCTCCCGCCCTAGCTGTTCGTTATCCGCGTTTAAACCACGGCACACCCCGGCAGGGCAAGCCAGTGCCCGCACGAAGGCGTGCGGCGGTAGTGCCCCCTACATCTGCTGTTTTTCAGTGTTGGTCTGATCGGCGCGTACTGGTTGTACCGTCTGGCCCTCGCGCGCGGCCTGACCCACGTTGAGCGCTACCAGGTCGTTGTAATTCACACCGCTGGTCACCTGGACTGCAACTCCATTGTCGTAGCCGAGCGTCGCTTCGGCCAGATGCAAGCGGTTGTTGCGGACTATGGGGACATAGACCTTGTCGTCGCGGAAGATCAGCGCGTCGTCGTCGACCAGCGGGACACCCTGTGGAACCGAAACCGTGAACTCCGCCATTCCGTACATCCCCGGGTAGAGCGCCTGGTCCGTGTTGGGCAAATCGACCTCGACCAGCATCGTGCGCGAGTCCGCCGCCAGCGCCTCTGGATGGCGCGTGATGGAGCCTGTGAACTTGCGTCCGGCATATTCGTTGACCGTGATCGTGGCCTGATCCCCGTTCTTGATGAACGGGGTCACACTCTGCGGAACATAGGAGAAAATCCGCAGCGGTTTTAGCCGCGCGATACTTACGATCGCGCTGGTCTGGCTGGTCGCGCCGGTCGCCGCCGGGATCAGGTGGCCGGGGTCGACGTTGCGCGCCGTTACGATGCCGTCGAACGGCGCGCGGATGATTTCATAGCCTTGCAGCATCCTATACTGCTCCAGGGTCGCCTTGGCCTGGAGCATAGTTGCCTTCTGAGTGTCGTAATCCTGTCTGGCGAGCACTTCGGTGCGAAGCAACACGGTGTCGCGTGCCAAGGTGATTTTGGCCAACTCGTAATTAGCGCGGTAGTTGGCCACCTGCTGGTCGGTCTCAGGCGACTCGACTGTTGCCAGCACCTGGCCGGCGCGCACGCGGTCGCCCTTGTCGACCGAAACCGATTTCAGGTAGCCGGGCACTTTGGCATAGATGTCGGTTTCGTCGAATCCACGTACGGTCGCCGGCAGGCGCAAAACGCGGGTTCCCTTCGTACGCGAGACCTGCGCGACCAGCACGTGGGGGCCAGCCTGAGCCTCGCGCGACAGATCGGAAGTCTGATGGGTCAGCCATCGATCGCGCGCCAGCACAAGCCCGGCGGTCGCCACCATCAGCAGAATGATGGCGATCACCCATCCGGCGTAAAAAAACCCGCCAGGCTGCGGGCCCGTGAACTCTTTTGGGTCGTCTTCCATAGCGGGCATCCGTCAGGCGCCAGGCACCTCCAAGGACTGAATTTCCTGGTCGCGCTGTTGTTTGGTCACAAGATTGCGGCTGAAAATCGAGTAGATTGCAGGGACTACGAACAGCGTCATCAAGGTCGCCGCGACCAACCCCCCGATAACGGCACGGCCCAACGGCGCGTTTTGCTCAGCTCCCGAGCCCAGCCCCAGCGCCATCGGCAGCATGCCCAGGATCATCGCCAGCGCGGTCATGATAATCGGCCGCAGGCGGATTCGGCCGGCCTCGATCGCGGCGGGGACCGGATCATAACCTTCCTCGCGCAACTCGTTGGCGAAAGTTATCAGCAGGTTACCGTTGGCCACGCCGACCCCGACCGCCATGATCGTGCCCATCAGCGATTCGACGTTGATGGTCGTGCCGGTCAGCACCAGCATCCACAGCACTCCGGCCAACGCTCCCGGCACCGCCATCGTGATGATGAAGGGCTCCAGCCACGACTGAAAATTCGCCACCATCAACAAGTATACCAGCACGATTGCGAGGATGAGTCCTTCACCCAGCGTGGCAAAGGAGCTGTTCATCGCGCTGGTCTGACCGCGGATGACGATCTTCGTGCCGGCAGGCAGTTTGCCCACGCGATTGATCTCGCGCTGCACAGCCGCGGCGACGGAGCCCAGGTCGCGTCCGGACACCGCGCAATCGACGTCGATCACGCGCTGCACGGTGTAATGCTCGATCAGCGCCGGGTCCCATGCGCGCTTGAAGGTCGCGATGTTGCCCAGCAATTGCGGCGCGGCGGCCCCGGCGCCGTCAACGTCCGAGGAGTCCGACGTGCTGGCGTCGGAGGCCATGCCGGTGCCGGCAGCCATCGACGCGGTCGTGCTGAGCGGGATATTGGACATCGCGGCCACCGAATCGATCAGATGCTGGGGCATCTGGGAAACGACGCTGTAATTGACGCCGGTCCTGGGGTCGAGCCAGAAGTTTGGCTGTAGCAGGCTGGCGCCCGACAGCGACGCCAACAGGCTCGAGGCGACCTGCTGCTGCGTGATGCCGAATTCCAGCGCCTTGGCGCGATCGACTTCCACCTTGTAGCTGGGGTAGTCCAGCGGCTGGGCGATGCGGATGTCGGTAGCGCCCGGAATGAGCCTCATCCGGTCCTCAAGGCGCAGCGCGAGATCGTAATCCGATTGCAGCTTGTTGCCGGAAATCTGGACGTCGATTGCCGCCGGCAGACCGAAGTTCAGGACCTGGCTGGTGATGTCGGCGGCCTGGAAATAAGCGGTGACGTTGGGAAACTTCGCCTCCAGCAAGCGGCGAATCCGGTCCTGGTAGATCTGGGTCGGCTGGTGCGAGGTCTTAAGCTGGATCAGAATGTCGGCGTCCTGGGGCCCGATGCTATCGGTCTGGTAGAAGGCCAGGTTGTAGGAAACCGGCAGCCCGACGTTGTCGCTGATGGACTCCAGATCGCTAGCCGGGACCACCCCTCGTATCGCCGTTTCGATGTCATCGACGATCAATTCCGAATGTTCGATGCGTGTTCCGGTCGGTGCGCGTATGTGCAGCCGCATCATGCCGGCGTCGATCGCCGGAAAAAAGTCCCGGCCCACGATCAGCATCAGCGCCGCCGAGACGACGATCGCCACCGCCACGCAGCCCAGCGAAAATCCGCGCCGCGCGATGAATATGGCCAGCGTCACGCGATAGTTCTCCTTGATGCGCTCGAAGCCCCGCTCGAACGCCCGCAGCGCGCGGCCCCATATTCCACCCATGACATTCTCGTGGTGTTCTTCGGGCAGCAGGTAGCGCGCCATTGTCGGCACCAGGCTGCGCGAGAGCAGGTAGGAGGTGAGCATCGCGTACACCACCGCCAGCGCCAGCGGCGTGAACAGAAAACGCGCGACGCCGGTCAGCAGCACGACCGGGAAGAAGACGATGCAGATGGCCAGGGTGCCGACCGCGGTGGGAGTCGCGATCTGGCGGGCGCCGTCCAGGATTGCCACCAGCAGCGGCTTGTCCAGCGCCTGGTTGCGATGGATATTTTCGATCTCGACGGTGGCGTCGTCCACCAACATCCCGACCGCCAGCGCAATCCCGCCCAGGGTCATCGTGTTGATGGTCTGGCCGGTCAGCTTAAGCCCTATGATCGCGGTCAGGATTGACAGCGGGATCGACGTGATAACGATCAGCATGCTGCGCGGCGAGCCCAGGAACACCAGCACCATCAGCGCCACCAGGATGGCCGCCGTGACCGCCTCCTGCACCACGTCCCACAGCGCGGCGCGCACGAAAACCGACTGGTCAAAGGAGATCGAGACGTTAAGGCCCTTGGGCGCCGTCGCCCTGATATCGGGCAGCTTGGCCTTGACCGCGTCGACCACCGCGAGCGTGGAGGCGTCGGCGTGCTTGATGACCATCAGGTAGGTCGCGGGCCGGCCCTCAACCCGCACCACGTTGGTCTGCGGTTGATGCGAGTCGGTCACGTTGGCCACGTCCCCCAAAAAAACCGGCGTGCCGTTTGAGTACTTAACCGGCAGGCTGTTGAAGTCCTGAACCCGCGGCACGCTCATGTTGATGTCGACGTTGTCTTCGTAGTTGCCCATCTTGGCCGTGCCCGACGGGATCACGACGTTGGTCGCATCCAGCGCGTTGCCGACGTCGTAGGCCGACATGCCATTGCCGTAAAGCAGTGTCGGGTCGAGATTCACCATGATTGAGCGCGACACGCCGCCCATCGGCGCGGGCGAGGAAAAGCCCGGGATAGTGAAGAGCTGGATGCGAATGAAATTCAGCCCGTAGTCGAACAGCCTCATGGTGGAGAGCGTGTCGCTGGAGACGTTGAGCTGGGCGACCGGAACGTTGGCCGCGTTGTACGAGATAATCTGCGGCGGCTCGATACCGCGCGGCAGGGCGGCCAGGATGGTTTCGGAAACCGCGTTAATCTGCGCGATCGCCGAGCCGATGTCGACTCCGGGCTGGAAGTAAACCTTAAGGATGCCCAGACCGTTGATCGACCTCGACTCGATATGCTCGATCCCGTTGACCGTGGTCGAATAGGCGCGCTCGCTGATAAATACCATCCGGCGCTCGACGTCGAATGAGGACAGCCCCGGGTAGTTCCATACCACCAGCACCACCGGCAGGTTGATGGCGGGAAAGATATCGACGTTCATCAGCTCGAAGCACAAGCCTCCGAGCACCAGCATCAGGAGCGCCATCACCGCCACTGAAAGCGGTCGGCGCAGGGCCAGGCGGACAATCCACATCATAAGCGGTAACCCTCCGAGCCCCCAGGCCGGAGACGAAAAACTACCTCTTTCGCGTGACCAGGCTCATCGGTAGCGTGTCAGCCAATTGGCTCACGCCGCGTGGCTGAAAATCAATTTTGGACTTGCCAGTCCATTTCAGGCTAGACCCGCACCATTACTGAATCAAGCAACCATCGCCGTCCCCGCTCGCAGGGCAGGGCAGATGGAACATTGCGTACACCAGGCTCCGGCATTAACCTCGTTTGAGTCCATTTTGGGGCGGGCCGCCGTGCCATTGGACCCAGGAGGTAGGGGCATGAAGCTGTATGATTTTGCGCTGGCGCCCAACCCACGCCGCGTCCGCATGTTCATCGCGGAGAAGGGCATCGCGATTCCCACCGAGCAGGTCGATTTGGCCAGCGGCCAAAACCGCACACCGCAATTCCTCGCCAAAAATCCCTCAGGCGGTTTGCCGGTGTTGGAACTCGACGATGGCACCTGCCTGGCCGAATCGGTCGCAATCTGCCGCTATCTTGAGGCGCTGCATCCCGAGCCCCGGCTGATGGGACTTGACGCGCGGGACCAGGCTATGGTCGAGATGTGGAACCGCAGGATGGAATTGGAGCTGGCCGCGCCCGTTTCACGAACCATTCAGAATACCCATCCGATGTTCAAGGCGCGGATGAAACAGTTCCCTGACTATGGCGAGTCGCAGCACGAGTCGGTCAAGGCGCGGCTGGACCGGATGGACCGCGAACTGGAGGGCCGCCAATTCGTCGCCGGAGATCGCTTTACGATCGCCGACATCACCGCCTTCGTGCCAATCGAGTTCGCCTCCACGATGATCGGTCTCAAGATTGAACCATCGCTTAAGCGGCTGGCGCGCTGGCGCGAATCGATCGCGGCCCGCCCCAGCGCCAAGGCGTGATCAAGCATCAGATACCCTCACCCTAACCCTCTCCCTGGTCAGGGAGAGGGCATTAAAATTAAACTCATTTCAGCGCAAGCGGTGTTGGAGCGAGCGCTGACTTCCGTAGCGCCGGCCTCCGTGCCGGTTCTTTTTGTCTCCGATTATGCTGAACGTGAATCAGAGGAAAAAAACTGGGCGCTAATTTCCTGTCTCGCCAGTGGGCGGGCCTCCGTGCCCGCCATCGATGCAAGTCGCTGCCTATACCATGGCACGCGGTACGGCTCGACCCATTCCACACTGGCTGGACGCGGAGGGCCGCTCTACGGGCACCTACACCTTGCGATCGAAAATAAACAACGGTACCTGGTTGGCGGATTTTGGCTCGACCTCGACGACGCGACGCGAGTTCGCGACGCGTATCGGCTTGAAGCCGTAGCCGCCTTTGCTGAGCGCGGCGCAGACCGCGTCGACGTTTTCGGCCTCCAGCCAGACGCCGGACATTCCTTCACCTTCCCCTTGCGGTTCGGCCGGTACCAGGCTGATTTCCGCGTCTCCGATGCTGACGGCCGCTGATTTGCCGCCGGGCGCCAGCTTGACGCCGAGATCGAAGTTGCGCCGGTAAACCGAGACCGCGTCGTTGAGGTCCACGGTGCTTACGTCGAGACGGTCCAAGCGTTTGATCGTCGCCATGGGTGCTTTTCCTTGAAGGATCGGAAAATGATGGATCCCAAAATGCGCGGGAGCGCCCTGGACCACTCTCCAGAACGCTCCCGTGAGATTCGCGCCGATAAAGCGGCCCTGCTAGGCCTTCGGCTTCAGCGTGACATCAAGCGTCGCCGGCGCTCCGGCCTTGACCGACACCTTCTGCTTTTGCTCGCCCAGTTTCTCCTGCCAAATCGTCACTTCATAGTCACCCGCAGGCACATCCTTGATGGTGAAATTGCCCTTGTCGTCGGTGACGGCATAGTAAGGGTTGGCCGACGAGAACCACCATCCATGCATCCAGCCGTGCGCGTCGCAGGTCACCCGGATCAGTTCGGGCTGATCGACCTTAACGTCAACCACCTTCTTGAACTTGGGCTGCGCGATATTAATTGTGGGGTTCTTGGTGGAGTAGGTATGGATGTTGTGCAGGATGCCGTCGTCGTTCTTGATCTTGACGGTGCTGCCGGCCGGGAAAGCCAGAACGTGCGGCAGGTAGTCGCAACCTTTCTGATCGAAATCCACGGTTTCTGGTGTGGGCGCGGCCTTGGCGTCGGCGATGTAGACGATTGCATTGGCGATGCCGCCGTCAGAGCCGACTATCAGGTCCTCTTCGAAGTGCGGCTTGAGCCCGCAGACTTCCTTGTCCTTGCTAATCTCAACCGACTTGGGCTTGGGCGCGCTGCCGTCGTACTTGATCGTTCCCGTGATTGATCCGCCGTCGGCGTGGGCGCTGAGCGCGCCGACGCACAGCGCGGCGGCGCCGATAAATGTCGCAATCATAGCTCGCTTGTTCATCTGTTACCTCTTGGTTGGAAGTTTGGCCAAATCGATTATTTGCTGCTGACTTTGACCGGGGGCTTCTCCGGTTGAGAAGCGGCCGGATTCGCACCAGGATGATCGCTAAACCAGAACATGTAGTCGCGGATCGCGTGGATCTGCTCCTGCTCGTTGGCGTGGAAGATGTCGTCGGGCCCGCCGGGATAGAACGACGGCATCTTGGTTCCCGGCTGCAGCGCCTGCGGATTGTGCAGCCATTTGGCGATCCACTGCGGGTTGAGGCGATGGCGCGCGAGCGCCAGGTCGGGAGCCCATCCGTCGGGCGGACCTTCGGGTTTGCGGTCGCCCTGCTGATGGCAACTGAAGCAGTTGAAGTAGTCCTTTGACATCAGCTTTTGCCCCGCCATCAGATCCGGCTGCGGCAAGGTGTTGGTGTTGACGAATACGAACGGCACTCCCAGATTGCCGGTGGCGCCGAAATAATCCACCAGCGTGTTGTCTTCGGGGCTGGTCAAATGGAAGGTCGGCATCCGCAGCTTCAGCCAGGGACGGATCTGGGTGGGCGCCTGCAGGAACCCGAACAGCCAGTCGGGCTGCACCTTCTCGCCTTCGCCATTGAGGATAGGCGGCGCAAAGTTCGGATTCTGCTCGTAAAAGCGCCGGATATAACCGCCACGCTGCTCGATGATGTGGCATCCAACGCAATTGTAGAAGTTGACCTTCCGGCGTCCGTTAACGATCTCCTGCTGATGCTGCATGTCGGTCGTGTCGCGGTAGCGCTCGAGCACTGGCTCGCCGATCAGGCTGGCCAGGAAGACGCGCAGATTGTAGATGTCGGCGTCCTGGAGGTCGAAGTTGGGCATCAACTGCTCGACGTCGGCGGTCGCGTAAATGCGCGGGCTCTGCAGCTTATGGAAGGTCCATGCATCCCAGGTATTGGCGATGTCGGTGCGGTCGCCGAAGAACATTTCATCCAGATGCTTGGAGCCAAAGGTGGTCAGCTCGACACCGATGCGCGACTCCTTCTCCATCCCGTTGATCTCGTGGCAGCCGAAGCATCCGTACTTGCGAACCAGCGACTTGCCCTGGGCGATTTCGTCGGGCTTGGAAAGGACCTGCTCGATGTTGGGGTCGGACTTCTTGCTCCCCATCGTCATTAAGTAAGCCGCCAGCGTCTCCGCTTCGTGATCGCTAAGCCGCAACGAAGGCATCGCGGTATGCGGCGAGAAATCGCGCGGGTTCTTCAGCCACAGGTAGATCCATCGGCCATCGGTCTTTTCGGCGACCTGGCTCAGGTTGGGCGCGAAGTCCTTGGTGGTGCGGCTGATAGCCGGCTTGAAGTCCTTGTCCGACCCCACCGGCGTGCCGATCCCGTCCTTGTCCACCGTATGGCAGGCTTTGCAACCCACCGATTCGAACAGGTCCTTGCCCTCCTGGACCATCTTGGGATCCTTCAGGTCCTGGTCGAGCGTAGGCGGCGTTGGATGGTCGGCCAGCCACTTCTTTGACTCCTCTTTGGAGCTGTCGAAGAGGTAGGCGGCGATGGCGGTAGCCTGGTCGGTGCTGAACATGAAGTTCGGCATCCGCGTGTGGGGGCGGAAGTTATGCGGGTTGGTCACCCATCGCACGGTCCATGACGGATCCAACTTGGCGCTGGCCAGTTTCAAATAGGGCCCGATCTTGGGCATCTCCTCGTAACCGGCCACCAGATGGCATCCGTGGCAACCCATTTGCTCGAACATCCGCTCGCCCTCGACCCAATGCGGCGCCAGCACATCGCCCTTGGCGTTGCGCAGCGATCCCACATCGACGTGGCAGGTGATGCATCGCGCCTCCATCTTGGGGCCGGTCAGGAGCTTTTGCTCCCAGAATTCGACCTCGCCGTGCGCCATCGCCGGCGAGTTGATCGCCGGTCCCTGGCCGTCGTGACAGGGGGTGCAGCCC
>DASZGF010000194.1:0-29916 GCA_035939115.1 Binataceae bacterium (SeqCode)
TTCGCAAAAAGGCCACGACCCACCGCGCCGGCCGAGCTGAGGCATCATGAATGCATCCGCACTCGCTATCCCAGCGGCGCTCTCTACCGCTGGGAGTTTGAACGTCGCGGCAAAGCTTTGAGGATCGATGTACCAGGGTCCGTCACACTCGATGAGCCCGACATGATCGCGCAGGCGAGCAGGGCGGGTATCGGCCTTGCCTATGTAGACGAGTCGATCGTTGCTGACGACATCGCTTCAGGCAGGCTGCTTGAAGTTCTAAACGAGTGGACGCCCTCGTATCGCGGATATTGTCTCTATTATCCAGGACGCCGCCACATGGCTGCGAGCTTGCGCGCCTTCATCGATCTGGCCCAGAAGATTGTCTCTCGGAATCGCGCGAAGGCGTCTTGATGGATGTCGGACGGGCGGTCCGGTACGTTGGATGATCACATTCAGCTCGATCAACTTTGAAACGGAGATTTCGACTTTCGGGGGATTGATGAACTTCACAGATGAACGGCTGCTTCCGGATCGCGAATTCGCGCGGTCGGAGGACCACTGATGGCCGGAACCGGCAGTAGCCGCCTCCCAAATGCGGCCATTCAATCGCGCAGCTTTCGGACAACGCCTGTCCGATTGAGTCTGAACTAGTACAAATTACAAGGGTGCGTTACGAGCCACCGGAGCGATCACAGCATTCGTTTCTATGTCAGGCGCATGTTCTCGACGACTGACGAGTATCGCATCCTGCTCATGAGTCTGAAGTAATTCAGGTTGAGATAGTGGCCCAAGCGCTTCTATGACATCGATGACGGTATAGTCGCGCCGATCAGTAAGGTAACGCGCAACCTGTCTATCTCCTTGCCTTGGCAGCGCCGCTTCTTTGGGTACTTGCGCATCTGCCGCAATAAATTGCTGAACTACTCCCCATCCTTGATAGAACACTTGCTTGATTAGCATTAGCTCACTAGCAGGGTGCGGAAAAAGAGGTCTTGGGAGCCTATACAGGGTACTGGACAGATTCATGTAATTTTAGATTCCGATGAAGTTGTTTCAGAAAAGGCCGCGCATGAGAAACTCGGCCCTCTGCACGTCGGCATACTCGCGGATTTCCCGGATCAGGCCGCGGTGGTCGAACTCGAAGATGTAGAGATAGACGTTCTCGTAGGTATTGCCGTTGCGCAGCGGGCCGCGCGCCCACAACTCGCAGACTACGGTGTCGCCCTCGCAATACAGCCGCCGGCATTCGGTCTCGCGCGGTCCGCTAAAGGCTTTTGGCACGGCTTCGCGAAACGCGCGGATTTGAGCCTTGCCGATCCGCCTGCCGCTCATGTCGCCCGCCATGTTGCCGCCCGAGTCCCATCGCACGTCCTCGGTCATGTAAGAGAAAGCGTCATCGACCTGGTCATCGCGCAGCGCGGCCCAAACCTTGCGCACGGTTTCCTTCATTTCCGCGGCTGTCATGGGCGAACACCTCCCGCAGTCTCGTAGCTGGTCTCTTAGCTCATCGGTCGCGCTTTGTCATACTGCGGGAAACCATCCCTCGCGGAGCCGATAGACATGGACGAAAGCCAGAAGCAGAAGCTGACCGAACTTTTCGCGCAGGAGCATGTGGCGGTAATTGTCACTCAGGGAGAGCAATGGCCGACGGCCACGTTGCAGGCCTTTGGCGAGACCGCGGAACTCGACCTCCTTTTCATCATGGGCGACAGCGCCGAGAAGTTTCAAAATCTTCTCAAGCGGCCCAAAGTAACCGTGATCGTGGATAATCGTGACGTCGGCGACGTGTCGAAATTTCAGATCAGCCGCTGCGTCGTTCAGGGAATTGCGAGCGAGGTTCCCAAAGGCGCGGAGTGGGATTCGCTCAGGGAGATTTTCCTCAAGAAGAATCCGTTCGAGGCGCCGTTCTTCGGCAATCCCGCGCTGCGGCTGGTGCGGATCAAGCCTACGCGGATCTCATACACGGGCGCCGACCGGCAGGCCTTTAGGATCGAGCTTTGAATGCTCGGGAAATGGTGCGGCCCGCTCTGCTGTTATGCTGAGCGGGCCGTTTTCACCCTCACCCCAACCCTCTCCCTGGTCAGGGAGAGGGCGTTGAAGACCTTCCTCGTGTCGGACTACTTACTTGGGACGGTGGTCTGGCCGTTGCCTGGAGGTGGCGTCGCCTTCTTGGCCATTTCTTCCATCAGTTCGGGACTGTAGCCCCAATGTCGGACCATCGAGCCGTCGGCCTTGTAGCTGTATTCTTCGTTGTACCAGGGCGTTTGCGGCTCGACGCGGCGCTTCATCACGGTCTCGATAACCGGCGCTAGGCGCTCGGCCTTTTCCTTTTCCCGTTGGTCGCGGCGCTCGGCGAATTCGGGCAGCACTTCCTTGCCGAACAACTCCAGCGACTCGCAGATGTAGTCGTGCGGCAGTTTGCCGAACTGCGCGATCAGGATCAGTTGATCGACGCCGCAGGCCTCGTATTCGAGCATCACCTTGCGCACTTCATCAGGGGTACCCACCGCGTTGGCAAACGGGTTGAGCCGCTGCTCGGGAGGCATCGCCTGCTGCATCGCCCAGAGATCGGTGCGGCCCGGCTTGTGCGTGCCATCGACATAGTAATGGCGCCCCGAGAGCCCGAAGGCGTTCTCCTCGGCCATGCGCCGGGCGCGGTCGCCGTTGCGGTCGCATACGGTGGTCATCAGGAAGCCGACGTTGGGCGTGACGCGATAGGTAAGGGGGACAGCGTCAGCCAGCACACGATAATAGGAGGCGGTCCAGTTGCGCGCATCCTCGGCCGACACGAAGCCGAAGGTCAAGGCGCCGATTCCGAATTTGGCTGCGGTCATGATGGTCTCCTGACGCGAGCAGGCGACCCATACCGGCGGATGCGGCTTCTGGCGCGGCTTGGGGATGACGTTGCGGGGCGGCATGTTGAAGTACTTGCCTTGCGCCCCGCGGAAGGGTTCCTCCACCATCATGCGGCAGACCACGCCCAACGATTCGCGCCATTGCGCGCGCTTTTCCGCGCGCGACACGTGAAAGGCGTCCAGTTCAGTGAAGCTGGTGGACTCGCCGGTGCCGAACTCGGCGCGCCCGTTGCTCATCAGGTCCAACGCGGCGACGCGTTCGGCGACCCGCGCCGGATGATTGTAGTTGGGCGGCAGCAGGCAAATTCCTGATCCCAGCCGGATGCGTTTGGTGCGCTGGCTGCAGGCGGCAAGAAAGCTCTCTCCGGCCGAGGAGTGGGAATATTCCTCCAGGAAGTGATGCTCGATTTCCCACAGATGATCGATTCCGATCCGGTCGCAGAGCTCGATCTCCTCAAGCCCGTCGTTCCAAATCCGGTATTCCGAGTCGGCGTCCCACGGCTTTGGAAGCTGAAGCCATCCCATGAATCCGAATTTCATAACTGTTCTCCTTCACGCCTTCGATGCAGCCGGATTTAGCTTCGCGGCGACACCAAGCGACAGTCAACTTAATATTAGCTCCTAATCCAACATCAGGTTAGCAGTCAATCCTGATAACACCCGTTTAGATTTTACTCGTAAATCACCACTGAGCGAATCACCTCGCCGCGCTTCATCAGGTCGAAGGCTTCCAGCAGATCGTCGAGGCGGCAATGGCGGGTTACCATCTCGTCCAGGTTAAAGCGTCCCTGGCGGTAGAGCTCGATATAGTTTGGCGCGTCGATGATGAAGCGGGTCGAGCCGAGAATCGATCCCATGATCTTGCGCTCGCCCATCAGCAGGCCGTAAGGGATGGGCAAGTCCGGGTTTCCTCCGATCGCGCCGATAATGACAGCAGTGCCGCGCACCGTGGTGCATTCAAAAGTCTGCCGCGCGGTCTGGACGGTGCCAATTGCCTCAAATGCGTAATCAACACCGCCGCCGGTAAGGTTGCGAATCGCCTTGACCGGGTCGGAGGAAGACGCGTCTACGGTGTCGGTGGCGCCCATGCGGCGGGCGGTGGCCAGCTTGTTCTCCAACACATCGACCGCGATTATTCTGCGGGCGCCGGCGAGGCGCGCCGCCTGAATCGCCGACAGGCCGATTCCGCCGCATCCGAAGACCGCGACCGTGCTGCCCGCCTTTACCTCCGCCGTGCGCAGTACCGCGCCCGCGCCGGTGATTACGCCGCATCCCACCAGCGCCGCGCGATCGAGCGGGACGTCGTCGGCAATTTTGACGAAGCCGTTTTCGTGACTGAGCACTTTTTCGGCGAACGAACCGCCGTCGGCGGTGGGTGTGATCTTTTTGCCGCGCCACGCGGTGCGCGGCTTTTCGTCATCACGGCGGCGGCTTGCGCCGGGATTGCTGCACAAGGTGGGGAGTCCTGAGACGCAGCGTGGGCAATGTCCGCAATAGATCATGGGCAGTTGGATGACATGGTCGCCGGGCTTGAACGCGGTGACGTCGGCTCCGACCTCTTCGACGATGCCGGCCGCCTCATGCCCCAGGATGCACGGGTTGGGCGACGGCATGTTGCCCTCATAGTAGTGGAGATCGCTGTGGCAGACGCCGGTCGCCTTAATTTTGACCAGCACCTCGTGGCTTTTTGGCCGGTCGATTTCCACTTCCTCGATCGACAGCTTGCGCGGACCCTGTAGGACTGCGGCTTTCATGAATTGAACCTCTCGTTAGTGATGTGTCCGGCTGTGAAGATGAGTGGCGGTAGTGGTTCAAGTGTACCAGTCATGCTCACCCTAACCCTCCCCCACGACTGAATGTGGGGGAGGGAGCAGAATCTGTCACCCTCTCCCACTTTTCTGTGGGAGAGGGCTGGGGAGAGGGTGTCTGATCGCTTTCGCACCCAGAGTCGACCATGTCTACTTTCTTTCCTTCGGCATCTCCTGGTCCTCGATCAAAATTCCCGCTGCCTGCAATTCGTCCAGCTTCTGTTCGCTGTATCCCAGGCTTTGGCTCAGAATCGACCGGTTGTCCTGCCCCAGCAGGGATAGAATTGGCTTGAATTCGACCTCGGTTTCGGAGAACAGGTACGGCGCTTTGGGCAGAGATACTTCGCCATAGCCGGGGACATCGACCGTCTGCAGCGCACCGCGCCCTTCCTGCTTGATCATCTCGACCGTAGCGCGCAAATCCATCACGGGCGCAGCCAGATAACGATTGTCGATCAGGAACTTGAGCGCTTCCTCCCGGCTGCCGAAAGATTGCAGCCATTCTTCAATTATCGGTTCGAGCTCCTTACGGTTTTCCCAACGGGTCGTGTATGGGTTGAAG
Organism: Binataceae bacterium (SeqCode); assembly: GCA_035939115.1. Taxonomy (GTDB): domain Bacteria; phylum Desulfobacterota; class Binatia; order Binatales; family Binataceae; genus JAJPJA01. Next base: position 5,208 of record DASZGF010000194.1, read on the forward strand.
CGCGGATCCTTGGCCAGTTCCGGCTTGCCGATATCCTGGGTGAACCGCTTCCAGTAATGGTTGAGCACGGTCAGGACGATCCATCCGCCGCGCGTCTTGAACAGTCCGCAAGGGGTGGCGCCCGGACGATGGCGCCCGGTGGGTCCCGGGTTGAAATCGCCCTGGGTGAACAGGTGCCGCATCAGGACGATGTCGTGGATGTGAAAAACGCATTCGTATAGGGCCACGTCGATATACTGTCCAACCCCGGTGCGGTCGCGGTAGTACAGCGCCGCCAGCACGGCGGTAGCGCCGTTGACCCCGCCGCTGCCGTCGGCCAGGTACATTCCCGGGTAGACCGGCGTGCCGTCGTCGTTGCCGGTCAAGTGCAGCAGACCGGAAAAGGCCTGGCCGGTCATGTCGTTGCCGGGGAAGTTTGCGCGCGGCCCCTTCTGGCCGAAGCCGGAAACCGAGCACATGATCACGCGCGGGTTGACCTTCTTGAAGGCTTCGTAGGACAGCCCATACTTGCTCAAGACGCCGGGCGTGTAGTTTTCGATGATGACATCGAAATGGCGCGCCAGCTCGACCACGATCGCCGCGCCCTCGGGCCGTTTGAAATCGATGCAAAGGCTGCGTTTGCCCCGGTTGTAGTAAATGTAAGTGGGCGCCTGCCCATCGACCGGCGGCGGAAAGCTGCCGGTGCGCGAGAATTCGCCCCCGGGCGGCATCTCCAGCTTGACCACATCGGCGCCGAGGTCGGTCAGGATCCGGCCCAACGTCGGGCCTGCGATATATTGCGTGATATCCAAAACGCGCAGCCCGGTCAGGTTCTGCTTTATGGCTTCAGCCATCTGATCTCCATCGCGCGCGGGCAAAGCCGCGCAGCGGGGTTAAGCTTTCCTGCCCATATAACGATCGGTGGCCCGCGCCCGTCAACCGCGCAGGTCGTTCAGCCGGCGCATGGCGCGGTGTGATTGGAACCGCGGATACTCGAAGGGCTGGTGGCCCCAGCCTGTGGGAATCGGGCCATCTATCCATCTATTGGGTCTGGTCCGCGCAGGTTCGCGGATGCCTTTAGCCGAGCATCGTATGGCCCGCGTCCACCACCAGGGTCTGTCCAGTCATGGGCGCACTGTCGTCGGAAGCCAGGAATACTGCCGCCCCTGCCAACTCCGAAGGGTCCAACTCACGCCCCAGGGCGGTCTGTCCCCGGATCAAAGCGACGATCGTTTCAGGCACGACCTTCAACGTCGCCTCCGAACGCGTTACTCCCGGAGCTATCGCATTGACCCGAATGTTGTAACGTCCGACGGATCTCGCCATCGTTTTGGTCAGATAGATGACGCCCGATTTGGCCAGGCCGTAGAACGAAACCGGGATGCTGTCCAGGTCGATGTTGGAAGGTATTTGAAAGGGCCACGACGCGGTAGACGAAATGTTTATGATCGAACCGCTGCGCTGGGCTTTCATGTATGGAAAGACGGCCCGCGAGGTCACGATGATGCTGTACAGGTTGACCTCCATTATCTTGCGGCCGTATTCGAGGCTCTCGTCAGTAAAATTGTAGTCGTAGTAGGTGGCTGCGTTGTTGATGATCGCGTCGATCCGCCCCATTTCAGCGGCCGTCTGTCTGGCAAGGTCGGCCATTTGTTCTTCGCTGGTCACATCGGCCTTTACTGCCTTCGCCGTGCCGCCCGCCGATGCTATCTCTCCCGCAACTTCCTGAACCTGCCGCTCGCGCAGGTCAACCAGCATCACCGCGGCGCCTTCGCGCGCGAATCGCAGCGCGTATTGCCGGCCGATTCCCTGGGCGGCTCCGGTGATTATTGCGACCTTGTTTTGCAACCTCATGTCTATGCTCCTTGGTACTCTCCGTCCCGGCAATGCGCCGCTTCACCGCCAGCGATACACCCAAGGCAATGCGACGCGCGTGTTTACATTATCGAGTTGTTTCCGGCTGGTCCGAAGGTCCGCCGCCAGGCTACTTCATCACCTGGTCCAACCCTTTTGGTGTCGCCATTACGGCGATGTCCCGGTATTTTCCTGGCACCTTGTCCATTCCAATCGCCTCGTCATAGAGCGGCGACACCGAATAATGCAAATTCTGGAGATCGATGATGGAACCAACGCTCGAATAGGAGTTGAGGTTCATGTGGCCGTCATAGACGTCCGCCGGGATGTATGGAATGACCTGAACCTTCCACAGCTTGCCCCCGTTATCATAGTTTCGCGCGTGACCGGCTGATGGAACTCCGCGTCCAGATAGATCACCGCGTCGCCGTAACAATAGCCGTGTCCGACCCTTTCGACGATCGGCGTGATTCGTACTACATCCACGTCACCTCCCAGGGACCAAAAGCACTGGTAATGGGCCAGCCGCCAAGTGGAGCATGCTGAGTCTGCGACGCGTTGATCGATTAGTGGGTGGCGTGCGCACTCTGCTTGCCGTTAACTATCGCCAGGATCTTCTTTCTGCCCAGGTAAGTCATGCGGAAGTCCGCGGGAAGCACGGCCACTCCGTTATTGTTGTCGTCGTTTAGATAGTCGCTGCCCAGGATCGGCGCGCATCGCGCCGCGTTTGACAGCCGCAGCGAGCGGCGCAACGACGGCAGGAAGACGTAGATTTCGGCGAGTTTGTTGGGGTCGTCATACTGCATTGTGAGCGATACCGTGTACTTGGATTGCTCCGGAGAAAGCACTTCGATGTACTGCGTCTGGAGCAGACCTTGCATCCCGGGAAAGTCCACCGGCTGGCCCGGGTCGCTGCGGTGCGTCAGGCGGTAATTGGCGAGATCGACGATGGTAGTGTAGTGGTTGTAGAAGCGGTCTCCGTTGGGACCACCGCTCCTGAAGAAATAAATTTCCGGTATGAAGGACGCCCACGCATTAAAATAAACTTTGTAAGCCAGTTGCGGCTCCTTCGGGTTGGGAAAGGGCCAGCCGGCAACCCAGCCGGCGATCGTGTACGACCCACCCGGCGTCGGCACCAGCCGGACTTGGGAGGAGTACTTTTCAGTGTCCTGTATCAGTTGGGTGGGCTCCTTGAAGGTGGTCTTGGGACCGACCATTATTTCGTAATCTGGACTGTCGCCCACGTGGAACGCATACTTGCCGCTATACAGCGCCTGTTCCCCGATGCCGAAAAAGTTGCGGTATTTCTGCCAGTTTTGGAGGGTAATGTGGGTGCCGACCGGCACGGTTTCAGAACTACTTGCGTCAACCAGAGCCTTGTACGCGTTCAAGTCGAACTGTTGGGCGTGAACCGGGTTGCCGGTGCACAATAGGCACAGTCCTACCGTCCACATCAGTGTCTTTGACAGCGATCTTGGTGATGTTAGCACCGTTGAACACCTCCCCCGGAAGGTTGTTGAACTGCGCCAGAAATTCGGCGCGCAAAAATTGTCCGCCGGTGCGGCGATACGCTCAGTCAGTGGCGGGCTGCCGGCGTTTGCGGTGGCCGGCCCGACAATCACGTTAAGACCATTAGTCGAACCCCTGCGGCTAGATGATCCCGTACAGCCTGCGGACGTTTTCAAAAACCATCTTTTGTTTGACTTCCGCGGGTACTCCTTCGAAGTCCTTTTCGATAACCTTGTGGGAATCGGGGAAAGTGGAATCGGGATGCGGAAAGTCGGAAGCCCACATGTAGTTATCGGCGCCGAAGTACTTCCAGGTCATGGGACCGATCGGGTCGTCCTGAAAAGTCGCAAAGACCTGGCGCCGCATGAAGTCGCCCGGCGTCATCTCCAGGTGCAAATTGGCGCGATGGTGAAGCTTGTTGTAGGCGTGATCCATCCGGTACATGAAATGCGGCACCCAGCCGGTGTCGTTTTCCGCCGAAACGATCTTGAGCTTGGGAAAGCGCTGCGGCACGCCGCTGAGCAGGATTTCGAACAGCGACTCCTGCACGTCCGTGGTCAGGAACATGTAAAGCGCTATAAACCCGATTCCGGGCGCGTCGCCTTCGTGCCTGGCAATCCGTTGAGCCGTTGGGGTCAGCAGATGTTTACGCCGTGCGCCGGTCACGACGTGCAGCGAAATCGGCATACCCAGTTCCCCGGCGGCCTGCCAGAACGGGTCATAGACGCGGCTGCTGTAGGGTTGATTCTCGGGCGGCAGGCCGGCGATAAGCGCGCCGCGAAGACCGATCTTTTTGCACCGCTCGAGCTCCTTAACGCCTTCGGCGACGTCGTCGAGGCCGATCAGGGCGATTCCGACCAGCCGGCTGGGGCTGTGGGAGCAGAACTCCGCGACCCAATCGTTGTAGGCGCGAAAACACGCCTGCTGAACCTCCGCGTCGTCCAGTCCAAACAGCGGCATCCCCAGGCTGCTGTAAACGACCTCGGCTTCCAGGCCGTCGATTTCCTGGTCCTTGAGCCGTTCAACCGGATCCCAGCCTCCCGCGCGCGCGGCTTCGTAGCCGCTGCCCATGAACTTGGACAGTTCTTCGCCGCTGCGGCCCGCCGCCGAAAAACCCGTCAGGGCAAACGGCTGAATGCCCGATCCCGGCGCAATCAGCGACGGGACGCCGTTGACCGGTTCCACCCGCGGAGCCTTCTCGCGCAAGCGCTTGTCCACCCGTTCCATCCATAGGTTGGCCGGTTCCAGGACGTGGGAATCGGCGGAAATGACTCGTAAGCTGGCCATGGAATTACCTCCTGCGAATTGTCCGGCACCGGCCGTCGGCCGGTCCCGAGCGGACACAGCGGTTGCGCGTCAAGCTTCGATTCATCGCTAAGAACACAGCAACGCCAGGGATGCGTCGTCTCGCTTGATCTTGTGCGCCTGACCCAGATACTTGGCAACAGAAGCTGGCGTAGGCGCAGCGTAAGAAACTTGACAGATTGGCGGGAAATGGCGGCGTCAGCGCCGTATCAGGCTAGCCTTATCGGTGACAGTCCGCCGCCCGGTGCGGACGCGGTTGGTCTGGCGGGCCGGGCGGGTGCGGGAGCGTTTTCCATTATCTGAAAGCAGCGCGACAAGGGAGCGTTGGCCAGATTCACCAGGCCCATTCTTCCCAGCCTGGCCAGTGTCGTGAGCTTGGGCACATTGAGCACCATCCGGCCGGCCCGGTTGGATAGAACGCGGCGCTTTCCAAGTTCATTGAGTAACATCGTCAACTGCTGGCGCGAGCAGCCCACCAGCGCCGACAGATCCGTCCTGGTCACCCGGATGGTGAGGACCGTTCCACCGGAATCTTCCACGCCGAACTTCGATGCCAGATCGAGCAGGACCTGGGCCAGGCGTGATATCGCGCGCACGCCTCGCAATCGCGTATTGAGCGCCAGCAGCGAGAACGTGGTGCCAAGGACTCCGGTAACGGATTCGTTGAAGGTCTTCCATGGCACACCGACTATCGCCTGCGCAAACGGCTCGACGGGAATTTTGAGCACCGTGCTGTCCGTCATGGTCTCGAAGACCCTGAACGTTCCGGGCGAGCAGAAAAACGGGTTTTGAACCATATCGCCGGGTCCAATAAAATTGGATAGCCTGCGCCGGCAGCCCTGATCCGTGTAGCTGGTGCGGACTGCCCCGGTGATCAGGTAGCGAAGGTTCTCGTCATCGGCGGAGATAACCGAATGAGCGCAGATGCGCTCAATTGAGGCGGCGGCCCGCACTTTCGCCATTTGCTCCGCGTCAAGCCAATGCAGGATACGCGAGCAGGCAGTTACCACCGCGGTTGAATCTGTCGGGCGTGCCTCGCTCGCAGGGTGAGGACGACGCTTTGAACTTATCAACGACTGTCCTTCTGTCCTGCGGGCCATATCAGGGTAGCCTCGGATTTGGCGCTTAGTACCAAGTTGACGCTAAAGGTACGGCAAGCTGCCGTCAAGTGTCGGCGGCTTCCTGGCTGCAAACGATATTCTGGTTTTGCGAAGAACGCGGCACGGAGGCCGGCGCTAGGAGGAGCACCGCCTTCCCACTTTTCCGCAGTGCCGGCCTATTGTGTACTGTTACGCCATGATTCCGAAAACTTTTCTGATCGCCAACCGAGGCGAAATAGCGATTCGCGTCATCCGCGCCGCCGGCGAGTTGGGGATTCGCACCGTCGCGGTGTTCTCCGAGGACGACACGGGTTCTCTCCATACCATCAAGGCGGACGAGGCGCGCCAACTGCGCGGCGTGGGCGCCGCCGCCTACCTCGACCTCGAACAAATCCTGGCGACGGCGCGCGCGGCAGATTGCGAGGCGATCCATCCGGGCTACGGCTTCCTCAGCGAGAATGCGCACTTCGCCCGGCGCTGCGCGGAAGAGAAAATTCTGTTCGTGGGACCGCGGCCGGAGATCCTCGAGATCTTCGGCGACAAGGTGCAGGCGCGATCGCTGGCGGGTCGATGCGGAGTTCCGGTGCTGGCGGCGACCCCGGGCGCGGCCAGCCTGGAGCAGGCCCGCGAGTTCTTCGCGTCGCAGCCCGCCGGCGCCGCGGTGATGATCAAAGCGATCGCGGGCGGTGGCGGCCGCGGGATGCGCCCCGTACATCGGCTGGAGGACCTCGACGCGGCTTATGAGCGCTGCCAGTCGGAGGCGCGCGCCGCTTTCGGTAACGGCGACGTCTATGTCGAGGCCCTGATGCCCGCGGCGCGCCATATCGAAGTGCAGATCGTCGGGGACCGCTCGGGCGAAGTAAGCCATCTGTGGGAGCGCGAATGCAGCATCCAGCGGCGCCATCAGAAGCTGGTCGAGGTCGCGCCCAGTCCCGCGATCAGCCAGACTATGCGCCAGCGCCTCACGGACGCTGCGATGCGCATCGCACAGAGCGTAAACTATGACGGCCTAGGAACATTCGAGTTCCTGGTGGGCGCCGACGATGGCGACGAAGACTCGTTCAAATTCATCGAAGCCAATCCGCGCCTGCAGGTCGAGCACACCGTGACGGAGGAGGTCACGGGCGTCGATCTGGTGAGGACGCAGCTCCTGCTCGCCGCGGGACAGTCGCTGGCCGACCTCGGCTTGCGGCCCGCCGACCTCGCGCCGCCACGCGGCTTCGCGATACAACTTCGCATCAACGCCGAATCGATGGGTGCGGACGGTATCGTGCGCCCCGCGGGCGGCAAAATCACCGCTTTCGAGGCGCCCTCGGGAGCCGGCCTGCGGGTCGATACTTGTGCCTATGCCGGCTATACCACCAACCCCAGGTTCGACTCACTGATAGCCAAAGTGATTGCGCACTCGACCTCGCCCGATTTTGCCGACGCGGTTAACAAGGCGTATCGGGCGTTGTGCGAGTTCAGGATTGAAGGCGTGGCCACCAACCGGGGCTTTCTTCAGGCGCTGCTCAAGCATCCCGATTTTGTGGCGCATCGCGTTCACACCCGGTTCGTCGAGGATCGAGTCGCGGAGCTGACCGCCGCCCAGACCGACACCCATCCGCGGCTGTACTTTCATCAGGCGGCGGCACCCCGCCTGGCAGGAGTCAAAATCGATTCCACCGATCCGCTGGCGGTGCTGCATCACGGAAAGTCCGCGGCCGGCGAGAGCGCTCCATCGCCGTCTCACGCTCCACCCTCCGCGGCAAGCTACGAAATCATCGGGCCGGAGAATACCGTTGCGGTCACCGCGCCGATGCAGGGCACGATCGTCTCGTTGGACGTGGCCGAGGGCGACGCCGTCCGGCAGGGGCAGCAGCTCGTGGTCATGGAAGCCATGAAGATGGAGCACGTGATTCACTCGCCCAGCAGCGGAATCGCGCGGCGTATCACCGTGGCCAAGGGCGATACCGTCTTCGAGGGGCATCCGCTGGTCTTCATCGAGGAGCGTGAAGTCGACGCCGGCGCCGTCGCGGCTGCCGAGGAGGTGGACTTGGAGTACATCCGCCCCGACCTGGCTGAGGTGATGGAGCGCCACGAAATCACGCTGGACGCGGCGCGGCCGGAGGCGGTCGCGCGCCGGCGCAAGACGGGCCAGCGCACCGCGCGCGAGAATGTCGAGGACCTGTGCGACCCCGGGAGCTTTATCGAGTACGGTCCGCTGGTGGTCGCGGCGCAGCGCCGCCGCCGCACCATGGAGGACCTGATCAAGAACACGCCGGCCGACGGCCTTGTTTCGGGCCATGGCACCATCAACGCGGACCTTTTCGGCGCTGAGCGCGCGCACTGCGTGGTGCTGGCCTACGACTTCACCGTGCTGGCCGGCACGCAGGGCCATCTGAACCATCGCAAGAAGGATCGAATGTTCGAGATGGCGCGCGACTTCCGCATTCCGCTGGTGCTGTTTGCCGAGGGCGGCGGCGGGCGGCCGGGCGACACCGACGGCGACTTCAGCAGCCGCACCTTTCATGATTTCGCGGCTTTAAGCGGCCTGGTGCCGTTGGTGGGAATCGTCTCCGGGCGATGCTACGCGGGCAACGCCTCGCTGCTGGGATGCTGCGACGTGGTTATCGCGACCAAAAACTCGAACCTCGGGATGGGGGGCCCGGCGATGATCGAAAGCGGCGGGCTGGGCGTGTTTCGTCCGGAGGAGGTTGGTCCGATGGACGTGCAGGTGCCCAATGGCGTGGTCGATATCGCGGTCGCCGACGAGGCGGAAGCGGTCGCGGTGGCGAAGAAATATCTGGCCTATTTCCAGGGTGCGCTGCCCAGTTGGGAATGCCCGGATCAGCGGCTGCTGCGGCGCGTCGTGCCGGAGAATCGGCTGCGTTCGTACGAGATCAGGAAGGTCATCGAGACTATCGCGGACAGCGGCTCGGTGCTGGAACTGCGTCGCCATTTCGGTCAGACGATGGTGACCGCTTTGATCAGGATAGAGGGGCGTCCGATTGGGGTGGTCGCGAACAATCCGATGCGCCTGTCGGGCGCGATCGACAGCGACGGCGCGGACAAGGCCGCGCGCTTCATCACGCTGTGCGACGCGTTTGATATCCCGCTGCTGTTCCTGTGCGACACGCCCGGAATCATGGTCGGGCCCGATGCGGAGAAGACCGCCCTGGTGCGCCATTCTTCGCGTATGTTCCTGGCGGCGGCCAACGTCACGGTGCCCTACCTGACGATCATTTTGCGCAAGGCCTACGGATTAGGCGCGATTGCGATGTCGGGCGGCGCCTACGACACCGCCGTGTTTTGCGTATCGTGGCCCACGGGCGAGTTCGGCCCGATGGCACTGGAGGGAGCGGCGAAACTGGGCTATCGCAACGAACTGGCTGCGATCGCGGATCCGGCGGAGCGCAAAAAGCTTTTCGACGAGATGGTCGCCAAACTATATCGCAGCGGCAAGGCGCTCAACGCCGCGGCTCATTTCGGCATCGACGAGGTAATCGACCCCGCTGATTCCCGCAAATGGATAACATCAACGCTGCGATCAACCCCGATCGCGGGCAAACGGACACAGAAGAAGCATCGCTTCGTGGATAGCTGGTGAGGCGAGCTTAAATCTCAAAGGCTGCAAGACAACTCAGGACGCGCGAGCTTTCGGGGGCGCTGTTACGCGCCGTCGCAGTTGCTCGAACCGAAGTTGCGTCAAGTGCCGTCTGAGCGCCTCACGGGTTATCTCGCTGCGCGCCCGTCCTGTGCGCTGGCAGACCTCGTCGAGAATCGGCTTGAGGTCCTCATCGAGCCGGACTCTTAGTGTCTCGTGTTTCATGGTGAAAGGGTAGCACACTCCCGCCTGGACCACCTTGTTTTTCTTCCGGTCGCCTACTCCAGTCCTTATCCTGGGAGAGGGTTAGGAGAGGTCGCTTCAAGCGTTGCTTGGACGCGATGACTGGAGTGTTTGTCTCGCAGTTCGGCTATTTGGCGGAGCGATGCACGCGACCTCCCCCTCGCCCTCTCCTAAGATAAGGAGAGGGACAAAGGGCCTGTGCGCCAATGCTTATGCGTTGAAGGTGCAAAATTATCTTTGCCTTCGACTGAGCGCAAGCGAGAAATCGAAACTGCTATACGAACGATGCCGACACTGTACCGACTCCCGCGAAGATGGCCTCGAAGTGGTCGCCTTTTGCGATTGGGCCTGGCTTGGTTACGCTGCCGGTTATGATGCGCTCGCCTTCTTCCAGTGCAATCCCGTACTTGGCCAGATGATTGGCCAGCCATGCGATGCATTGTAGTGGGTCGTCGTTGACGTCGCGGTTGACCGCCTTATCCGCCGTGTCGCTGTTTTTGCGCAATTCGACGCTGATGCCGCCGAGGTCCAGGTCGCAGGGATAGGGTGTCAGGGCGTTGCCGGTCACGAAAGCGAGTTGCCCCGCGCCGTCGGCTATTCCCAACGCCATGTCAGCCATGATGGAGCCGGTGTAGGCGATCTCGAAGGCCGGCGCGATCGCACCCAGCGCCGACAGGACCTGCTCGCGCGCTACTCCAGGACCGCTCAGGCGTTTGCCGATGGTGAAGCAGAGTTCGGATTCGATGATCGGGCGCGGCAGCGAGTCGTAGGCGAAGGAATGGCCGGACTCGAAATGGCCGCTGTCAAGCAGATAGCCGGTGAACGGCTCCGCCAGTCCAAACCGCGTCCGTGCGGCCGCGCCCGACAGGCCGATTTTCCAGCCGGCGAGTTTTTTGCCCTCTGACTGCCAGCGCCTTAGGAGGTTTACCTGGGCCTGGTACGCATCAGCGAGGGTCAGGGTTTTGCGCAGGGACTCCGCCGCGTGTTGTCCCTTGCGCATCGACTGCCAGATGGAATCCGTCGCCTGTTCGGTCGTGGTCATCGCTTCACCCGCCGCGTGCTGGATGCGCCATTATCGGAAGATTAGGCTACTCTCGTCAACGCGCAGCGGCGGAGGGGGAAAGAAGTGAGAGGAGAGGAGTGAGAAGTGAGAAGCAGACAGGCAGCGATTCCTTCTGGCTCTCACTCCTCACTTCTCTTCCCTCACTTCTCCCCGCTTGCCCTGCCGGGGCGAAATCTGTAACACAAAAACCAGATCCGGGGCGGCAAGACTGAATGCCGCCGGTCTGGTAAGGTGGATCTTCAGCCCGGCTCATCGCGAGCCGTAAAGCTCAGGAGAGTGCCCATGAGCACAGCTTCGGAACAGGTACATGAGTTCAAGGTGATTGGCACGCGGCCGGTTCGTCACGACGGGGTCGAGAAGGTAATCGGGCGGGCCAAATACGGCGCCGATTACAGCATGCCCGAGATGCTGTGGGCCAAGGTCTTGCGCAGCCCGCATGCGCATGCCCGAATCAAATCAATCAACACCGACAAGGCGCGCAAGCATCCCGACGTCAAAGCGGTTATCACCTACAAGGATTTTCCTCCGATCGCGGAAGTGGGATACCGCTACGGCGGCGTGGTGCCCTACAACCCCCGCCATCTGGCCGAAAACCTGCTCGCCAACGACAAGGTCCTTTACCACGGCCATGGCGTGGCGATCGTGTGCGCCACCAGCCCCCATGTTGCCGAGGAGGCGCTCGACCTGATCGAGGTCGAATACGAAGTGCTGCCCGCGGTGATCGACGTGGTAGACGCGATGAAGCCCGACGCGCCGCTGCTGCACGACGCGATCAAGGACGAATCCGGCAAGCCGTCCAACGTGGCTCGCCATATCCATTACGATCACGGCGACCTTGAAAAGGGCTTTAAGGAAGCCGACGTCGTCGTCGAGCACGAATTCCGCACCGCCACCGTGCATCAGGGATACATCGAGCCGCACAACGCCCTGGCGTATTTCGAGCCCGACGGTAAGGCGGTGGTGTATTGCTCCACGCAGGGGCCGTTTGACGTGCGCGCGATGTGCTCCGACCTGACCGGCATCACGCTCAGCGACATCAAGGTGGTTCCGGCGGAGATCGGCGGCGGTTTCGGCGCCAAGCTGCTGGTGTATTACGAGCCGCTGGCGCTGTTGCTGTCCAAGATTACCTCGCATCCGGTCAAGATGGTGATGACGCGCGCCGAAGTGCAGAAGGCGACCGGTCCGACGCCGGGGGCTGTCCTGAAGTGCAAGATGGGGGCGAAAAAGGACGGCACGATCACTGCGGCCGAGGTGTGGATGGCCTACGAGGCGGGCGCGTTTCCGGGCTCTGTGGTTTACATCGGATGCATGACCGCGATTTCCGCGTATGAAGTCGAAAATTATGTGATCGACGGCTACGACGTGGTGCTCAATCGGCCCCGGACGGGAGCGTATCGGGCGCCCGGCGCGACCCAGTCGGCCTTCGCCGTGGAATCGGTGATCGACGAGTTGGCGCAAAAGCTCGGGATGGATCCGATCGACATCCGGCTTAAAAACAGCGCCCGTACCGGCAGCCGCACCCTGGCCGGACCGCCGCAGCCGCGGATCGGCTTTATCGACACGCTCGAAGCGCTCAAGAACAGCGACCATTACAAGTCCAAGCTGACCGGCAAGCTTCGCGGACGCGGCCTTGCGGTCGGCGCGTGGCATACCGGCGGGATGCAGTCCTCCGCGATAATCAACATCCACGGCGACGGCACCGCCAGCCTGGTCACCGGCGCGGTCGATATCGGCGGCTCGCGCGCGGCCTGCGCGATGGTCGCGGCGGAGGTGCTGGGAATACCCGCAACGTCCGTCCGTCCGACCGTCACCGACACCGATTCGATCGGTTATACCGACCCGACCGCGGGCAGCCGCACCGGCGCCGCCTCCACGCTGGCCGCGATGCGGGCGGCTGAGGATGCGGTAAGGGATCTGAAGGAACGGGCGGCCAAGATCTGGGAGCTTTCCGCGGCGGACATTGACTGGATCGACGGCAAGGCGGTGTCCAAGCTCAACGGCAAGGCGCCGCTTACCATCAAGGAAATCGCGGCCAAAGCGCTGCGAACCGGAGGGCCAATCTGCGGACGGGCCAATATCGTGGGTCCTGGCGGCGGTCCCAACTACTCGGCGGTGCTGGTGGACGTCGAGGTCGATCCGGATACGTCAAAGGTCCAGGTGCTGCGCTGCACGATCGCGCAGGACGTCGGCCGGGCGATTCATCCCAGCTACGTGGAAAGTCAGATGCAGGGTGGAACCTCCCAAGGCATCGGCTGGGCGCTCAACGAGGAGTACATCTACGACAAGGACGGCCATCTGCGTAACACCGGCTTCCTCGATTATCGGATGCCCACCTGTCTGGACCTGCCGATGATTGAGACAATCCTGGTCGAGGTGCCCAACCCATCGCATCCGCTGGGCGTGCGCGGCGTCGGCGAGGTACCGATCGTCCCGCCGCCGGCCGCAGTCGCCAACGCGGTATCGCATGCGCTCGGCATCAGGATCACTGAGCTGCCAATGTCACCGTCGCGCCTGTTCGACCTGCGCAAGCGCCAGGGGCTGTAAGCAAGCTTTGAGGGCGAGGGCTGGATCTGAAGCGTCCGGACACCCTCACCCCAACCATCTCCCTGACCAGGGAGAGGGTTGGGGTGAGGGTATTGTCAGATACGCAAGGGTATTAGCACCGCCAAAAGCAATTCAAGATCAAAGTAATTCAAGATCAATGATTTCTTCCAAGGCAAAACCAAAGCCTTCGGCATTCCCATCGAAGTACGTGCTCTGCATCAAGAACAACTGGTATCCGGCGTCACTGGAAGTTCGCAAGGTCTACAAAGCCCTTGCCGATCCTGACGCTGCGCGTCATGGTCTGCTTCGTGTCGTTGACGAATCCGCGGAAGGCTATCTCTATCCGCGAGACGTCTTCGTAGTGATTTCACTACCAAAGGCTGCCGAGGCCGCCTTCTCCGAAATCTAGTCGCGACCGGCCGGCTACGCCTTCGGCACTGGTTTGCGCGGCGCCATCCTGACGCTGGGGAAGAGCGTCCAGCTATCGCCTTCATGCTTCCAGCCGCCCGCTGCCCAGGTGCCGCCGTCCACGAATAGCGTGATTCCCGTCACATAGGAGGACAGGTCCGAGGCCAGGAACACCGCGGCGCCGCCGACTTCATCGACCGTGCCGAGGCGGCCCAGCGGAATCCCGCTGCGCACCGCGGTCTGGTTCTCCGGCTTTCTGAGTTCGTTCGCGATACCGGTGTCTATCACGTCGGGCGCGATCGAGTTGATGCGGATGCCGTAGTCGCCGAACTCCAGGGCTCCGGTCTTGGCGAAGTTGTCCATCCCCGCCTTGCACGCGCCGTAGATCGAATAACCCGGAACGGCGCGGCTGCCCTCGATACTGGAGATATTGATGATCGAGCCGCGCCGCTTGCCCGCGATCATGGCGCGCACGACCGCGTCGGTGCAGTGGACCATCCCCATCAGGTTCAAGTCGACCGCCCGCCGCCATCGATCCGGCCCCATCTCCAAAAACGGATGGGGAATCTGGCCGCCCGCGTTGTTGACCAGTATGTCCACGCCGCCCAGTTCCTTCACCGTGCGGTCCACCATCGCCTTGACCGCCTCGAAGTCCTTGACGTCGGTGGTGATCCCCAGCCCCTTGCGCCCCAAGGCGCGGATCTCGGCGGCGGCGCTCTCGCCCAATGCCGCGTTGCGGTCGGCGATGACGACGTTGGCGCCGAAGCGGGCCATCGTCAGCGCGACGCCCTTGCCGATTCCCTGACCGCCGCCGGTGACGATTGCAACCTTATCTGTCAAAAGTGCGCTGGAAGGATCCATCTCACGTTCTCCTTAATGCTGGTGGACCGAAATGGCTGCGTGGGACAGGCTTTCCAGCCTGTCATTTCTGATTTTTCAGACACTGCAGCAGAACGACCGGCTGGAAAGCCGGTCCCACGCAGCCATTTCAGTCAGCCTAAAATAGCAACGGTGCTCAGTTGCTTGCCGCCGATCACCTCAGTTGGGCAGCAGGACCGTGCGCACGACCTCGCCCGTCTCCATGTCATGGAACGCCTTGTCCACGTCCGCCAGCGAGCCGTGTTGGCTGACCATGTCGTCGAGGTTGAGCAATCCACGCTTGTAGAGACTGACGATGTAGCCTAAGTCGATTGCGTTGTTGGAATAGTTCAGATGATGGCCCCGGACGATGCGCTCGGCGCTGGTGATAAAGTAGACCGGTAGGTCGTCCAGCACGTCGCCGTCTTTGCCCACGCCGACAAAAGTCGCGGTTCCCCGCGGCGCCAGGCACAGCACCGTCTGAGTCTGGGTCTTTTTGTTCCCGATTGCCTCGAACGAATACTCCACGCCGCCGTCGGTTAATTCCCGAATGGCCTCGACCGGGTCGGTCTTCTTGGCGTTGACGACATCGGTGGCGCCGAACTTCTTCGCCATCTCCAGTTTCTTGTCGAAGACATCGACCGCGATTATCTGGCGGGCGCCCGCGATTCTGGCGCCTTGGATGGCCGATCCGCCGACGCCGCCGGCGCCGAAAACCGCCACTGTCGCGCCGGGCGGAATCTTGGCGGTGGTCAGCGCGGCGCCCAAACCGGTCGTGACGCCGCATCCGATCAGCGCCATCCGATCGAGCGGAAGGTCGTCTTCAATCTTGACCAGCGCGGTTTCATCGACGATCGCCGCCTGGGCGAAACCGCCGGGGCCGCCGCCGATTCCACCGATAAACTTGCCCTTCCACGTCGTGGGCGGCTCATTCGCTCCGCGGCGGGTGTAACGGCCGCGGTTGACGCATCTGAAGTACTTGCCGCTCATGCACCATTTGCACTTCCCGCAAACTCCGGACCCGCCGCGGATAACGTGATCGTCGGCCTTGACCATGGTGACTTCGGGCCCCACTTCCTCGACGATCCCGGCCATCTCGTGGCCGAGGATCATGGGCGGCTTGAAGTCGGCCGCCCGGGCGCCCGTCCATACCAGCAGGTCGCTATGGCAGACTCCGCAGGCGGTTATACGGAAACGAACCTCGGTGCGCTTGGGATGGTCGATGGTGACTTCTTCAACCGAATGGGGACCACCCGGGACCTGGTATATCGCGGCTTTCATTTTTCCCTCCTCGATGACCGCGGCGAAAACGAAGTCGTCTCCGAAATGCCGGCGGGACTTTCGATGCACGCATACAACACTTTGCCGCGCCCGGTAAAGCCGCCACGATGTTTGTGCCGGCCGGAAGTGACAGAATGGACCACAGCCGTAGGCCGTATTCCGCCGGGTTGACAACCCAACGGAGTAGGGCGAAAACGACCTTACGCAGGGAGGACCCACCGTGGCTGGAATTCTCGAAGGAATAACGATTTTAGACCTCTCCCAACACCTGGCGAGCCAGATGGCGACGCTGGTGCTGGCGGAGCAGGGGGCAGACGTAATCAAGATCGAGCCGCCCGGCGGCGACCCGCTGCGCGATGTCGAGCCCGGCTACTTCATCCGCAACCGCAGTAAACGCTCCGTCACTCTGGACCTGAACAATCCCGAACAGCGCGACACCCTATTAAAGCTGGCCGAGCGCGCCGACGTGGTGGTCGAGTCCTTCGGGCGCGACCACATGAGCCGCCTGGGACTTGATTACGAAACCATGCGCCGCCGCTTTCCGAGTCTGGTCTACTGCTCGGTCAATGGCTACGGCGACGACCATCCATGGCGCAACCGCCCGATCAGCGACGGGCTGGTCGCGGCGCGGATGGGGCTATATTTCGACCAGCCCGGCGATTACATCAATCCCGAGAAGGACGAACCGGTTTACCTGTACTGCCAGTTTCCCAGCTATGCGACCTCCTTCACCATCTCGATCGGAATCATGGCCGCGCTGCGGGTGCGGCTGCATTCCGGCGCCGGCCAGGCGGTGGAATGCGCGCTGCACGACGGGATGATGCTGATCACGCCGCTGATGTGGATGTGGGCGGATAATCCCGTTCCCACCTTCGCGGCCCGCACTCAGCTTCGCGCGCCCTACCGGCCATGGCTGTACGAATGCGCCGACGGCAAATGGCTGCATCGGATGCAGACCGCCAAGGGCAACGTCGTCGCGATCTCGAAGCTGCTGGGAATCCAACTCCCGGCCGGAGTCACGCGCGACCGCCTGATGGCCAACGTCGAGCAGCGCAAATGGTTCGAGCAGCAGGAGATCGCCGCCTTTAAAACCAAGCCGCGCGACGAATGGATCAAGCTGCTGCGCGAGATCGATGTGCCGGTCGAGGCGGTACTGCCCACCGAGGAAGCGTTTTTCGTGCCGCAGGCGCGCGCCAATGAAGTGGTCGCCGAAATCGACGACCCCAAGCGCGGCCATGTGGTCCAGATGGGAATCCCGTTCCGGTTTTCCAAAACGCCGGGTGCGATCAAGGGCTTGGCGCCGGAGCCGGGCGAGCATACGCGCGAGATCGTCACTTCGCTCAACCGTCCGGCAGAAAACCGAACCATCGCAAAAGCGATCAAGCCGCGTCCGCTGCGCCATCCGCTATTCGACAGCGTGCTGATCGACTTCGGTCATTACGCCGCGGGTCCGTTCGGGCCGATGCTGCTGTCTGACCTGGGCGCCAAGGTAATCAAGGTCGAGACCATCGAAGGCGAGGGGATGCGCCAGCCCTTCCAGCCCTTTTTCATTTCGCAGCGCGGTAAGAAGACGATCGCGGTCGACCTCAAGAGCGAAGCGGGACGCGAGATCGCCTACAAGCTGGTCGCCAATGCCGACATCGTACATCACAATCAGCGGCCCGGCGTCGCCGAGCGGCTCAAGATCGATTACGCGTCGCTGAGCAAGATCAAGCCCGACCTGATTTACACCCACGTCCCCGCTTATGGCACCCACGGGCCGCAATGCCATGAGGGCGGCTACGATCAGCTCTTTCAGGCGATGTGCGGGATGGAGTACATGGGCGGCGGCGAAGGGAACGACCCGGTATGGAACCGCTACGGGCCGGTCGATATGTGCGCCGCCGTCCTGTCGGTGATCGCCACGTTGATGGCGCTGTATCATCGCGACCGCACCGGCGAGGGGCAATTCGTCGATACGTCGCTGCTCAACGCCGGGTTGTACGTCAATTCGGACGCCTTCGTCACCGATCGCAAGGACGTGCGCCGGCGGCCCACGATGGACCGCACGCAGACCGGAATCAGCGCCGACTATCGCTTTTACGCCACCAAAGAAGGATGGATCTTCCTGACCGCGATCTTAGAAGGGCAATGGCGCCGGCTGTGCGAAGTGATTGGCCAGCCGCAACTGGCCGATGACCAGCGCTATCGCACCCATTACGACCGCATCGATCGGCGCTACGAGCTGGCCGAAGTGATCGAGCCGATTTTCAAAACCCGCACCGCTCAGCAGTGGTTTGAAGCGCTCGACGCCGCCGGGGTGCCCTGCGAAATCATCAACAAAGGGTACTGGGAGCGATGGCTGCTCGATCCATGGTCGATCCTTACCAAGCGGGTGGTCGAGTACTACGAAAAGGAAACCCAGAGCCGGCTGCGGATGATGGGCGAGAAGATCCGGTTTTCGCAGACACCGGAATTCGTGCAGGGACCTCCGCCGCGCCTGGGCGAGGATACGCAGGAAATCCTGCACCAGTTAGGCTACAACGCCGCCCAGCGCAAGGAGCTCAAGGAGAGCAAGATCATCACTTGGCCGGACAAGGTTGCCTGATCGCATCCCGATCGGGAGTAGCGGACGCGCAGTCGGCTCGGCAATTAGGCTCGCGAGTGTCAGAAATATGACACTTGCCTGCGTCGCAAGAGACGTGATTCGATCCGTGTTTTGAGTGTAGCCTTACAGGCAGGACTGCCCCCGGTGGCCGGCTCACGCAACGGATCGCGCGGAGGCTGGGGCCACAAGGAGAAGACCGATGATAACGCATCAGGACGACATCAACCTGACCGACGCCCACTTCTTCGCCAAGGGCGATATTCACGATTTGTTCAGGCGCATGCGGGCGGAGGATCCGGTGCATTGGACGCAAGGCAAGCTCAAGCGCGGGTTCTGGTCGATCTTCAAGCATGAGGACGCCTACACGGTTTATAAAGGAGCCTCGGAATATTTCAGCAACGGCAAGTTCAGCGTCGGACTGCCGTCCAGCCCCGAAATCGAGGCGGCGTTCAGTCCTGAAATCACCGGCTGCAACCGGATGCTGGTTGCCAGCGACGGCGAGCTTCATCGGGATTTTCGCAAGGCTTTCAACGCCATGTTCCTGCCGCGCGCGATCAAGCAGTACGAGGCGTCGGGGCGCAAGCTGGTACTCGAGATTCTCGACGAGGTGCTGCCGCGCGGGCGCTGCGAATTCGTCACCGAGGTGGCGACCCGGCTGCCGATGGCGATCATATGCGACATGATGGCGATTCCGCGCAAGGACTGGCAGTTGATGTTCGACCTGGTCAATCAGGGAATGGGTGCCGAGGATCCCGAGTACCAGGTCGAAGGCTCAGCGGTTGAGACGCGCAACCAGGCCTGGGGTCAGGCCGTCGCCTATTGCACCAAATTGGCCTTGGAGAGGCGCGGTTCCTCCGCCACCGACTTGTTGACGGTGATTGCCAACTCCCGCGTGGCTGGCGGCCGGGAGCTTAGCGTGGAGGAGATCGGTTATAACGGCTTCATGTTCATTATCGGCGGTCTGGATACGACCCGAAATTCGATCGCCGGTGGCCTGCTCGAATTGATGCGCGATCGTTCCCAGATGCAGCGGCTGCGCGAGGACAAATCGCTGATGCGTCCCGCGGTCGAAGAGATTTTGCGCTGGACCAGTGCGATTACGCACTCCATGAGGACCGCGCTGAAGGACACCGAAATTCGCGGCCGCAAGATCAAGGAGGGCGACTGGGTGGTGGTGTGGAACGCCTCGGCCAATCGCGACGAGGATGCGTTCGTCAATGCCGACAAGTTTGACGTCGGCCGCGATCCTAACGATCACTTTGCGTTCGCGTACGGCGAGCATTTCTGCCTCGGTGCGCACCTGGCGCGGCTGGAGATCCGGCTCATCTTCGAGGAGATCCTGGACCGCATGCCCGACGTCGAGTTGGACGGCGAAGTCGAGTGGCTGGCGTCGAACCTGCTGCACGGCGTCAAGCGGATGCCGATAAAGTTCACGCCCCGCCGTGCCGCCGCAGCTTAGGCGGCTTAGAAGGACGAACAGAAATGGACCTGCGTGGCAAAGTCGCTGTTGTGACCGGTTCAAGCCGCGGTATCGGCAAGCGCATCGCACTGACGCTGGCGCGCTCGGGTGCGGATATCGTGCTGTCCGCCAGGACGGCGGAACCGGGCCAAAGCAAGCTGCCCGGGACGATCAACGAAACCGCCGAGGAGGTTCGCGCGTTGGGCGTCAAGGCGCTGCCAGTCCGCGCCGACCTGACGATCCGCGATGATGTCCGCCGCCTTTACCAGACCGCCTTGGAGCATTTCGGCCGCGTCGACGTTCTGGTCAACAACGCGGCATACATCGGCAAAGGCATGTTCGAATCCTTCCTCGATACGCCGCTGGACTCGTGGGACAAGCATCTGGGCGTTGATCTGATCGCGACTATCATTTCGATTCAGATGACGCTGCCGCAAATGATGCAGCGCAAGAGCGGCGCGATAATCAACGTCACCACGGCGATTGCGGTCGGCGACGAAGACCCGCGTCCCGCCGGGCAGGGTGGAGTAGGTTCCGTGTATCCTACGGTGAAAGCTGCGTTAAATCGCCTCTGTGCGGCGCTAGGCAAGGAAACCCGGGCCTACAACATCCCGGTCGTGGCGCTGGATCCGGGCGCAGTGCTGACCGAGCGCACCATGGCGGCGGGTCAAAAGGGCAAGCTAACCACGCTGACTGAGGCCGGGTCGCGCGCATCAATGGACGTGCCGGCCCAGGCCGCGCATTACATCTGCACCTGCGACAATCCGATGGAGTACAACGGCAAGATCGTCATCTCCGAGCACCTCGTGCGGGAGAAAAAGCTACTGCCGGAAGCCCAAATCCGCCCCCGCTAAGCCTTCTGTCCGTCGGAGAAGGCATGGCCCTGCAGCCCACGCGGGGTGCAAGAAAATCCGCGCCCTCTTCTGTCCCCTCTCCCACTTTTCTGTGGGAGAGGGTGCCTGGCTCCACTTCGTGTAATCCCCTCAAAACATCGCAATAGGATTGATCGGCGAGGCGGTGGCGCGCGGGATCACCAGCGGCGCCGTCATGAACATGAATTCATAACGCCCGGTGCGCGCGCAGAACTCCGATAGCGCCTCGAGGTCGGCGTTGTCGATCAGCGCCAGGCCCATCATGACGATCGCGCCGGCGTGGATTGGCACCGAAATCTCCGTATAGCCCGACGGCGTCACGTCACTGACCGCGTCTCCGGCCAGCAGAGCCACGCCGCGCTCCCGCAGCCACGGCAGGCAGGCGGCTTCCAGCCCCGCCTGACCCTCGACCCAAGGATTCCAGTTGCCCTTGGTCCTGGCGTATTTGTGGCGGCCGGTGCGGACCGCGAGAATATCGCCAACGTCGACTCGCACGCCGTGCTTTTTCTCGGCCGCGTCCAGGTCGGCGGGGAAAATCTTTTCGCCCTTCTCCAGCCAGTCGACTCCTTTCGATCTGGGAATATCAAGCAGCACGCCGCGCCCGACGATGCCGTCGAAGCTGGTGTCGATCCCGCACCGCGTGGTCCCGTTGGCCTTCACCTCAGTGGACGGATAGCCATTGTACATCTTGCCCCGCCAAAACATGTGGCATAGCGCGTCCAGATGGGTGATCGCGCGGCCATGCGTCGGGATAGCGACATAGTCCGAACTGGCCTGAAGGCCGTACGCGGGGAGGTCGTATCCGGTGCTGATCATCAGATGAAACGCTGGCGTGGGATTATCCGGAGCGGCAGCGGTAGCCAGCGGCAGGGAGAGGGATACGCTTTCGCCGGTAGACACCAGGCGGGCGGCTTGCAGGCGTTTTTCAAGCGTCAGCAGATTCAAGGTGCCGCGCTGATCGTCTTTGCCCCAGCGTCCCCAGTTGCTGATTTTTTCCATCAAAGCGAGCAGTTCGGTGTCTGTCATGCTGGCTTCCTCCCGATCCGATGATGGGACATTTCGGACGCCGGTCACAAGACGGAGCTGGTCAAATTGCCGATGTTCGATGCCGGTGGTAGGGTGCTACACCTGAATTCGCCGCTCGGGCGCAACCAGGAGGATCTCTAAAATGGCGCTGCTACCGTACCTGGACGAAAAGGACGCATCCCCGGAGATTCGCAAACTTTTGCAGCGGCCGGTCGTACTCAACGTCCTGAGGATGACCGCCAACGCGCAGAGCGTGTTCCAGCAACGCAGCCGGCTGAGCACCGCGCTGCTCAACGACATCAAGATCGACAAGCGCTTGCGCGAAATAGCGATATTGCGCACGGCCAAGGATTGCCATTCCATCTATGAATGGACTCACCACGTGCCCGCGGCGAAGCACGTGGGCGTGAGCGACGAACAGATCGCCGCAATCGAAAACTGGCAGAGCGCGAAATGCTTCAACGAACTGGAGCGGCTGGTGCTGCAATTCACCGACGAGGTCAACGCCAACGTCAAGGCCAGCCGCGCTACACTTGACACGCTGAAAAAGCATCTCAGTCCCGAAGAGATAATCGAATTGCTGATAATAATCGGACACTGGCGTCAGACCGCCACTATCCTGGAGACCACCGAAGTAGACCTCGACGCCTTCGCCGGTAAGCACAACATCCTGGAGGGCACGCCGCCGGCCAAGCGCTAACACCGTGAGCAAACTCTTGCCCCTCTCCCATTCCTCTATGGGAGAGAGGGTTAGGGAGAGGGTGCCTGCTTTCTGAAGGAGATCGGCAATGGATGAATCACAGAAAATCCGCGAATTACTCGACCGCGAGCAGATCCGGGAGGCGTTCAATCGCTATGCCTTCGGCGTCGATTCCAGCGACGCAGAGGCCGTCCTGTCGGTGTTCGACGATCCCTGCACATTGATCACGCAGCAACCCGGCAAGCCTCCGCGGCACTACGAGGGGCGGGCCGCGGTCGAGCGGTTTTTCAACAAGGCAGTCAATAACGACATGAAGCTGCTGCGCCATCGCATCACCGACCACCTGATCAAGGTGAACGGCGACCGCGCCGACGCGCGCCTTTACTGGGATGAGATTCGGGAGCAGAACGGCCAGCTCATCCTCGGTGGCGGCATCTATTTCGACAAGTTGCGCCGGATCGGAGACGGATGGAAGTTCACCGAGCGCCACGCGCTGAGCACCTATTGGATTTCATTGATCGACAAGGTTGACGAGGGGGCACTGGCGACCCGGGTGCTGCTCGCACCGCGGCCCAAGCATGTGAGGGTATGGGGACGAATTGTGGAACACAAAGAGCTGCAAGTTTTGTTGGACAAGTTTGCGGTCCAGGAAACCGCCGTGCGCTACGCTGCCGGCGCCGATCAGCGGCGATGGGATTTGTGGGAGGAAATCTTCACCGATCCGATCGAGCTGTTCCTTTCGCCGCGATCGCAGGAAACGCGAAAGATCAGCCGCACCAAATGGATCGAACTGGAAAAAGGCATCGTCGAGTCCTACGCCGCCACGCAGCATGCGCTCTCCAATTTCATGATCGAAGTCGAGGGCGACAAGGCGGTCTGCCAGGTCTATGTGCAGGCGCGCCATTTCGTGAAAGACACCGACAGTCACGACGGCTACGGCTACTATACCTTCCACATGATCCGGGCCGCCGACGGATGGAAAATCAACAAGTACGGAATCACGCTCAAAGCCCAGGATCAGAATCATCGGGAAAACCTGCGGCGGACGATGAAGATCGTGACGGAACATCTGAAATAACCCGATGAGGGCGGTCTCGCCATGCAAGACATCAAAATCTGCATCCTTGGATTCTTCACGGAAGACACACCGGATCCGGCAACTATCGCGCGCAAGTGCGAGGCCTTGGGTTTCGACGCGCTCTACGTGGGCGACCATCCGGTGATGCCGGCGCAGTCACAGGGCCTGGTCGGCGCCGGCGCAACCAGCAGCCATTCGCGTCTTGAGCAGGGGAATCAATACCCCGAATTCTACTCCCACATGCCCGACCCGTTTCTCCTGCTGATGGCGGCGGCGGGCGCGACCACGCGGCTTAAGATTGGCACCGGCGTCACCTTGGTATCGGAAAGGGAGCCGATTACGACCGCCAAGGTGGTGGCGACGCTGGACCATTACAGCCGCGGCCGGTTCATTTTCGGTATCGGCACCGGAAGTCTGCCTGAGGAAGCGGAGGCGCTCGGCACTCCGTTTAAAAAGCGCTGGCCCATCGCGCGCGAACGCATCCGCGCCATGAAGGAGCTGTGGACCAAACCGGAGGCCAGCTTTCAGGGTGAGTATGTGAACTTTCCGCCCGTGCGATGCTATCCAAAACCATGGCAAAAGCCGCATCCGCCGATCCACATCTGCGCCGGGATGGGCAAAAGCCGCGTGCGCGCGTTCAGGGACACGGTCGCGCTGGGAGACGGATGGGGTCCAGTGGCGATTCCTCCACCGGAACTGGCGCGCGAGCTGGTCACGCTCAAACAGATGTGCGTTGAAGCGGGCAGGAATTTCGATCAATTGGAAATATCGATGTTCCTGCCAGTCGAGTCATCCGATCCGCGCCGCACCAGGCAGGAGTATCGCGAAGCCGGATGCCATCGGCTGGTTTTCACGCTATGGCCGGACCTGCTGACGGAGAAGAACATCGAGGAGAAAGCGGGTCAGTATTTGGTTTGAAAGCCTGTCCTTTTTCGAACCTCTCCCTCTGTGAACCTCTGCCTGTTCGAACCTCTCCCTATGAAGGGAGAGGTCACGGGCGCGCGAAGCGGCCCGCGGGTGAGGAACCTTCAATAAAATTCGGAACGCAGCGATCACATCATGCGGAACAACGAGGTAACTGCATGCGCGGATCCTGATTTTTTATAAGGTCCCTCACCCGCGCGGCCTTGTCTGCGACTGCGGCCGCGCGACCTTGTATCTTTAAACCAGAGCCGCAAGATAGAAAAGGGCGCGGTAGACCGCAACGACCAAGGTCTCACAAGGCCGGGGGAGAGCAAGGGTCGCCGCGCCCGGATA
>DASZGF010000195.1:0-1813 GCA_035939115.1 Binataceae bacterium (SeqCode)
CAGGCGGTAGTCTTCGGCGCCCGGAATCGGGAGGGTTGGGGCACGGGAATGACCATCCTAACTGCCCTGGGCAACCTCCTGGCTATCCTGCCGAAGGAAGACACCTACTTGGCGTTGTTCCATGGTGTCCGTCGAATCGCCGCCGATTGTGACGGTGCTGCACCGCGCAGGCAGCGCTCACCGCTTGCCAGTCGGCCGGATCTTCCTACGCTCAAGCGGTGGCTACGGCGTTGGGCGGCCGTCCGTCATCGCGAGGCAGCCGAGCGAACAGCACTTACCGCCATCTCGATGAGCGCTCGGCCCGCGGCCCTGGCGGACCTGCTCTTCGCGGCCGAGACCGATCGCGTCTTTGCTGATAGCGGACACTCGTTCGACTTTATCAACAAAGCATTCGAGAGCCTTGACCTCATCGGTTGGCAATACGCGGCCGATGTGCTGCCCACGGTCATCGGCCAAATGGTCGTGGCGCGCGGTGCGGATGAATCAGCGGAGTGGCGCCAGCCCGCAGACCTCATAGCGCTGTGCGATAAAGCTGCCACCGGGCTACCGGCCCTTTTCGCAGTTGGTCGTGGTCGCGGTCCGTGGTTGGAACAAACCAAGTTGGCCCAGGATCTCCTGGGCGACGATCCGAGCGCGATTATCGGCGCGCTCGAGGCCGCGGTCTCTGAAGGAGCCTCATTCGCTGACCTCGGCCGCTCGCTTTGTTATGCGGCGGCGTTGCGGGTCGCACGGTTTGGCACGGCGAACGAGCACGCGGATTGGGAAACGGCGCACCACGTCTTCACTTATTGCAACGCGGTGCATCAGGGGCTGAAGCGCATCGGCTCTGACCTCGACCTTGGCGGGCACTTCCTCGAGCCGGTGCGCGCCATCCTGCATGGAGCCATCGCGATCTATCTCATTCGTTATTTGAATGTGCCGCCGGCGCGATTGCCGGGTGAAGGCGATGATCGATTGGAAGGTCTACCCTCAACGGTCGAAGAAATCCGTGCCTCTTTGCTGGACGCCTTCGATCGCCAACACCAAGTCGAGGCGACGGCGCGCCTCGTGGCGCGCCACCTCACGTTAGGCCACCCGCCGGAATTGATTATTTCCGCGCTGGCGCGTGCTCTATTGCGTGAAGACGCCGGTTTTCACGCCTATCAGATTCTAGAGGCCGGGGTGCGTCAGTTCAGCGAATGGGGCAACACCGAGCCGGGGCGGCATATCCTTATTGCGGTTGCACGCTACCTTGCGGCTCACTCCCCAACCGAGCGCGCGTTGCTCCAAACCGCCGATATCGCAGCCCGCTTGTCACGGGGCGACCGGCTTCATGAGAATGCCTGATCTTCAGGCGTGCAGCATGGACGGCCTTGTCACGTTACCAAATTGAGCGTGCAATACTAGGCGAAACTGACGCCGTTGCAGGATTGCAATGACTGCCTTTTCCCGCCCTGCGCTTTCTCGGTTCCTCATCCTCTACGCCGCGCTTTATGCCGGCTTCGGGGTTCAGTCGCCTTACCTCCCGAGTCTTCTCGAAAGTCGCGACCTGCGGCCGGAGGCGATCGCGCTGGTGCTGGCCGCCGGCAGCGCAGTGCGCTTAGTGGCGGGCCCAGCGGCAGGCCGCCTGGCCGATCGGCTCGATGCCCCCAAGGTCATCCTCTCCCTTTGCTCGGCCGTGGCGGCGTTGATCGCACTGGGGTATCTGCCGGCGCGGGGGCTATGGCTGCTATTCGCCGTCGGCGTGTTCCATTCGGCGGCCTTGGCCCCGCTCGCGCCGCTCAGCGACACGCTCGCTCTCGGGGCCGCAGCTGCCGCCCGGTCCGATGACGCG
>DASZGF010000196.1:0-1848 GCA_035939115.1 Binataceae bacterium (SeqCode)
ACATTACAGACGATTCTCAGATCAAGGAGAATATCGCAGAATTTTTTGGCAAATGGTGGAGAAGGGTATGTAGGTCGGCCCCTCACCTGGAAGCCTTGTTATCAGGGGAGTACAGAAAAAGCACTGCGTCAGGTAACGACAAAGGCCCTGGACCGAGCGGCATCGATGTGCTGACCTCCGAACAACTGTATTTAACGACCCAGCTGAGCCGCGTCACAGCAAGAGCAACTCAGTACCTGGACGTGGTGGCTTTGTTCCAGGCGCTCGGTGGAGGGTGGTGGAATCGCCCCGATGTGGAGGAACGCAAAACTAGCGTGTCTTTTCCTCCAGCATTCAGTTGGTCCGGGCAATTGCCCGAATGATCCCGAATGGCGTCACCGGCTCGGGCACGCCTTTGAGTGCGTGACTGACGCGCTCCTCGGCGACAAACAGCCCGGCAACTTGGCGCTGTACCCGCGCCGTCACCACCACGGCACTCGGATCGGCCAGCGCTTGCGCCCGCGCCGCGATGTTCGGCACATCGCCGAAGATCTCGCCGCCCGCATCGAGCACCGCGGGGCCGGTGTCGATGGCGATCCGTGCGACTAGTGCGGGCCTTTCTGCGGCTTCGTTCTTGCGGTTCAACTCCGCCAGCGCGCGCTGGATCAAGAGGGCGGCGCGCACAGCGCGAAGGCGACAAAATCTCAAAATGCGCTTGAGATGGGCGAAGAGCATCTCTACCCGCCTGCGATAGCGGCGCGACTGCTCGAAAGCTTCCGTTTTGGCTAGTGCGCGGGCGACATCGCAGGCGCCTTCGCGAGAAATCGCGAGGAAGTTTCCCGACCTTGGTGCCGGTCCTATGGACGGATGGCCGGGCTATCTTGGGTGGGTCGGTGGATTTTATTCTCTCTTCACCCTGCGCTATTGATTGGCGTTGTCGGGTTGATCACGCCCTGGAATTTTCCCATTGCCATTCCAGCGTGGAAAATCGCCCCGGCGCTCGCCTACGGCAATTGCGTCATCCTGAAGCCGGCCGATCTCGTCCCGGCAACTGCTCACGCCTTGGCCGACATCATCGTCAGGGCGGGTATCCCGCTGGGCGTGTTCAATCTTGTAATGGGTCGCGGATCGACTGTTGGCCAAGCTCTGCTGGAAAACAAGGACGTCGCGGCCATTTCCTTCACCGGCTCGGTCGCCACGGGCCGCCGCATTTACACCAGCGGCAGCGTTTCGAGCCCGGCCTTGACTTTTGGCAATGGGGCGGCGGCTGGTGGGCTGGCTACCACTATTGCGGTCGAGCTTGGCGAACATTTCGCGTTTGATCCCGAGGTCTTCTGGCACGTTTTCCTGCACATGAGCGGCACCGGCTAGTGCTATCTCCAGGGAGCCGGCGCCAGTCATCCGCGAGCGCACGTCCGCCGCCGTCTGCCCCTTGAGCATGCCTCTAAGCTCGAGCGTCCTCAGCATACCCTCGACTGTGCTGAGTGCGCTCGCGACCGCTTTGTCATCAGCGTCGAAAAGCATTACGCGATGACCGCGGCGTGCGAAGCTGATGGCCCACGCCCGGCCGACTAGGCCAGCTCCGACAATAGCCACCTTATCGGTCATGATCGGATGAAGGCGGGGCCTTCGATGCGATAGCGGCCCTTCCAGCCGATCGCGAAGGTGGTATCGTTTTCCTCTATATGGATTGGTTCAGGATCCGCATCACGGGCCAGCCTTGCGGCTAGCTGATCGGCAGGGTCCAGCAGCCAGGCATCGCCGGTCTCGGTTGAGAACAAGACAAGTTGACCGACGGTGACGACGCGCCCGTCATGGTCGGCGGCGCGCCGTTGGATGTAGCGGACCTCGTCGGCGAGACGGAGGCTC
>DASZGF010000197.1:0-32434 GCA_035939115.1 Binataceae bacterium (SeqCode)
CGTCGAGCAGCGCGATCACATCCTTACGGCCGATGCTGCTGACTTTGCGATGACCCCAGGCAGGCAGGATATCCGCGCGCAACATCCTGGTTACCTCGGCGAGCGTCCGCGGCTTGTTGTGCAGCGCTGCGTGGCGTTCGAGGTAAAGCGTTGCCAGGTCCGCGAACGTTGGCTCGGCCTTGCCCCGGGCCCGCTCCGCGGCGGGGTCTTTACCGGTGGCAACCTCGCCCAAGTAGCGCCGGGCCGCCTGACGTGCATCGGCCACGTTAAGTTGCGGAAAGCGCCCGAGCAGGTAACGGCGCCGGCTGCCGCCCTGCCGGTAGCGCACAATCCATGTCTTGCTCCCGCCCATGGAAACTCGCAGGCCGAAGCCCGAAGTCTTGCGGTCCCAGTAGTCCACCTGCCCCGCGGACGGTGGCTTTACTGCCTCGGCAAACGAACTCGTGATGTTCACTTTCATCGACGCGCCTTCTTTTGGAGCTTGCCCCTAACGACCTAGGGTCCACATCAGGGTCCATAATCCGCGCAACGCGATGCAACGTCAAGAGAGAGCGTGAGATACTAATTACCCACGCGGAGTGGGTCTAACTGGTTTCGGTGGTTGCACCATGTTTCAGGGAATTGCATCTAGACACTGTAACTGAATCAGGGCTGGCAGCCTGTGATCGGGCTGCCGTATCGGCCTGATCTGATGGCGGTTTCGGTGGGGTGTGCCAAAAATTCAAATTGAAAAGCACCAGTGAAGCATGGCCGGCGATGCTATAAGGGTGTCAGAGGTGAAGCGAGGAATGATCTCACGCATCGATGACAGGCGTAGACGCCTGTCCCAGGATTTTTCAGCGCGTATCTAACCACCAGCGCTTTCTTTCCAGCCTACTTTACCCATCCTCCCCGGTCAGGAAGAGGAATCAGTCGATCGGGCAAGGCCATTGAAATTGGAATGCAAATGTCCAAACTCGATCCTCCTGCGAGGGGCGAAAGCGCGGGCGCGAGGCGCGCACGTGAGCGCGCCCGCGGGCGGCGAGTTGCCGGCAGGACGCGGGACTGCGGCCCAGCGCGCCCGCCACCTCCTCGAAATCCAGGTCGAACACGTCGTGCAGCAGAAACGCGGCGCGCTCCAACGGTGAAAGCCGTTCCAGCGTGAGCATCAGCGCCATCGACAGGTCCTGCTCATAATCGTTGGGGCTATCGGCAGTAAGCTCGCCCTGGCCTGTGCAAAGCGATAAGCCAAAGGGGCCCGGTTTCGGGCACCCCAGGAGCGACCTGGTACCAGGCGACCGGCGCGAGCAACATGAAAACTCCATTTGCCGCGCACAGAACCCCCAAAAGCCAGGCGAGCTTGACGCGCATTGCATATCTCCTCTTCATCTAATCTAACGAGACAGCCCGCGGACCTGTGACAACGAAGTTGGGTCTTACCTGAAGCGAAAATAATGAGAGTTCCGATGCCTGGCCGCTTATCTCTTATCTTCTCTCACTCTTGTGCTTCTGCTCTCTACCCCCTCGCCCGCTTAGTTGCGGGAGAGGGCAAGCGGCGCGGCTGTTGCGGTTTTTTTCGCAGCAGCCGTGACGCGCGGGTGAGGGTGCAGAAGACCCTCGCAATCCCTAACTACAGGGACCTTCTGATAGTCGTTCCGGAGCCGACATGATGCCATACTTACCACCCAAGAGGCTTAAGTTGAAATCAATTCACCTGAAATTGTCCAATACGATGTGGGACGCGCTCGAAAGAAGGCAGCGTGAAAGCGGTGAACCGACGCACCATATTATCCGCGCCGCGTTGGCAGAGTATTTGGAAATCGAACATTCAACGCTCTTTCAAGTATCGACTTCCGGTGCGCTGGTCGAGGGTATCTACAAGGGCGCGGTCAGTATCGGGAAATTGCGTGAGCATGGAGACTTCGGACTCGGCACGTTCGAGGGACTGGACGGCGAGATGATAGCGCTGGACGGCCGCTTCTTCCAGGTTCGCTCCGACGGCAGCGTGCATGCCGCGGCCGATTCCGACTTAAGCCCGTTCGCGGCGGTGACCCATTTCAAAGCGGAGAACTCCGTCGAAGTCGCCCAGTCCCTGGACCTGGCATCGCTGTTTGCCCGTCTGGACGGATTGCGCGAATCGAGCAACATTTTTTATGCCATTCGCATCGACGGCTCGTTCCCGTTTATGCACGCGCGCGCGATGTGCAAGTCGGAAGAAGGCACTCCGCTGATCGTGGCCGCCGCCCATCAGCCGGAATTCAGAATGCGCGAGGTTACCGGCACCTTAGTGGGTTTCTGGTCGCCGCAATACGTCAAGACGCTGGAGGTGCCGGGCTATCATCTGCATTTCATCACTACGGACCGCAGCGCCGGCGGGCATCTCATGGAATGTTCCGGGCGCGCTCTGCGCGTACAGATCGAGCAGGTGCGGGATTTGCGCCTCGCGTTGCCCGAGAACCAGGAGTTCCTGCGAGCGGATTTAACCCGCGATCCCGCCGGCGATCTGGATCGGGCCGAGCACGCGAGGGAAAAGAAGTGAGAAGAGAGGAGTGAGAAGTGAGAAAGAGAGACTCAAACTTCTCCCCCTCTTTTCTGCCTCTCACTCCTCTCCACTCACTCCTCGTCTGCCGTTGCGGATGCTGATAAGGGCCTTGCGATGAAACGGACAATCCGACTCTGGCTCGCAAGTCTTGTTATGCTGCAACTGCTTGCCGGGATCGCCGTGGCAGGCCTCTGCGCCCGGGCAATTGCCGGGTGTGCGCGGCGGCCGCCTGTCGATGGCGAATTGACAACGACAGCCGACCGCCCTTCTCACTACTGCTCGAAATAGGAGCCCAGGATGTAATACACCGTTTCCAGTGACGGCAACATCAACCAATCATTGTGGGGAAAACGCATCATCAGGAAAAACCCCCAGATTGATAATGTGGCGCCGACATATTGGGGATGCTTCAAAACCGAAAACGGGAACTGCTCGGACCAGGGAACGTCGTAACCGAACCGATTGCCGTAAAAAACCCCGACCTCGCCCAGGCGCCGGAACACGCTGACGTTAAGAAACTGCCCTGAAAGAATGAGAACCACTCCCAAGGTGAACGAAAATATACTTCCATCGAGCGGAACCAGTGAACCGTGTCCAAAAAAGAGACACCAGCTGAAAAAGGTAAGTATCTGAATTGCCTTGAATCCATAGAAGAGGTTCTGCAAAACTGCGACCGGCGAACCGAAAACGGATACGCCGGGATAACCGCTAAATCTGCAAAACGACCCAGGGTAACGCCACGCCCAAACGTAGCAAATCCGCTCGAAGCTCAGCAGCACTGCCGCGATGGCTAAAACTACAAGAGTCATGCTGCTTCGCTTTTCCGCGCGTGCGATACCTGCGCCATCCTGCCCAAACTCGTATAATAAGCCATCACGTCCGTAATCGGATCAGTGATCAACTTGACGAACCAGATCATCGCGCTGCAGAAATTATGCTTGAACGCCAGGTATGCCACACGCCCGAAAACCACCGCCAGTGTCAACAGGAACCATTGTCTGGCGGCCGTGGGAAGGATGGTCCTGATAGTCTCCACGCTTATCGAGCCCGCACTCATCAGGTGCACGACAGGAACCAACACGTATGCGGCGAGAATAATAGTTTTGTTCCTGGTATTGTAGCCTAGCAGCGCCTTTTCCTTATCATGGCACGGAGGTTCCAGAATTGCGTGTCCGAATTGCCGGAGCAGGAGCGCGGCGACTCCCAGAGAAACCGCCAGCGTGAAGTTGAAAAAGAAAACGAGGTAGCAGAGTATGAAGGTGCTGGAGCTGAACAGATGCAGCACCTGGTTCACCACATTGCTATGTGAAGCTACGTGGTCGTCCCTTTTGCGTTGCATGATTTCCGCGTAGGTATCCTTCAGCGGACTGGGCACCTGTACAATGCTCCTCGCCATTTCCCGGATCAGATTAGAACGCATTATTTTGTCCCTCCCCGGCTGCTGTTCCTCGTTCAACCACCATCCGTCAGATCTCATTTTTTGCCCTGCTGTGGCTATTTTGGCCTGCAATTCCGCGTAGTCTTCGTTGCTGAAATCCAGGCTGCTCATGCACCGTCCTGTCCCGACCCAACTCAGCATCAGTCCTTCCGCGCGTAGATAGTACTGCAGCAGCCAGTTATAGCGGCCTGGTTCCTTGAACAGCACCGTCCAGACGGTGGCGAGGTTCATTACGCGAAGCGGTACGGAGGACTCGACCAGTTTCTGATTGGTCGAACGGACCCATTCTTCGCATCGGCTGTTTGCTTCCTGGTACAGTTTGGCAGTAGCGGGCTCGCCCAGCCACCTCAGGAATTCGTTCATGGCGCCCATTACCAGCGGATGCGCAGAAAATGTTCCGATCACGTACGCAATGCGCATCGGATGCTCGGGATCGAAGCGGCGCATCAGCTCCTTCTTGCCGCAGACGAGCCCGATGGGCATCCCGCCCGCTACGGTCTTCCCATACACGACCATATCGGCCGGGACGCCGAAGTACTCCTGTGCGCCGCCCGGGGCGAGCCGAAAGCCGCTGAACACTTCGTCGAAAATTAGAGGAATGCCGCATTCGGTACAGACCTCGCGCAGCTTGCGCAACCATTGCGCATAGTGCGAGGTTGAATCCTGCGTCTTACGCACTCCGCTGGTGAGTAAGACGGTATCACTGGGCGGCGGTAAATTGGGATGGAAGGACTGAACCGGATTAATCAGAACGCCGGCGATTTCCTTCGCGCGCCGGCGGATGAGATCGATCGAGGCGGGGTGCAAGTCTTTAAGGGTGAGGCAATCGGTGATAGTACGTTCGCTGCCCAGTCCGGGCTGCACGCCGTCCCACCAGCCGTGATACGCTCCCGAAAAGGACACGATTAACTTCCGGCGGGTATTGAATCGCGCCAGCCGTACTGCGGCCATCACGGCTTCGGTCCCGCTCATATGAAAAGACACTTCGTCCAGTTTTGAGATCGATTTGAGCAGAGCGATGTTTTCGGCCACGATCGGATGAAGCGGCCCCAAAACCGGGCCGAGATTCCGGACCCGCTCCCAGCCCTTTTCCATCCACTCCTTGTAGCGGTCAAAGCCCGCCACGTTGAGCCCGTAAGAACCGCTCACATCCAGGTTCCAATGGCCGTCGAGGTCGCGCAATTTGGGCCCGTTGGACTCGGTCACCACCGAGCAAAGATTGAACTTGTCGCGGACGGCCCTCATGAAAGGAAAAGGGACCCGGTTGGCGTCGGTAAAGCGCAAATCCGAGAAGCTTTCGCGGATCTCGTTACCCCACGCGATCGATTTTGCGGATTGGGCCTGAAAAAACCCGGCCAGACGGTCGATCGCCAGTTTGCGGATTTCAACCCATCGCTCCGCCGCTCCATCGGCGCGCAGGAATTCGTCATCCGAATAGTCAAGGGACCGCACCCATTTCGATAACGGCCGTGTCAGAGATGGCGCTAGCGCGACTGCGCGCAGGGTGAAGACGAGGCGTACGAGTTTTGCAATCGCAGAAGCCGCGATCAGAAATGCCAGAACCGCACCCGCCAATATCCATCCATGCCAGGCGTCAAGCTTCCAGGGTGCCCCGGTATTGACGCCAAGGCACCGGGCCGCCCATCGCTGCATATCATCCGCCAACATATTTACATCCTCTCCGCTTTAGGCATGCGCCCAAAATTGGTTGCGTTATCGAAGATGGCGGTGCAATCGCCGCCGTCGTCTGCCAGTAGCGAATCAAACGTTTCCACGACCCGCGGCCAATCGATGGAAGTTGCATATTGGCGGGCCTGCCGCCTTATCCGATCCAGCGAATGATGCGCAAGAACCAGCCGGGCGGCGGTGTCGATGAACGTCTTTGACTCCGCATAGGGGACCAGTAGGCCGGTCTCCCCATGCGTGATGTGAATTTTTGCGGCCGCGTAGTCATAAGCGATTACGACCAGGCCACTCGCCATCGCCTCTAATGTGACGTTCCCGAAGGTTTCCGTCTCGCTGGGGAAGAGAAAGACGTCCGCTGAGGCATAATGCCTGGCCAGCTCCTCACCGGTTTGCAGCCCGGCGAAGATCAAATCGGGATGTTCCCTTTGAAGAGTGGTGCGGATGGGGCCATCGCCCACAAGGATGAATTTGACCGCGGTGTTGCGGCGTTTGATGGCGCGGTACGCATCTATAGCGAGCCGCACGTTCTTTTCGGGTGCGAGGCGCCCCACATAGAGTATGGCAAGGCCGTCATTTGAAAGACCCCAACGGGTCCGCAGCTCGGCGCATCGGCGCTCCGGTGTGAATCGCTGATTGTCCACACCCCTGCCCAGCACATTCACATTGTTAAACCCGAGTTCCCGTAATCGGATGCCTAGGTCTCCACTGGCAACCAATGTGCCTGATGTTCGGTTGTGGAATGTGCGGAGGTATCGAAGGACGAGGTTTTGCAGCCAGCCCAGACGATAATGTTTTGAGTAAGCGTGGTAGTTGGTATGAAAGCCGCTGAAAACCGAAATACCCAGACGTCGCGTGTTGCATACCGCCGACCATCCCAGGGGTCCCTCGGTTGCCACATAGACCACGTCAGGACGATGCCGCGCCCAGCAGTTCCGAAGCAGCCTGCCGGCAGGCAGGCCAAACTGCAGTCCTTTGTACCCCGGTAAAGGCACTCCACGAACTAAAATTGCCCGGTAATCATAGTAGCGGCCGAAGGTGTCAAAGGGGTGCTGGCGTGGGCGCACCAGCGAGACCACGTGACCGAGCGCAAGCAAACCTTTGACCAGTTGCGCAAGAGTCAGGGAAACGCCATTTATTTCAGGAGGATAGGTTTCCGTCACGATGCAAATGTGACGTTCCAGTGACCCGATATCCTGTGATCCACTGAGGGACGCAACGTGCATCAGAGTGTCGTCCCGATGAGCATGAATGCCGAACGGGACAGGCATCGGTGGAGCACCGATACCCACGCCGACCGCTTCTGGCCACGCCACCGTGTCCTCCTCCTGCGCTGGAGAGCCATCTTTATCCTCGATTAGTCTGAACCCTCCGCCCGTCTACTTTGTACAAGATGGATATTATGGAAATCTATATGGAAATGTGACTTCACTTTGAACATTTAAGTATACAAACGTGAACTGGAATGGGTGGTACATGCGCTATGCAGGTTAAGCGAGGTGCCGCCGAGTGCTTTAGGGGGCGTTTCGGCGAGGTGGGAATGCGGGAGACGCGGCACGGCTGATCGAATCGCCGCCGGTCGTGAACCGACAGTAGGAATAGATAGAAACTACCCAGGGTGCGTGCGCTGCGGGCCGGCGTCAGCCTTGTCTGCAGTCAATGTCATCTATGGATCACCGCTTGGCACCACGTGGACGCAGCCAACGGGTTGACCTCTCAAGGCAACCAGTTCTGGTTCGCCGGTTCGGCTGGAACCCCCAGCGGTCCCCAGCAGGAAGCTGACTTTGGCCTGACGCTGTATTGACGCGACCGAACGCACTGCCGCCGGGCGAATTCGCTCAATCGTTTGGCAGTTACGGATTGCTACCGTCCCTGCTCCCCCACCCGCGCGTCACGGCGGTTACGAAAAAAACCGCAACAGCCGCGCCGCGCGCCCTCTTCCGCAATTATCTATGGGAGAGGACTGGGGAAGGGTGCCTTCAGCGCTTGCATGATGCAAAAACATCCTCGATCTTTGTAGCGAAAGCGACAGCGGCATGCTGTTGTGAAACGGGTTTGCAATCTTGTGGCCCTCTTTTTCAAGGCACCCTCTCCCCGCCCTCTCCCATAGATAAATGGGAGAGGGTGTCAGAAGGGGCAGGTAGCGCGTTTGGGTTGCGGGCGTCAGCCCGCGCCAGGGTTTTTGGCTTTAGTGACTCGCGGCGGCCGCGCGCTTTTTGAACTCTTCCGGTGATAGGTCCTCTTTGTGCGTCGAGATCCACCAGGTATGTCCAAATGGATCTTCAACTCCACCCATGCGGTCGCCATAGAATTGATCTGCTATCGGCCGCTTCACTTTAGCTCCGGTTGCGACCGCCTGATTGAACATCGCGTCCGCGTCTTCGACATACAGATGGATGCTCACGGGTGATCCTCCCAGGCTCTGGGGACTCCGTGCACCCATCTCTGGAAATTCGTCGGACAACATAATCATGGAATCGCCGATTTGGATTTCGGCGTGGCCGACTCTGCCGTCGGGCTGCATCATTCGCACCCGTTCGATGGCCGAGAATGCCCTTTTATAGAATTCGATCGCCGCAGCCGCGTCTTTCGCGCACAGATATGGCGTGACGCTATGATACCCGTCTGGAATTGTCTTCACCGCCATTGGTTGATCCTCCTTGATGACGCCTCGATTCACATCAACTATTTATAGAATGAGAGAACTCATCGTCAGTCGTCAATCGCCTGGTAGGCCGAGGTCCAGAAATCCAGATAGACACCGGAGAGCAGCGGAAATTTCGCCGCCTGAGTCATCAGGATTGCTACCATGTCCTCGCTCGGGTCGGACGACCATGACGTGCCATAGCCGCCGTCCCAACCATACCGTCCGGGGACCGCGGCGATGTCGTCGCGGCGGGTAACTACCGACACGCCGAATCCCCAGCCGCGGCTCTCCCAGAAACCGGGAAAGAAGGTGGAGACCGCTTTCTGCTGTGGGGTAAGGTGGTCAGTCGTCATGGTCTGCACCGAAGGTTTGGATAAGATGCGCGTACTGCCGAGTTTGCCACCATTAAGCATCATCTGGCCGAAGGCCAGGTAATCGTCGGCGGTCGATACCATTCCCGCGCCGCCGTCCGGAAATACGGGCGGGCGGCTCCATTTGCTGTCGTGAACGCCGTCGTTGAATTCCAGCGCGCCGGTTTGGATATTGACCCAGTAGCTGGTCGCCAGCCGATCGAGTTTCGCCGCCGGGACGCTGAAACCCGTGTCCTTCATGCCCAATGGATCGAAGATGCGCTCGCGCAGGAACGTCTCCAGCGGCTGGCCTGCGGCGCGGGAGACCAGCACACCCAACACGTAAGAGCCGGTGTTGTACATCCATCGCTCGCCCGGCTGATGCATCAGCGGGAGCGTCGCGAGGTGGCCGATCCATTCGTCGAAGTTATGCGGTGTGGACTGATTGGGCGGCCCGAACCCGACGAGCTGCAGTTCGCTTATAGCCTTTTGGATTGGATATACATCCGGCGGGCCAAAGATCATTCCGAGCCCAAGGCGCATGGTCAGCAGGTCGCGTAGTGCTATCGGCCGATTGGCGGGCACGGTGTCGTCGAGCGGCCCGTCAAGACGCTTTAGAACTTTGCGACCGCCCAGTTCAGGCAGCAGCCGATCCACGGGATCGTCCAGGCGCAGCTTGCATTCTTCCACCAGGATCATCGCCGCCGCGGCCGTAATAGGCTTGGTCATCGAGGTTATGCGAAAGATCGTATCGCGCCGCATAGGGTCGCTGCCACCGAGCGTTTTGGTCCCGATAGCATCGACGTGTACCTCGCCGCGCCGGGCAATCAGCGTGACGATGCCGGGTACTTCGCCGCGCTCGACATGACCGGCCATCACATCGTGCATGCGGCCCAGCCGCTCCCTGGCGAATCCTGAACTGCTCATCGCTCGCCCCTCCATTTATAGTCTGCGAATTGCCGGCCGCGTATAGAGTCACCTCCACGGCACTGGCGCGATTATTTCTTTGCGGCGCTTTCCGCACGCAGCCGCTCCTCTTGCTGCCTGAGTTCCGGAGTCAGCTCGGGACCGAAGTCCGACGCCTCGATGACCTGCCGAATTTCAAGTTCGACCTCGCCGTCGGCGTCGAGCGCCGGCCATCGTTTGACCCATTGCAGCGCTTCTTCCTTCGACTTCACCTCAATCATGGTAAAGCCCGCGATGAGCTCTTTGGTCTCCGTGAAGGGCCCGTCTATTATTGTCGGCTTTCCCCCCGAGAACTTGACCCGCGCACCCCTGGAGCTCGGATGCAGCCCATCGCCCGCCAACATGACGCCGGCTTTGATCAGCTCTTCGTTGTACTTCATCATTTCAGTAATGAGCTCGGTGCTCGGCATCGCCCCGGTTTCTGTGTTCTTATCTGCCTTGCGCAGGATCATGAATCGCATCGCGCGGTCTCCTCTTGATTGTAGATTTGGAACTGATTTCCGCCCCGCCGGCCGACCCCGGCTTCTAATTGCAAGTCGAACGAGAGCACCCGGAATCGACAGCGGCGGCGAATTCCTTTGCGGGGGGTTAGTCGGCCGGCAGCCCCACCAGTTCGATCACGGGCCGGACCTCGACGGTACCGCGGCGCGCCCCTGGAATCCGGGCGGCGATGGCGACCGCCTCGTCGAGGTCTTTCGCGTCGATCAGGTAGTAGCCGCCGAGTTGTTCGCGTGTCTCGGCAAAGGGACCGTCAGTGACGAATCGTTTGCCGTCGCGCACCCGAACGCTGGTAGCCATGGAGGTGGGATGCAGCGGCGCGGCGGCCAAATACTTTCCGCTCGTGTTGAGTTCCTGCGTGAGCTGCACGGATTCCCCGTAACACTGCTCCCGCTCGGTTTCATCCAAGGCGCGCTCGTCCTCATAAATCAGCAGCATATATTTCATCTGTATCTCCCCTGATAAGTCGATCGGTCAGTGCCAGGATCGACGCGCCGCAAAATTTCTGCACCTGCTGCCATCCTCGGCTTGCATGCCAGCGCAGCTCGGTGTCGATTTGCGCCTTTGCCAATCGACCTCATTGTGTCCACGAACTGTTCTATCGATTTGGAGAAGTGCTTGAAATATCTGAACCAGGCTTGGGCAAATGACAGAAACCAAGCCAGCTCTTCCTTTGATGGAGCAGGTTCCAGACCGAGGCGCGGGGCTTTGGTCCAAGCGTTGCATCCGGAGGAAAACGCCTCTTCCAAAAAGGAGAACCTTCAAAAAGGCGACATAAGGACAGGCTGCTCAATTTCGCACTCCTTAAAGAAAGCGCGCCGGCAGCCAATGGGAGTCTGCCATGTTAGCGGAAAATTCGAGCCTTGCGGTTTGCAATTCATACGAACCTATGTGCGATGAAATCCCGGCGCTGATCCGCCACGAGCTCAATGCCGATACCGACCACGACCTGCTCGTCAGGATGCGCCATCTGGCACGCAAAAAAAGGATGCGGCAGCCGGACATTAGCAATGAGGAGATGGCCGACTACCTGGCTTTGGCCGAGAACCACCAAAACTTTGCGCAATGGCTGAGCGCCCGTACCGGCGCGATCCAAAAGCCCGCGCCCTCCAACGTAGCCTGGATAGCGGTGACCGCGGTCGCGGTGGGCCTTCTTACCGCGATGATGGTTATCGCGATTGCCGTAGCGGTTTGAGTGAAAAGAGAGGTGAGTCGTAAAGCCCCCGCTCGCCATCGCTGCGAGGATCGCATTTAGCAGCAAGTTGCCATGATTTCAACGCTATTTGATATTGCTGGGATTCAAGCAATAACATAGCGATGAAAAATCAAGGTTCTGAGGGTGGTGTAGGCGGCGCATAGAAAAAGGTCACTGCTGCGAACGTCTCCAACGAAAACACCCTCTCACACGCCGACGCGCACACCAACCAAGACTCCCACGCCGAAGGCGACGACGTAGCAGCGCACCTTCAGCTTAAGTGAGTTTTCTCTCAATATACTCAGATATATTCTCTCACTGACTTTTCTCGTTTCTCATTTCTCTTTTCTCGATTCCGAAGGCTTGCGCTAACAATTCATAAGATCGCATCCGGGCGCGATGGTCATGGGTGATGGTTACGATCATCAGTTCATCGACGTGCAATAAACTGGCCATGTCGACTAACTGAGAGCGGACCTGCTCGGGGTCGCCCACGATATAGCGGGGCCATTCCGCGTCACCCGCCATCGGCGGCTCCTGGTTGGGACCTAACTCCGCAATCGCTTCCTCGGGGGTTGGAATAGGTCCGATTTCACCGCGCCTGATCCGGTTGCGGAACAGCCGCGAGCTGCTCAGTAACCGCAGCGCCTCCGTTTCGGTATCCGCGCAGATCGCGCCCAGGGCCAAAATCGCGCGCGGCGCCGCCAAATCGTTCGACGGTTTGAAATGCTCGCGATAATACTCCAGCGCTATCCGCGTCGGATGCTGATTGATGAAGTGCGCAAAGGCGTAGGAAAGGCCGAATTGGGCCGCCGCCGAGGCGCTCCACATGCTGGATCCCAGCAGCCATACCTCGGGCGCGCCGGGCGTGTCAGGCGATACCCTGATGCGGTTGAATGGATGTTTGGCCGGGAAGCTGCGATTAAGAAAAGCGCGCAACTCAGTGAGCTGCCGGGGAAAATCGTCAACTTCGGGCCGCTCACGATCACGCCGCAACGCGTAGCTCTCCAACGGGGTGCCGCCGGGCGCCCTGCCGATACCCAGATCGATGCGGCCCGGGTACAGGGCGTGCAGCACGCGGAAGGTTTCCGCGACTTTGAGCGAGCTGTAATGCGGCAGCATCACGCCGCCAGAGCCGACCCGGATGCCGGTGGTCTCCGCCCCCACCCGCGCGATCATGATCTCGGGCGCGGGGCTGGCCAGCGCGTCGATCGCGTGATGCTCCGCGATCCAGTAGCGCTCATAGCCGAGCCGGTCGGCCAGGCGGGCCAGCTCGATCGTGTTTTGCAGCGCGTCGGCCGGCGTGAAACCGGCGGGAACAGGTGACTGGTCGATAACCGAAAGCTTCACAATGACTCCATCATAACGATCATAACGATTTCAGCGTATTTCAGTCGGGTCTCCGTGCTCGCGATTTGTAACGCTAGAATCCCACCCGCCCAAGGCGGGCAGGGACGCCCGCCCTACTAGTGTTTCACGTACCCGAACACGAAGGCGCGCCCGGCGCCTTGGCGACGTCGTGCAGCGCGCTAAGCGTAGGACCGTTCCAATGGCCCTGGCCGCGAAGCTGGGTGTCGTCGCACAAATAGCCGGGCGCCAGCGCGACCGCCTGACGGTAGCTGTCCAGCGCCTGGCGCCGCAGCCCCATCTTCCAAAAGCCGATACTCATACCGGCCAGCGCGTCCGCATTTTTGGGATCGATCCGGTTGGCCGCCTGCCACTGCGCCATCGCGCCGCTCAAATCGTTCTGTTCGAACAGCAGATTGCCCAACGCGTTATGGATTACCGGGTCATCGGGCCGGAGCCGGCCCGCTATTTGCAACTCCTTGATGGCTAGCGCGGTATTGCCGGTATCATTCAGCGCGTCGGCCAGGTTGCGATGCGCGGCGAAGTCCTGGGGGTCAAGCGCCAGGGCGCGCCGGTACTGGTAGATCGCATCGCGATCGTCGCCCCGCCGATGCAATGCGACGCCGAAGTCGTTGTGCACGCCGGGGTCGCCGGGGTCGAGCTTGACGGCGATTTCATACTGATCGATCGCGCCGTCGATATCGCCGCTTTGCGCCAGCGCCCGGGCCAGCAGCCGATGACTCAGCTTGTTGTTGGGATCGGTCTGCAGCGCCGCCCGATACTGCTGGATAGCGCTCTGGGTATCCCCGGTCTTCTCCAGCAGCACGCCCAGGTTGTTGCGCGCCTTTATATCGCGCGGATTCTCCGCCGCCGCCATCCGAAACTGTTGTATCGCGCCATCGACATTGCCCTGGCGGAAGAGCAACACACCCTGGTTGTAATGTGATTGTCCCGCGACGCCCGGCTCCACACCCTGCCCCGGCGGCGGTGCAACCTCCCCAGGAACCTGTGGCCGGGTCTCTCCCGGAACCTGAGAAGGGGTCGGCGGAAGGCGAGGGTACACAGCACCGGGAATTTGAGGCGGCACCTGTCCCGGGTGTTCGGGCGCCGCGCCAGGATAAGTCTCCGGGCCCGGCGGCGGATACTGGCCTGCGGACGGGCCTTCAGGAGCCGGCGGCAGGACGGTGATTACCTGCCTGGGATAGGTGGGCTTGCTCGAGCATCCCGCGGCCAGCAGCAGTAACATGGCGGCCGCCGGCGCTATCCGCCACCATCCGGCCCGGCGGCCCTCGGCGGATCGGCCCGCGGTTGCGACGCTCTCCAACCTAGCCTTCATCTTCGATCCTGTAACCGTGACGTTGGAGTTTCCGGCGGATCAGTTCGATATGATCGCTGCCGCGCGTTTCCAACTCCAGTTCCACCAGGGCGGCGCCCAGCGCGACGCCGCGCTGCATGCGGTCGTGATCGATCGTGCGGACGTTGGCGCCCAGGCCACCAATCAGGGCCAGCACGCGGCTTAGTTCCACCGGCCGGTCCGGCAGAGTCACGTGGAAGCGGTAGAGGCGGCCGGCCTTGACCAGGCCGTGGCCGATGATGCGGTCGAGCAAGTTGATATCGATATTGCCGCCGCTTATCAGCAGCACCACCCGCTTGCCCTTGAGCAGGTCTTTGCGCTTCAGCGCGCCGGCCAGCGCCGCCGCTCCCGCCCCTTCGGCGAGCAGTTTCATCCGCTCGAGCAACAGCAGAACGGCCTCGCCGATTTCGAAATCATCGATGCTGACAACGTCGTGCACACGCGCGCGGATCAGTTCGTAGGGCAGGACGCCGAGGTTGCCGGTGGCAAGGCCGTCGGCGATGGTCTCCACGGGGCGATCGATCGCGCTGGGCTCTCCGCGGCGCAAGCTCGTGCTGAGCTGTTGCGAACCCGCCGCCTCGACCCCGATTATCATGGTCTGCGGGGCGCGCGCCGCCAGGGCCACCGCCACTCCCGCAATCAGACCGCCGCCGCCCACCGGCACGACCACAACGTCGGCGCCTTCCTGGGCGATTTCGAGGCCAACCGTTCCCTGCCCGGCAATCACCCACGGATCGTCATAGGCGTCGATAAAGGTGGCGCCGGTCTCATGACATAACAGATCGGCGGCGCGCCGGGCTTCCTGGTAGTTGATACCGCGCAGCACCACGGTCTGACCGTAGCTGCGGGTGGCCTCGACCTTGGCGATTGCCGCCGTCTCCGGCATCACGATCGTCGCCTTGACGCCCGCCGCCGTGGCCGCGTAGGACAACGCCTGGCCATGATTTCCCGCCGAGGCGGCAACCACTCCGTGGCGCGCCTGCTCCGGCGTCAGCGCCATCACCCGGTTGTAGGCGCCGCGGATCTTGAAGGAGCCGGTCTTCTGGAGGTTTTCGGGCTTGATCAGCACCTCGGCCTCGAGCATCCGCGACAGCGTCGCGCTGTGTTGCAGCGGGGTTAGCTTGAGGACCGGCGCCAGGCGCTGGCGCGCCGTATCTATGTCATTGATGGCGACCGTCATCGTTCACAAGATAGCGCAGATGCCGCGGCAGGTGGTGAGTGGTGAGAAAAGAGAAAATAGAAAAGAGAAAACGAGAAAGGCCGTCGCCGTATTTCTCATTCCAATTCTGTGTCTGCCTCTCTTTTCTCATTTCTCATTTCTCAATGACTTGCCGGGCGGAACTGATGCGGCTTGGAGGGACCGAACCAGTCCCCTTCGAACTCATAGCGCGTGCAGTCGCCGCGACGATAATCCAAGTCGAGCAGCAGGTAGCGGATACCGCTGCCCTTCACCTGCTTGATTATCGAGCGCAGACTCGCTTCGTCGCCGGCGGCTACCGTGGCTATATCACAGCCTTCGCCGCCGCTGTCGCGGAAAAAGCGCTCGGCCGCCTGCTCGCTGCTGAAGGCCACCACCGCCGCCCACGGCGCGACATGTTCGCGGTAGGCGACTAGCGCGCCGTTGCGATCGAGCAGGAAATACAGGTCGCCGCCGCCGGGGAATTCGTTCACGCGCTTTCGACCTTCAAGGCGCCCGAGCGAATCGCCGCCGCGCGCTCCTTCACCAGCGCCGGATAGGTGTAATAGTGGTCCGCGCTAAGCCGCAGGAATGATTGCAGGTCCACCCCTTCCAGTTCCAGTTTGGCGATTGCCTGTTCCGCCGCCGGGCGGTCCCCGGCATTGATGATCGCGTCATACAGTTCGCGTCCCTGCTCGGACTGGAAGTCCTCACGCGCGGGCAAATCGCCGGCGGCAAGGCGGCCGCGATGCAGATTCTCCAAAATATAGCGCAGCGCCTTGAGCTCATGGCGCAGCAGGTCAACCTCTTTAAGTGGGCGTTCCATTGCTTCTGAGCTTATCCCCCGGATGCGGTCCTCTCAACCAGTAGGCGGGCCCCCGAGCCCGCCTACGCTGGCACGGCACCCGTAGGGACGGTTCGCGAACCGCCCGTTCTCGGCCTCGTGGACTCTCAGCGCCCATGGAGGCTTTTCTTTCTCTCGACCATCCGCGGGCGGTTCGCGAACCGCCCCTACCCGTTGACCCATTCACGAACCGCCCAACCAGTGCTCGCCATCCTAACCGGCGGGCACGGAGGCCCGCCCTACTAATATTCGTTGATGATCGACATTCCCACGTTCTGGAAGCTGGTCATCTCCTCCAGGACTCGCGACGCGCCTGCGAGCCCAACCGTTTCCGTGATCATATCGCCGGGCCGCAGCTTCTTTGACCCGACCATCGCCAGCATCGAGGGATAACGCGACGCTGGCATTCCCAGCGAGGCGATAAGTTGCAGCTCCATCGTGACCATGCGGTCGATTGGAAGCGCGACGTCACCCTTTTCGTTCGCGCTGGTGAGACCGATCT
The DNA here is from genome assembly GCA_035939115.1 of Binataceae bacterium (SeqCode). GTDB lineage: Bacteria > Desulfobacterota > Binatia > Binatales > Binataceae > JAJPJA01. Next base: position 16,523 of record DASZGF010000197.1, read on the forward strand.
GGAGCGAGCGGCCTTGTTTGCGCAGACTTAAGATCGCATTGCGGCAGGTCGTTGCGATTCCCAGCGCGTCGACCGCGACATGGGCGCCGCCGCGTGTGAGGTCGGCGATTGCTTTTACCGCGTCGGTGCTCTTGCCGTTGATGACGTGCGCGGCGCCGACCTTTTTGGCCAGTTCGAGCTTGCGATCGTCGAGGTCAACCGCGATCACGGTGGCGCCGATCGCCGACGCGATATGGACCGCCGACAGCCCAATCCCGCCGCATCCGTGCACCGCCACCCATTCGCCCGGCTTTACCTGCGCGCGGTCGACGATCCCGTGATACGAGGTCATGAACCGGCAGCCCAACGCGGCGCCCTCCAGAAAGCCCACTTCGTCGGGCATCGGCACCAGGTTGACGTCCGCCTGCGGCACCCCGACCAGCCTGCCGTAGCCGCCCCAATAGCTGAAGCCGGGAAGCTGCGGCCGCATGCAGACATGGGAGTTGCCGGTGCGGCAGTACTCGCAGGAGCCCTCGCCCTGGCTGAATGGCACCAGGACGCGGTCGCCGCGTTTGAAGTTGCGCACATCCTTGCCCACTTCCTCGACCACGCCGCAAAATTCATGGCCCATCACCAGCGGCAGCGTCGGCGTCAGTCCAATCCACGACCAGTCTCCCGACCACGCATGCCAATCCGAGCGGCACACCCCTTCGGCCTCGGCCCGTAGGATCGCGCCGTTTGACGGCAACTGCGGATCGGGCACATCCCTGACCACCAGCGGCTGGCGGATTGCTTCCATTACTGCGGCTCTCATAGACGTCCCTCCTTGGGAACAGCGTTCGCATTCAAGTTGGCATATAGCGCCGCATGCGTGAGTCCGCAAACATTCGGCACCTCTACGGGGAAAGCAAGCAAAGAAACGCCGGCACGGAGGCCGGCTGCTACGAAGATATGCATCGTCTCTGTCTGCCGTAGCAGCCGGCCTCTGTGCCGGCGTTTCTTCGCGAGCAGGTGGCAGTCTCTCTTCGACAGTCGCTGCCGCACGGGGACGGGAATCTAATCCTGATTGATCAGACGGTGGGCGGCGCTGAGATGGCGCATCGCTTCGCGCTTGCGTCCCTGCTGCTCGTAAATCTGCGCCATATGCAGATGGGCCTCGATCAGGTCCGGCTCGCATTCCAGCGCGCGGCTAAAGCACGCCGCGGCGCGCTCCATGTTCTGGAGCTTGCGGTAAAGCACGCCGAGATCGAAATGCAGTTCGGCGCTGTTGGGCTCCACCACCGCGGCGGCGTCCAGATGGCGCACGGCGCCGCTCAGGTCGCCGGCGCGCTCGAGCAGTGTACTGAGCCGGCGATGAACCGCGCCGTCGCGCGGGCGAAATTGCAGGTACTCCCGGTACATCTGCACCGCGCGCGCGGAATTGGTCTCTTCCAGTCCGCCGGCGGCGTCGAGCAGGCGGCGCAGGCGCACCGGAGCGTCCGCCTGCTTGATGGTTTCGCCGGCGCGCGCGACGGCATACTCCAGCCGCATCTGGCCGGTGTCGGCCTCGAAGATGACCGCGCCGTCGCGCACCAGGATGCAGCCGTCCTCTTCATAAAGTTTAAGCGCGGTCATCGGGCGCTGCGCGTCGAGCATATGGCCGACGCGCTGAAAGCATCGCGCTACCACCTCAAGCCGGCGCCGGTTGGGAAGCAATTCCTTGGCCAGGCGCATCATGAGGAGGTCCTCGAAGGTGAACTGATAATGCCGGCCGCGCACCGCCGCCGGTTTCACCAGTTTGCGCTTGACCCAATAGCGGATGCGTTCGGGCGAGATCGCGAGGATTCGCGCCGCCATCCGCGTCGAGAAGTTCTGCCGCTCCGCCACTCCGCCGCCCCTCTTATCCATCCTACGCGAAGTATAGGTCCGCTATCTCCACACGCTCAAGGCACGCGCGCTTCAACTTTGAACAGTATGCACAAACCGCTGCGAACCAAGGATGGCGGGCAGGGCCGCCCGCCCTACTCAGGCCGAGTCGACTTGCTTGAGCGCCTGCAGCATCCGGACCGCCGATTCGACCGCGTTGCGCGCGTTGTCGATACGATCGACCGCCTGGTCGCGAGTCATCCCCGGTCCGGTCACGCCGAAGCCAACCGGCTTGCCGGTCTGCGCGGCAAGCTGGGCCACCGCCTGCGCGGTGGCATGCATGATGACTTCGTCGTGCAGAGTGTCGCCCTTGATGACGGCGCCGATCAGCACCACGGCGTCGATATCCTTGCGCGCCAGCAACCGCTTGATGATCGCCGGCATGTCGAACACTCCCGGCACGTGGACGATCATGACCTCCGCGCCCAGGAACTCGGCATGGCGGCGCGCCCGCTCCAGCATCAACGACGTCACGTCGAAATTAAAATCCGCAGCCACCAACGCCAGTTTCACAGCCCGCTCCTTTCCGGCCCGAGGCCGTCCCGCACGTCCACTCCGTGCTCATGTAAATAGCGCTTTATGACCGGGATTGGATAGCTGCCGTAATGCACCATCGAGGCAACGATCGCGGCGTCGGCTCCGGCCTCCACGAATGCCTGGCGCAGATGCTCGGGCTCGCCCGCGCCGCCCGAGGCGATGACCGGGATCGATACGCCGCGGCTGATCGCGCCGGTCAGCTCGATTTCGAAGCCCAGATTGGTGCCGTCGCGATCGATCGAATTGATGCACAACTCGCCCGCGCCAAGCCGCTCGCCCTGTTGCGCCCACGCGATCGCGTCCTTGCCGGTGAACAGGCGCCCGCCGTCGATCACCACTTCGTAGCCCGACGGCAGCCCCGGCCGCACGCCGGTTTTCTTGACCTGCATGGACAGCACGATGCATTGGCTCCCGAACGCCCGCGCGCCCTCCGTGATGACCTCCGGGTTGCGCACCGCGCCCGAATCGATCGAGACCTTTTCCGCGCCGGCCAGCAGCACCGCGCGCATGTCCTCCAGCGTGCGCAAGCCGCCGCCCACGCTGAAGGGGATGAAGATTTCGCGCGCCACGGCGCGCACCACGTCGATCATGATCCCGCGCCGCTCGTTGGACGCGGTGATGTCATAGAAGACCAGCTCGTCGGCGCCCTGCTCGTAGTAGGCGCGGGCCATCGCGACCGGATCGCCGACGTCGACGTTGCCCTGGAATTCGATCCCCTTGGTGACCTTGCCGGCGCGAACGTCCAGGCAGGGAATGATTCGTTTGGAAAGCATGACCTTCTTTAGAGCCTGCAGAAATTATCCAGCACGCGCAGCCCCGCCGCGCCGCTTTTTTCCAGATGGAATTGGGTGGCGACGAGGCGCTCGCGCGCGATGGCGGCGCAAAACACCACACCGTGCTCGGCCGTGGCGATCACCACCGATGGATCGGCGGGCAGCGGATAGTAGGAGTTGACGAAGTAGAAATGGCTGTTGTCGGGCACTCCGGCGAACACCGGATGGGGACGCAGTTGATGCACCCGGTTCCATCCAATCTGCGGAACCTTCAGAGGGCGTCCGTCCACGGCCGAGGGAAAGCGCGTGACCTCGCCGGCGACAACTCCCAGGCAGCGCGCGTCATCCTCCTCGCTGTGATCCATCAAAATCTGAATCCCGATACAAATTCCCAAAAACGGCTTGCCGGCTCCGATCACATCCTCGCGCAGCACGTGATCCAACTCGAGTCGCCGCAGGTTTTCCATCGTGGCGCCCGCGGCGCCCACTCCGGGCAGAATCACGCGCTCGGCCGCTCGGAGTTTATCCGCCTGGTCGGTTATCTCGCATCGATGGCCTAGATGCTCCAAGGCGCTAGCCACGCTGGTCAGGTTGCCGGCCCGGTAATCGACAATCGCAATCATCTGACATTTTACCCGCGGGCATCAAAAATATCACGCCTCGAGCCGTGAGCGCAGGGGGGCGGCCAAGCATATCGCCGGTTCCGCGAATTGATCTGATTCTCCCTGGTGGCCAGTCGGACTTGAACGGTGGTAGAAATTGTAAATATTCACGATTGGGATTTACTGATGGATAGGGCCGTCAAGAAGACAATTTCACTTCCCGCCGAACTTGCGCGCGAGGTCGAAAAGAGGGCGCGAAGCGAGGGGAAGACCTTCAGCGCCGCGATCCAGGATGCTTTACGGCTCAGCAGGGCCGAGCCTCTTAAACGTGAATTTCATGCGGTCCAGGAATACTGGAGCCGAAAAGCAAAGGAGAAAGGTATCCTGACCGGACAGGAACTCAAAAGGTACCTGACCCGATAAGGATCGTTTTCGGCACCAAAATCCGTGATTTCCGGATTGCTCTTCCCAGGCACGCATAGGGAAAGGCGTTGCCCCGAATGATGTCGGCGAGCGACCTCCGAAGGGCCCTGTATCAGCCGGATGCTTTCCCGGCTCCGGAAGGGGCGCTCGCGGCGAGTGCTTCAGGAATTGCCTCGGCCAGAATCGGCGCGGCGTCCGCCCTGGTTGCCACCTGCAATCGTTCGTATGATGGAAGGGCGCCGTGGTTGGCCTCGATAACCTTGCGGGTCTCGTCCACGAAAGCATTAAGGCCCGTGGCGGAATGGTCAGCGGCGAACTCCAAAGGAGCTCGCTGAACGATGAAATAGAGTCTCTTCAGATCTTCGTATGCCGCGGGATTCGATTCGGCCAGGACGTCATAGCGTCCCGGGTCTTTGAAAATGAGCCATTCCTCATCGCGGAGTGATCCGAATCGCAGGTTAGTTGTAAATTCCATTTCATAGATGGGCAAGCGTTGGGCGGCGCAGGCCGCGCTAATCTGGGCGGGCGGATCGTCGATCGTTACCGCGCCCGTGTTGCTGGCAGCGCGAGATCTCGCCTCGCTTCCGAATCGTGCCCGAAACTCCTGGAACGACGCCGGCGCGTACCCAATATGGTACATGATACAGATGCCGTCGCGGGTGAGGACATTGTTCGCCACATCGGCGAGCATCCGCTGCACATCTCCCGGAGCCTCGGCATGATACACAACATGCGATGCGAACACGAGGTGAAAAGCGTTGCGTATTTTCGCTCCGTCTTGCGGTTCCGAGAGAAGCTCCAACAACTTGCCTGCGAACGCTTCTCCGGCCTGAACGGAAAATGACACCAATTTCAATTCGTTCCGCGCCTGCGCAGCCGCCAGGATTTGGTGGGCCTCTCCTCGTTCACCGTCGGCGTACTGGGGAAGATAGTCGGTTGCCCTGACGATGAACCCCTGCGGGACAGGCACCCCGGTCAGATACTGGATCAGAGTGTCGCACGGACCACATCCGATGTCGGCCACTGCTGCCGGAGTGTTAGCCGGAAAAACCAGATTTCGTTGCCCGAGGCAGTTCAGAAAGGTGCGATTGATATTCGCAGTTATTTTCTTTTCATCGGTGGCTGCCTTGAACGCGGGGTAGATATCTTCGTATACGTAACGGTCCAGTATAATTTTGGAACTCAACGCATTTACCTTTGAGCGGATCAGGTCGTTTCAACGCTATTTGATCGCTACCGCATTAGGCGGCGATGCGATGCCGCCTTCGACGTTGAGCGGCGCCGACACCACCATGAACTCGTAGCGGCCGTCCTGCGCGCAGTCATTCGCCAGCGGCGCCAGCTCGAACTGCTCGCCCAGCGGCAAGCCCGCCAGCGGCAGCGCCCAGATATGCAGCGGGGATTTCTCAAACGGCCACGATTCCACCGACGGGCAGTCTGTGCCGATCGCCGCCACCCGGTTGTCCCACAGCCATTCACACATCGCGCCGCTGGCTTCGATACCGCAGGCTTTGAGCGAATTGATCGGCGCCATCTCCTTTTTTTGCTCAGCCGGCGCCTTCAGATAAGCCTGCATCCAGCCCGTATGCACCAGCAGGATGCCGCCGGGTTTGAGTTGCGTCTTCTGCGCCGTTAGCGCGCCCTTGAGGTCATCGAGGCTGTAGATCGTCTTGGTCAGCGGATCGACCGGACGGCCCTGGTCGTTGCGGAACTTGAACGCGTCCACCAACGTGCCGCGGCCGACGAACTTGTTGGCCCATTTGTGGATGCTTAACCGGGACTCCGCGCCGGACTTGATATCGTCCTGCGTCACACCATTGTAGAATCCATGGCGCGGATGGGCCACGTGGGCCAGTCCGTCCCACTGGCTCCCCTCCTGGGTGTTGTAGTTGTCGAGCATGTCATCATGCCCCCACACTTTTCCGTCCGGTCCCGCGTGTCTGATGATCTTGTGCCTGACGATTGCGCGGCCGAACAGCGTGGGCTCTCCGTAGCCGACCTTCATGTCGAGGCGGAAAACTTTCCCCTTCTGCACCAGGCGCGCCGCTGCGACCACGGCCTCGGGGGTCAGAAAGTTAAGGCATCCCAATTCATAGTCGTCGCCAAACACACCCCAGGTTGAGCCTTCGGGCGCGCCCTTTTGCGCCGGCAGTTCAGAGAAGCGGGGCACTTTGTCAAAGTCGATCTTTGCCATGGAAGTTGCTCCAAAGTTAAGCGGCGGGCGTTGCATCAAGCCGCTTGGGTTTGCAGGAATTCCAACAGAATGGAGTTGAACTCGGCGCCTTTCTCGAAATAGACCGAATGGCCGGCGCCGCGTATCAGCGCGGTGCGCGCATGCGGAATACGCCGCTTCATCAATTCCATCGTCGAGGGCGGGATGAGCGCGTCTTGATCGCCCCACACCAGCAGGGTCGGGATGCGATGCTCGACCAACGGATCGGGCGAAAAGCGCAGGCCGAACAGGCCGGCCAGCAGCTTGGCTGGAAGATTGTTCATTTGGTTGATTTCGCTATAAAGGAAATGCAACGCCGGTTCGCGCTGGGGGAAATCCGCTGCGACCGCCCGGGGAACCAAGCCGCCCTCCGCGCGGCCCGCGATAAGCTTTTGCTCGGCCCGCACATCGGGGTCATCCATACCCGCCGTGGTATCGCACAACACTAACGCCCGCGTGCGATGCGGGTAGGTGGCGGCAAAGCCGAGCACCGTCCATCCGCCCATCGATTGGCCCACCACTGCGGCCTTTTCGATTCCCAGGTGATCGAGCAGGGCGCGCAGGTCTTCGACGTAGGAGCCGGCGCCGGGTCCGTCCGCGGTTTCGTGCGAAACTCCGAAGCCCCGATGGTCGAAGGTGACGCACTGATACTTGCCGGACAGAGCCGGGACCTGCTGCCACCAGCTCAAGTGGCTGCCGGCGCCGCCATGGGCGAGCACAATCGCAGGTCCGTGGCCGTGCGTTTCATAGTAGAGATCGATCCCGTTAACTTTTGCCAGTGGCATTTTTAAGTCTCCCGAAAATGCTTTGGGTTAATCTCTGTCTCGTGGGCGCTTGCGTATTGCTCAACTGTCCGATTTTTTCTCACGCGTCAGCGTTTTGGGAGTGGTGAAGCGCGGCGGACGTTTCTCGGCAAATGCTTTGACGCCCTCTTTGATGTCCGGCAGGCTGTACATCCAGGCAGTGGTTTCGTCGGTGTCGCGCAGCACCGTTTCCAGGTCGCTGGTCAGATGCTCGAACAGGATGCGCTTGGATTGTGCCACGCTTATCGGGGAGCAGTTGTGCGCGATGTCGTGGGCGATCTCATGTGCCCGCGCCATCAACTGGTCGTCGGGCACGACCTCACGCAGATAGCCCATCTTCAGGGCTTCCTCCGCGCTTATCATCCGTCCCGTAATGATCAGGTCGACAGCGTTGGCCAGGCCCACTATCCTCGGCAGCAGATACCCGGTTGCGTCTTCGATCGTCAGACCGCGGCGGGTAAAGATCGACCCCAGCCGGGCACCTTGCGCGGCGATGCGGAAGTCGAAGTAAAGCGGCATGGTGAAGCCGATACCGGCGGCAACCCCGTTAATCGCGCCAATCACCGGCGTGCGCAAGCCGCGCATATAAGGCAGCAATCCCGGCTTGCGCGGGGGCTTGGTAGTGGAGGTCGGGACGGGGGTTTCCCGCTTTGCCGGCTCATTGGAAGAGTTGGCGCGATTGCCCACCAGCGACATGTCCGCCCCCGAGCAAAACGCCTTGCCGGCGCCGGTAAAGATGATCGCGCCGATGTCGTTGTCATTGTCGGCGTCGCCAAATGCGTCGCGCATCTCGCGGCTCATCGTGGGCGTCCAGGCGTTGTAGCTCGCGGGCCGGTTCATCGTGATCGTGGCTACACGATCCGCTTTATTGTAGAGGATCTCGCTATACGCCATCGCTTGGTCTCCGCGTCAATAAAACCAGGTCTGAGATAACCCAGTGAACGCTATGATTGCCGGGGCGAGGTTGTCAAACCGCTGGCGGCGCGACTCAGTAGGGCGGGCGTCCCTGCCCGCCATCAAAAACGCCGGCACGGAGGTTGGCGCTACGGGAGAAAAGCGCCCATTCTGAAATACTGACTGTTCCGTTTCTACCGTAGCGCCGGCCGCCGTGCCGGCGTCTTCTTATCCGCTGCGCGACGGCTTTGTCCCAAGCTTGACCGCTACGTCAATAGTCTGACCATTGCGCACCAGCGTGACCGTTACCGTCTGACCCGCCGCCTTCGCCGCGATTGCGTCGCGAAAATCGGCGTGATTTCCGACCGGCCTGCTGTCGATTGCGACAATCACGTCGTCCCGCATGATTCCTGCGCCCGCCGCCGGTCCGCGCGGCGCCAGGTATGACACCAGCGCGCCGCCGCCGCCCGACTTGACTGTCAGACCCATCCATCCGCGTGGAACCTCGACTGTGGATACCAGGCTGCGCACTCCGGCCACGCCGCGGGCGAGGTTTTCAATCTCCTCCTTCTGTGTGAAGTCGGACGCGCTTCCGCTGATGTAGGCGCGTCCCGCGGAATCGACGCTCACGCCAACGTTGGGAAAGCCATTGTCGGACAGGCTCTGGCGTAGATCCGCCTCGATGAATTCGGGCGCACGTGCGGTGCGCCGCGGACGCGCTGCGGCGCGATACCGGATTGCCGGCCGCCGCGCCGCAGGCTTTGGCGCGATAGTGGCGGGTGCGTATGGCGGCGGCCAACGGTAGGTTGACATCGATGGCGCCGGCGGCGACGCCGCCGCTATCAGCAACGCGGCCGCGCATACCGCCGCTGGCGGCGCTATCAAAAGGAAAAACGCCCTGGCCCGCGCCGCCAGTCCTAACCCGCGGCGCGAGAGAAGCCTGACACATGCGCGGCGCAGCATCAGGCCGCTGCCGATAGCGACGGCGACGACTAGGGCGGGAAATAACAAGTAGTCGATCAGCAGCGCCGCGACGGCGGCATGCAAAGCGCTGATCGCGATCAACCCAACGATGAGCGTGACCGCGCGCCCGCGCCGCCGTGACGCAACCAGGGCGATAAGCAACGCCACCAGCCCCAGAGTGCTAATGAGGTTCGCGGCCTCCCTTATCTTCGCAAGCGCAACGCCGTGCAGAATTCTGGATATGGTGATGCCCCTACCGGCCAGCAGGACCTCACCGCTCAGCGCGAGCCCGCCGGCCACCGCGAGCGCGGCCATGAAGAGCGAGCGCACCACCGCCAACACATCCTGATTGTCGGCCGCCTCGACGACTTCGGGTTGCGGGGCGGACGCCGGCAGCGGCACGGTAGGCGCCAGCGGTGGAGGCGGCGGTGCGGAATGTGGGCGCGGCGGTGGGGGGACGTGAGGGGCAGGAGCGCGATGTGTTCGCGGCACGGATGCGCGTGATTGCGGCGCATGAGCGGCAACGGGTTTTGCGGATGTCGCGGCAATCAGACGCGCTTTGAATTGGGCGGCGGTCGACGGCCGGCGGTCCGCCTCGCTGCTCAGCGCCTGATCGATCAGCATGCACAGCGGGTTGGGCAGATCGGCCCGCAGGGAGGCCAGCGGCGGAAAGCTGAATGGTTCGTGCTCCTGCGGATCGCGACCGGAAAGCGCGTAATGCAAAACTCCGCCCAGCGCGTACAGGTCGGTGCGCGGTTCGGACATTCCGCGATACTGTTCCGGCGCCGCGTAGCCGGGCGTCCCGTGTACGGTGCCCCGCTGGACCTGGAAATGGCGCGCGATGCCGAAATCGATCAGCTTGACAACTTCCGCGCCGCTGGTCTGCGGCGCGAGCATGATGTTGTCCGGCTTCAGATCGCGATGGACTAGCGGTGGCGTCTGGCCGTGCAGATACTCCAGCGCGTCGAGCACCTGCAACGCGATTTCGACCATCTCGCCGACGCCGAGACGGCCGCGGCTGGCGATGCGCTGCTGCAGGGTTTGACCCGGGACGTATTCCTCGACCAGGTAGCATCGGTCGGCCTCATCGAAATAGTCATAGACCTGGACGATGTGGATGTTGCCGAGCTTGGCCAGACTCTCCGCCTCGCGGCCAAACATCAGCTTGCCTTCGGCAATGGCTTGCAGGCTGCGCGCCGAGGGGGTCAGTTCGGCCAGCGCGCACAGCCGGTTGCTCAGCCGCTGGTCGGCCGCGAGGTACATGAGCTTCTGCCCACCGCCGCCCAACTCGCGCTCGATCCGGTAGCGGCCCGCGATGACCCGGCGCGACGATGCGGATGCAATCGGCGGGGTCGAGACGGACGCGCCGGCGCCGAGCGGGTCGCCGCAGCTATCGCAGTAGGCGCTGCCATCGAGGTTCTCAACGCTGCAGTTGGGGCACTTAATCACGCCTGATCTCTTCCCGCGTTCACAATTATACCGGCGCGCAGCCTTTGACATGTCGCAGTCAGCGGCAAATGTTTGTAGAATCTGACGCGGTTTGGCCGCGAAGCCTGGCAAAAGTTCGGAGGGTTGACCATGGATTTTGATTTCCGGCCCGAGGAAAGGCAGTTTCGCGATGAGGTAAAGGCGTTTTTAAAGCGCGAGTTGCCCGATTGGTGGCGCGGGCTTTTTTCCGAGGACGATCGGGTGCCGGCGCTGACCAGGGAAATCAGCGAGAAGCTGGCCGCGCGCGGCTGGCTTACCATCTCCTGGCCGCGCGAGTATGGCGGCGGCGCGCAGAACGAATGGAAGCAAGCCGTAATTCGCGAGGAAATGTATGCGCATGACGAGCCGCGCGGGCCGCAGTACATGAACCTCAACTATATCGGCCCGATGATCATGCGCTTCGGCACGCCGGAGCAGAAGGCGCGCTTCCTGCCGCCGATGGCCGCGGGCAAGGTGATTTGGTGCCAGGGATTTTCCGAACCCGGGGCGGGCTCCGACCTCGCCTCGCTGCGCACCCGCGCCGACGATGCCGGCGATCATTTCGTGATCAACGGCCAGAAGATCTGGACCAGTTACGCCGACTTCCCCGCCGACTGGTGTCTGCTGCTGGCGCGCACCGATCAGAAGGCGCCCAAGCACAAAGGCATCTCGGTCTTCGCGATGGACATGCGCACCCGCGGCATCACGGTGCGGCCGATCCGCAGCATGGCGGGCCCGCGCGACTTCAACGAGCTGTTCCTGGACGAGGTCGTAATCCCGCGCGACTGCCTGCTGGGAGCCAAAAACGAAGGCTGGATGATGGTCGTGGCCGGGCTTTCCTTCGAGCGGGTCGGGGTCGCCCGCTATGCCAAGGCGGCGCGCGTGATCGAGATGCTGGTCGAGTACGCTCGCAACACCGTGGTTGACGGGCGCCCGCTGTCGGAGCGTCCCGAGGTGCGCGCCAAGATCGCCGACCTTTACTGCCGCTGCCAGGCGGCGCGGTTGCTCAACTATCGCGCCATCTCGATGCAGGCCAAGGGCCAGGTGCCGGCCATCGAGGGTTCCATCGCGCGCGTCCACAACACCACGGTAGAGCAGTTGGCGGGCCAGGTCGGACTGGAGATAATCGGGCCGTCGGGTCAGCTCACGGAGGCGGATCCGATGGCGCCGGTGGGCGGCCTCATCGAGCATCAGTGGATCCACGAAATTTCGGCCACGATCGCGGCGGGCACTATCGAAGTGCAGAAAAACATCATCGCGCAGCGCGGATTGTCGCTGCCTAAAGCGGAGTGATAATAAAGCGCCGCTGCGCGTTTGTCAGCCGGCAGCGATTCGAGGAGCGATTGAATGCGGGAGATCAAGTTCAACCTGGGGCTGCCGATTGCCGGTTTCAACCGCGCCAAGGCGTGGGCGGAGCGCGCCGAGGCGCTGGGCTTTTACTCGGTGTCGGTCGCCGACCACATGTTCACCCGCACCAACTTTCTGAACTTCGAGAGAACTCCGGCCCAGCCGCAGATCGAATGCTACACGACACTGGCGGCGGTCGCGGCTTTGACCCGGCGCGTGCGGCTGGTGTCCTTCATTTCGCCGATGAAGTTTCGCCATCCGCCGCTGCTGGCCAAGATGTTGTCCACCATCGATCAGATTAGCGGTGGCCGGGTCATCGCGGGGCTGGGCGCCGGATGGCAATTGGAGGAACTCGAAAACTACGGCTTCGGGTATGGCACCAACGCGGAGCGAATCGATCGGCTGGATGAAGGGATTAAGGTCCTCAAGGCGATGTGGACGCAAGAGGAGCCGTCCTTTACGGGTCGCTATTACAAAATCGATAAGGCATACAACTTTCCCAAGCCGGTGCAGAAACCACATCCGCCAATCATGATCGGCGGTTCGGGCAAAAAAATCCTGGAGGTCGCGGGGCGCGAAGCCGACATCGTGAACCTGATCGCCGCGGTCTACCAGGGCAGTGTCGAGCCCAGCCAGCAGGCCAGATTCGACAACGTCCAGCTCAAAAAGAAGATCGCGCAACTGCACGAGTTGGCCCGCGCCGCCGGACGCGACCCCGATTCAATCGAACTGTCGGGCTTCCCCCTGGTCCTGATGTCGGCCAGCAAGAGCGAAGCTGATACGATGGCGAAGTCTGCCGGCGACGCCTCGGGGATAGCGGACCTCGACGAGGTGCGGCGCTTGCCGATGTCGCTAATCGGTACGCCCGACGAGATCAAACGCGAGCTGCGCTACCGAATCGAGGAGTTCAATATGACCTATTACATGCTCGCGCTCGGCAGCCCCGAAGCGGTCGACCTGTTCGCATCCAAGGTGATGCCGGAATTCGCTTCCTCGGAAAGCTGAGGCCCTGGTCGGATTCGGTGGTGGTCTGGGCTTGGGGTGCCTGAAATTTAAATGGGTCTTCTGCATTTCGAGTGGGTGAAAAATGCCTGGTCGCGCGGTGCTAGGCCGCGCGGGACAAGGGTTTGGGAGCTTTGTTGAGACGGAGAAATTTGGCATGAAATGGCGATGCGCAAGCGACGACGACTGCAGGATGCGTATCGCTTCCCGGGCTTCCAGCCGTTGGCGACCGCGCGCGGTGTGTTTGGTGATCCGCAGGTGCCCATTGTGCAGCTGGTGCGCCGGCGAAAAAAACGACGTGTGGCGTCTGCGGGGAAGCCCATCGGGCGTTCTACGATCAGCGGCCCCGGTGGGTGGGCGATCTGGCGTGTGGCGATACGCGGATTTACTTGGAGCTGGCGGTGCGGCGGGTGCAGTGCCGCCGGTGTGGCACGGTGAAGCAGGAAGGTCTGGGCTGGCTGGCCGACCATCCGTTCTACACGAAGCGGTTCGCGTTCTGGGTGGGCCGCCGCTGCCGAGTGGCCACGATCAAGGATGTCGCCGAGGAGACGCATCTCGATTGGCGCACCATCAAGAGCTTGGAGATGCAATACATGCGCGCGCAGCTGCGCCGCGTCCGGCCCCCGGCCCCCCGCGCTATTGGCATCGACGAGATCTCGATCCGCAAGGGGCACACCTACCGGATCGTAGTCAGCGATCTGGATCGGATGCGCCCGATCTGGTTCGGCGGCACGGACCGGTCGGAAGCCAGCATGGACGAGTTCTTCGCCTGGCTCGGGCCGAAGAAGTGTCGGCGCATTCAGTTGGCGGTGATGGATATGTGGAAGCCGTTTCGCAATTCCACCAAGCGCCACGCGCCGCAGGCCAACATCCTGTTCGACAAGTTCCACATCATGCGCCACCTCGGCGATGCCCTCGACACGGTGCGCAAGCGCGAGTACGCACGCGTGAGTGGCAACGATCGACGGTTCATCAAGGGGCAGAAGTACACGCTGCTCTCGCACCGGGAGAACCTGACGCTCGACGGCCGCCGCGCCCTCAAGCAGTTGTTGGCGGCCAACAAACGACTGAACACCGCCTACCTGCTCAAGGAGGCCTTCGGCCAGCTCTGGGATTACCGCCGCGAGGGCTGGGCGCGCCGCTTCTTCGAGAATTGGAGAGCGGCGCTGAAGTGGCAACGCCTCAAGCCGTACGAGAAGTCGAGCGGCACTGGGACGGGATTGCCGCCTACTGTCGCCCCGAGAACAAGGTCTCCTTGGGCTTCGTCGAAGGACTCAACAACAAGATCCGCGTCATCTAGCGCCGGGCCTACGGGCTGCGCGACGAGGAGTATCTGCGACTGAAGGTCCTGACCTGCATGTTGCCCAAGCTCTGAGGTCGCCAGCGCGCGCCAGCGGGCCCGGTGCTTACCAACACCCCGCCCCACCGCGTCGCCTGGCTCGTTACCGGCCCGCGCCGCCCCCGCCCCGTCTTCAACGCGCGGAATCGTCAAATTTGCAGAAAAGGCTAAAAACTCATAAAAGGGAAGAAAACCATGGAAGAATACGATCTCCTCGTGCTGGGCAGCGGCACCGGCGGCAAAATTCTTGCCGGGACATTCGCACAAAAGGGACAACGCGTGATTGTGATCGAGCGCAAATATGTGGCCGGTTCGTGCCCGAACATCGCGTGCCTGCCCAGCAAGAACATCATCCACAGCGCCAAGGTTGCGTCGTTCTTTCATCGCAGCAATGAATTCGGCATCAGCAAAGAGAATGTTCACATCGACATGGCAGCCGTGCGCGAGCGCAAGCGCAAGATGGTGACGATCGTTGTCGAGAGTTTTCGCGACCACTACTACACGAAGAGCGGCGCGGAACTGGTGATGGGCACAGGATGTTTCGTTGGCCCGAAAACCATCGAAGTTGCCTTGAACGACGGCGGGACACGCGCATTGCGTGGCAAAAATGTAGTCGTCAACACCGGCTCGCGCTCCACGCTTGAGCCAATTCCGGGATTGGCCGAGGCGAAGCCGCTGACCCACATCGAGGCCTTTGAACTTGATCACATCCCGAAACGCCTTCTGGTTCTGGGCGCTGGTTATGTCGGACTCGAACTTGCCCAGGCCTTCCGCCGTTTCGGCGCCGAGGTCACGCTGATCGACCGCAATGGCCGCCTCGCGCACCACGAAGACGAAGATGCCTCGCAGGGACTGGAAGAAATGTGCCGGGATGAAGGCATCACCGTCGTCACGAATGCAAAAATAACCCGCGTCGAGGGCAGCTCCGGCGATTGGATCAGACTCCTCGGCTCGCGCGACGGAGCCAACCTTTCTCTGAAAGGCACCCACCTGCTGGTAGCCGCAGGACGTACGCCCAATACGAGCGGCATCGGCCTCGAAAAGGCGGGCGTGGAGACGACCGACCGCGGCTATGTGAAGGTGAACGAGCGTTTGCAGACGACCGCCGAGGGTGTTTGGGCCATCGGAGATTGCGCCGGAAGCCCACATTTCACACATATCTCAACCGATGATTTCAGGGTTGTGAGTGACAACATCGCCGGCGGCAATCGCGTGACGACCGGCCGCCAGGTTCCGTTCTGCATGTTCACCGACCCGGAGTTGGCCCGAATCGGACTCAACGAAACGGAGGCGAAACGGCGCGGCATCCCTTATCGCGTTGCCAAGTTGCCCATGTCTGCCGTCCTTCGTGCGATGACGGTTTCTGAAACACGCGGATTTATGAAGGTGTTGATCGAGACGGAAAGCGACCGCATCCTCGGATTCACCATGTTTGGCACTGGTGCCGGAGAAATCATGACGACCGTGCAGATGGCGATGATTGCCGGATTGCCGTACACCGCGGTACGTGACGCGGTCATCGCTCATCCCACCATGTCGGAAGGGCTTATCCCGCTCTTTGGTAGCGTCCCTCCCATCAAAGCCGTGATGAAACGCGGCTTCCAGACGCGAGAAGTGGAAATGGCCCTGACGTGAATGTTGGGTGACTTGGCGGCTACGTTTAACA
>DASZGF010000198.1:0-1698 GCA_035939115.1 Binataceae bacterium (SeqCode)
CGGGCAAAGATTCGACTCAACCCGCCAGCTGAACTACCTAAATGCTGGGTACTATGATGCGGGCCGCGGACAGTTCCTATCCGAAGACCCTGTATTCCTCGCGCTTGGGAGCCCGCAAGCCGAGCAATTAGAGCGTATCCCGCTCAAGTTGATCCATATCCGGCATGAGCCAGGTAATTGCAACATTCCTGGGCACTGACGGAGCATGCGATCTTGCCGATGCGGCGGCAAAGCCGGTTTATGGTTCGCTCTGCGGCTTTGCGCAGATGCGCTTTGATTTTGCTGAAGCAATTCTCGATCGGGTTGAGATCGGGAGAATATTGAGGCAGATAACGCAGCGTTGCACCGGCAGATTCAATTGCCTCGCGCACCCCCGCTACTTTGTGCGAAGGCAGATTATCCATAATGACGACATCGCGGCGTTTTAGCGTTGGGGCAAGAAACTGCTTCACCCATTCGACAAATATGAGCCCGTTCATCGCGCCTTCCATCACAAAAGGCGCCACCATGCGGTCGTGGCGCAGTCCGGCGACGAACGTGATGGTCTTCCAATGTCCATGCGGCGCGTAGCCGACCAGCCGCACGCCACGCGGGCAGCGGCCTCTCAACCGTACCATGTTGGTGCTGGTGGCAGTCTCGTCGATAAAGACCAGCCGCGCCGGATCAAGCAAACCTTGCTCGCGTATCCAACGCCGGCGTGCACGCGCCACGTCCGCTCGCTGCTGCTCAGCGGCGTACAGGCTTTTTTTTAACGGTGAGATCATGGCGACGGAAGAAACGCCCCACAGCACTGCGACTGCCGGGGATGCGCGCCCCTTTTTTCGCCACCATGATCTCATCCAGCGTCAAATCGGGTTGTGCAGCAATCAGGTCGAAAAACCACTGCGCATATTTTTCCAGTGGCGATACGCTGCCGCCGCTAGGCTTGGCCGTCGTACTTCCCGTATCGCACCAATGCCGCACCCATTTAATGACCGCACTCGGGCTCACGCCGAATTGCTCGGCGGCCTCGCGCCGCGAAGCGCCGGACTTCACCTCGTCAATAGCGCGCTTCCGAAGGTCATTCGAATACGGTCCCGGCATCGATTTTCCCCCAGCGAATCAATGTGCTGACGGGGGAGACTCGCTCAATGCCAAGATGATGTGAATCCCTCCGATTCTACCGCATCGGGATACGCTCTAATGTCGGCTTGTGAGCATAGGCACCGCAGTAATGCGCCGGCAGGCGCAGCGATCCGGCGCTGTCGGAGCCAAAAGACAGGGGGCCAAAACCCGCTGCAAGCGCTGCCGCGGACCCGCCCGAGGACCCTCCGGGCGTGCGACTAAGGTCCCAGGGATTATTGGTCGTTCCGTAGACATCGTTGTAGCTCTGGAGGTCACCGAGCAGCAGCGGCACGTTGGTCTTGCCGAGGACGACGGCGCCACCTCTCTTCACCCGAGAGACCAGCGCCGCATCCACTTTTGGCACAAAGTCCTTGAACCGCGGGACGCCATATGTCGTCGGCAGCCCCGCGACATTGAAGGCTTCCTTGACGGTGATCGGGATGCCGAGCAGCGGCTGCCGCTCGCCGCGAGAAAGCGCGCCGTCGGCCGCCTTGGCCGCTTCTCGCGCGCGCTCGAAATCGCGTACCACGACGGCATTAAGGCGTTGGTCCAAGGCTTCAATGCGAGCGATCGTGTGATCTGCAAGCTCCAACG
>DASZGF010000199.1:0-2184 GCA_035939115.1 Binataceae bacterium (SeqCode)
ACCGGCTCCGTCTGGATCATCGCCAATCTCAACAGCAACATGATGCCGATGCCGCAATAGGGCTCTGTTGAGGATTCACATCCCGGGAGCCGAGCGGGGCGGATTGCGTCGAGCCACTAAAAACTGGCATGGCAATCCATAACACACACGGCCTGTTTCCATCGCGCGATAATTCTGAATGGTTGACCCGAGTTCAAGGAGATTGTGCTTGGGGCTAGGACGGCGCAGCCTCGACGACCGCGGCGGGCATTCTATCAGCATATGATTCTTACGCAGGTCTAGTTGATGGTGAAGTGGCTTCTCGCTGCGTTCATCCTCTATGGCGGCTTCGTCGCGTTGCTTTACGTGGCGCAGCGCTTTGTTCAATATTTTCCAGAGCACCGACGCACTGCCCCGTGGGCGGCGGGCCTTCCGGAGGCGGAAGAGGCGGTGCTCGACACCGCCGACGGGAAGCGCGTGATCGTCTGGCACGTGCCCCCGCGCGAGGGACACCCCATTTTTCTCTATTTCCACGGCAACGCGGTTCACTGCGATGGAGGGCCGAGCGCTTTGATCGCTCACCGCCGACGGTAGCGGGCTGGTGGCCCTCAGCTACCGCGGCTATGGCGGCTCGAGCGGGCGCCCCACAGACATAGGGCTGACGCCGCGGCAGCCTCCGCCTTTGCCATCGCGCGCTATCCCGCCGAGCGCATCGTCCTATGGGGCGAATCGGCGCTCTTGAACGCGCGGCAATCTGCTCGAACGATCCCGTGTGTGCCGACCACGAGCCCGAGCCTGCCATGAGGTGCCCGACTGGCTTTTCTGCTGCCAGTGCCAACGCGACCGCGGAGCCGAGCGTTCCCCTGAGCACCCGCTGTGGCGGTGTAGATGAGAATCCCGAATCGCTCAGCACCGCCTCCGGGGCGCGCCGATCCGTCTTCACTCATCGCGGTGATCCTGATCGGTTCGCGTCTGCCATCGACGGGCGGTGCACCGAACGGCCTTGCCATGCCGGCATTCGGTTGGCGCTACGACGATGCTGACATCGCCGCATTGGCGACTTTTGTTCGATCGAATTGGGGGAATCGGATAACCCCCGTAGCCGCAGCCCAAACGCCAAGGTTCGCGAGCGACTTGGTCTGGAACGGTAAATCGTTGAATTATATTGTTGCGCGGTACCGTCGGGTTGCGCAGTCGGAGTATGTTCGGCCCCTCGGGCCAGTAAGGTAACTCGATTGATCTGACAGCGAGGATTCCCATGATCAGTTCTGATTTCGCATCCAGTCGGTTAAGGAAAACTCCGGTGGGGAACTATGATTTCCTTCGCCATGAGATGACGCGGCGGCGGCTGCTTGGCGCTGCAGGTATAGGGGGCTTGGCTTTGCTACCCGCACGTGCTTGGGCCGAGGAAACCGTCGATTTGGGCGTCCCAGGCGGTCCCAGTACGCGGCCAATCACGACTGCTTATCCGCAGAAAGGACGGATGATCTTGCAGCGGACGAGCCCGCCCTGGCTCGAAACTCCGTTTGAGGTTTTCGACAAGGGCGTCTTCACGCCGAATGATCAGCATTATGTGAGCTGGCACTGGGCCAATTTTCCGAGCCAGATCGACGTCGACAAATTTCGCCTGACCGTGCGCGGGCATGTGAACCAGACGTTGTCCCTGTCCATTCGGGATATCCTTCACGAATTGCCGCGTGTGGAACTCGCTGCGGTTAGTCAATGTGCCGGAAATTCGCGTATCTACATGCAGCCGCGCGTCGCCGGCTCGCAATGGGCGAACGGCGCAATGAGCAATGCGCTTTGGACCGGAGTCCGCCTAAAGGATGTGTTGGATCGTGCCGGCGTGAAACCCGGCGCCCTACAAGTACGCTTCGGTGGCCTGGACGAGCCGGTCATATCGGGCGCGCCGAAATTCATGAAATCGCTGGCAATCGATCACGCGCGTGACGGGGAAGTAATGATCGCGTTTGGCATGAACGGCGAGCAGCTTCAACTGTTGAACGGATTCCCTCTAAAATTGATCGTCCCCGGCTGGTGCGCCGTCTATTGGATCAAGATGTTGAACGACGTCGAGGTCCTGGACCAACCCGACACGAACTACTGGACGGCGACAGGCTACCAGGTTCCCGACACGCCGCACGACACCGTCAATCCGGGTCGAACCGGGTACAAGCTTGTGCCGGTTACACGGAATCTTCCCAG
>DASZGF010000200.1:0-11624 GCA_035939115.1 Binataceae bacterium (SeqCode)
GACCACGATCAGCGAGGTGAGATCCCGATCCGTATCGCGCATGCAAAGCGCCTGGACGCGTCTTCCGGCCGCCGCGGCGATGCTCTCGCTTTGCAGCCAGGCCAGCGGCGAATTCCATGCCGCGGTGATCTGGCCCGCGAAGTGCGCCTGCACCTGGCGCTCATAGTTGGAGAACAACACGTAGTCGAAGTCCAGGCCGTGGCCGGCAAAGTAGGCGCGGAACCCATCCCAGATCGTAACGACTTTGGGATCGTAGGCGACCGCGCCGAGAATCAACGTCTGGTTGTTTTGCATAGCCATAGCCCTAAAACAGGCTCATCCCGCAACCGCCTTGCCGATGAAGTCGAAAGAGCACGTCCGTCGCAGCGGCCATGACGCCTGCCCCGCATCGCGGTAGCAGCGTTAAAATTCCGGTCCAACAGAATTGTGGCGGAGAGGGGGGGATTTGAACCCCCGAGACCCTTTCGAGTCTACACGCTCTCCAGGCGTGCGCCTTAAACCGGGCTCGGCCACCTCTCCGCTGTGGGAACATCGCCCGCACGCGACGCGTCCGGGCGAAATTCGAGTATTACATGGCGATGCCTATTGATGCCATTAGCGTAGAGAGCGTATGACCCGCTGTGCCGATTGGCTGCGTGGGACGGGTTCCAACCTGTCCCACGCAGCCAATGCATCCGGACAGTCTCAGTAATGATCCTTCAGCTCACGAATTTTGGCGAAAATCGCGACCTTGTCATCCAGGCCTGGTGCGATACGGGCGATGCTGGCGCGGATTTCCGGGCTGTCGGTGCGCAGGAACGGATTGATTTGTTTTTCCTCGCCGATCGTGGATGGGACGGTCCATTTGCCTTCGCGCCGCGTGCGCTCCGCCCATTGATGCTTGGCCGCCAGCGCGCGGTTGCCCGGTTCCAGGGTCAGCGCGAACGCGAGGTTCTTTACCGTGTATTCGTGGCCGCAGTAGACCTGGGTGTCATCGGGCAGCGCGGTCAGCTTGCTCAGCGACTGGACCATGGTGGCGGCGCCGCCCTCGAACAGCCGGCCGCATCCGGCGATGAACAGGGTGTCGCCGGAAAATACCGCCTTGAGCGACGGAAAATAGTAGGCCACATGGCCGCTGGTGTGGGCTGGTATCCCAATCGCACGTCCGTGCAGATTGCCCACAGTGACCTCGTCGCCGTCATCGATCGGGTTAGTCAGACCCGGGATGCGACCGTTTTCCGCTCGCGCGCCATAGATCCTAAGCTTGGGAATGGCGGCCAGCAGGTCATTGTTGCCGCCGACGTGGTCGAAGTGCCAATGAGTGGAAAGCGCGGTGGTGAGGTTGACCTTCTGGCGTTTGACTTCAGCCAGGACCTTGGCGGCTTCGGAGCAATCGACCACGCCGCATTCCCGGGTCGCCTCGTCAACGATCAAATAGGCAAAGTTGTCCGCTAGCTGCGGGACCGCAATTATCGCCATCGCCGGATCTCCTTACACCTTAAGGGATGAAACTCAGATCCCCATTATATTGAAACCAACGTCGACATAGATCGTCTGCCCGGTGACGCCGCTGGACATGTCGCTCAGCAGCACCGCCGCCATCTTGCCGACCTCGTCGATCGCCATCGCGCGCCCGAGCGGCGAGCGCCGCTCAACCTCGTGGGCCATCTCATGAAAGCCCTTGATCGCGGCCGAGGACAAGGTGCGCGCCGGCGCGGCGCTGATCGCGTTGACCCGGATTTTCTTCCCGCCCAGGTCCAGCGCGAGGTAGCGCACACACGCCTCTAACGCCGCCTTGGCCACGCCCATCACATTATAATTGGGGACGGCACGCACCGCTCCAAGATAGCTGAGCGTTACGATCGCGCCGCCGCCGCGCGCCTCCATCAGCGGCTCCGCGGCGCGCGCCAGCGCGACCAGCGAATAGGCGCTGATTTCCAGCGAGCGCGCGAAGTTTGCGCGGCTTACGGTGAGGAAGCGATCGCGCAAGTCCTCGCGCTCGGCAAACGCAATCGCATGGACCAGCATATCCAGTCCGCCCCACAATTCGCGCAGCTTGGCGAAGGTGGATTCGATCTGGCCGTCATTGGTTACATCGAGTTCGCCCAGCACGGCCGCCCCCACTTGCTCCGCCAGCGGCCGCACCCGCCGCTCAAGCACCTCGCCCTGATAGGTGAGCGCGATCTCCGCTCCCTGAGCCTTGAGATTCTGTACAATCGGCCAAGCCAGGCTCTTGTCGTTGGCCAGGCCCACAACCAAGGCGCGTTTCCCGTCTGCGATGCCCATCGTGTCAAATTCCCTTCGTTGCTCGTTGCTCGAGGGCTCCCGCCCGTTGGACGGAGCTGTCAACTCCACACCATACGCGATTGCGCCGCGCTCCAAAACGGCCATTAAACTGTTTTCGGGTCAGGCGGCCTTGCGGCCGGACACCAGCGCCTGCTCGATCTAGACCTCGATCACCAGGCCGTCGTTGGCGGTTTCAAGCGCGACCTCGGACTCGTGCTCAAGCACTTCGCGTCCGATATGGGTAAGGACGAGGCGACGCGCGCTCAAACGATGCTGCTGCGTGAGGAAGTGCTTATAGCTGATATGGAAGTCGAGGCCCGGCTGGTCGAAATAGGTGCATTCACACAGGAAGAGGTCGGCTTCGGCGCTCAAGCTGATCAGGTCATCGGTCCAGCCGGTGTCGCCTGAGAAAACAATCGCCTTGCCGCCCAGGTTGATTCTGAACGCGAGCGAGATGTCCTTGATCGTATGCGGCGTTCTGATGGTTTGCACCTCCAACCCCCCGGCCAATTGCTGGGTGCGCGCCGGTTCGAGCACCACGAAATCGAATTGGCGCGCCAACTCCGCCGTTTCGCTCTCAGGATACATGGTGCGGAACAACGCCCAGGTACGTTCCTCCAGATGGGGCGGACCGGCCAGGGTCAGCCGGCGCCGGCGGGGAGTTTCATAGAGGTATTCCAGAATCAAAAAGGGCAGTCCGCCAAAGTGATCGCCGTGGAGATGGCTGATCAGCACCACGTCGAGATCGCCGGGGGACAGTCCCAGCCGCTTCATCGAAGAAAGCAGTGTGGGACCCGCGTCCATCAGAATCTGACAACCGCCGCCATCGATTACGTAGCCGGCCTGGAAGCGGCCTCTGCTAGCGAACGCGTCGCCCGCTCCAAGAACCGTTACGTTTGTTGCCATTCTCCACCCGCTTCTCGCATCGTGAGCGAATCGTTGCGCATTTAGCATCCACCTTTACTTCTTTAATGTTAGTCTGCTTATCCGGCAAACGGCAAATGCTCCGCGCAATCGACCGCTCTTGATGCGCGGCCTTGTGGTGGTTTTTCCTTGGTACGGGACTTATCAACGCGGGGACGCCGGAACCTGCTGTGCGGCTGCGGGCAGGGGCGCAGGCGAGGCTCGCCGCTGCAGCAATTCGCAGAGACGCCTGGCGATCAAGCCGCCGCCGTAGCGATGGCCCTCGGCGTTCCAATGGCCGGCGCCAAGCTGGGTGTTGGTGAAACCGTGCAGGAAGGCGTGATGCCGATCGGCGTATTCCTGGAAGGCTGGCGCCACATTCAGAACGTCAAATCCCAGCCGCTCGCCCAAGGCCCGGATTCTGAAGTCCGGGTAGAACAGACTGTCCATTCCCCAGCGCTGCATATAGGCGCGGCGTGCGGCAGGATCGGGATAATCCTGGACGCCGTTGCTCAACGTCACCGCGAGAAAGCGTGCGCCGCGTGCTGCGGCTTCCTGCTGGACCATCTGAATCTCGCCCTCGGCGACGTCCCAGGCCTCGCGCTGCGCCTCAGTCCGGGGCGGTCTGTAGATCCAGTCGTCGAGTCCCAGCTCCGAGCCGCCCGCCTTGAACTGCTGCGGCGGCGCATGACGCCGGCGCCATCGCGCCTGCATCGCGCTGCGCACCTGGCCCAGCAGGTTGAGCAAGGCAGAGTGCTGCGATTCGAATCGCATCCTGCATTGAAACCTGAACCATGCCGATTCCTCAAACGGACCCGCCGCAATCAACTCGCCGTCGCGATGGGTAAAAAACGGCTGGCATTTGTCCCCTTCCAGCTCGATCGAATCATTGCGGATATCATTGCCGGTGCATATCGCAAGCACTACCACGTCGGGGGAGAACTGCCATACGCGATGGCGCAGCGTCATCAACTCCTGCGCGGTGCCATAGCTGTCGCAGCCGAAATTCATCGTCTCAACTTTTTTCCCGTTTAGAGCCGGGCAGCTTCTGAGGTCGCGCTCAATGACGGCGCAGAAAGTCTGCTCCAGCGGGACCTGTTTGGCTTCGGTAAAGGAGTCGCCGAGAATGGCAATGCGAATGGTGTTGGCGGGCTTGCGGCCGGAATACTCACGGTCGCGCATCCCGGCGCTGTTGACCACCACATGCGCCCGGCCTTCCTGGGTCTGCCAAAGGGAAGCGTCGGGCCGCAGCCGCCATCCGCTGTAGCGGTCGTACATGTAAAGGCCCGGATGAGCCAGATCCAGCAGACGCAGCCCCGCTTCGACCAGGATCAGGCCGAGCGCGAGACCCAGCAAAAGCAGGCCGAGCCGTGAGAGGACATATCGCATGTGACTTCAAGCCCGTCCATCGCGATGGTTGGGCCTGGGCTTTGCTGGCATAGCGGTAACGAAACTTCCCTGGCAGAGTCTTTTGCGCGCTGCGTCCCTGCTTCGCGGCGTTGCAGCCGAACTGAGTTTTGCCTCAACGACTCCGCCCCTGCGCAGGCTCAGACCAGCCAAATCTGACACATAGATGGCGGCCGTTCCACAGCATCCGCGCCGCGCCATAATGAGAGCGCGGAGCATAATCAATTTCTTTACAGCGCGGGCTTAATAACGGTAATCTTTCAATTGCTCGGACGCTGATCAAAACCCGAAGTGCCTCGGGTTTTTGCGTTTGTGAGCTTCCGACGCCAAACGAAAGGAGGGGCGACAATGCCCAAATTGTACATCGGCAACCTCTCGTATTCATCTACCACAGAGGACCTTGAGGCACTTTTCTCGCGGGTGGGAAAGGTTGAAAGCGCCGCCGTTGTAGCGGACAAATTCTCCGGCAGGTCCAAAGGCTTCGGTTTCGTGGAGATGGCCGATTCCAACGACGCGGCCGCCGCCATCGAATCTTTGAACGAGTCCGAATTTCAGGGACGGCGTATCAAGGTAGCGGAAGCCCGCTCGGGAGATCAGCGCGGCAACGGCGACGGTGGCAATGGCGGTGGTGGCCACGGCGGACGCGGCGCACGCCCCGGCGGCGGCAATGGTGGAGGACGCGGCGGCAATCGCCGCTGGTAAGCATCAGTGTGGGCGCTGCGATGGCGGCGGCGGACGCCGCCTCGCCAGCGCGATATTCTAGCTCTCCTCTTCCAGCCGTGCGGCCGGCAGGATCTCAGGCGCAAGGTCTTCCAAAAACCGCGACACCCGGCCCATTACGTACCCTACGCTCCGGTCGAACATGTGAATTGGATAGCTGATGTAAAGTTCGTCGCGGGCGCGTGTGCCCGCGACGTACATCAGGCGGCGTTCCTCTTCCAATGATTCGGGGTCGGCGCTTTGCGGCGCCGGGAAGCGCCCGTCAGCCGCCCAAATCAGGAAGACCACCCTCCACTCCAGTCCCTTTGCCGAATGGATCGTGCTCAGCGTGACCAGTCCTTCTTCGGGCGCCACTGACAGCACGTCGCCAATCGAGTCGTTGGGCGGCTCCAGCGCCATATCGGCGAGCATGCTCTGCAGGCTGCGGTAGCGCTCCGCGATGGTCTGGAAATGCTCGAGGTCGCGCTCGCGTTTGGGGTAATCATCGGGATACGCCTCGCGCATCAGCGGCAGGTAATACTCCAACACCGCGGCCAGTTGATCGCCCGGACGCGCGGACTTCGTACCCAGCGCGCCCAGCAGCGCGGCGAGGCGGGCAATACCGTCGGTACTTGTTTTGGCCTTGGTGTCCGCCATGGCGGCCAGTTCCCTGGCCGGTTGCGGCGAGGCCACCAGGCTTTCGATGAGTTGCTGCGCCTTGCGCTGACCCACGCCTTTGAGCAGCAACAGCACCCGCAGCCATGAAACGGCGTCGACCGGATTCGCGATTACGCGCAGATGGGCCAGCGCGTCCTTGATGTGGGCCGTTTCGATGAACTTGAAACCCCCGCGCTTGACGAACGGGATATCGTGGCGCTGCAGTTCCAGTTCGAGGTCAAAGGAATGAAAGCTGGAGCGGAACAGCACCGCAATCTCATCCAGGTTGACCCCATCCTCGCGCAACTCCAGGATGCGTTGGGACACGAAGCGCGACTGCATCCGCTCGTCCTCGGCCCGAATCAGCAGCGGGCGCACCTCGCCCAGCCGGCGCGTGAACAGCGCCTTGGTATAACTCTCGGCGGCCCGCGAGATCACCTGGTTGGATAGGTCCAGGATGCCTTGGAGGGAGCGGTAGTTCTCCTCCAGCTTGATTATTTTCGCCTTGGGGAACAGCGTTGGAAAATCCATGATGTTGCGGAAATTGGCGCCGCGAAACGAATAGATCGACTGCGCGTCGTCACCTACCGCCATTACGTTTTGGTGATCCGCGGCCAACAGGCGCACCATCCGCGCCTGAATGGCGTTGGTGTCCTGGTACTCGTCCACCATTACGTAGCGGTACGTATTGGATAGCCGGTTGCGAATCGCCGGATGCTGCTCCATCAACTCGACGTAGCGATAGAGCAGGTCGTCGTAGTCGAGCAGTCCGCGTTCGCGCTTGTAGGCGTCGTAGGCGCGCGCCAGTTCCACGATCTCGGCTTTGTTGTCCCACAGGTTGGCAAAGTCCTCTTCGATCTCCTCCTCCAGCGAGCGCGCCTTGTTGCGTGCCATGCTGATTATCTCGGTCAGCGTGCCTTTCTTGGGGAAGCGCCGTTCCTTGGAGGCCAGCCCCATGCGGGTGCGGATCAGGTTGATCACGTCCTCCATGTCGGAGCGATCGAGAATCGTGAAGTTGGGCTGTACGCCCACCGCTGAACCGTAGCGGCGCAAAACCGTGTTGGCGAAGGAGTGAAAAGTGCCGCCCGCAACCGCGCGGCTCGCCTCGCCCACCAGTTGCTCGGCCCGCCCCAGCATCTCCTGCGACGCGCGCCGGGTGAAGGTGAGCAGCAGGATGGCTTGCGGGGGTACCCGTCCTTCGATCAGCCGCGCGACCCGATAGATGAGGGTACGGGTCTTGCCGGAGCCCGCTCCGGCCACGACCAGCAGGGGACCCTCGCGATGAGTCACCGCTTCGAGCTGCGCAGGGTTAAGCAGTTGCGCGTAATTGATCCGATACGAGCCTTCGCGCGCGTCCAACTGGCTGCGCAAAGTAATTACTTTTTCCACCGCCGTCCTTCACCGCCATGCCGTTACGGGCCGCGAGATCGCGCTCGACCCGAAGCCCGGCAGGGCACTAAAGCCGCGATTGTAGCACGACCGCGCGCAATTCAGATCAGCGCTATCAGTTCAATGATTTACGGCGATCAGGGATAGGGGTTGGACGGACCGCCGTATGGGCTCGGCCCCGAGGGGTAGCCGTACGGGGCTCCGCCGTAAGGGTTTCCATACTGGCCGCCGTAAGGGCTTCCGTATTGGCTGCCGCCGAATGGGTTACCGCCGAAACTGCCAAAGCCAGGCGATACACCCATGCCGAATCCGGAACTACCGCCGCCCAGGCCGATCGCCAAACCCAAGCCCAGCAGCGGAATCAGCGCGCTGGTCATGCTCGAAGCGGAATTGCCCTGGTTCATGTACTGCTGGGTCTGCTGATTGATGTACTGCTGCTGAGAGTCCTGCTGCTGCTGGTTCTTGTAGGCCTCGACATCGGGAGGCGGCGCTTGCTCCGGAGATGACGCTTGCGCGCCAGTGTCGGCATAAGGAGCGGACGCCGACGGCGAAGAGGCCGAGGGCGAGGACGATCTCGGCGATCGCATCGATGCGAGCTCCGGTCTGACGCGGATGTGATTACTGATGACAACGTCACTGTCCTTCAGGAACCGCCGCGCTTTGGCCTCCGCGTCGCCCTTGCCGAATTCGCTTGCGGTGTAGCCGTACAGCAAGACCGACCGGCCGGTGCTGGAACTGAGCACCTGCGCGCCGACCAGGGGCAGCCGATGGGCGTGCAGGTAATCGGTCAGCCGCGTGCTCTGGTCAGTGTCGGGAACCGGCGTTTGAGCCCGGGCGGCGGACAGATGGGCCAGCGCAACAATCAGCCAGGCGATCAAAAAACCTTTTGCTAACAGCCGCACGACCTCAATTATATGGCCGTAATCGCGACCCCTGCAATGGCCGCTTTCCCGCCGCACGGGGCCACTTGAGCACCCTCGCCGATGTGTGCAAAAGGCGCTTTTATCTTGCATTCACTGTCCTTCAGTGCGCCCACACCTGCCGCTGGTCCCGCTCCCAGGGATAGACGTGAACCATCCAACCGAACACCGTTGGAAAGAATCGTCCGCCGGCCGCTTCGCAGGCTTTTTGGCTCGCGATTGATCCATTGGGACCGAACTTGCTCCAGTCGGCCGCGATTGGATGGACGCCCTTTGCGGGAAGGCAGATATTGACGTGCTGGTGCCATCGGGCGACGCTCAGCGGAACGCGCTCGTTGAGCTGATCCTGGCTCCATCGCCTGGGTGCGGTGTACATAGCGCCGATCAACTCGTATCCGCCGTCCACGGTGCGCTGGTAGAGCAGCGAAGTCGGCTCGGCGGGATTGAACGTAAACTGCGCTTTCGCCCCGTACCACCATTTGGTGAAATGCACCACCGTCTGCCGTTTGAACTCCGGATGGAACGGCTTGAAGCCATCCGCCTGCGCCACTCGATAGTCCTTATACTTCGCCAGCGCGGTTTGCAGCGTTGCGACCAACTTTGCGGCGCGCGCCTGGTCAGCCGGACTCGAAGGCCGCGGTTCGCTCCAGGTCATATGAAGCTCCATGTTCTTCATGCCGCCATGACCCATGTGTGAATCATGCATGGTCATGTCGCCCATCGCGCCGGATGGAGCCGCTTCCATCGGATGGCTCATGTCCATGTCCATCGCGCCCATGTCTTGAGTGATTGCGGGCGCTGCGACAGATATCAGTGCGCCGACCAGTACGATTGCGAGCAGTAAGCGTCGATAGGGCATGGACATCGGAAAATTCTAGCGCAAACGCGCGCCACGCCAAGCGCCCATAGCTCGATCCTATGGATCGCCGGCCGCGGATTGCCGCGGCCTCGGGCACAATGCTATTAGCTCGCAACGATCAGGAGTAAGCAAATCATGAAGCAGGCTGAACGCCGCAAACCATCCGCATCAACCACCCGATCGCACGGCGGCCGACACACTGCTTTCGGCGTCGTGGGTCTGCTGATGGCTATGCTCATTACGGCCTGTGCATCGTTCCAGGAAACGCCGACCCAAAAGGCGCAGCGCATCGATCCGGTGCTCTCGGCCGCCGGGTTTCACATGGTGGCGGCGAACAGTCCAAAAAAGCAGGAGCTGTTCACCTCGATGCCGCCGCTCACTATGCGTTACTACGTGGCCAAGGACGGCGAGCCGCGCTACGCGTTCGCCGATCCCTATGAGTGCAACTGCCTCTATGAAGGCGATGAAACCGCGTATCAGCGCTATCAGAACCTGAGGCTTCAGCAGAAGCTGGTCAAGGAGGAAGAGCAGACCGCCGAGCTTAACCAGGACGCGGCGATGCAGATGAACATGTACGACCCGATGTTCTATCCATACTGAGCGCGGCTGCGGAGCGCACCGTGGAACCATTTTTCGCACGACGCCAAACGCGGCAATGGGTGGTCGTTGCCAGCCTGCTGATCGCGATGATCCTCATTGCCGGTCCTACCTATGGCGTATATGGAGTCTTCTTTACGCCTTTGCTCAAGGAATTCCATTTGACGCGTGCCCAGGTTTCCAGCTTGAGCGCCGCCCTGTTCCTGGCGATGGGCCTGAGCGCGCCGATCACCGGATGGCTGCTGGATCGGTTCGATGCCAAGCTGGTTGCGATCGGCGGTCTGTTGTTCAGCGTGTCCGGCTTCATCCTCGCGGGCAAGGCGCACACTTTGAGCGCCTTGCTGATCGCGCACGTACTGATGGGAATTGGCGTCAACGCCGCGTGCAATATTACTACCCCTTACGTGGTCGCCAACTGGTTTGGCGCGCGCAGGAGCACGGCGCTGGGTGTTGCATTCGTGGGTCTGGCGATGGGTCCGATGATCATGACCGTCCTTGCCAACCGTCTGGTGTCGGCGGTTGGATGGCGTGGCGGCTATTTCGTCCTGACGATCCCGATGCTGGCGATTGTGCTGCCCATCCAGATCGCCTTCATCCGCAGCCGTCCGCCCTGGGAAACTGAGCCCTCATCGGGCGAGGCGGCACACGGCGGCGCACCTGCCCGCGGCGCCGTCGCTACTGTCGTTCCCGGCCTGGAAATCGGCCAGGCGCTGGCGGGCCGTTCGTTCTGGTTGATCGTCCTGACCAACTTCTTCTTCGCTTTCGCGACCATCTCGCTATCCGTCCATATCATCCCCTATCTGATCAGCATCGGCTTCACGCCCGCTTCGGCCGCCTTGACGATGGGTGTCACCTTTGGTTTCGCCGCCCCGGGCAACATTTTCTTCGGCTGGTTGGGAGACAAGGTCCGCAGCCGCGTCGCGTTGTCAGCGTCGCTGGCCAGCATCGTGGTGGCCGTGCTGCTGCTGATGGGCGCGTCGAATGCGGTGGCGTTGGTGGCCTTCGTCGTAATCTACGGTATCGCGCACCAGGGCCCAGCCTTCATGGTTCCGCTGACGATTGCGGAATCGCTTGGGCTAAAGCGCTTCGGCTCGCTCTCCGGCTTGATCGGACTGATCACCACACTGGGCGGCAGCCTCGGTCCGGTTGCGGCGGGCCGGCTGTTCGACGCGACCGGCAGCTACACCGCGCCCCTGACCCTGTTTGTGATATCGCTTACCTTAAGCGCCATTTTGCCCTTTGGATGCGTACCATTGGCACAGTCTTCAACGAGCAGATTGGGCACAGAGACCGGGGCTGCGGCAAGTCCGATCGCGTAAGCTTTCGGGTTTCGGGTTCCGCCGATCTATCTAGTGTCACACTATTAAGTGTTGTTAAAATGTAATGTATGTGGAGCCTGTGCAAGGAGGTGTGATCGTATTCGGATGCAAAATTCGGAAAGAAAGGAGGAAACGATTATGAAAGCTCGCAACGAACCCAGCCTTGATACCGGACTGACGATGGTGTGCCGCCAATTGCTGCTGCTCGCCGCTCTGAGTTATGTACTTGGCCTGATTGCGGGTGCAACGGCTTACGCAGCGCAAGGCAGCGTCACCACCACGCAGGTGACAACCACCACCGTCTCACAACCTGCAGTGGGCGACCCGTCTGTCTGGATCGGCAGGAACATCAGCGCGGTAGTGGATGCCTACGGCCAGCCCAGCTATTGGAACGCAAGCCATGACGGGGGTGGCGGTGGCGGCCGCTATATCTTCGATAACCCCAATCAACCTCACTTCGTGTTCGAAACCCAACCGGGCGGAATTATAGTACGAGCCTCCAAAGTGCGCTGATCGGTGAGGCTCGGCGGTCACTGGAAATGACTGCGTGGGACGGCGGGTACTCCGCAGTCCCACGTCCGACCTTCAGCCAAACCAGATGAACTAATC
>DASZGF010000201.1:0-89123 GCA_035939115.1 Binataceae bacterium (SeqCode)
AGTACCCCCTCCCCCAGACCCCCACCCCCTAACCAAATGAGGCAAACGTATGTCACCCATGTCTCCGGTTTTTTTGTAACCCATGTCTCCGGTTGCACAGATGCTTTCAAGCGCAGCCGCCACAAATGCTCACCAAGGGTCGTGTAGGTCATATCAATTGACCTTGAATTGGATCCATTCGGGTTTGTAAGTTCCCCACACCTCGGGCTGATAGCCTTCCAGCGAATCGGTCCAGGTCATGTAGTCCTTGCGCCGTACGGTCTCAATGATGGCCAATTGATCGTGCAGGATTTGTTGGATTCTCCAGTAGTAGGGCACCCGTTTGGGTGGATCCATCTCAGAGGCGCCCTGGTCCATCAGCCGGTCGATCTCGGCCTCCCACGGCGTCGCGGGCGTCTTCTGGCTTGGATTCCACAGGTGCAGGTTGCCGGATGAGCGGTAAAAGTTGGAGCCATCGTTGGGGTCGATAGTGCCGGTGAGTCCCATCATCACGCAGTCCCAATCGAAAGTGGAATCAATCTTCTCGACCAGGGTGGTGAATTCCAACGGCTGGTAGTTGACCTTGATGCCCAGGTTTTCGAGATCCTGCTTGAAAATGACGCAGATCTGGTCTGCCTCTGGACGGCCGGTTGACGTCGTCAGGTTGAATTCGATCGGATTGCCCTTAGGATCCGTGCGGCGTCCGTTAACCATATGATAGCCCGCCGTCTCGAAAATCTCCGCGGCGACCCCGGGATTATAGTCATAATCCTTGAGACTTGGATTGTAGAAAAGCTTGTTCGCGGGTGACACGTCGGAGATCGCCGGCACCGCGAGCCCGTGGTAAACCAGGTTGATAATTGCCTTCTTGTCGACCAGATGCGCCACCGCGCGAAGAAAATTAGGATCGGTGAACCATGACAGTTTGGGATCGGACGCGCCCTTTTTCATGTAGTGACGGGGGTTGCGGTTGAAGCAGAAGAACTGCTCGCCGGTGTCGATCCCGATTTCCTGAAGCGTCGCATGCAGCCGCCGGGATTTGATGCGTTCGCGGACGGAAAGAACCTCTTCGGCGCGCGGCGCATAAATGTCGATTTGCCCGTAGAGATAACGCAGATAGGTGGCATTTGCGTCCGTTATGATCTGGACGCCCTTGCCGTGCAGCCGCGGCAAGGGGGCGCCGTGCTCATCTTTCATCCAGTAATCGTTGTTGCGCTCCATCCGCGCGAACTGGTTCTGGACATAGCGCGTCAGTTTGAATGGACCGTCGCCGATTATTTGTGCGGGGGGTGTGTTGATGCCCCAGAAATGATTGAAGTTGCCCGCCTTCCATACCGGCTCCAGGATGTGCGCCGGAACGACCGGGATTCCGATCGCATACAGCAGCGGCGCGAAGGGCTTGGGCAGATGCATCACCACGGTGTAATCGTCGGGCGCTTCAGCGACCAGCGGCTTGCCGTCGATGAGCAGTCCTGGGCGTATGCTGTTGGGCACCTTCGGATCGTAGATGACGTTCAGCGTAAAAAGCACGTCGCGCGCGGTGAGCGGCTGGCCGTCGAACCATCGCACATCGTGGCGCAGATGAAAGGTGATTGATTTCTGGTCGGGCGCGATTTCCCATTTCTCCGCCAATCCCGGCTCCGGCAGGGTGGTGATAGGATCGACGCGAATCAAGCCTTCGAAGGCGTCGCCCAGGATGTCATTCGAATACGCGTCGGTCACCAGAATCGGATTGAAGGTCTGCGGGTCGCTCGGAATTGCGGTGTACAGGATCTGCTGGCGGGCATGATCATTGGCTGCGCGCCGGACCTGGCATCCCGCTACCAAGGCCGCCAGCACGCAGCACGCTATGAAGGCGACACGCCTATCCATGGGTGCCCGCCGCCGCAGCCGGCTGGTCCAGGTCGATTTGCCGCACCGTTCCCTGCGGAACCAGGACGAACTCCGAATCGCTGAGAATGGGATTGACAGTCACGCCACTATACTTGACGTCGAGATGGGTCCCGGTGTTCAAAAAGTTTGCCTCCAGACGATGGGCGAACTGAAGACCGCCGATATCGCGATAGTCGCTGTACTTGACCTCATAGCCGCCTCCCGCCTTCCCGCGCGTTCGCACCAGCCGGAGCTGGCCGTCGGCAAAGCCCAGCTCATCAACGTTCCCGCCGGGCAGTTGGTAGGCGCCGACCAGCAGATCGCCCTCCACCCGCACGGCGGTGGGCGCGGCATAGTCCGCGTCGTTGTCCGGCAGCAAGCCCATCAGGAGCTTGACTGCCTGCACCGGCGGCAGCGGAATCCGGGCAAAGCGGCTCAGCGTGTCCGCCGTCGCGGCGCCGTGGTAAAACGTGTTGTCAGAGGGCTGGTAGATGGCGACCGTGGTGCCGTTGGCGGCGACCACCGCCGCGACCCCGAACGGAGTCAGCGCCTCCACCCGCAAGCTGGCCGGTCGCTTGACCGCCACCTCTTCGCGAACCTTGACGTGCTGTCCGCCACCCGCATAGTCCATCACTGCCTCCGCCTGCATCGCGTCCAGCCGCCGGGCGCGTTCGATAAGGGCGTCGGTCAAGTGCTGAAACTGCGAAGCTTCGGGTTTTTCCGGCGCGGCCGGCGGTGGACTGGGCGGCGGTGCGAACGTTGCGCATCCTGTCAGCAGGACCGCCAGGGAGACCGCAGCCAGCCTGAGCAAAGCCGTTGACCGCCGCTCGCAACCCCCTCGCCCGCTTAGTTGCGGGAAAGGGCAAACGGAGCGGCTGTTGCGGTTTTTTTCGCAACAGCCGTGACGCGCGGGTGGGGGTGCTGGAGACGGTCGCAATCGCTAACTGCCGGGCGTTTGAAATTTTGTCCTGAGTTTAGTTTCGCTCAGGTTAGGGATGGGTGTGACTGTCGTCGCGCAGCGCCTGTAGTTTGTCCTTCAGCCGGGCGACCTGGTCGGTTTCTTTAGCCTTGCTCAGCGCATCTTTGTACAGATTGTCGGCTTGCTTGAATTTGCCCAGCTTTTTGTAGGCGTCGGCCAGATGCTCGGTGATGGTCGGGTCGTCGCCGGCGAGATCCCATGCCCGCTCCAGTTCCTTGACCGCCTGGTCGTAGTGGCCCTGCTGATAAAAGACCCAGCCCAATGAGTCGATGTAAAAGCCGTCCTCGGGCTCCAATTGCAGCGCACGCCGGATCAGGCGCTCGGCCTCGCCCAGGTTGGTGCCCATCTCGGCGTAGGTGTAGCCCAGGTAATTGAGCGCCTGCGCATTGCTGGGATTAAGTTTGATGGTTTCCCGCATCTCGTCAATGCTGAGCTGCTTCTCTTTGGCCTCGTCGTACAGCGCGCCCAGGGTGAAATGGAATTTGTCGTTCTTGGGCTCCAGCTCGACCATTTTTTTGGCGATATTAATGGCGGCGGGAAGGTCCTTTTTCTCGCGATAAACCCCGGCCATGAAGTTCATCAGCTCGGTGTCGTTGGGCTTTTTGTCCAGCGCCTGCTGGAGCGCCGCCAGCGCCTGGTCGTAGTGCTGGTCCTTGTCGTAGAGGTAGGCCAGGTGGATGCGCGACTCGATGTAGTGATCTGAATCAGCCGGCACCAGGTTGAACTGCGCTTCGGCCTTTTCGGGTTCGTTCATCTCGCCGTAAACGGTTCCCAGGTAATAGTGGACGCGCGAATTGTTGGGCTCCGCGCCCAGCACCAGGTTGAACTCGGTGGCGGCGCGCTCGAAGTCGCCGCGCTCGAAATAGAGCAGTCCAATCTTGATGCGGGTGTCTTCGGGATTGGTTTCCATCCGCTCCAGGCTCTCGAGCTGCGTCAGCGCCTGGTCAAACTTCTTCTGCCCCACGTACAGTTCCGCCAGCCGCTTGCGCGCGGTGTCATTGGTGGGATCGGCCACCAGGACGCGCTGATACAGCTTGATCGCATCCTGGGGCTTGTCTTCCAATTCGCGCAGCAGTGCGAGGTCCATCACCACCAACTCGGAGTCCGGATTGAGCTTCAGCGCCTGATGGAAATAGGTCTCCGCCACGGGATAGTTCTGCGCGGCAGCCGCCACCCGGCCGGCGTAGTAGTAGCCCAGGAAGGAGTTGGGATCGACCGCGATCATTTTACGGAAGACGGCCAGCGAGGCGTCGTATTTCCCCTGCTTGGCGTACAGCGTTCCGAGGTAGAGGTAGGCTTCCTGGCTGGTGGGGTCGGTCTTCAGCACTTGCTGGTACTGCTTTTCGGCCCCGGCTTCATCACCGGTGGCTGATTGCAACCCGGCCGCCAACAGCCGCGCGTCGACCATGTTGGGGTCGAGCGCCAGCGCCTCATTGACCTCGTTCAGCGCCTGGTTAAGGTGGCCATCGCGCACATAGATCGAAGCCAGCTTCAGGCGCAGCGACGCGTTGTGTGGATCCGCCTGGGAGGCGGCTTGGTAGAACACCTGGGCGTTTTTGCGGTCGCCATTGTCGCTGGCGACCTCGGCCTTGAGAAAATCACCCATCGCCTGGGCGTCAGGCGGTAGCGTGACGGGAGCTATACCGTCGAAATCAGAAGTATCCGCGGCCGCTTGACGCCCGGCGCTGGCGGCGGCGGAAGGGGGCGGTTGGTTGGCAGCGCAGGCGCTGAAGAGCGCACATCCTGCAACCAGCAGGGTGAGCGTTGCTTTACCGCGCCATTTCATCGAAAAAAGGAAAGGTGGTGATTTACAGATCACTGATTAACACAGCCTTTTCTGACGGTCAACTTGGGTGGCCTCCCCCATTTGCCCGCGGCGTTTGTTGAGGTTGAACAAGGCGGGATGATTGGAGCGATCCTTACCGCAGGCCCCATCTTATGGGAGCGACCGTGAATTCGAGCACGCCAAGCGAACTCCCGGCCTCGCCGCCTCGCGGTGGGTCGCCCCAAGGCAGCCTGGGCAGCCGGCAAATCGGTTTTCTGCCGCTCATAGCAGTAATGTACCTGACAATCAGTGGTGGAGCATACGGGATCGAGGATGCCGTTGCTGCCGGGGGGCCCAGGATGACCCTGCTCTTGTGCCTGCTGGTGCCCGCCGCGGTCAGCCTGCCCACCGCCCTAATGGCCGCTGAGCTGACCGCACTGTTTCCGGTCGAAGGCGGTTTTTACTTCTGGGTCAAAGAGGCCTTCGGTTCCTTTGCCGGATTCGCCGAAGCGTATCTTACCATTCTCTATACCTGCGTCGATATGGCGATCTATCCGGTTTTGTTCGCCTCCTACCTGTCATTTCTGCTCCCGGCCAGTCCCATCGCGGGGGTACTGCTGGCCGTCGCGATGGTCTGGATATGCGGCATCCTCAACCTGCTCGGCGTGCGTCCGGTGGGCCACGCCTCCGTGCTGCTGACGGTCGTCCTGCTGGCGCCGTTCGTGGGCTTTATCGGCGCTGGACTCGCGTCGATTCACCATTGGCGTCTTCCGCCGGCGTCCCTGACCGGCGGTTCCGCGCCATTCGGTGCGTTGGGAGCGGCGCTGGCGGTGGTGATCTGGAACTTCTGCGGATGGGAAAATCTGAGCGTCGTGGCCGCCGAAATCCGCGGCGCACAGAAAAACTACGCGCGCGCCGTCGCGGTCGTGCTGCCCTTGGTGGTGATCGGATATTTTCTGCCCCTGGCGGTGGGCATTGCCGTGGTGGGCAACCCCGCCCGCTGGACCACCGGCGCTTTTGCCCGCATCGGCCAGCGCGTGGGCGGCGTTTACCTGGGTGCGGCCTTGGCGATTGGCGGCATGATTAGCGCGTTGGCGGTGTTTCAGGCTGCGATGCTATGGGTGTCGCGGATGCCGTTCGTGCTGGCGCGCGAGCGCTTCCTGCCGCAGGCGTTGACCAGGATGTGGGAGCGACAGGCCACCCCTTGGACGGCGATCGTGGCCAGTTGCGTAGTTTGCACGTTATTGTTGCCACTGGGCTTCGCCGCGCTGGTCACATTGGATGTAACCTTCTATATGGCGGCGCTGGCGCTGGAGATGGCGGCGCTGGTCAGGCTGAGGCGGCTTTATCCCGGCCGTCGCGGAGGGCTGTTTATGATCGGCGCCGGGCGCCTGGGGCTGATGCTAACGGTTGCAGCGCCGCTGCTGGTCTGGGTCGCGACCTTTGGCATCGCAGCCAACGGACCCGGCGGCAGGATCCAACTGGTCGTCGCGGCCATCCTCGCCGTCGCGGTGTGGCCAGTCTATCACCTATGCCAGCGCATTTTCGGCGGCCCCAAATGACAACTCCTCACGCATGGTGGATTGGAAAGCGATGGCGTGTCGCTGCTGTCGTCTTGCTGCTGGGCGCAATCGTGGCCCTGTCGGGAATCAGGAGTTGGCCTGATCAGATCAGGGGGATGGTGCCTGGAACCAAAACCGACGAATTCTATAGATACGTAGCCCAGCAGCTTAACGAACCGGCCCTATGCGAGAAGATTCCATGGTCCGTGAAGGTGCCGGGTGGATTCTTCATGGAGCCGTCCTACGAACGATCGGAGTGCTACCATTTCATTACCGGCAGAACAAAGAATCCGTGGCTTTGCCGGAAGGTCAAGCGCTTGGGAGCATTTAG
The DNA here is from genome assembly GCA_035939115.1 of Binataceae bacterium (SeqCode). Taxonomy (GTDB): domain Bacteria; phylum Desulfobacterota; class Binatia; order Binatales; family Binataceae; genus JAJPJA01. The sequence goes on from DASZGF010000201.1 coordinate 6,489, forward strand.
TTTGTTGTCCAACCAGACTTCCATGTGGTCCTATCTGGCGGATGCCGTTCACGGTTGGAACGGCGGCATCGGTATCGCGCCCGCGGATTTCAGTCACTTTTTCAAGCAATTGGGCTACGATCCGGACAAGCTTCACCTCGAAGGCATAACGCCGCCCATCGTCAGCGTAAAGGACATTTACCGGCAACTCCCGGCGCGACCCGATATCGCGACACGAATCGCCAAAGCGATCGGCCCGTTCGATAAAACCGCGAGCTTGAGTCCCGGTGATATCGTAAACTCCGCTTATCTGGCTGACATGGCCGCATTGGTGACCAAAGACCCCCGCTGGTGCTTCCGGATTCCGGCAGACCTACCGCTGGCCAGCGAGCGTTCGAAATTCCGTGATTGGTGTTTGTTCACGCTCGCCACCAACACCAAAGACGCCAAACTCTGCCGCAGCATCCCCCTGCGCGCGGATTCACGAACGCCGCTACAAAACGAGTGCGACTTCCAGGTCAAGTCACCTTATCCGAACAACACCCGCTATGCCCCGGAAGTGCCGGAAGACGACGATCGAACACGCGCGCTGATTACCACGTTGAATTATAAGATTCCGCGTGCCAAAGACCTGCCGCCGGACCAAGTCTATGCTGCCTATGACCGGTTTCTGGACGAGCTGAACAACGGGACCGATCCGCCGCACATGGCGGCACGCCACCGCTTCATCGAGCGTGTGCAACGTCTGCCGGAGGACAGCAACTAACCCAAAGTGAAAATAAACTCATAGCCACAAACTCAGAAAACCCTCACCTAACCCTCTCCCTGGTCAGGGAGAGGGAACAGAATGGGACGGCGTGGATTTCTTGTGCGCGAGCTGGTCCGCCGATCCATGCCACACTGCCTTACATAAAAAGGAAGAGAGTACAGAATATACTTCAAAGTGTATTCTGCACCCCCTCCCACAATCGTCCGTGGGAGAGGGCAGGTGAGGGTGACTGATACACTTCAAGCTATAGTTCGGCGTCATCGGGCCTGGGCTTCGGACCGGCCATCAACAATCTACGCCGCCAAAAGCTTAGCCGCCGCATCCTCCACGGCCGTACCCTTGAAGAAATCCGGATTGAGCGCGGTCCATAACCGGACTGGATTGGCGAACACGAAATCGCGGAAATCCTCTTCCTTCATTATGCCTTTTTCGACCAGTTCGTACGCTTCCGCCGTCACCTCGTTCATATCGGGCACGTCCCAATGGCCGATGTCCGAGCCGAAGACCGCGCCCAGCCGTGCGCCGAACGGATTGGCTTTGCCGTCAAAGGCGGACGCCGTGACTGGATCGTCAGCCTCGCAGCCGAAATAGAAATGCGGCACGAACAGGTCGCGGATGTCCTGCTTGCGCTCGATTCCGCAGCGCTCGAATTCGTCGATCGCCTCGCGGTCCTCGCCGATACCCAGGAAGTCGATGCCTTCGCGCGGGTCGCCGTATTTGGCCAAGTCTCCGCCAAAGCGCTCGAACAGGCTGACAAACAGCTCGCGGTCCAGGTAGGCGGGATTGTAGTTCTCAATCGCGACGCGGTTGCGCTTTTCCCAATGGCCGATCAGATCGCAGAACAGGCTGCGGCCCCATCCGACACCGCCTTCAAGGAAGGCGAATTTCAGCTTGGGAAAGCGGCGCGTGACGCCGCCTAGGAACAGCGATTTGCAAACCGCCTCGCCCGCAGCGCCGAAATGGCCGATATGATTGTACACATAGTTGGAAATCGAGCGGCGGCTGCCCCATCCCATGCCATGGGAATGGAAGGTGGGCACGACCCCCAACTCGATGCATTTGGCCCACACCGGATCGTAATCGTATTCGCTGTCGATGCCGTAGGTGTCCATCCAGTTGGCGTATGGTGCCGCTTGCGGATTGTTGCGCACAATCGCGGCGATCGGACGGCGGACGAAGCTCGGCATCAGGATGGTCTTGAGCTTCAGTTCGCGGACGACGTGATCGAGTTCCTCAAGCGCTTCCTGCGGCGTGTTCATCGGGATCACCGCAACCGGGGTGAGGCGGTCGGCGCATTCGGCGAATACTTCGGCGTGCAGGTTGTTGATTGCGCGGCAAACGGCGCGGCGAACTTCGTCGTCATCAAAATGGATCGGCAGCAGGCATCCGCCGGCGTAGACCACCGAGAAATCCAGCCCGATGTCATCCAGCCGCTCGCGCAGCAGCCGTGGAATGATCGAGGTCGACAAGTCCAGCGTGTTTTTAGTGGGGACGTTCCACCACGGCGTGCGCAGCGCCCGCTGCTCGCGACGCGCGTTTTGGTCGAGCCGATACCAGGCCGGATCCATCTGCGTGCAGGCCAGTTGCGCGGCGAAGCGACCCAGGATGCTGGCGCCGCCGACCGCCTTCAGATGGTCAATCAGCGCGGGCCGGTAATCCAGGCTGTGACCGTCGGAATCGATTACCGGATGGCTCAGCCTGGAGCGGACTGCGGCCGATTTCGAGTTTTGCACGAACGCCATGACAATCCTCCATTGATCACGCTGCGGAAGTGCTTTTGCCAAGGTCCGCTAGACTGCGGGCTGGAGATTCCATCGAGATATTACATGCGTTTCGCGCTCAAAGCCCAAGATGCTTATCGATCCGGTCCCGAGCGCGAATAGCTGGCCGCCCTTTGCCGGCAGCCCGAGCCATCGCGCGGTCAGCACGCGCAGAATGTGCCCGTGCGCGAACAGCGCCACCTCGCCGTCGATATCCAACGCCCGCGCAATCGCCCGGTCCGCCCGGGCCGCGACTTGCTCGGAGGTCTCACCTCCGGGGACAGGGCCATCCCAAATCAACCAACCCGGCGTGTGCTTTCGAATATCGGGGGTGGTGATACCTTCGTACTCGCCGTAATTCCATTCTTGGAGATTATTGTCGACCTGGGCCACGCCGCCATATCCAGCCAGCCGCGCGGTCTCAAGCGCCCGCGTGCGGGGACTCGTCAATACCGCCGCGAACTGTTTGTCCGCCAGCTCGCGTCCAAGCGCCGCCCCCTGGCGCTTGCCCATCTCGGTCAGCGGAATATCCGTCACGCTGGTATGCTGACCGGAGAGACTCCACTCGGTTTCACCGTGCCGAATCAACCATATACGCTTTTCGCCCTTAGCCATCGCGAGTTCACCTGCTTCGAAAGGTCTGGCTCCTCTTAACCCAATAAGCAGGAACTTATCAACTCGACTCGTTGCCCGCACAGAAATGAAATGGCGCTGTTTCTGCCTCTTCCGTAGCGCCGGCCCCGTGCCACCTCTTTTTCACCGCTTGGATACGATTCGTAGCTTTGTCATGAGGGGCCGGAATATCGCATGCTGACCAAATCCGATCCAGGTTGGGGAGAACACTATGGGACAGCTAGACGGAAGAATCGCGCTGGTGACCGGCGCGGGCCGCAGCGTCGGTTTGGGGATCGCCCAGGAACTGGCGGAGGCTGGAGCTTCGGTTGCGGTCAACGACCTTCATGCCGAACGGGCGGCGGCCGCGGTCAATCAAATAGCGTCCGCGGGCGGCCGTTTGATCACCGCCCCGTTCGACGTTGCCAACCTTGAAGCGGTACGTTCCGGTATCGCGCGAATCGAGCGGGAACTTGGCCCAGTCGATATCCTGGTTAACAACGCGGGTATCCCACAAGGCGTCGGCGCGACCGGCCCATTCGTCGATTCAGATCCCTCGCAATGGCGCTTCAATATCGACTTGAACCTCTACGGATCGATGTATTGCATCCGCACCGCCCTTCCAGGGATGGCCCAGCGGGGATGGGGCAGGGTGATCCAGATCTCCTCGGGTGCGGGGTCGCGCGGCGTACCCAATGTCTCGATCTACAGCGCGGCCAAGGCCGGTATCGAGGGACTGTTGCGCAGCGTGGCGATCGAGATGGCGCAGACCGGCGTCACGCTCAACGCAATCGCGCTCGGACTGATGGCGAATACCGGCGAACGCATGGGCGATTCTGCTCTGCTGCAGCGCGTTTTCAGCACTATCCCGATGGGCCGGCTGGGGCAGCCGCGCGAGATCGGAGGGTGCGTCGTGTGGCTCGCGTCGGACAAGGCTGGCTACATGACCGGACAGACCGTCCACATCAACGGCGGTTCGGTCCATGGCCGCTAATACTGACCGATCGAGCGCTTAACAAAGCGCGCCGCCTGATGCTACGTTGCGTTGGCGGCGAAGCATTCTCGTCGGGAGTTTTGCCATGACACAAACCAACGGACACAAATTCATCTCCGCGGACGGGCACGTGCAGGAGCCCGCCAACCTGTGGGTTGAGCGGATGGAGCCGCGGTTTCGCGACCGGGCCCCAAAAATCATCACCCGCAACTACACTTACGGAAAGCAGGAGCAGTACGACGCCTTCCAGATCGACGGACTCAAGCCGGTTGATTTCATCGACACGATTGCCACGATGGCCAATGAAAAAGCGGCGGGCAAGCCGATCGAGGGACACGCACACAACCGGATTGCCGATGTCCGTGCGGGCGCGGGCGATCCGATAGCGCGGCTGGCGGACCAGGATCTCGATAACATTCGCGCCGAGGTCATATACCCTAACTGCGGGATGTACATCCTGGCCGCGCCCGATCTGGAGTATCGCCGCGACTGTATCCGCGTGTACAACGATTTTCTGGCGGAGTTCTGTGCGGCGGCGCCCTCGCGCCTGGTGGGGGCGGGCATCCTGCCGATCAGCGGGCCCATTGAATGGGCCGTGCAAGAGGCGAGCCGCGTCGCTAAGATGAATCTCAAGTCGGTGCTGTTGCCGGCTGATACGCCGAATCGTCCGTGGTGGGATCCCTACTATCAGCCGCTGTGGGAAGCGCTGTCCGATCTGGGCCTGCCGCTTTCCTTTCACAACACCGCCACCGAGCAATTCATGTCGCCCACGGAGCAGGCGGCGGGTTACAATCTGGCGGCCCGGGTCGGCAGCTTTGCGATCGTCGAAACCAAAATCGGCAATCAGATGCGCAGCCTTACCTGCCTGCTTGGCTCAGCGGTAGCGCAACAGTATCCCAAATTGCAGTTCGTGATTGCCGAGGGTGGAATCGGATGGGTCGCGCCGGTGATTCGGCTGATGGATCATTGGTGGGAGGACCATCACCATTACATGGAGCCCAGGCTCGAGGAGCCCCCGAGCTTCTACTGCCATCGCCAGTTCTGGTTCACCTTCGAAGACGATCGCGCCGGCTTGTTGACCCGCGAACTGCTCAACGTGGAGCGCCTGATGTGGGGCTCCGATTATCCCCATACCGAGGGTACCTTTCCAGGCTCTCTCAAGCGCGTGGACAAGGATTTCGCGGGAGTTTCGGATGCTGAGCGGCGCAAGATAACCGCCGGCAACGCCGCGCGTCTGTACGGAATCTGACGCGGGGCTGAAAAACCGGGTTAACGCGCGCCCGTATGAGCCGTGCGCGGCGTGGAACGCCGCGATGACGGCGACTGGCGCGCCGATTGCGCCGCGGACACTTTATCCGGCCGGACCCGCGCACTCCGGCCGTTGGGACCGATTACGACAACTCAGCCGGGCTTTGATGACAAGTCGTGATCCACTGCTCGACCTTTGAGCGCAAAAACCGCCATTCGGAGCCCAGCCGGAAGGCGGGGATCTGGCCCCGCTTGGTCAGCCGGTAAACGGTGCTTTCGTGACATCTGAGAAACTGCGCGACTTCGTGCAGCGTCATCACGGTCTCGGAGCCTACATTTTGTCGATTCGCCGCGAATTGTCTGTCCACCTCGAATTCTCCTTTCCTCAACTCGCTCGTCGCCGGCAGGAGGTTTCGATCCGCAGATGAAACTCCGCCGTTGTCCGCGCCAGCCTTCCGCGCTACGTCTTAATCAGCGTCAGGGTCGCGGACGGCCTCTTTTCTTCCCCATTGCCAACCAGCCATTACCTGAAGTAGACCTACGTTTATCATTTTTCAATTCTGGATACAAATCCTACAAACTGACGGATGCCGATCCGGTTGCCGGGCCGCGATGCCGTTGGGAATGCTCGCGCGCGACGCCGCGCCTGCGGCCCCTCAATACGATCCAGCGGCGCCATGCCGCCGGCACTCATCAATGGTTGCGCTTACCAACGGTATCGGTACCATACCTTGTGTCGTAAAAAACTTGCCGGCGCGCGCCGGCGCAGCAGGGAAGGGCCCGGAGCAGGCTGATGGCGGACCTGAACAGCATCGACACGATTGTCGTCGTGATAATGGAGAACCGGTCTTTCGATCACATTCTCGGCCACCTTAGCCTGCCCGGACCCAGTCGGCTGGCGGTGGACGGAATCCAGGACAGCGAGGAATGGCGCCGGCGCTTTGCCAATCCGGGGCCGCCCAACAACTTCATGTATGAAGCCACGCCGCTGACCGCTCTCCATGTCGCCGACCCGCCACATGAGCGGAGCAACATCAAAATCCAGTTGGGTGATCGCGGCGCCGACGGTGTTTTCCCGATGAAGGGGTTCATCCAGAGCGCGGGCGGCAATTCGCAGGTGATGCAGTTCTACAGGGCGGATACGATACCGATCACCGATTTCTTCGCGCACAACTTCGCGGTTTGCGACCGCTGGTTCGCACCGCTGCCGGCCGGCACACAGGCCAATCGCCTGATGGCGTTGAGCGGCCAGTCGGAGATCGATACCAACGTCAATAACCCCGCCGAGTTTCCCGACCAGCAGCTCGCCTATGACTGGCTCAACCAGCGCAATGTCCGCTGGCGCGTTTATCATCAGGGGTTCTTTCCGTTCTTCGCCCTGATGCCGCGTTGGCTCCCACACATGGTGGTTGGGGACGAGTTCCGGCGATTCGACCGTTTCAAGCTCGACTTCGAGCTTGAAACGGACGCCACTTTTCCCAACGTGATCTTCGTCGAGCCCAAGTATACCGACTCGCCCCATATCGGCGAGGGCACCGACGACCATTCGCCGTCCTCCGTGCTCCCGGGACAGGCGTTTTTGCTCGACATCTATAACGTGCTCATTTCCAATCCGCTGCGATGGCGCAAGACGGTGATGATTCTCACCCACGATGAGCACGGTGGGTTCTTTGATCACGTGCAGCCGCTGCCGATTGTGACCAAGGATCCCAGGGGACGTTATCCGGACTTCATCAGCACTGGTGTGCGGGTGCCCGCAATCGTTATCTCGCCGCTGGTCAGCCCCGGGAGAATCCACGACCATCCCCTGGATCATACGTCGATTCTCAAATTTCTCGGGCAGAAGTTCGGCGGCGGAAAATACGGGCCCGGAGTCGATGATCGCTTGGGCGTGGGCAGCGTGTTGGACGTGCTGGATCTGAATGCGCCCCGCCAGCTAATCCCGCCGGCCCCTGATGCGTCCGTGATACCCGCGGCGGAGCCTTTTGTGCGGGGATTCAAAGCCCAAACCGAGAACGTCAAAATTTTCCAGGACGTAACTCATCGAGTCACCGCCGTCCCGGAATTCCGTCACGCGCTGGCGACCAAGTTCCCTGAATACCGCGACTTCCTGGGCATTTAGTAAGCGTTAGGCCCACAGGTTACTTCGGCCAGATCAAGATGTGCTCGGTGACGAACAGGTTTAGGGATTGGCCGATGAATTTGGCTCCGTCTTCGTTCAGCGCCTGGGATTGGGCCACTGCTGCCATGCCGCGTTCGGCCGCGCCGGCGTCGTCGAACCAGAGGTGGGTGATGCCGTCCCACTGGGGCTCGCAGAAATTATACACGCTGTCGATGGTGTGGCACTGCACGTAACACTTTATGTTCATCTCCTTGAGCGCGATCGGAGCGTGCACCTCCAGCCAATGCTTGCGGAAATCGGCCACCGTCAGGCCGGGTTTGCGCTTGATCATGAACATCCCTTTGACCATGCCCCTGACCCGCTCGCGATCGAGAATCACGTGGTCCACCGTGGTGAGGTTCACCGCCCGGGCGACGTCGACGAAGTTCAGTTCATCGGTTCTGAACTTGCTGTAGTGCGGGCTGGCGGTGAATTGAGTCAGGGCCGCTTCGCTCTCATACCAGACCTCCGCCACAGCGCTGAAGTCCGCTTCGCTCGGTGGCGCCGCCACGCGATGGCTCTGGACGTAACGGACCAGCGCCGGGATGCGCTGGTCGCCGGCGGCTTTGATATGTTCGCGGCGGTAGTACTGGGAGAACTGTTCCTGGGTGAAGTCCGCCCGCTTGGGCATGAAGAAATGGTGATGAATCATAGACGCATCCTCTGCTGCGAAAGACTATAGCGCTTTAGCGCTTTTCACTTGAGCCGCGCAAACCTCGGGATCCGGCTAAAGGGCGTTTTTCCGCTTCCAACCAGACCTTTGCTGCTTCGATTCCGGCACTGCGGGCTGCTCTCGCCGATGCTGCCAAAGTTGTGCTATTTCATGTGCGGTTAACTTGGAGCTGCGGCGATTCGCGGCTTGATCTTACCCTGCAACTCAATGAGGTAGACTCAGATCGACTTTCATCCAGCTGGCTCCCGTCGATACGTCGCGCACCGCCGATGCGCTTCGATCAACTCCGTCCTAACGCTGCTGCTGGCGGCCGTCCTGACGCTTCTGTCCGGTCAAGGCTACGCAGCGCCGGCGCCCTCGATCGTGTTTTTCTCGCCCCAGGGCACGGTCAAGCAGGTGCGCCAGGTCACGGCGCGATTTTCCGAGCCGATGGTTCCGCTGGGCGATCCGCGCGTCAACGCAGATGCGTTCGCGGTCTACTGCCCGGCCAAGGGCAAGGCGCGATGGATCGACAGCCGCACCTGGTCTTACGACTTTGACCATGACTTGCCGGCGGGGCTGCGCTGCAACTTCACCCTCAGCGCCGGGTTAAAGACCCTGAGCGGCGCTGTATTTGCCGGCCAGCCGCAATTCACCTTCGATACCGGTGGGCCCTCGATAGTCGAGTCGCGCCCCTATGCCGACAGCAGCGATATCGACGAAGGCCAGGCCTTTGTCCTGGCTTTGGACGCGCCGGCTGACAATCAATCGATCCTCGCGCACGCCTCCTTCGCGATCGAAGGCATCCAGCAGATGGTCGGGGCAACAATCATGTCCGGCGCCGACGCCGACCTGCTGCTCAAGCGCTTCAAAAATTTCATCAACCAGCGTTCGGTCGTGATCCTCCAGGCCAGGCAGCGCTTTCCCGATAATTCCGCGGTCAAACTGGTGTGGGGCAAAGGGATTAAAACCACCACCGGTATCGCGACGACACAAGACCAGGAGTTCAGCTACAAGACCCGCAAGCCCTTCAAGGCGAAATTCGCCTGTGAGAGCGAGACGGCCAAGGGTCCGTGTATACCGCTGACTTCGATGACGGTGTATTTTTCGTCCCAGGTCGCCGCCGGCCAGGCGCGGCGCCTCGCGTTGATAACGCCCGAGGGCAAGCGCCTAAGCCCGAGGGTGGAGGACCAGGCTGAGGTGGTATCGGTCCAGTTTGCGGGACCGTTTGCCGAGTCGGCGCAATATACGCTTGATGTTCCGCACGACCTAATTGACGATACCGGGCGCGCGCTGGCCAACGCGTCGAGCTTTCCGCTCGCCGTCAGGACCGACGAATTCCCGCCGCTGGCCAAGTTCTCGGCTCGCTTCGGCATTATTGAGCAATCCGACCCGGTGCTGCCCGTCACCGTGCGGAACCTCGAGCCGCAACTCCATGGAGCAAAGCTCGACTTGCACGGCGCCACCGATAACTCGGGCTCCATTTACGATGTCCTTTCGCGCATAAAGGCTACCTACTGGCGCGTCCCGCCACCCAACGCCGGCACCGTACTAACCTGGTTGCGAAAAGTTGCCGAGGCCCGGCGCGACCGATCGGTTTTCGGCGCCGGACCCGGAGCGGGCGCGAAGACTTTCACCATTCCGAAACCGGGCGGCGCCAAGGCGTTCGAGGTCGTCGGTATCCCCCTCAGCGCGCCCGGCCTTTATATCGTCGAGCTCAGCAGCGCAAAGCTCGGCTCGGTGCTGCTCGGCGGAAATCAGCAGATGTACGTTCCAACCGCTGCGTTGGTCAGCGACCTGGCGGTGCATTTCAAGCAGGGGCATGACAATTCACTGATCTGGGTCACCTCGCTGGACCAGGCCAAACCCATTGCCGGCGCCGACGTCGCGGTCGCCGATTGCACTGGCACCGAACTGTGGCAGGGCCGCACCGACGCACGCGGAATCGCGTTGGTGCCCAGGATCGCCGCCTTTGACCGTCTTCCTGAATGCAAGCCGCCCGAGGGTTCGGAGAAGGACCGGGAGAAGAACCCCGATTACTACAGCGGCCAAAACGACGCGTTGCGTGCGCTTGACGGCGGCCTGATCGTGACCGCCAGTTACGGCGGCGACTTCAGCTTCGACCGCACGAGCTGGCAAAACGGGATCGAGCCGTGGCGCTTCCATGTGCCCACCGAATACCGCCCCAACAACCTCGCCGCCAGCACGGTGCTCGACCGCACGCTGTTCAAAGCGGGCGAGACAGTTCACATGAAGCACTTCATCCGCGCTCGCACGATTGCCGGGTTTGCGATGCTGCCGTCCGACCAGCGCCCCGATTTGATGCGCATCAGCTTCGTTGGCGGCGATCAAACCTACGACTTCAAGCTTCAATGGAGGGACAACAGCACCGCCGAAAACACCTGGGATATCCCCAAAGACGCCAAGCTCGGCGAATATGACATCAGCCTGATCCGGCATAACAAGACCGGTCCCACGCCGACGCCGTCCGATGATCAAGGCGGCGGCGACGAAACCACCGAGTTGTCCAGCGGCAGCTTCCGCGTCGAGGAATTCCGCGTGCCGCTTATGAAGGCCGCCATCCGGCTGCCCGCGGCGCCGCAGGTTCGCGCCACCGCAATTCCGGTTGATGTCAGCGTCCAATACCTCGCGGGCGGTCCCGCCAAGGGCTTGCCGGTTACCCTGCGCAGTCAGATTACTACCGACGCTCCGGTGACGTTCCCCGACTTCGACCGCTTTACTTTCGCCAACGGCGCCGTCAAGGAAGGCGTGGTAAAGAGCGAGGAATGGGAAGACACCGGCGGTGAGCAGACCGCCCCTGGAGTGCATCAGCGCACCGCCCTGGTGCTCGACGCGGCGGGCGGCGCACGCGCCCAGATTACCGCTATCCCGGCCGCGCAAACGCCCGTGGCCGTGCAGGCGGAACTTGAGTATCGGGATCCCAACGGCGAGGCGCAGACCGTCTCCAACTCCATCACCATCTGGCCGGCCAAGCTGTTGGTGGGGATTTATGGCGGCCAATGGGTGGCCTCCACGGGCGCGCGCGTTCACGTTGCCGTGGTGGATCAGCAGGGCAAACCGGCGGCGGGCGCTCCGGTGCGCCTCCTCCTGTTCAGCCATAAGACGTATTCATACCGCAAGCGTCTGGTTGGCGGCTTTTACGCCTATGAGAACACGGTCGAGACGCGCAGCGCAGGCGAGCTGTGCAGCGGCCGGTCCGACCAGCGCGGGCAGTTTGTCTGCAACGCGAAGCCCGCATTGACCGGCAACGTCCTGGTCCAGGCGTCGGTCACTGACGACGGCGGAAATATCAGCGCAGCCAATACTGAAATGTACATTCCCAGCGAGCAGCGCGAATGGTTCGAGGGGCATGACGAGGACCGCATGGACGTGCTGCCCGAAAAGCCCCAGTACGAACCGGGTGACACGGCGCGATTGCAGGTGCGGATGCCATTTAGCGAGGCCACCGTGCTGGTAACCGTGGAGCGCGAAGGTATCCTCGCCGCCTCGGTGTTCCCGCTGAGCGGCAAGGAGCCGGTGATCAGGGTTCCGGTGAAAGATTACGCGCCCAACGTGTTCGTGTCGGTGCTCGCGGTGCGCGGGCGAATCGGATCGATCCAGCCCACCGCGATGGTCGATCTGGGCAAGCCCGCCTTCAAGCTTGGGATCGCGGAAATTCGCGTGGGATGGCGCGATCATGAATTGAAGGTTGCGGTCAGCGCCGATCACGCCGTGTATCACGTGCGCGAGAAGGCGCATGTGAAGATCGCGGTGAAGACTGCCGCTGGCGTGCCGCTTCCGCCCGGCGCCGAGGTCGCCGTCGCCGCCGTGGACCAGGGGTTGCTCGAACTCAAGCCCAACGACAGCTGGAAGCTGCTCGACGCGATGATGGGCCGGCGTCCCTACGAGATCGAAACCTCAACCGCGCAGATGCAGGTCGTCGGCAAACGCCATTACGGCCTCAAGGCAATTCCCCCCGGCGGTGGAGGCGGACGGCAAATCACCCGCCAACTGTTCAACACGCTGCTGCTGTGGAAGGCGGTGGTCGCGCTCGACGATCACGGCGAGGCCGAGGTCGAGGTGCCGCTGAACGACTCGCTCACCAGCTTCAAGATCGTTGCGGTGGCCAGCGCCGGTGCAGGGCTGTTCGGTACCGGTTCAACCAGTATCAGGTCGACTCAGGACCTGATGCTGTTCGCGGGTGTTTCACCGATTATCCGCACCGGCGACTCTTTCGACGCACAGTTCACCGTGCGCAACGCCTCCGAGCGCGCCTTCGAAACCGCCGTCAGCGCCAGGGTCGAGGGTCTGGCATCCGCGCAGCAGCCCGTTCAAAAGGTGCAACTGGGCCCGGGCGACGGCAAATCGATTAGCTGGAAGATCAACGTGCCCACCGGCGTGGCGGAGCTTAAATACCACGTCGATGCCATGACAGCCGTGGGCGGTCCCTCCGACCATCTGCTGATAACGCAGCGCGTGCTCAGTGCGGTGCCGGTCCGGACCTATCAGGCGACGCTGCTTCGATGGGAGAAGCCGATCGAGCAACCGATCGCGCGTCCGGCCGACGCGCTACCCGACGTCGGCGGCCTTGCCATTACACTCAGTCCTTCGCTGGTGGCGGGACTCGACGGCGTGCGCCAGTGGATGCGCGATTATCCCTACGCCTGCCTTGAACAGCGGGTGTCGCGCGCCGTCGCGCTGGGCGATCCCAAACTGTGGCAGGGCATAATTGCGGACCTGCCCTCCTACACCGACTCTGACGGACTGCTCAAATATTTCCCCAGCACCGAGCAGGGCAGCGACGTTCTGACTGCGTACTTCCTCGCGCTTACCAATGAGGCCGGACTTGAGATTCCCTCAGATTCTTTGGACGCGGTCGAAAAAGGCCTGAGCGGCTTCGTGGGAGGCACGGTAGTGCGCTACGAACCCGTGCCCAGCGTCGATCTGCCGTTGCGCAAACTGGCGGCGATCGAGGCGCTCGCGCGCGTGGGCAAGGCGAAGCCGGGCATGCTCGGCACTATCACCATCGATCCGAACCTGTGGCCCGACTCCGCCGTGATCGACTGGTGGAGCGTCCTGTTGCGGATGAAATCGGCGCCGCAGCGCCCCGCCCGGATAACGGCGGTTGAGCAGATAATGCGCGCGCGGCTTAATTGGCAGGGCACTGGCGCGCATCTTTCGGGCGGCAATCTGTGGTGGCTGATGACCGGGCCAGATACCAATCAGGTGCGACTGGCACTTCTCCTGCTCGACAACAGCCTGTGGACCGATGATCTGCCCAAGGTGATGGTTGGCGCGATGGCGATGCAGTCGCGCGGCGCCTGGACCACGACCACCTCCAACGCGTGGGGCACGCTGGCGGTCAACAAGTTCGCGCACGCTTTCGAATCCAAGCCGGTTAGCGGTACGACGACCGCCATGCTGGACGCGGCCAAAAAACAACTTCAATGGACGCAGGACCTCAAGGGCGGCAAGATGAACTTCCCCTGGCCGCCGGCGCCTGCTGATCTGCGCATCGAGCATTCAGGCGGCGGCAATCCGTGGGTCCAGATACGGGCTAACGCCGCGATACCGCTCAAGTCGCCGCTTTCCAGCGGCTATCGGATCACCAAGACGCTCTTACCGGTGGAAGGCTCGCACACCGGTGGATGGCGCCAGGGCGATCTGGTGCGCGTTCACCTCAAGATCGAGGCGCAGACCGACATGACCTGGGTGGTGGTGAACGATCCGATTCCCGCGGGCGCATCGCACCTGGGCACCGGCCTTGCCCGCGATTCCCAAATCGCCACCTCCAACGAGAACCTGAACAATGAGAATTATCTGTATCCAGCCTTCATCGAGCGCGCCTTCGAGGGCTTCCGCGCCTACTACGATTATGTCCCCAAGGGCACCTTCGAGGTCGAGTACACCATCAGGCTGAACCAGTCCGGAACGTTCCAGCTTCCGGCCACGCGAGTCGAGCCGCTGTACGAACCGGAGATGTTCGGCGAATCGCCCAACGCGCCGTTTGTGGTAGCGCCGTGAAGAAAACAGAAAAGAGATAATAGAAAATAGAAAATGAGAGTTAAGAAAAGATCAGGAGCTGCAACGTATTGGCGGATTATCTGTCTCTTTCTCACTACTCACTTCTCTTCCCTCACTTCTCGTGCTGCCCTATGCGCAGCCGCTGTCGCCGCAGTTATGGCGGTCGCGTGGTGCGCGATACCGCAGCCTACCATGCCCGGCTTCGATGAGGTGCGCGCGCGATGGCAGCCGTCTGACGCGCAGTTGCTCGACCGCCACGGCGAGCCGCTTCACGAAGTGCGCATAGATCGGCACGGCCGGCGCCTGCCGTGGACGGCGCTTGAGGATATCTCCCCGGCGCTGACGGGCGTAGTAATACGGTCCGAGGATCGCCGCTTCTGGCAGCATCGCGGGGTTGATCTCCGCGCCGTTGCGCGTTCGTTGCGATCAAACCTGCTGGCGCATCGCGGGGGCGGCGGTGCCAGTACCATCACGATGCAGCTTGCGGCGCTGCTTGACCCGGCGCTCGCTCCTGCGCGCCGGCGCAGGAGCATGTGGCAGAAGATCCTTCAGATGAAGGCCGCGTTTGCGATCGAACGCCGATGGTCCAAGCGCCAGATTCTCGAAGCCTATCTCAACCTCGTAACCTATCGCGGGGAATTGCAGGGAGTCAGCGTGGCGGCGCGAGTGATGTTCGGCCAGCAGCCCAGCGGTATCGACCCCGGCGAGGCTCTGGTGATGGCCGCGCTGCTCAGGGCGCCCAACGCGCGGCGTCCGGCGCTGGAGCGCCGCGCGCAAGCGCTGCGCCTTGCGATGGGGACGGACGCGCCGGCGCCCGCGGAGGTCGCGGACGCCATCGGCCGCGCTGCTGCCCTGCGCGGGAGTGACTCCAGCCGCGTCATGCTGGCGCCGGGACTTGCGCAACGATGGCTGAGCGGCACCAACCGCTCCTTGCGATGCACGCTGGATCGCGGGCTCCAAGGTTTCGCCGCGCGGTCCCTGCGCAGTCAGATTCTCCAGGTGCGCGATCGGCAGGTGGCGGACGGCGCCGTGCTGGTGGTCGAAAACGCCACCGGCCAGGTATGGGCCTACGTCGCCGGCACCGGAGATCTGTCCAGCGCTCCGTATGTTGACGGCGTGCGCGCATTGCGCCAGCCGGGCTCGACGCTGAAACCGTTCCTGTATGGGCTGGCGCTGGAGCGCCGCCTGCTGACTCCCGCCTCGTTGCTGCTGGACACGCCATTGGAATTGCCCGAGGAACGCGGGCTTTACCGGCCGCTGGATTACGACCGCCAGTTCCGTGGCTTGGTCTCGATGCGCACGGCGCTCGCGTCGTCGCTGAACGTACCCGCCGTGAGGACCGCGTCTTTGATCGGCGTTGACGCGCTGGCTGAGCATCTGCGGCGCCTGGGCTTTACGGAAATAGACGAGCCGGGCGATTATTACGGCGCGTCGATAGCGCTGGGTTCGCCCGATGTCAGCCTATGGAACCTGGCTAACGCATACCGCACGCTGGCCAACGCCGGCATGCTGTCGCCGATGCGTTTGTTCGCGGCCGGCGGCGCCTCCTCCAGCGTGTCCATCTATTCGCCCGCGACCGCCTACCTGATTTCCGACATCCTGGCCGATCGCGCCAGCCGCAGCGCCACCTTCGGACTGGAGAACAATCTCGCCACGCGCTATTGGAGCGCGGTCAAAACCGGGACTAGCAAAGACATGCGCGACAACTGGTGCGTGGGCTATACCGGGCGCTTTACCGTGGGGGTGTGGGTAGGGAACTTCTCCGGCGCCGCGATGCACGATGTCACCGGAATCACCGGCGCCGCGCCAGTGTGGCTCGAGGTGATGGATTACCTCTACGAGCGTTTCGGCGCCAGCGCGCTCGCCCGTCCCGCGGGCTTGCGCGCTAAGACGGTGGAGTTTCCCGGCGTCGCGGAACCGCCGCGTATGGAATGGTTCATCGCGGGCACCGAACCCAGCGCACCTATAGCGCGGCTCAACGATCGAAGCCCGCGCATCCTGTCGCCCGCCGCCGAGACCATTATCGCGCTCGACCCAGACATCCCGCACGCACTGCAACGAGTCAGGTTCGAGGCGGAGCCAAGCGCTGCCGATGCGCGCTGGATGCTCGATTCGCTCGACCTCGGACCGTCCGCCGAACTGGTGTTGTGGCCGCCCACCCCGGGCCCTCACGTCCTGGCGCTCAAAGATCGTTCGGGGCACGCGCTGGATCAGGTCTCGTTCAAAGTCCGCGGGTCGGAGTAGTAGGGTGGGCCGCCCGCCATATCGTGGTGCCTGCATAAAAAAAGTGCCGCAATTGTATACGCCCTAAGGTAAATGGAGGGGAAACACTATAAGCGCTCGCTCAAAGTGTTGGGCGTGAGATCCTTTTCTGTCCCCTCTCCTTATCTTAGGAGAGGGCCAGGGAGAGGTTATATGCAGCGTCAATCTCATGCGCGGACTTCGAGAAAAAAGCTGTGCGCGCATGCAACCAGTATCTGCACACCCGATGCTCGGAACCTCTCCCTAACCCTCTCTTAAGATAAGGAGAGGGGACAGAATTGCCGCGCCCGCCTTACTGAACGGTTCAGGCGAGGCGTTTGAGGCGGGCTTTTCTGATGGTATCGGCGATTGCGTCGGGGTCGGGTACGTTCAGCATACGGATCAGGTAGTCCGCGCTGGCGGCGGAGGAAACGATCACGCTGCCGATGCCCAGCAAGCGTTGGACAAAAGTTCGACTGACCTCGACCGAACGAATATCGGCCAGTTCGACTTCGCGCCGGGTCTGGCCCAGGACTCCACGCTGCTCGATCAGACGCTCCGAGGTGATGCTCCAGTTCGTACTGCGCCGCGATACGATTGCGAACAGTACGATTAGCAGGGCCAGGGCAAATAGGGCGGCTGCTATCTGCCGGCCGGCCTGACCCGCCTGGCGCGCGGACAGCGCCGCCCCCGCCATCGCCGCCAGCACGCCGGCGGCCATAAAGGAACCTAAGTAGGTCCACCACGACGTCATGATCCGGCTGAGCGCGAATTCATGCTTGGACTCGGGGCGCGGGACCATCAGCCGAGTGCCGCATCGCGAACAAAAACCCGCTCCCGCAACCGCCTCAAAACCGCATTGAGGACATCTCATCGCGTCATCGCCGCTCCCTGATGTGAATCACCTTGGCCATCATGCGTTTTCGTATTGCCTCGACATTCTACACGAAGGAATCCGGCAAAGATGGAAAAGCGCTCGAGCGAAGCCGTATCAGAATCTGGCGGGGCGCGTCAGGTGGCCAACTGCGGCGACGATCAGGTAAGGTCCGCCTGTCGCAGCCGGCGCGACGCGGACGCGCCGCGGCATGACTCGTTGTCAGGGAGGTTTTCAAGATGGGCCACGATGAGGGAATCCTGTCGGGAATTCGCGTAGTCGAAATGGGCCAATATCTGGCGGCTCCATCGGCGGCCAAAATGATGGCCGGACTGGGCGCCGACGTGATCAAGCTCGAGATGGCGCCACGGGGCGACCTCAACCGGGTGTACACGCTGATCAAAGGTCAGAGCGTTTCGCACATGGTGCAAAACCACGGCAAGCGCAGCGTCTGTATCGATGTCAAACGCCCCGAGGGTGGCCTGGTGGCGGCGGAGCTGATCAGCCGTTGCGACGTGTTCGTGGAGAACTTCAGCCCTGGCGTTCTGCCCAAGTACGGCCTCACCTGGGAGGCGCTCAAAGCGCGCAATCCGCGCCTGATCATGTGTTCGATTTCCGGCTTTGGACAGGACGGGCCGGACGCGCACAAACCGGCCAATGATATTATCGCGCTGGCCATGGCCGGCACGCTCCATCTGATAGGTTACCCGGATCGCCCGCCCTCGATTCCCGCTGTCAACGTTGCGGACATGACCGCGGGCTCACACGCTCTGGCTGCTGTTTGCGGAGCGCTGTTCCGGCGCGAACGCACCGGGCTTGGCCAGTATATCGACATCTCGATGGTGGCGTGCATGGCGTCGTGGAACGACGGCGGTTACCTTTTCTATCAGGCCAGCGAGGGACGGATCGTCCCCATCCGCATGGGCTCGGACTTTCCCGCGGTCTCGCCGATGGGGATCTTCAAGGCCCGCGACGGTTACGTGGCAATCACCGTCTTGTACGATCAGTGGGAGCTGTTCACGCGCCTGATTGGGCGGCCGGAGCTGGGCAGCGACCCGCGCTACGACACGCTGCCCAAACGGATTGAGCATCGAGCGGAGGTCAACGACGTAGTCGAGAACTGGCTCCAGTCATTCGCCACGCGCGATGAGCCGCTCGCAATTCTGGAACGCAACCATATCCTGAGCGCTCCGGTCTACGACGTTCCGCAGGCGATGACCTCGGCCGCGGTCAAAGGGCGCGGCTTGCTGCAGGAGTTTACCTCCCCGGTTGTAGGTGCCGTGAACGTGACACGTGCTCCTTTTCGCTTCTCCGACGCCAAGGTCGAAATACCGCGTCCCGCACCTGGGCTGGGCGAACATAACCGCGAGGTCCTGGGCGAGCTGCTGGGCTATTCCGAGGCAAAAATCGCGTCGCTGCTCGAGGATGGATTGCTGGTAGGCGAGCCGACGGCACCAACGCCAACCAAGAATATTTGAAAGTTTCTAATCCGAGCCGCGCGCGTCAGCAAGCGGTCTTTTTCGGTTCAGCCCACTTGACCGCTCCCTGACAGTCGCGGCTCTGATTAACTTTTCTTTCTCTGCCCTCTTCCTGACCAGGGAGAGGGCCGGGGTGAGGGTTTTCTGCTTCTGCCGCGTGTATTTATTCTCGCTTCAGGGTTAGGATAAGCGCGCAGGCCGAATATCCACGCAAGACGGAGCACTGAGATGGCACAACTTGCAATCGTACTTATGCCGGGGTCGCAAAAGCAGATGGAGGAACTCGCCCGCGAGGCCGAGGACGCCGGGTTTGCCGGCGCATGTATGCCGGAGCTGACCAACGATGGGCTGATGTGTTGCTACGTGATGGCAACCGCAACCAAAAAAATCAGGCTCATTACATGGATCGTAAACGTCTATTTCCGCCATCCATGGCTGTGCGCGGCGGCCGCGGCGATGGTGCAGGACGTGTCCGGGGGACGCTTGACCCTGGGACTCGGCGTCAGCCATCGGCCATTCATGGAGGCACTGGGTATCGACATGGGCAACGCCCGCGACAAGCTGCGTTCCTTTACCGTCGCGATTCGCAAAATATTGAATGGGGAGATGAGCATCGGGGTGCCCGCGCGCAAGCCCAAGACCCCGATTCCGATCTATTACGGCGCGCTGGCGCTGGAAACCGCGCGCCTGGCCGGCGAACTGGCTGACGGCGTGGAGTTCTACATGTGTCCGGCCGACCGCCTGCGCAAGCTGGCGGACGCTGCCCGTCAGACCGCGGTGAAGAATGGGCGCAAGGCTTCCGACATTGCGGTCACGGTCGGGATACCCACCTTTGTCGATGACGATCTCACCAACGCCTACGAAACCGCGCGCCATCAGCTTGCCTTTTACCCGGCGTTGCCCTTCTACAATCGGCAACTTGCCAGGAGCGGTTTTGAGGCCGAAGCCAAGGCGGCGATGGAAGCGGCGACGCGGGGCGATCAGAAAGCCCAGGTGGCGGCCCTTTCAAATCGGCTGCTGGACGCGGTCGCCCTGGTGGGGCCGCCCGCGCGATGTATCGAGCGGCTGGCAGCTTTTCGCGAAGCGGGTGCGGAGTTACCGATAATTGCGCCCGGCGGCGGATCGGATCCGGTGGGCAACACCAGGCGGCTGATGAAAATCTTCTCCAAGGCGATATAGCTCGCTATCGATGCGCGCGCTGCCCGCGCCACCTAAGGTGCGATGGCGGGCACGGAGGCCCGCCCCACTGACAGATGATTACAGACGGTTACGGCTTTTTGGCGTGGCGCATCGCTGGGGTGCCCACGGCGCAAGCGAGCGCGGCCTGCTGGGGCGACAGCCCGAAATGACGTGCGAAGTACTGCTGATGGTATTCCTCGGCACGATAGAACGGGGTCGCGGGCACGATTTCCGTCACGATTGGACGCTGAAACTGGCCCGACTCGTCTAAGGCACGCACGGCGGAGCGCGCCGCGGCTTCCTGCTCCGGGTCATAAAAGAAAATCGCCGAGCGATACTGGGTGCCGACGTCCGGACCCTGGCGATTGAGTGAGGTCGGGTCGTGGAGGTCCCAGAACAGTTCCAGCAACTGTTCGTATGAAACCACCTGGGGATCGTACTCCAGGTGGACCACCTCCGCGTAACCGGTGCGGCCCGTGCACACCATCTCGTAGGTGGGGTTGGTCACGGTTCCGCCCATATAGCCGACTTGCGTTGAGACAACTCCGTCAAGGGCGGCGAAAGCCGCCTCGACATGCCAAAAGCATCCGGCTCCGAAAGTAGCTAGTCTGGTTTCCTGTCCCATGTTGCTCTTCGTTAAAACCGCTCGCCAGTGTGTTTCAGTGTACGGGCCCTAAAAAGCGGTCCCGCCACTGTCTGTTTACACGTAGCGCATATTTGCCGGCGCGCCAATAGCCTGAGCATGAAACCGTCCCCTGCTTTTGGCGCGGATTACCCGCTCAACGCCGCACCTTGGGAATCACCTCTTCGGCAAAGGCCTGAATCCCGTCCTCCAGGTAAGGCGGCGTCATCGAGAAGATGAAATGGGTGACGCCCGCTTTTCCATAGCGATCGATGGTCTCCAGGCATTCATCGACGCTGCCGATCATCACGCTCCTGCGCGCTTCCTCAGGCGTGCCGCGGCTCATCGCAGCGGCCCTGGCGACGGCCTCCTTTTCGTGCTCCGCCCCGCCGCGATAGCACAGTGACGTGATCACGGTCTTTTCGATTTCCGCACTGTCGCGGCCAATCGCCTCGCAATGGCGGTTGAGCACCGCTATTAGATGGCCCATGCGCTCAGCGCTGCCGCCCGAGTTCCACAGGTCCGCATATTTGGCCACGATTTTGAGGAGCACCTTTTCGCCGGTGCCCGCGACCATCAATGGCGGATGGGGTTTTTGCAGCGGCTTGGGACTGCATACGGCGTCGGTCACGTTGTAATGCCGCCCGTGCAGCGTGACCTTGTCCTGAGTGAACATACCCTTGATGATTTGACAGGCTTCGTCCAGGGCCCGCAGGCGGCCGCCGACAGTTTTGAAGTCGACGCCGAAGCTATTGTGCTCCAGTTCATACCATCCGGCCCCAATTCCCAGCACCAGGCGGCCGCCGCTTAGATGATCCAGCGTGGCGGCCATCTTCGCCGTTATGCATGGGTTGCGATAGGTGTTGCCGTTAACCAACGCTCCGATACGGGCGCGGCTGGTTTGCTGGCTAAGCGCGCTGAGCGCGGTCCATCCCTCCAGGCAAGGACCGGCGGGGTCGGCACCCATGATCGGGTAGAAGTGGTCGAATACCCACAGTGAATCGTAGCCCCACAAATCCGCCTTCTGCCACAGGCCGCGCAGATCGGTCCATCGCGCCTGCTGCTGCGGAGTCTGGATTCCGAAGCGTACCGGATGCTGGCTCATCGCTTGGCCCTCCGGAGCAAAACTCCCACAGCGGCTGCAGCCGACGCAAGCATCCCACGGCGTCGCAGTCGACTTCGGGCCGCGACCAACGCTCGCAAAGTAGTAAAACTCCTGCTTTATTGAGGCGCGATCGACGGTTTATTGTGGCTGACTCGATTGCTTGTTTTTTCTGAGGTTTAGACATGGACGAAATTCAATTCTTGCCGACGTTGGTTCAGGCCTTGCTGATCACGGTGGCCTTTGCCGGCGTGACTGTCGCCGGATTGTACCTGGTCAGGCGCAGGGTCGAGCCCGAGTCGCTCAGAATCGATCATGACGTCGCCGGTTTTACCTTCGGCGTGATCGGCGCCTTTTATGGAGTAGTGCTGGCGTTCGTGATCGTCGCGGTATGGCAGCGGTTCGAGCGCGCCAACGACCAGGTCCAGGCGGAGAGCCTGGCGGTTTCCAACCTCTACAACCTGGCTCAGGGCTTCGGAGAGCCGCTGCGCGAGGAAATGCGCAACTCCCTGCGCACTTATGCTTCCAATGTTCTGAATTCCGAATGGAAGGAGATGGCCGAAGGCACCTTTCCGCCTGACCAGACGCCGGTGCTAAAGCTTTGGGAGATCCTGTTGAAGGCCGCGCCTGCCACCGCCCAGCAGCAGGTTTTCCTGGACAAGAGCATCGACCAGATTACACAGCTAAGCGACCTGCGCCGGTTGAGGTACGTTTATTACGCCGAGGACCTGCCCTCGGTCATCTGGATCGTGATTTACGTGGGCTGCGTAATCACGCTGGGGTTCAGCTACTTCTTCGTTACCCGCCACTTCCGCCAGCAGGCGCTGATGTGCGGAACATTCGCGGCGCTCATCGGTCTGACGATCCTCGCAATCAGCGAACTGGCCACTCCGTATCAGGGCGCGGTGGTCGTTTCCAATCAGGCGTTCAAGGTTTTAGCGGTGTCGATGGGCCTTCCGGTGCATGGCGGCAAGTCCGACGACGACAATCATCCCTAAGATATCGCCGTGACGTCGCGACCACGCAAGCAATCCCGCCTGGTGATCTTCGCGGCAGGCAAGTCGTGTTTTGGGCGCGGCGACTTGAAGGTTGACATAACCGAGCGGGCTGCATAGGAATCAGGTTGAATGCCTCTACCATCAAGTCGGCAAAGGCGGGATAGAATTCGGCATAGTAGCTTAGCGATGCGCGTGTCAGCAGCCAGAGACCAATGCCTCACTACATAAAATATACGACCACGGTGGTCGGGGCTCATAGCGTCCCGCGCTGGTATGAGGCGCTGGATCGCATGGTCACCTTGGGCCAACTCTCACCAGGTGACTTCACGGACGCTCAATTTCGTGCGACCCAGGGGGCGATTCTGGATCAGGAGACGGCCGGGATCGATGTTATTACAGGGGGCGAAATGCACCGCCGGACCCATAACCGGCACTCGCCGCCCAACGCCATGTTGAACCACTTCTGGCAGAAGATTCCGGCTTTCCAGGGCGTGACCCGGCCCAAACCTATCAGCAAGCATGACCCAAACGTCTTTCATCCGGCCGCAGTCTGCCGGGGCCCGATAGCCGATACCATCGATCTGGGTCTGGTGGATGAGTTCAAGAGGGTATCGGCGTTCGCGCGCAAGCCAGTCAAAATTACGATGACGGGACCTCATCTAATGGCTGCCGTGGCCTATGACGAGTACTATAAAGACATGCGCCGGATGATGACCGATCTCGGCAAGCTGCTCCATCAAAACTTCAAGCAGCTTGCCGCGGCCGGCTGCAAACATATCCAGATCGACGAGCCGTATTTCACGCCGGTCGAGGACGAAGAGGTACGGGCCGCCGTCGACGTGATCAACATGGCGATTGAAGGGCTTCCCGACGACGTCCACACCTTAATGCACATCTGCCAGGGTAACTACGCGGTCGGTCCCGACTACGATGGACAAATCGGACATCGGTATTTCGATGTGGGCCGGTATAAGGCGGATCTGGTCTGCCAAATCGGCTGCGACGCGTACCTGGTCGAGCACGATATGACGCCGCATTATGAGGGTCTGCTGGGTAACCAGCAGCTTGGAGTGGGCGCCGTCGACGTCCAGGACCCGAACATAGAAACCGGTCAGCAGGTCGCCGATCGCATCCTGGCGCATCGATGGCTGACGCCTGAGCAGACCATCATCACCAGCACCTGCGGTTTCAATCATCTTCCCCGGCATATAGCCTTCGGAAAACTTCAAGCCATGACCCAGGCGCAGGCGATTCTCGGCGGCCGAACATAACAAACAGCCCATGCACGACGACCCGTCTGACAGACAGAGCGTCGAAGCGCGCTTGCGCGCATCCCAGGAGCGGCTGCGCCAGGCGGAGGTGGCGGGTGGCTTCGCAACCTTCGAGTTGGATCTCGCGACCAGGACTTGGGCCTGGACGCCTGAGCTCGCGGTTCTCTTCGGCCGCGACCGGCGAACTGAGGAGACGTCGTTTGCGGACTGGGAAAGAGCGATCTTCGTCGACGACCTGCCAAAATTACGCGCGGCGATCGAGGCAGCAATTCAGACCGGCACCTTCCAGGTGGAGGTGCGGGTTAAGCATTCTGACGGCAGCGTCCACTGGTTTGCGGGAAAGGGCGAAATCGCGCCCGATGAGGGACAGAGTGCGCGATGGCTGCGCGGAGCCTATTACGACATCACCGACCGCAAGGCACTGGACGCGCGACTGCTGGCGCTCAACGAGACCCTGGAAGCGCGTGTCGCCGAGGTGGGCGAGGAAGCGCGAACTCTTGAAATCCTGAACAGCACCGGCGTTGCGCTGGCCGCGGAACTCGACCTTGAGCGTCTCCTTCAGACCATGACCGATGCGGGGCGCCAGCTCACCGAGGCGCAGTTTGGTGCGTGTTTTTACAATGTGATCGACCAGGCGGGCGAGGCATATACGCTCTACACGGTTTCGGGTGCGCCGCGCGGAGCTTTCGCGAATTTTCCGAATCCGCGTGACATGCCGGTTTTCGAGCCGACCCTTCGCGGGCGCGGTCCCATTCGCTCCTATGACATCTTAAGCGATCCCCGGTACGGGCAAGATCCGCCATTCTTTGGCATGCCAAAGGGCAATCTGCCGGTGCGCAGCTACCTGGCGGTTCCGGTGGCATCGCGATCCGGCGAGGTACTGGGAGGACTGTTCTTCGGCCATTCCGAACCGGGTGTTTTTACCGAACGCGCCGAGCGCCTGGTAACGGGCATAGCCGCGCAGGCGGCTGTGGCGATCGACAATGCGCGTCTTTACCAGACCAGTCAGCGTGAGATCGAAGCGAGAAAACGCGCCGAGCAGGAGCTGCAAGCGCTGAACGAGATGCTTGAACAGCGCGTCAGCGAGCGGGCGGAGCAGCTCGCCGCCAGTGTCATCAAGCTCGAGGATACCGAACGTCGCTTCCGTCTGCTGGTCGAAGCGGTCACCGATTACGCGATTTTCATGCTCGACCCGGATGGTAACGTGGTTAATTGGAACCAGGGTGCGGAGCGAATCAAAGGCTATACGCGGCAGGAAATTATCGGTCAGCACTTTTCGCGCTTCTATACCGAGGAGGATCGACGCAACCGGGTCCCGCAAAAAGCGATTGCAACCGCCGCACAGACCGGGAAATACGAAGCGGAAGGCTGGCGGGTGCGCAAGGACGGCAGCAAATTCTGGGCGAACGTTGTTATCAACGCGGTCTATGACCCGGCAGGCCGGCTGCTCGGATTTGCCAAAGTCACTCGCGACCTGACGGAGAAGAGAGACGCCGAAGCCAGACTGTTACAGGCACAGAAGATGGAAGCGGTCGGGGAGCTCACCGGCGGCGTGGCTCACGACTTCAATAATCTGCTGACCGTGATAAGCGGAAATATAGAAGTTCTGCGCCGCCGCCTGCCTCCAGATGCGGATGACAATCTCGGGCGGCTAATCAATTCAGCCTTACGAGGCGTGGAGCGTGCGGCACTTCTCACACACCGGCTGCTGGCATTTGCACGCCGTCAGCCACTTGATCCGAAGGCCCTTTCAGTCAACGCCCTGATCTCGAGCACGTCCGAACTGCTGCACCGGACATTGGGTGAAAGCATCGCGATCGAGACGGTGCTCGCCGGCGGCTTGTGGTCGGTCTTTGCCGATGCGAATCAACTCGAAAACGCGTTGCTCAATCTCGCGGTCAATGCGCGTGACGCGATGCCGCGCGGGGGAAAATTGACGATCGAAGCCGCAAACATCTATCTGGACGATAAATACGCGGCGGATGCGGAAGTGTCCCCCGGACAGTATGTCGGCATTTTTGTAAGTGACACTGGCACGGGGATGGCGCCGGAGGTTGTTGCCAAGGCGTTCGAGCCATTCTTCACCACTAAAGAGGTCGGACAGGGGACCGGCCTGGGTCTATCGCAAGTCTATGGTTTCGTGAAGCAATCCGGCGGACACGTCCGCATCTACAGCGAGCTCGGAGCGGGGACCACGGTCAAGCTCTTTCTGCCAAGGTACTACCAGCCCGGCAACATTGCCGAGATTCCGCCGGCGGCAGAGGCCACGCCACAGGCCAGGGGCGAAACCATCCTGGTGGTCGAGGATGATCCGGACGTTCGCAGCTTCGCCGTTCATTTGCTGCGTGAACTCGGTTACCGCGTGATCGAGGCTGCTAACGGTTCAAGCGGTCTCCGCCTGCTGGAGGCTAATCGGGAGATCGCGCTGCTGTTTACGGATGTTGGTTTGCCCGGCGGTATGAATGGCCGGCAACTGGCGGATGAGGCACGCCGGCGACGAATTGGTTTGAAAGTGCTGTTCACCAGTGGCTATGCGCGAAACGCTATCGTTCATCACGGCCGGCTCGACCCGGGCGTTGAACTGATTGTGAAGCCATTCACATACGTCACTTTAGCCGCAAAGGTGCGAAGCGTCCTGGATGCTCGCTGAGCATTTGTTAGCTTGGTGAGATACGAGCAATCAGCCGAGCGCCTCATCCGTACCTCGAAGGTTTAACCTTCCTTCCTCGCGCGAGAAGCATTACAAACCAAAAAGGCGGGGCGTATCCTTGATCGCGGGGAAACAAACAGACGATGGATAAGCGTACAGATCGGGCCGGCTTTCGTCGGATGAGCCGCCGCGAGCTGCTTAAACTGACCCCGGTGCTGGCGTTGGGTGCCTTTGCCTTGCCGGCCACGCGCGCACTTTTGCTCGCCGGCGGTGACCAGTTCAACGGCTGGGCCGAATCGCTGTGGTACCGCAGCGGCCATCGGGTGACCACTTTTGCGGACTCCGAAGTGGTGCCGCTCAACCGCTTTCCATACAACTACTACGACGTGCTCGACCCCGATGTTGACCTCGATAAATGGCGGCTCAAAGTCAGCGGGCTGGTTCAGAAGCCTGGCGAGTACACGCTGGCGCAAATTCAGACGCTGCCCCGGGTCAGGCAAAACACCCGTCACGTCTGCGTGGAGGGATGGGACGTAATCGGCAACTTCGGCGGCGCGCGCATCGGTGATTTCCTGAAGATGGCCGGCGCGGACCCCTCCGCCCGTTTCATCTACGTGGAGTGCGCCGACGACTACTACGAATCGCTCGACATGGCCTGCGCGATGCAGCCCAATTCGCTGCTCTGCTATGAGATGTACGGCCAGCCGCTGCTGCCAGGTCACGGCGCGCCGCTGCGCCTGCTGCTGCCGACCAAGATCGGCTACAAGTCCGCCAAGTACCTGACCAGCCTTGAAGTCACCAACGTGCTGCGCCGGCGCGGCTATTGGGAGGAGCAGGGTTATCCCTGGTATTACAGCCTGTGAGCGCCGGATTAAAACTTGATGTCGTCGAGATCGAAGGGGGCGGCGCGGGCGTGGAGCGCGCCGCCTACGAGCATCCGCTGGTAATTCGCTGGTGCCATTGGATTCTGGGGGTCTGCATCCTGGTGCTGATCTTCAGCGGATGGCAGATTTTCTGGGCCTTCCCCAGTTTCGGACCCAAACTTCCGCAGCGCGATTTTATCCATCTGCCGCGAGCGCTGATGCTTGGAAGATGGCTCGGCGGCGGTCTCCAATGGCATTTCACCTTCATCTGGATTTTCGTAATCACGGGCGCAGTCTATCTGATCTATCAGATCGCAAGCGGCCATTACCGGATGCTCCTGTTCACGCCCGCGGACGTCTCCGGGGTCTGGCCGATGGTGCGTCACTACTTTTTCTTTGGCCCCAGTCCGCGGCAGACGCAGCCGTACAATCCACTGCAAAAGCTCGCCTATACCACGGCGGTTGTACTGGGTATCCTCTCGGTTCTCACCGGGATGGCGGTGTACAACCCGGTGCAGTTCTCATTGTTGGCGGCGCTGATGGGCGGATTCAGATGGGCGCGGGTGTGGCATTTCGTGGTAATGGCCGCGTTCCTGGCGTTTATCGCCGGCCATCTAATCATGGTGGCTCTGCATGGATGGAAAAATTTCGTCTCGATGCTGACTGGATGGAAGCGCGACCCGGAGTATCGATAAGCTGTTACAGACTTCGAGATGATCAGGCGGCTCCTTTGCGCCTTCCAACTCTGCTAACGCGTCGCACCCTGATTTCCTTTTCGTGCTTGAGGGCCTTGGCCAGGTCGTAATCCGCTTGCATGCCGAGCCACGTTTGCGGACTGCTGCCAAACGCCTTGGCCAGCCGAATTGCCATTTCCGGGGAAATTCCCGCCTTGCAATTGACCAGATTATTAAGGGCCTGGCGCGTGACGCCGAGAATCTTTGCCGCCTCAGTAACGCTGAGGCCGAGCGGTTCAAGACACTCGTGCCGAACCGTTAAACCTGGATGTGGCGGGTTCTTTATAATCATGATCCAGGCTCCATCAATGATAGTCGAGGTAATAGACGTCTGTGACATCACCATCTTCGAAGCGGAAGATAATTCGCCAGTTGGCACTAACCGTCACACTCCAGAAGCCGGCGAAGCTGCCTGTAAAGCGGATGCAGCCGGAAGCCAGGTAGATCCATATCCCCGGGCCTCGAACTCCGCTTCAGTTGAACAACCGGCGCACGACGCCGGCACGGAGGCCTGCTGCTACGGGGCAGCGGATTCCGTTTCCTGTAGGAGCCGGCCTCCGTGCCGGCGTTCTTTTAATGCCCGGCGTATCACCAGCCAAGCATGTCTTGACAATTGTCACTTGTCAATGCCAGCCAGTCCTGCAGGACGCCGGTTTTAGTCGAACGCTCTGGACGGCTTGGAGACGCCTGAGCGAAGTACCTGGCCTGGGAACGCGCCCGTGTGCTGGCCGTGATCGAAGACTACCTGGCCATTAACGATGGTGTAGTTAATGCCGCGGCCCGGTATGGTGAAGCGGAAACCGCCACCGGGAAGATCGCGGCTGGGCTGCGCGCGCCGGTCGGATCCGATCGCATCAGGATCGAAGATCGTGACGTCGGCTGGCAATCCCGCCGCCAGCCGCCCGCGTTGCGGAAAGCCAAGGACGTCGGCGGGCTGCGAGGTAATACGCCGGATCGCCTGTTCCAGGCTGAGCAGTTGCTGTTCGCGCACCCAGTGTCCCAGCAGAAATGACGGGTAATCGGCGTTGCATATCATGTCCACGTGAGCGCCGCCGTCAGCCAGACCGATCATGGTGCGGGCGTCGGTCAAAAGCGGTCCCAGCAACTCGTCGCCGTATTCCTGCACCTGGTACTGCATGTTCAAATCATGCTCGATCGCGAAATCCAAAAACGTATCCAGCGGATCCTGCCGGCGTTGCGTGCTGAGCTCTTTGACCGAAACTCCCTCCGCCGACTTGCCCGCCGGGTTCGCCACCGCCATCACGCGCACGCGATCCCAGTTGCCGGTAAAGATTTGCGGTTGCTTCAAATCGGTTCGGAATGCGTCGCGGAAACGTTGCGAACGGTAGATCTGAATCTGCTCTCGCGGCGGCTGATTGAAGATCGCGTTCCACGAATTCATGCTGGCCATAATTTGAGGATTGCGCAGGTCCAGGTAGATGACCGCCGCGTGCGAGGGGATTTGCGCAATCCCGCCGCGCGCCGTCAGCGGGTCGGCCCGATCCAGCATCCGCATGCACTTGTCGGTGTCGCGGCGCAGCGGCGCAACCCCGCCCCAGGTGACCGGCCGGCCGCTATGCGTGAGCAGCAAATCAAGGAACGCATACTCCTCGTCCGAGATGGTGGAAAACTCCTGCGTCAACTGGATTTCGATACTGCCCTTGCCCAGTTCCTTCAGCGCATTGGCGTAGGCTTTGAACTCTTCGCGGCTGGCCTGACGGCACGCGATCGGGAGATTTCCGTAGCCGATATGCTGGCGCACGTTGGTGGTGGAAAAGCCCACCGCTCCGGCGGTTACCGCCTGCTTGATGAGCTGCTTGATCTGGCCGATTTCTTCTGGATGCGCCGCCCGCTGCATCGATTCCTCGCCCATCACGTAATGGCGAAACGGTGTAAGCGGAGCGAAGAAGCCGAGATTCAGCGCCGACTCCCTGTGCGCTGCCGCGTCCATGAATTGGGGAAAGCTTTCCCATTCCCAGCGGATGCCGCGGGAAAGCACGTCGAACGGGATGCCTTCGACGTTGACCAGATCCCAGGTGGCAGTTTCGCGAAAGTCCGGCTTGCACGGCGCGATACCGACGCCGCAGTTGCCCATCACCACGCTGGTGACGCCATGCCATGACGAACAGGTGATGAGCGGATCCCAGCAGATCTGGGCGTCGTAATGGGTATGCGGATCGAAAAACCCGGGCGCCACAACCAGGTCGGAGGCGTCGATAGTCCGCCGCGCGCCGTCGCTGACCCTGCCGATTTTAGCGATTCGTCCATCTGCTATCGCCACATCGGCGCGCCGTCGCGGAGCGCCGGTACCATCGACCATAGTTCCGTTGCGAATCAACATGTCGTAGGGCATCGATTACGCCTTTGCCGTGGGCCTGAGCGGTTGGCCGGCCCGCTTTCCAGCGAGATAGCGCCGCACGTCGCTTTCCACTGACGTTGCGGCGAAGAAATCAGGATTTACGCCGGTCCACAATTCGACCGGATTGGCGAACGTGAAGTCGCGAAAGTCGTCTTCGGACATAAGGCCATGGTCGACCAGTTCGTGAGCTTCGGACGTCACCTCGCGCATGTCGATTACATCCCAGTGGCCGATATCCGAGCCGTAAACCGCATTCAGACGGGCCCCAAAGGGGTTCCTCAGGGCGTCGAAGGCCGAAGCGGTAATCGGATCGTCGCCTTCGCAGCCGAAATAGAAGCGCGGCACGAACAGTTCGTGGATGTCTTCCCGGCGTTCGATTCCGCACTGCGCCCATTCATCAAGGTTGCGGTAATCCTCACGGTTGCCTTGCCACAACTCGATTCCCTCAACCCGGGTCAGTGGCCCGCCGTAGCGTTCCTTCAGAGCCATGAGTTGTTCGCGATCGAGGTTGGCCGGATCGTAGTTGGCCAGCGCCCGCGGATTGCGTTTTTCCCAATGCCCCGCCATGTCGCTGAGCAGGCTGCGCGCCCAGCCGACGCCGCCTTCCATGAACGCGAAGCTGAGCTGGGGAAAGCGCCGGGTGACGCCGCCCATGAACAGCGAGCGGCATAGTCCTTCAGCGGAAGCGGCGAAGTGGCCGATATGATTGAACATGAAGTTTGAAATCGAGTGGCGCCAGGCCCATCCGTAACCCGCCGTATGGAAGGTCGGCACCACCCGCAACTCCAGGCATTTGGCCCACACCGGATCGTAGTCGTACTCGCTGTCCAGCCCATAAGTATCGAGCCAGAAGGCGTACGGCGCCGCGTCGGGATACTTGCGCTCGACCGCCTTGATCGGACGCTTGACGTAACTCGCCATCACCACCGCCTTGAGTCCCAACTCCATCACCGCGTGCTGCAATTCGGCGATCGCCTCATCCGGAGTATGCATCGGGATGACGGCGACCGGCGTCAGCCGCCGCGTAAAGTCACGAAACAGATCGGCGTAAAGGTTGTTCAGTGCGCGGCACGAGGCTCGCCGCACTTCCTCGTCGTCCAGAGCGGGTGCCGCGAGTCCCAGTCCCGGATAAAGAACGGAGAAGTCCAGGCCCATTTCGTCCAGCCGCTCGTACAGCAGTTTGGGGAACATCGCGGTCGCGCGGTCCAGGGTGTTCCGCGTCGGCAGCGCCCACCATGGAGCCCGCACGGCGCGCTGGTCGCGGCGCTGCGCGGGACTTAGTTCGTACCAGGTCAGGTTGGCGATATGCGAGCCACCCCAGGCGGTGTGGAAGCGGCCCGCCACTGCCGCACCAGCCAGACTGGTGAGGTAATCAAGGAAGGTTGGCACCGATTCTAGGAAATGGCCGTCGGAATCGATCACGGGATGACTAAGCCGCGATCGAACCGCGGACGACGATGATGCCTGCGCTTTCACTGACGCACTCATGAAGAAACATTAAGTAGCAGCATTAAAATAGCTTTAAATAGTGGGACAGGCGTCCTCGCCTGTCGATGACGCGCGAACTCTGTTCTCGCGCCACCTTTTAATTCTGATAGTGGCGGCCACTGTCAGTGCTCTTGAACTTCCAGTCATATTCGGTGGCGCGAGCAAAAAAAGCTCGCGCGTCATCGACAGGCGAGACACCTGTCCCACTGTTTTTTAATTCAGGCACCGCCCGCCCCACCATCACAGGCTGGCAGCCTGTGCCACGCAGTCAATTCAATCACTGGGACAGGCGCGAAAAGCTACGGCGTCTTTTCGCGGATGTACTGTCCGATCCGCTCCACCGCCTGTTTGGCTTCATCCAGCATCGGGACGAAAATCTGCCAGACGTGGATCATGTTCTCCCATGGTTCGTAGATAGCCTCCACGCCGGCTGCGCGGGCGCGCTCGGCCAACCGTTTGGAATCGTCGAGCAGCACTTCGGCGGTGCCGACCTGGATGAGCATCGGGGGGAGTCCGCGCAGGTCGGCATAAAGCGGGGATGCTAGCGGGGTTTTGGGATCCTTGCCGCCCAGGTAAGCGGCGGCCATATCGCCCAGGCTACCGCTTGCCACCATCGGATCGGCGTCGGCCTTGGTTCTCATCGACTCGCCGGTCCCCTCCATATCCACCCACGGAGAGAGGCACACGGCGGCGCCGGGCAGCGGCAGTTTGGCGTCGCGAATTGCGAGCAGCGCGGCGACCGCAAGGCCACCGCCGGCGGAATCGCCCGCTATCACCGCGCGCGAGGGCTTGACGCCCGAGTCCAGCATGAAGCGGTAGGCCCCGACCGTATCATCGATCGCCGCCGGAAACGGATGCTCGGGCGCCAGCCGGTAATCGATAATCAACACCCGCGCCGCGGCCGCCCGCGAAATCCATCCGGCCAGGCATCGATGGGTCTTGATCGATCCGATCGTGTAGCCGCCGCCGTGGAGGTAAAGCACGTTGCGGCCGGTGTCGGCATTAGGCGCGGTAATCCATTGCGCCGGCACGCCGTTGGCGGTGACCGCTTCGGACTTGATGTCGGCGTCCAGGCGAAATGCGGCCTTTTCCATCGCGCCGCGCCGGCGTTCCACGCTTGCGGTCGGATCGACCGGGACCGCTTTGAGTTTCTGTACCAGTGATTCGAGTTGCTGTTGCGACATCGATGCTAATCCTCCTGACGGGATTAGTAAGTAGCATCCGACGCCGCGTTTGAAAAACGGCTTGGCAGACGAACAAGCCGCCGCTAGGTTTCTCTGGCCTCCCGTAGGGGCGGTTCGCGAACCGCCCGTTCTGTGCCTCGTTTTCGCGGCGGATGACGGATCGTAAAAATTGCGCGCCAACTGTCGCGTTCCGCGTACCCCGCCCGATGGTTTATTTCCTCTCTCGACCCCCACGGGCGGTTCACGAACCGCCCCTACAACGCAACCAATTCGGTCGGCTATCGAGGCGCTAAGCCGCCGCGCGGGTGGGCGTGAATCTGACCGGCATGTGCTTGATCCCGGCCACGAAGTTGGAATACAGGCGCTGTACGTCGCCGGCCTGCTCCAGGCCGGAGAGCCGGTTGAGTACCTCGTCCAACATCACCTTCAGTTCCATCCGGGCCAGGTTCGCGCCCAGGCAGAAATGCTCCCCGTGGCCCAGCGCCAGATGCTCGTTGGGCGTGCGCGTAATGTCGAATCGACCGGGATCGGGGAATTGCATGGGGTCGCGATTGGCCGACGGGTTCCAGATTACCACCCGGTCCCCCGCCTTGATCCGCTGACCGCGTATCTCGGCGTCCCGCGTGGTGGTCCGCATGATGTGCGTGATGGGCGAGGTATAGCGCAGAACTTCCTCGACCGCCGTGGGCAGCAGCGAGCGATCGCGGGTCAGCCGCTCGCGCTCGCAGGGATTCTCGATCAGCGCCAGTAAGCCACCCGAGGTGGCGTTGCGCGTGGTCTCCTGCCCGCCGATTATGAGCAGGAAGCAGTTGAACAGGATCTCCAGGTCGGTCAGCTTCTCGCCGTCGATCTCGCCATGCACCAGCGCGCTGACCAGATCGGTGCCGGGATTTTTGCGGCGGTCGCTGATGACATTGACGAAATAATTGAAGCAATTCATCTGCGCCTGCCGCCCGGTCGCCATAGCGTCGCCGTCGACTTGATACTCGGGATCGTGGGTGCCAATGGACATGTTGGCCACGGTGAACATCATGTCCCAGTCCGCCTTGGGGATTCCCATCATCTCGCAGATAGCGGCGGTGGGCAGTTTGGCCGCGACGTCGACGACGAAATCGCATTCGCCGCGGGCAGCCACCGAGTCGATGATTTCGGTCGCGATCGCCCTTATGTGCGGCTCCTGCAGTGCCAGCGCCGCCCGCGTGAAACGCTTGTTGATGATCTGGCGCATCCGCGTATGGCGGGGTGGGTCGGTTACGATCATCATCTGACCGAATCCCACCTGCTGCGCCATGGTCTCTTCGTTAGTCAGGCCGTAGGTGAGCGCCATGCCGCGCTCGGAACTGAACGTACGTGGGTCGCGATACACGGCCAGCGCGTCCTGGTAGGTGGTGATTGACCAATAGCCGGTGTCATCCTTAGGGTTCCAATGCACCGGAGCCTGCTCGCGCAATACCTTCCAGGCGGCATGCGGATCGCCGTGAATGAACAAGTCGAAGTTGTTCAGGTCGATCTCGTTAAATTCCATTGATCCTCCCCAGTCGGTAAAAATCTGACCTTCACCGGACACTTTAACCAAATGGTTAATCAAAGGCAAGGCCCCATCGCTCGCGGAAGCAGCGCGCGATATCAGTTCAGCTTTGCGGACAGTTGGTCGATCTGGCGCTGAATGCGCTCGTCGCCCGGAGCCAGTCTGAGCGCTCCCTGGAACTCCTCGATCGCTTTGATCAACTCGCCGCGCTGCACGTAGATATGGCCCAGATTGATGTAGGGGAAGTGGCGCGGTTCGTAGCGGCTTGCCTCTTTCGCCCGCTGGAGCCAGGGAATCGCCTCATCAAGTTCATTCCGCTGCATGAGGTAGACGCCGATGTCGTTGTAGGGGTTGCCGAAATCGGGATCGACTTTGATGGCGTGGTGGCATTGCTCGATCGCCTCATCGAGCTTGCCCTGATGGCTGAGCGCCCAGCCCAGATAGGTGTGTCCTTCAGCGGTGGGAAGGATGTCGATCGAGTCGCGGTAAAGCTCGATCGCGCGGTCCATCTCGCCTTGTTCCTGGGCGTGTAGACCCTCGTTGACGAGGGCGTAGGCTTTTTGCTCTCTCTCGCTATCCATCGTCTAAGCCCCGTCGCCCCTTTTCGCAACCTTGCGGGCCGCCCATGCGGCGGCCGAACTATGTTTATTGTGACCAACCAGCCTGGTCTTGCAAGAGCCCCGGATGCGGCTGTTTCACCAGCGAGATGTTGAGAAGATGATGTGGAAGGGTTGCGATGCCAGTGGTTTTCAGCGGCCTCAGGAAACCAGCGCCTGTATTTCGGCCAGCGCGCCGCTTACGTGAGTCGCGTCCCAATAGATTTTGCCGCAGCGCGGACAGCAGGCGAACTTCTCGTGGCTGGCGAAGACGAAGGGTGGGACCCGGCGTGCGACGAGGTTGCGATCCAGCCATTGCAGCAGTTCGTTGCACTCGGAGCATCGCGTAAACGCTTGTGCGCGGGGATCGAAGGGACAGCGGGTCAGCACTTCGCGCAACTGCTCGCGGAAGAGGTTGGCGGTCAGGAAGATAACGTCGGGCGCGGTGCGAAGGCGTTTGTCGCGGGTTACCGTGATGCGGCCTTCTTCGCGGGCGCGGCGCAGCAGGTCGGCTCCGCCCAGGGCGGCGTCAAACAGGACGTCCGCGCCCATCAGGCGCAGCCAGCGCGCCAGGCGGGCCAGCATCCGGTCAACTGCGAAGCGCGGCGTTTCGTTCATCTCAACGCCGTAGTATAGCAGAAGGGGAATCGCCGGCACGGAGGCCGGCGCTACGGGATCGGAAGGCTTATGAAGGAACAACAGGTTACATTTCCGTCACAGAATCTGACGCTGGAGGGTTTGTATGCGCCGCCGGCAACCGGGGCCGCGGCCAAAGGCGCCGTGGTATGCCATCCGCATCCGCAATACGGCGGTTCGATGTACAACAATGTGGTGGACGCGGCGCTGGAGGCGTTGTGGCAGCGCGGTTTAGCGACGCTGCGCTTTAACTTCCGCGGGGTCGGGGAGAGCGAAGGCAGTTACGGCGGTGGCGAGGGTGAGGCGCAGGACGCCGCGGCGGCAGTGAGTCATATGCGCGGACAGCCGGGCATGCAGGCGGCGCCGATCATCCTGGCTGGGTACTCCTTCGGCGCGGCGGCCGCATGGCGAGGCGCGCCGCAGGCGGCGGCGCTCGAAGCGCTAGTGCTGATTGCGGCGCCGTTGCAAATGATGGATTCCGGTTCGGTTCCGGCGGCGAAGAACATACTTTTGATTGGCGGGTCGCAGGATTCGTTCTGCCCTGCGGAGGGGCTTAAGGATCTGTGTGCGCGGGTGGGCAAGAACGCGTCGTTCCGGGTGATTGACGGCGCAGATCATTTCTTCGGCGGGTACGAGGAAGAAGTGACTGCGGCATTGACTGAGATGCTGGAGGCGATCGGTGTGTGATGGACGGGCCTCTGGCGAAGAATATTGCTTGAAGGGTATCAGGCACCCTCACCCTAGCCCTCTCCCACGGAGAATTGTGGGAGAGGGAATAAGAGGGAACCTCTCCCACAACTGAATGTGGGAGAGGACAGAATGCGGTCAATTCATCGTCGATGGATGGGGCTTGCGCAGGGCGGCGGGGTCGAACTTGAACAGCCGCACGGCGTTGAGGCCGAGGATTTTCGCCCGCTGTCCATCGGTCAGATTGCCCATCTGACGCTCGATCGCCTGGGCTGAATGGGGCCACGATCCTTCGTGATGCGGGTAGTCGTTGGCCCACATGAAATTGTCCACCAGCCCGTATTTCACCGCGAGGTCCAGTCCCACCGGATCTTCCTGGAACGAGACGCAGCCATGCTGCTTGAAGTACTCGCTGGGCAGCATCTTGAGTTTGGGCCGCACCCACATGTGATGCTTATGGTAGGCCTCGTCCATCGCGCCAAGCGCCCACGGCACCCATCCGATACCGCACTCGATCGCGGCGAAGTTCAAGCCGGGAAAGCGCTCCAGCACGCCTGACGCGCACATGTTGGCGATCGGCTCGATGGTCGGCGACAGCGAATGGCAGACATAGTTGATGACCGCGCCGCCGTCCTTGCGCGCGGTGCGCGGGTCGCGTCCGGTTGAGATGTGGTAGGTAATCGGCAGCCCGGTCTCCTGGATAACCGCCCACATCGGATCATACATAGCCAGGTTGTAATTTGGGTCCTTCGCGTCGGGCGCACCGTAGATCGGCTTGCAGGGCAGGGCGAGGCCGCGGAAGCCCAGCTTGGCGACGCGCTTGATCTCCGCGATTGCACCCTCGAGGTCAACCGGCGCGATCGTCGCCATCGGCGACATCCGATCGTTATACGGGCCGAAGGTCTCCCATGCCCAATCGTTATAGGCCCGGCATTGGGCCGTCGCGAATTCGGCGTCGCGCGTGGCCCAAACCAGCAGCCCCTTATTGGGGAAGATGATTTCGGCGTCGACGCCGTCGTTGGCGTGGTCCCGGAGCCGGCCCTCGGGCGTGTATCCGGCTTTGCCCCGGATGAAATCCTCACCTTCGAGGTCCTTATTCATCAGCAGGCGCGAGCGGTCGCCGCTGTCGGTGACGGTAAACTTCACGCCTTTTTCATCGAGCACGACATGGGGCATGCGATCGCGGAATTTTTTATCCAGGCGCTGGCTGAGAAACCCGCGCGGCTCATTGGCGTGGCAATCCACGGTGATCATCAGGTACTTGTTCGGGTCGCCCGGGCGCGCGGTGTGTTCCCATCCCTCGCAGCCGGGTGTTTCCAGACGCCATCGATTGGCTTCATCAACCGTCGTTTCGTTGGTTTCCAAGGTCTGTCTCCTCAAATCTATTGTAGGATTCCACCGGATATCCTCAAACCATAAAGGGTCATCTAATCAGCCGGCCGCCATTGTACCAGAGTAAATCCCTCCTCATGGTCCTCGAACACCGCCTCCACTTTGCCGTCGATCGGCGGATCGCGCCGCGGGTCGCCGACCAGGTTACCGAGCATCCGGACGCCGCCGGCCTGGGGCAACTCGACCAGCACGACCAGGTAGGGACAGGCTTCTTTCAATGCTGGAAAGGAAGGATGCCAGACGCGCTCCCAGCTATAGATTCTGCCGCCTGGTTCGACGCGCTCCCAGTGGAGATCGAAGCCGTGGCAGTGGTAGCAAATCTCTTCGGGTCCGAACTGGAATGTCGCGCATGAACGGCAGCGTTGCACGACCAGCTCATGGCGGTGCGCGGCTTCCCAAAAGCCATGGTGAAACGATGCGGAGCGGGCCGGATCAGGTATCGGCATGCCGGCCGGCAAGTAATAGCGTGATTTGGCAACTTCAGGCGCCATCGTGGCTCCTCCCTTTGTCTACGCGTGCAGGATCAGATCGCTGACCAGCGGCACCGCCGGGCCTGCGACCACCAATGAGATCTCGCAATCCTTTACCTGGCAGGTTGAAGTGCCGCGCACCTGGCGCGCCGCCTCGACCACCAATCCAAGGCCATGCACGTAGCACTCGGCAAGATTGCCGCCGCTGGTGTTGATTGGCAGCTTGCCGTCGGGCCAGGTGAGGTTTTCGAAGCGGCAGAATTCGTTGACCTCCTCGGGCGCGCACAAGCCGTGCTCGACCAGGGACATTACCACGGCGCCGGTGAAATTTTCGTAGCATTGGGCGACGTCGACGTCGGCCGGCGTGATCCCGGCCATTTCGAACAGGCGCGGCGCAAGCGTCTTGAAGTTGGAGGTGCCGTAATCGGGCGAATTGTGGGCCGACGCCCCCTGGCGAAAGCTCGAGCCCTGCGCGGAGGCCATCACATAGGCGGGCCGCTGCTTGAGGTCGCGCGCGCGCTCGGCGTTGGTCAGAATCAGGGCGGCAGCGCCATCGTTTTCCATGCAGCAATCGTAGAGATGGAATGGTTCGACGATCCAGCGCGAATTGTCGTACTGCTCGCGCGTCAGCGGGCGGCCGTACATGACGGCGCGAGGATTGAACTGCGCATGATAGTAGGAGGCCATCGCCACCGCGGCCATCGTGTCCTGCCGGGCCTGGTATTCATGCATGAAGCGGCGCGTGCGCAGCGCGATCATCTGGGCCGCGGTGCCCATCCCATAGGGCAGGGTGTACATGGCGTTGCCGGATACGGTCTTGGGCGCCGGCGCGGAGCCGAAGCGGAAAAATTGCCCCTGTGCCAGAGAGCGGAACACGCACACGTAATTGGCGTAGCCTGCCGCGATCGCGGCGGCGGCGTTGCCGATCGCGCCCGCCACGCCACCGCCTCCACCACTCCAGAAGATGTTTGACAGGCGCAACTCCGGCAACCCCAGCGCTGAGGCCATCCGGATCGGCTCGTTGCGGTCGTCGGCGTAGGAGGCCAGACCGTCGATGTCGCTGACGGCGATACCGGCGTCCTCCGCTGCCTTGATGATCGCCTCGCAGGCGAGGCGGAACTCGCTGACCGGGGCGCCGCCCCGTTTGTAGTATTTGGTTTCGCCCAGTCCGACGATTGCGGCCTTGTCTTTGACCGTCAGAGCTTCCGATGCCATAGCATTTTGCCTCATGCCAGCTATAACCCGCTAAGCAATCAAAGCTCAACCCCGCCGTGGGTCACCTCCCGGGGCGTTTGACATCCCGGCTCGCAGCGTTATTAAAGGATGCAGCGGCAAATGGCTGCGTGGCGCAGTCTTCCAGCTTGCGAATCTTGAAGGCTGGGAGCCGAAGCGACCGAAATCCGGAGGATCGACAATGGACAACACCACCATCATTTCAGCCGACTCGCACGTGGTCGAGCCGGCCGACCTGTGGGAGCAGCGTTTGGACCGTAAGCATCGCGATTCCGCCCCGCGGGTGGTGCAGCAGGACGGCAAATGGCTGATCGTGGCTCCTAAAGACGGAGTGGCATTTCCGGTCGCGGGTCAATTCGCCGCCGGCATGCGCGGCGAGGAGTTGCGCGCGCATCTGGGCAAGGGCTACGAGGCCGGGCGTCCCAGTGGATGGGACCCGACCTTCCGTGCCGCGGACCAGGACGCCGACGGGGTCAAGGCCGAGGTGCTTTATACCAGCAATGGCCTGGCGCTGTTTTCAATCCAGGACGCCGAGTTGCAGCGCGCCTGTTTCAGGGTTTACAACGATTGGCTGGCCGAGTATTGCGCGGTTAATCCCAAGCGGCTTATCGGCATCGCCCTTATCTCGATGCTGGACATCGGGGAGGGAGTCAAGGAACTGGAGCGATGCGCCAAAATTGGGCTGCGCGGCGCGATGATCTCCAACGGTCCGAACCAGCCTTACCATCGGTCGCTTTACAATCCTTTTTGGCAGGCGGCATCCGAGCTGAACATGCCGCTGTCGCTGCACATCATCACCACCAGCAAGAAGCAGAGCGTAACCGACTTCGCCAAAGGCGCCGGCGGTAATCCGTTTATGATCCTGTTCGATTGGGTGCACGAGACCCAGGGTTCGCTGGCCGCCCTTATCATGGGCGGAGTGCTCGAGCGGTTTCCGAAGCTTAAGCTGGTATCGACCGAAAACGATATCGGATGGCTGCCGCACTTCCTCTACCGGCTCGATCACAATCACGGCCTTGGAGTGCAGCCCAACCTGACCCCGCTCAAACCCAGCGAGTACGCGCGGCGCCAGCTATGGGCGACCTTCCAGGACGATCCGTGCGGGGTGGCGCTGTACAAGATGTTCGGCGAGGACAATTTCATGTGGGCCTCGGATTTTCCGCATCTGGATTCCACCTGGCCCCATTCACGCGAGGTTATAAAGAAGACTTTCGGCGCGATCCCGCCCGAGGTCACGCGCAAGATCGTGTGCGACAACGCGGCCCGGCTCTATGGACTGCAGCTTGAATGATCATCTAGGAGGCGCGCGGCGCGGATGTATCGTGGCGCTCGACCGATAACAGATGGCGGGCTTGGCTTTTGCACAAAAATGACTTACTTAGAAGAGCCGGCAGGCAGCTCTGACCTGCGGCAGCCCGCGACGGGACCGGGCACGGGTCGATACAGTCGTGCTCGTGATCGGGTGGTCGAGTGGGGGGTGCGAATTGCCCCCGTTTTCGAGCAGACGAACCCGGGTTGGGGGGTGAGCAGAGCGCCTCTGTGGAGGTTGGTTCGATGAGACAGAGAGGCTCGCATCGTGCGGGCACGTTCAGCGCGATCAAGGCGGCTGGAGTCCGGCTGATTTACGAACACGGCTACGAAGCGATGACGCTGCGTATGCTGGCCCGCAGCGTCGGCCTGGAAAGCGGCTCGCTCTATTACCATATCAAGGACAAGCAGGATTTCCTGTTTCGCCTGCTCAAAGAGATCGTTGAGAGCAATCTCGCCGCGCTGGACGAGAAACTGGCTGGCCGGGACAATCCTGAAGAACAGATCCGGGCCTTCATCTGCTTCTTCATCACCCATCAATGGGAGAAAAAGGAAGAGGCCTTCATCATCAACAGCGAAGTGCGCAGTCTGACGCCGGAAAATTACCAGGTGATTTCCGCTCTGAGCAGTGCCTTTCGAGACCGGGTGGTGGAAATCGTGAGGCAAGGCGTCGCCGCGGGGAAGTTCCGGGTGCGCGATGTAACGGTTGCGGCGATCGCGATCTGCGACATCCTGGGCGGACCGGCGCGCTGGTACTATCCCAAGGAGTTGCTGGTACTCGACGAGATGATGGAGATGATCACCGACATGATCTTCCAATTGCTCGGAGTGACGCAGCCGGCGGCGAAAGCCGCGCCGTCCCCCCGTCGCGTGGAGGCGGCGCCCGGTTCATCGGTGATGGAATCCGCTTTGCGCTCGACAGCTGAAATCCAGCCCAAGGCCGGACCCGCCGGCTTTCCCGCCCGCCGTTTGTGGGTCCGCTGAGCAGTCGCGCGGGTTAACGGCGCGCGCAGACTGCATGACGCGCCGGCTCAACCCCCGTCTTCACGTTGCACTAAGCAGAACGACGGTGCTTACTGCGAACAAGCCTTCCTGGGCATGAATGCGCACCGGGTGCCCGGAACCCACATGCTCGATCCCTCCTTCTACCTGCCAAAAACTGGGTCAGTGAGATTAGTGTCGGTCTTTTTGATTTGGCTCGGCAGACGGGCGGGAGCCGCGGCAGCTTGTTTCACGTAATAAGCGGACCAAGTCCACAGGCGCGCAGAAGGTCTTTAAAACTCTATATTGTCTTCGATTTTCTTTTATCTCGCGTCATCTGTTAATCTTTCTGCCAATATTCTGAATAATCCGCTTCGTTCGCCACTACTTGATGCGAAACGGCTTTACTTTAGATTAGTGCGCGGTTTTGAGGGGGTGCCGCAGCCTGGGCGTTGGCCACGATTGTGTGGAAGCGAAAGAGGAAGATGTCAAAGCGAAATATTACTCGGAGTGGGTGGCGATGGCTTTGCGGTGCGCTGGCAGTGCTGGGCGCGGTGCTTATCCTCGCGTCGTTTTTTGGCGGCCCGGAATTACGCGCGGAATCACCCGAGTCCGAGCGCGCGGCCGCTCAATCGGGCGCGGCCCCGATCACTGGGCACCTCCCCGAATCCGAATTGCGCGAGGGCGACGTCTTGATGCGGGATTACATTGAGTCGCTCAAGCGCTCGGCGCCTAATGGAATGCCATCCATGGCGCGCACCCACGCGATCGAGGCGGCAGGCTCCATGCCCGCCCTCTCCGGCCCGGGGAACTGGACCTTTATCGGGCCTGATGTAATTACCAACGGTCAGGGCAACGCCACCAACATCGCCTGCAGCCCGGTCCGAATCAATGTCAGTGGACGAGTCACGGCGCTGGCCTTTGGCAAGGATCCATCCACCATTTA
The DNA here is from genome assembly GCA_035939115.1 of Binataceae bacterium (SeqCode). Classification (GTDB taxonomy): domain Bacteria; phylum Desulfobacterota; class Binatia; order Binatales; family Binataceae; genus JAJPJA01. The sequence goes on from DASZGF010000201.1 coordinate 49,508, forward strand.
CCTCGGCAGCGCCTCGGGCGGACTGTGGAGAAGTACTGACGGGGCCAGCAGTTGGAAGCCGCTGCTTGACCAGCAGGTGTCCCTGGCGGTGGGTGGATTAGCGGTGGTGCAGGGTACGCCCGACACTGTTTATGTTGGGACTGGAGAGGGCAACAGCAGCTGCGACAGCGAATTCGGACAGGGCATTTTGAAGTCCACCGATGGCGGCGACAGCTGGGCTCAAAAGGCGGCGGCGACCTTCGATCGTCTCACCTTCACCAGGCTTTCGATCGATCCAGCGGACCCCAAGGTGCTGTACGCAGCGACCAACGGCGGAAATATCGACAGCCAGTCATCCACCTGCTTTGGGGCGAGCACCGGAACTGCGGGAGTTTACAAATCCACTGACGCTGGCGAGACGTGGAGTCTGCGCTCCGGAATGGGCGGACTTACGGCCGGCGCGGCTTTCGACGTCCAGCCAAACCCGGCGCCAAGTTTCTCAGGGCCCTTTACCGGAACCATCTTCGATTCCGGGGGCGACAGCTGCCAGGGCGCGTCGACCCCACCGGGACAGGCGACGCTGACCGCGTTCAATCCCGCCAACGCCGGCGACCCTAACCCCTTCAAAATCCAGGTGGCGCCCAGCCCAACCGGCGGGTTCGACATCAGCGGGACAATCCAGGTCAAGCAAAATCCAGTCGCCGGTTCTTTTCCAGCCGGTTGCAACCCTCCCCCAGGACCCAACCCCATTTGTGGAATCTGCGACGATTATGGCACCCAGGAGGGGACCTTCGATTTCCCATATGATTGCAACGGTCACGTCGCCAATCTTAGTGGAGCGACCACCGACTTCCTCAACTGCCGCGGCGGTTTTGCGCCGGGAAGTGCTCCCGAAATGACACTGAAAGGCAGCTTCACGAACGGGGTCTTCACTGGCACGATAGGCATCGACAAGATCGTTTGCGATATCAATTGCGCTGAAGACTTCCTGGGTCCCCAGGCCATAACACTCAAATTCGTGCCCGAGGTGTTTGCCGGTATCGGGGGTGGGACAGGCGGGTTTTTCAAGTCCACCGACGGCGCTATGACCTGGTCCAAGTCGCCCACCATCGCCGGCGGAGCCCGGTTGGTGATGGACTTCTCGAATGACGGCAGCATTGTGTATGTCGCCAACACCACGATTGCTCAGACGGGTCCGTCTCCGGTCCCATCGCGGTTTGGGGCGATTTACGTATCGACGGATGAGGGGAGCACCTTCGTCAACCAGGGTGCTTCGCTGCCCACGGTGCTCAACGGCGCTAACTGCATCACCGAGAAGCAAGGCTTCTATGATTTTGCGCTCGCGGTCGATCCGACCAACTCCAATCACGTCTATGTCGGTCTTATTGGGCTTTACTCATCGACCGACAGCGGCAAGCATTTCGACTACATCGGTGGGGGCACGCACGCCGACCAGCACGCGCTCAAGGGTACCAAGGGTGGGCTGATTTACGCGGGCAACGACGGCGGCTTATTCGTTAGTGCCAACAGCGGCTCGACCTGGACGTCGCTCAACTCCGGCCTCGGGACCGTCCAGTTCCAGGGAATCGGGCTTGATTCCACCGGTACACAGATCACTGGCGGCACCCAGGATAATGGCACCGACAACACGACGGTCGGCACCCTGAGCTGGGCCCACGCCGACGATGGCGACGGCGGCTATGCGCTGATCGATCAGAACAACCCCGCCATTTTTTTCGATGAGCATTTCGATCTTAGTCTGGGCCGCTCCAAGAGTTCGGGCGGGTTAGGGACGTTCAGCTCCATCAGCCCGCCGGCGTCATCGGATCCGATCCAGTTCTACGCTCCGTTCGCGGCCGATCCTTCCAATCCTGACCGCGTCCTCTATGGGACCAACCGGATTTGGGAATCGTGCCATCTGCAGGCCATCACGCACAAGTTCGTGTGTGACGCCACCAGCAGCACCTTCACTCCTGGTTGGAGCGCGATCAGTACCGAGTCTGCGGATGTACCAGTACGCCCGGCCCCAATAGCGGCGCTTGCAACATAACGGATATTGCGGTGGCGACGACTAATCCGGCGGTCGTTTATGCGGTCACCGGTTCCAACGGTAACATCGGTCCGAATGTGTGGGTAAGCGCCAACGCCACCAGCATCCCCGCGACTTTCACTGCTACCACTCCTGCCGAAGTGGCGAGACGGCCATTGACGGCGGTCGCGGTGTCGCCCATCGATCCTGCAACCGTCGTGAACACGGTTTCCGGGTTCACCAACACCGTCGGCGGCGCAGGACATGTCTTCCTGTCAAAAAGTATGGGCGCTGTCGGAAGCTGGAAGGATATCGGTATCGGCCTGCCTATGGACATCCCGGTACTCAGTGTGGCATTCGATCCCGAATCGCCTGCCAGCAGCCTTTATATTGGTACCGACGTCGGGGTGTTCCATACCGCCGATCTAGGCGCTGCCAGTCCCACCTGGACCAATGCCAATATGGGTCAGTTGCCAAACGTATCCGTCTATCAGCTGCGTACGGCGGCTGGGAAGCTGTTCGCCGGCACCCATGGACGGGGCGTATGGGCGTTTGGGGCCGCGCCGACACCGACGCCACTAGCGACGCATACTCCGACAGCGACGCCAACTTCGACACACACGCCAACGCCTACACGCACGGAGACTCCGACCGCAACGCCCACCGACACTCCGACGGAGACCGAGTCCCCGACCGACACGCCTACCGATACTGCGACGGAGTCGCCGACCGACACGCCCGCCGAAACTCCAACTGAGACCCCGCCGGTTCTGGTCACGGACACGCCGACCAGAACGCCGGCCAAAACGCCCCCTCTGGGCACCCCCACTCACACGCGAACACCGGCCAAGACACCGTTGGGTACGCGGACACCGACCAAGACACCGCCGTTGGCGACGCCCACCCCGACCAAAGCCACCCCGCTGGCGACGCACACTCCGACCCGGACGCCGACGGTTACCCCTACGCCTACAGTCCCGGTGATTGTCAGTATTCCTCCCACCATCCTGGTGGGCGGCACTTTCGTGATAAAGGGCAAAGGTTTTACGCCGGGTTCGGTGGCCAACTTCTTCGTGGCCATGTCCTTCGGGGTAAAGAACTTCGGTCCCATTCCACCCACGCTACGCACCGCTACCGCGCTGACTATCGACGTGCCAGCCACGACTCCGCTCGGCCAGGGTTTTGTCGGTGTGGAGGTGGTCAACAAAGACCAGGGCACAAAGTCCGGGATGGCCTTTGCGGCGCTTCAGGGCGCGCCGGGTTCCGGTATTCCCAACATCACGAAAATCAACGGCGTACCGCTGCAGCCCTTCAATCCGGCTATTCACACCAACAATGTCGACACGATAGTGCCGCAGGGCGCTGTCGTTACCATCGGCGGCACCGGCTTTGACACCGTCAATGGTGCGGCGGTTGACCTCTTCTGCGCATGCCCTGGAGGTAAGGTGGGGCCGTTCGTCCTCGCACCGGGCGACCCCAATCTGAGCGCCACTCAGATCAGGGTGTTCTTGCCGGCCACTGGACCCAACTCGCCCGCAACCGGTCCCGGTGATTTCGAGCTGAGCAACGCGGGCGCCGCCAAGACGTTCACTACGAAGAGCAACGCCGTCTCGGTACCGATTGGCGCCCAGATCTCGGTAAAATCTGTAGTTCAGGTCGGAACCAAGATCACGGTTCACGGAACCGGATTCTCGATTTTGACCGTGATCAACTTCTTCAACAAGCAGGGCGCGATCGTGAAGAATCTCGGCGGGTTTAACCTTGGTGGCACACCGAAGATTCCACTGAACTTCATCAACGACACCACCTTCACCTTCACCAAGCCGGCCGGTTCGCTGCCGGGGCCAGCCTATGTGCAGGCGCTTAACCCGCCATTCGTGCCGTTCACCACTTCGAATGATCCAGCCGGCGGTTTTACGCTATTCTGAAATTTTGTTCCCTCTCCCACGTTCAGCCGTGGGAGAGGGTTAGGGTGAGGGTGACTAATACACTTCAAGCAGGTAACAGAGATTTTTGGTTGAATTGAAGCATCGCATCCATGCGCCGGCTGCACCAACGATTGAGCGACGCCGCCGGCCCTTACTTGTTTGGACGATGGTGCTGGTGGTGAGCTGCCTGGTGTTGAGCGTAAGATGCGCTGTGCCCCAGACTTCCAACGCTGCTGCGCAGGCCACCGCGGTCGTTTTTGGCCGCGTGCTCTCGGGCCCCGGGATGGCATCGCCTATGGGAGTGCCCCAGCCCAACGGGGTAGCCGGCATGAAAATAACAATTTCCGACTTCGCCAGCGGCAAGACCATCTCGACCGCCACCAGCGGCAGCGACGGCAGCTACCGCTTCACGGTGCCGCCCGGTGACTATTCGGTCAAAGGTCCGGGCAATCCGCACTCGTTTCACGTCGACGCGGGCCAACAGCTCCAGGTGGACCTCTACATTCTCAATCCGTAACAGATTAGCCGCGCGCGCCGCCAGCGCGTGAACATGGTCCTGACCCGCTCGGCGCGGTTGTTTCAGCTTAAGGCTGGGTCTGTTTAGATGCTTCCAGCGGCGCCGATGTGGGTCCGTTGACGCAGTCGGGGAGGTGGCGTTGCGGGGCTGATTGCGCGGCCTTGTGGATGGCTTCAAACGGGTTGTCGGTGTCGCTCCTGGCCAGGTCGATGATCGCCTCGATGGTGGCGCGCAGGTCGCATTCATGGAGCGCGTCGAGCGCGGCGAAATCCTCCAGGTTGTGGAAGTAAAGCTGGTAGTTGATCAGCACCGCGTTGTTCAATTTGACCTTGTCCAGGTCGAAACGCTCCAGTCCGGATAGGTGACTTTTGAGCTTGGTGTAGTCGGCCTGGATCTGGTGGAAGAGCACGGTTCTCTGCTTGAGGATTTCCGCGCGTGGCTTGCCGCTGGAATAGAGTGCCAGCAACTTGTTCTCTTCATGATCCAGGAAGTCGGCGAACTTCATGTCGCTTTGGACCACCGCGCGCGCGGCCGCCGAATCCTGCGAATTGGGACCCTTCAGATGGTCGAAAAAGGCCACCGCGCCGCGGCCGCCCACGTAGTTGGCGGCCGATTCATCGAACATCACGTTGCTTGCCAGGAAATAGGTGCGATGAAACAGCTCGTGGATTATGACGCCGGCCAGGACCACGTGGTCCAGCCCGAGCAAGTTCGATAGCAGCGGATCATCGAAGTAGCCCAGGCTGGAGAACGCCACCGCCGGACGAACGAAGGTGTCTAGCCCGTCGGCCTCCATCGTCGCAGCGGCCGCCTGCGCCGAGGCTTCCTTGAAGTATCCTTTATACGGCACCGAGCCGACGATGGGGAAATACCAGGTGTGTGGAGTTAACCGGTCGGGTTCGGCTGCCATCAGCACCCACGTGACCGCGGATTTATCCACCGGCGTGACCGTCTTGTAGGCGCCGCCCACGTTGAGCTCCAGGTTGTCGGCGGCAAAGCGGCGTACCTCCAGGACCAGTTCCAGGTTCGAGCGCACCTCGGGCTTGATGTCCTTTTTCTGCAGCACTTGCTCGATCGGCTTGCGGTTCCAAAGCAGACGGATCTCCGAGCAGGCGCCGTGGGCGAGATAGCTGACATCGCAGCCGCAGAGGAATATTGCGCACAGGGCTGCCGCGATCGCTTTTATTAGTCGCCGGAATTGAAACAAGGGATTTCTGCACCCTCTCCCCAACCCTCTCCCGCACAAAAAGCGGGAGCGGGGGCAGGAAGGTCGAAAGCATCCGACATAGAGATGATGTGGCTAATATGGGGCCGGCCCCGCACGCGTCTCATCGGCTGGTTGGACCTTCGGCGGCGGCGGAATCGGTGCCGCGGATGCGCGCGTACTGAAGCTCGAACAGCCGGTAGTACAGACCGCGATGCGCCAGCAGCTCCTCGTGGGTGCCGCTTTCGCGCAATTCGCCGTGACTGAGCACCATGATGCGGTCGGCCTTTTCAATCGTCGAAAGACGATGGGCCACGATCAGCGCGGTCCGCCCCGCGAACAACTCGATCAAGGCGAGCTGAATCAGGCGTTCGGTCTCGCTATCGACGCTGGAGGTCGCTTCGTCCATCACCAGGATTTTGGGGTCGTAGGCCAGCGCGCGGGCAAACGACAGCAGTTGGCGCTGCCCGGCTGAAAGATTTGCCCCGCGCTCGTGCAGATCCTCCTGCAGCCGCGCGGGCAGGCGCTGCACGAAATCGAGCGCCTGAGCGCGCTCCAGCGCTTTCAGAACCTCGGCCTCGCTGAGATCGACGCGGCTGAGCCGGACGTTGTCGATGATGCTGCCGGAAAAGATCTGAACGTCCTGCTGCACCAGTCCGATGGCGCGTCTTAGCTCGCGCAGGTCCCAATCCCGGACGTCGATGCCGTCAACCAGGATGCGTCCGCCTTCGACATCATAAAAGCGGTTGAGCAGCTTGATGATGGTCGACTTGCCCGAGCCGGTGGCGCCGACGATCGCGATCTTCTGCCCGGGATCGATTGCAAAGCTCAGCCCGGCCAGCACCGGCTCTCCGCGCCGATAGGAGAAGCGTACGTCATCGAACACGATCCGGCCCGACTTCACGGCGGGCGTGCGTGGCCGCGCCGGGCTCTGGATCGTGATCGGCTCACGCATCAGCGCTTCCAGCCGTTCGGCGGAGGCCAAAGCCGATTGCAAAACCGTGTACTTCGAGGAGACGTCGCGCAGCGGCATGAAAAATTGCCGCGTGTATTCGATAAAGGCGAACAGCGTTCCCAAACCGATCAGCCGATGCAGTGCCTCGCCGCCTCCGACCCACAGGATGATTCCGATGGTGATCGTGCTGATGGCCTCGATCATGGAGAACAGCCCCGCCTCATAGACGTTGGCCATCATCTGCGAATCGCGGTTGCGAAGGTTGAGCACGTCGAACTCGCGGTCAGTCTCCGCCTGGCGCGTGAAAAGCTGCACGATGGAGACCCCGCCGATTGCTTCCGACAGGTAGGAGTTCAGGGCGGCCAGACGGTCGCGGATTTCGCCATAGACCACGCGCGCCCGGACCTGAAAAAAGCGGATGATCACCAGCAGCGGGGGAATCGAGCACAGCGTCCACAGCGCCAGGCGAAAGCTGAGACTGAGCATGATCACGATGATCCCGGTCAGCGTCAGCAGGTCGATCAGCAGCGTCAACGAGCCGGCGCCGAACATCTCGTTGATTGCGTCGATATCCGTGGTCATGCGGCCGACCAGCCGGCCCACCGGATTGCGATCGAAAAATGCCATCGGGAGGCGCTCGACGCGCTCGAACAGGGCCAGGCGCAGGTCCGACAGGCTGTACTGCGCCACCATGTTGGTGAGATAGAACTGCCCGTAAAAGCTGGTGAACTCGCCGATCAGCAAAAGGGCGTAGATCGATCCCATCATCGCCAGTCCGTGCGGACCGGCGGCGCGCAGTAGTGGCGCCAGCCAGGCAGGCGGATGATGTCCCGCGCCGGGCGAGAGGAACAGGTCCACGGTCAGCTTGATCATGTAGGGCTGCGCCAGGGCGAAGGCGGTATTGAGCGGCATCAAAATGATCGAGACAAAAAACAGGCCGCGGTAAGGGCGCACGAAGGCCCAGATCCATCGCAGCAGTCCCCAATCGCGTGCGGCTGTCGCCGGTCTACGTTCCTGTTCGCTGCGTTCCAGTTCAACGTCCATGATCAATAAGCCGCCAATTCCTCTTCCAGCAGTTGGCGCCTGAAGAGTTCGGCATAAATGCCGCCCTCCGTCATCAGCTCCTCGTGAGTTCCGTGTTCAACGATGCGTCCGCCGTCGATGACGATAATCTGATCGGCGTCGCGCACGGTGGACGCGCGATGGGAAACCACGATTGTGGTGCGGTCGCGCACCCCCTCGGTCAGGTTTTGCAGCACCATCCGCTCGGTTTCGGTATCGACGCTGGCCAGCGCGTCGTCGAGCACCAGGACCGGAGCGTCGTAGATCAAGGCCCGGGCGATGGTGACGCGCTGCTTCTGGCCACCGGAGAGCGACATCCCGCGCTCCCCGACGACGGTTTGGAGCCCGCGCGGCATCGCAGCCAGGTCGCCTTCCAGCCCCGCCACGCGGACCGCCTCGAGAATCTCGTCGTGGGTGGCGTCGATTCGCCCAAAGGCCGCGTTATAGGCGATGGTTTGCGAGAACAGGTTGGCCTCCTGGGGCACCACACCGATCACGCGCCGCAGCTCGCTTAGCGGGATCTCGCGGATGTCGCGGCCGTCGAGCAGGATACGTCCGGCGGTGGGTTCGAGCAGTCGCGTCAACAGCTTGATCATCGTGGTTTTGCCGGCGCCGGTGCGGCCCACGATAGCGAGCTTGGTGCCGGGCTCGACCTTGACGTTGATGTCGCGCAGCGCGTAGGGCTGTCCGTTAATCGAGGCGCCAATCCACGAGAAATAGCTGAACGAGACGTTTTGCCATTCCACCCGGCCGGCAATCTCCAATTTGCCGTTCAGCGCCGGCACTGCCGCCGGGAGCGGGGCGTCGTAGATTTCGTCCAGGCGGCGCATCGCGGCCTTGCCCCGCTGGTAGATGCTGATCATCCATCCCAGTGACGTGGTGGGCCAGGCGAGCTGACCGAGATAGCTCATGAACGCGATCAGTTCCCCCAGCGTCATGGCGTGGCGCTGAACCATCGCTCCGCCGTAAATGAGCACGATCATTACCGTAGTGGCCACGGCCGAGCGCACCATCGGCATCATCGAGCCGCGCAGGCGCGCCAGCGCCAGTCCCTGCTCGTTGAAATGGTCGTTGAGTTTGCGAAAGACCTGCGCGTCATGCTCCTCGACGCAGTAGGCCTTGATCACGTGAATTCCGGTGAGGCTTTCCTGCACCTTGGAGCCGATTTCCGCCAGGCCCTCCTGCACCCGCAGGCTGCGTTCCATCAACGTACGGGTCACCCGTTTCATCGCGGTAAACAGGACAACGTAGGGTATCAGCGCGGCCAAGGTGAGGCGCGCGTTCATGGAGAGCATGAAGGTTACCGCAAAGACATAGCGAAGCGGGGTGTCGGAGATGGACAGCACACCCATCCCGACCATCATGCGGACGGCGGAGAGGTCGTTGATCATGCGCGACATCAGGTCGCCGGTCCGCAGCCGTTCGTAAAAATCGCCGCCCAGCAGCATCAGGCGCTCGAACAGGTCCTTGCGGATTTCGTATTCGATGTCGCGGCCGCAGTTAAAGATGGTGAAACGCGAGCACCAGCGGACAGCGCCCATCAGCAGGGCGGTCCCCGCGATCAACGCGGCGATTCGCGCCAGCCGCTCATAGTGCCCGGCCTGGATCGCGTCAATCCCCGTCTTGAGCAGATAGGGAACGATCATCGCCAGCGTCGCGGTCGCGAACGTGCACAGAATGCCGAACGCATAGCGCCACGCAAGGCCGCGCATGTAGCCAAACAAACGCCTCATTCGTGTGGGCTAAGTTATCAGGTTTGGAAGGTTAAGGAAGTGCATGGTTCCGGGCGAGGGTTGATTCATCACGTGGCGCGGCGCTCCTTGAGCCTGCGTTCGTAGATCTTCGCGTATTTCAGGAAAACGTAAAACGCCGCTGCCATCGCCGCGTACAGGCCGCTGGTGCCCTCCAGAAAGCCGCCGCGCAAAACGTAGAAATTGAAAAACCGCCAGGCCGGATTGGCGAACATCTTAAGTGGGGTCAGGAACCGGTAAGGTGCTTGGGCCGCCGACTGCGTGGTCAGACGGTTCATCGTCGCAACGTGGTCGGCGATGTCGGCGTAGCTGAAATGCAGCATCGCAGCATTAAGCCGCCGTACCTCGCCGTTGACCACCGCCTTGGCGTGCGGTTCCTTGCCGGAAAAGTGCGCGGCCTCGCGCCGGAACAGCCGCAGATGGAAGTCCGGATAGACTGAGCGGGAGTAGTAGTGGTCGAGGTGGTAGAGGATGCGGCGGATCTCGTAGCCGTCGGCGGTATTGGAGGACCCGAGCGTGGCCTGGATTTCCTGGCGCAGGCCAAAGGTTAGCTGCTCGTCCGCGTCCAGGCTCAGCACCCAATCCGCCGTGGCCTGCTCCAGGGCGAACTGCTTTTGCGCGATATAACCGGTGAACTCCCGCTGGGACACGCGCGCCCCAAGGCTGTTGGCGATCTCAACGGTGCGGTCGGTGGAAAAGGAATCGACCACAATGACTTCGTCGCAAATCGACGCGCTGCGCAGGCAGTCGCCAATCAAGTCTTCCTCGTTGCGCGCGATTACGATCAGCGCCAGGCGCGGCCGCGTCATCAGGACAGCCTCCCTGCCTCTGGCAGAGCGCCGATTTCCGCCAGGAAACGGGCTCCCGCTTCCCAGGCCCGCTGATATCGCGCCTGGTCGATGCGCCCGCGCATCAGCTCAACGCGCAGGAACAGGAAGTAGGTCTGGATCACGTCGGAGCGGCAGTAGCGATGGATCTCATCGAGACTTCCCGCCTCGTAGAGTTCCTGCACCCGGGAACCGTCGATCCCGGTCTTGCCGGGAAGTCCGATGCTTTTGAGCAGCAGGTTCAGACCGCCCCGGATTCGGAAGTCGCCGTAGTTGGTAAGAAAGTCCTGCAGGTCGAGATGGCGATCGTCAAAGCGGCGCGAACGCTGTGTGAAATGGGCTTGCGCGGAGATTCCGTGCCGAAGCGCATGCAATTCGAGCACGGGCAGGTCAAAGCCGCGGCCGTTGAAGGTGACGATGCATCCGCTGAAATACTCAGCCCGGCGCCAGAACTCGCGCACCAAGTCGCCCTCCGATGCGCCAGCCAAATTCTCGACCGATTCCAGAATGTGGTCCTCGTTGACGTTGCCGACGGCGATGGAAATCGGTACGTGCAGGGAGGTCGGAAAGAAACCGCCGCCCAGTTCCTCGCTCAGACGCTGGTAGGCTTGTTCCTCGTCGATCTCCAGGCCCGGATAAAGCGCATCGTGCAGCAAACGTTTGTCGATGCGGGTCTCAATATCAAGAACTGCAAATCGCATCGCAGCTCAACCTTGGACGCGCGCCCGCCTCACACTACTGGATAATTTCGGCCGCGACCGGCTTGGGCGCGCGCGCCAGCCGCTCGAAGATGCGCCCCGCGATCACCTTGAATTCCTGGCTTGCGGGATGGGCCGGGCTGACCGCGACCAGCGGACGCGCGTTGTCGCCGCCCGCCCGCATTTCCGGCGCGATTGGCAGCTCGCCGAGCAAGGGCAGGTTCAGCTCCGCGGCCATCCGCGCCCCGCCGCCATGGCCGAAAATCTCGTGCCTGGTACCGCATCGGCGGCAGATGTAATAGCTCATGTTCTCGATCACGCCCAGCACCGGGGTGTGGACCTCGTTGAACATCGCCACCCCGCGCTTGACGTCGAGCAGCGCCACCTCCTGCGGCGTGGTGACGATCACTCCGCCGGCCAGCGCGACGCGTTGCGTGATCGTCAGTTGAGCGTCGCCGGTACCAGGCGGCAGATCCAGCACCAGGCAGTCAAGCTCGCCCCATTCGACATTGAAGAGGAACTCGGTCTCCAGCTTGGTCACCATCGGACCGCGCCAGATGACCGGGGTCTGATCGTTGACGAACAGCGCCATCGAGACGTAGCGCACGCCATAGCGCTCCAACGGGATGATGCGACGCTCGGGGCTGACCTTCACGGTCTGATCGACGCCCATCATCATCGCCACGCTGGGGCCGTAAACGTCGGCGTCCATCAGGCCGATGCGATGTCCCAACGCGCTCATCGCCAGCGCCAGGTTGACCGCCACGGTCGATTTGCCGACACCGCCTTTGCCGCTGGCCACGGCGACCACATGCTGCACCCCGGGGATCGGGCGCCGGCCGCCCTGCGCTCCGGCCGTCACCGGTCGCGCGGGTTGGGCCGCCTCGACTTGAACCTCGACTCCCGGGACGCCCGGTATCGCGGCGACGGTCTTTTTCACCTCTTCGGTGATCGTTTTGACCACGTCGGGATTGCCCGAAACCGGGCCCAGGAACACGGTGACGCTCGAATGGCCAACCTCGATGTCCTTGACCAGGCCGAAGGACACGATGTCGCGGGTGAAGCCGGGGTACTTGATCTTCTTCAGTTCGTTCAGGATTTCGTTGGGACTTGGCATCGCTGTGGTGCACCCGTCTCTAAATGTTATCATCACGACGGCGGGCAAAAAACGAGACATGAAGAACCCTGAAGAGGTCGCTGACCGCGGGACTCCGGCAGGCAAGCTCTGTGTGGTGCGTTCGCAAGGCGGCCCGGTGCTGGAATTCGCTGCGCAGGAGCTGGCGGAATTGCTGGGTCGGATGCTCTCGGATGCGGTACCGGTCAAGACCAGCACCGATCTGCGCGGAGCGCGCATCGTTGTGAGCTACGGCGCGACTGGCGCGCGATTGGAGGATTGGTCCGGCTCCGGTTACGCGATTGTTCCCGGCCGCGACGGTATCGTCCTGTGCGGCGTCGATGAGCGGTCAGTGCTCGACGCAGTTTACCGATTGATGCGGGATTTGGGCGCCACGTTTCCGCTGGGCGCCCCGGCGCTGTTCCAGAGCATCGATCGGACCCGGTTGGGCGAGCTCGCGCCGGTCGAGGTGCGGCCGGCCTTTAGCCGGCGATGCCTGGTGTCGGACATCATGACGTGGCATTACGCGGAGCCGGAACGGTTCGCGATGCATCTGGAGCACGACCGCCAGTTCATCCCCTGGATGGCGCGCAACGGGCTCAATGCGTTTTTCTACATCCGCCACGCGTTCGACACGCAGTATCGAATCCCGGAGTTGGGGCAGCTCTTGGCCGAGCGCGGCATCGACGTCGAGTACGGCGGACACGTGATTCAGCAGTTGCTGCCCCGCGAGCATTTCGCCGACCATCCGGAATATTTTCCCGCTGGCGCCAACGGCGCCCGGATGCAGATGGGCAACCTGTGCGTTTCCAATCCGGGCGCGCTCGACATGGTGCGAACCGGCGCGCTGGACTATCTCGGCCAGCATCCGCATAGCCGCCTGCTTCACGTCTGGGGCGCCGACGTCCGCAAGGGCGCCTGGTGTATGTGCGATCAATGCAGCCAAATCGCGCCGCAACTGCAATACCTCAAGCTGGTCAATGCGATTGCGGCGGTGGCCGCCGACGGCTGCGGCCCGGACAAAACGCCGCCGGCGATGTCTTACCTGGCCTATCACGACACGCTCGAGCCGGTCGCCGGAATGAGTCCGCTGGCCAACGTGTGGTTTGAATGGGCGCCGCGCGAGCGATGCTATAGCCACGCCATCGACGATCCCCGCTGCGAAACCAATCCGCGCTACTTCGCCGCGCTCAAGCGCTATGTCGATCTGTTTGAGGGGCGCGGCCACATATTCGAGTATTACGCTGACGCGATTTTATTCGGCGGGATGGGCTGCGCGATGCCCTCGGTGATTGCGCAGGACCTGCGCGCCTATCGCGCGCTGGGGCTTTCCAGCGTGTCGTGTCTGACCTTTGGCGCTTTCAGCGTATTCGCCTATCCGATCAATCTGCTGGCGTTTGCCCGCCTCGCCGTCAATCCCGATGACAGCGCCGGCGCGCTGGTGGTCGAGGCCGCGGCCCAGCGCCATCCCGCCTGCCGCTCGGAGATGGCGGCGGCGTATCGCGCGGTGCAGCAGGCTTCAGCGCTGACGCTGAGCTATGGCGAGGTGCTGCGCCCGTTGATGGAGCCCGACGCGGCCAAAAAAAAGCGCATCGAGTTGCAAGCCGCGGTGGAGCAGTTGCGGATTGCGATCGACGTTGCCGACAACCAGCTCGCCCGCGGTTCCGATCGCCTGATCGAAGCCGAGCGCAAGTTGTGGCGATACGGGCTGGAGACCCTGGCCGGCGTCAGCGAGTACCTGGCGGCGCGGGCCGCCAATCAACCGCAAGCTCGCGGCAAGGCCGCGCTGGATTCGATGCGCGGCGCGCTGCAAAAGATGCGTGAAATACAAAGCGACCTCAAGGGCACCTGGGGCAGCTTCGATCTCGAGCGGTTCCATTCGGTCTGGATGGAGAATCTGCGCGGCCGCCTGGAAACGCCCCCGGTCGTGTACGATTTCTAGCGTCGTAACGCCACCCAAAAATCTTTGGGATTTGTCGAACTTGAAATCCAGAAACCTAACCTCAAAGCGAAAATAATTTCGACGGTCGGGCGTGCGAACACATTGGCGCGGAGGCTCTTTCTGTTCCCTCTCCTTATCTTAGGCGCCTCCGGCGGTCTGCCCCCCGCCGGCGGCCTGCCCCGCCCCCCCGCCGGCGGGCGCGGCGGTCCGCCCTACTGTTAAGAATTCCAAACATATTGAAATTACCTAAACATTCTATTAGAAGACGTGACCATGCGGCTGATATGGCTAAAAAAATAGCGACGGGTATATTGATTTTTATCGCTGCGATCCTCCTGCTGGCGCCGTTGCAGACCTTCGCCGATCAGGCGGCCGCGACCAAGTGCGGGCGGGTTTGGATCCGGAAGCACAGCTAATCTACGACACGGTGTTTCCGCTGGTAACCCCAACCACCGTCATCCGCGATGTGATCAAGCAACAGACGCGGTCGCTCGTATTCGCCGGAAAGGTCAAACGCGCAACAGCCCGCGGCAGCGCGAAAGCAGCGGGCGAGTGTTTTCGTCAGCTTCGTCAGTGAGTTCGCCGCCGGATATTGCGCTCCGCACCCTTTCAATTGTGGCGGTCGGATTGTTCACTTCGACCACGAGGTAGTCGTACTTCCAGCCCGACAACTCGATAACCACGACGTTGTCGCGCCCGTGCCGCACGTCCCAGAATGACCAGCGTGAACCGTTCCAGTAGCTGCCTGCTTTTAAAACTCCCGGGATGTATGTACCCGGCCATCTGAGCCAGAAACCTTTGGGCAGCGCTCCGTTCGCCGTCACCTGGCGCACGCAGCGAAGCGGTATATCGAGGCGGCTTTTGAGACACCATAATTTGCTCCAGCCCAACACCTCGACCACGAGCGTAACGCCGTCGACGGAGATTTCGACCATAAGCTGATGGTGGCTGGTTTCGTGCCGGATACCAATTCGAGCACGTCCGGCGGGTACTACCGATGCGGCTTGCCGGCCGGGAACGCGGAGCCGCGCTGATGCCGGCGGGGCGGAACATGCAAAGCGTTAAGGGCGCGGAAGATCACGTTGCGCATCGACTCCATCGTCCACAACAGGGCCAGTCCCGACGCGATCCCCACCCCGCACAGGATCTGGTAGTACAGGTCCCCGCGGGGCAATTGCTCGACTTCGATCGGAGTGCGAACGTTTGATTCTGTGATTTCCGGCATGTCAGATCAGATTAGATATCCCCGCCGCTCGGTTCAAGGTCCCGGGACCGCGCCGGTCTCTCTCGATGCGTCTCGATTCGTAATCCGCAACCCTCGATAGGGTCAAAACTCTACTTCTGGAACGTACAAAAGGCGAAAGTAGTCCGAGAGTCGCATATTCGTTGTTTTTTGACCTAGCCTTCCCTTGACAGTTGGTGGGAAGAAGTGGGAGATTGTGGCGCAGAGAGGTATGACGCGGTGTTCAGCGGTCGCTTCGACCATGCGATCGATAGTAAAGGACGGGTAAGCATTCCAGCCCGCTTCCGCGAAGTACTGCAAAAACACGAGCATGATCGTCTTCACGTTACCAATTTTATTTATCGCGGCCAGCGCTGCCTGGTGTTGTACCCGCCCAATGAATGGGAGCGACTGGTAGGGAAGATAAGGCAGAAGCCGAGCTTCGACCCGAAAGTGCAAGATTTCCTCGCATACTTCATCGGCGGCGCCCACGAAGTCGAAGTCGATCGGCAAGGGCGGATCCTCGTTCCACCAACTTTGCGCAAATTCGCTCATCTGGACAAGGACGTGACCTTTTCGGCGATGATCGATCATTTTCAACTGTGGGACAAGAACAGCCTCGAACAGGTGCTGGGCGAAGTGGAGAAGAATTTCGCGAACCCTGATTTTCTGAGCGGCCTGGGAGTTTAATGGTGCACGACGCAATGCCGCATAGCGACAATCCGCCCGCAGGCACGATCCATCAGCCGGTGATGGCGGCCGAGGTGACGGCGCTGCTGAGCGAGGGGCGTCCGCTGCGGATTGTCGATGCGACGCTGGGCACGGGCGGCCACGCCGCGCTGATTCTTGAGGCGGCGCCGGCGGGCGCCTGTTTGCTGGGGCTGGATCGCGACGCGCAGGCGCTGGCGTTGGCGGCCGTGCGCCTGGAGCAATTCGGCCAGCGGGTTATTCTGCGCCACGCCAACTTCTCCGCGATCGCGCAGTCGATGCGCGAGGCCGGATTCAACGGCGTTGACGCGCTTATTGCCGACCTTGGAATGAGCAGCTTCGCGCTTGACGATCCGTCGCGCGGCTTCAGCTTCATGCGCGAAGGTCCGCTCGACATGCGCATGGACAGCGACGCCGGGCTGCGCGCCTACGACCTGGTCAATGAAGAAACCGAGACCGACCTGGCCCGCACCATCTATGAATACGGCGAGGAGCGCGCCTCACGTCGAATCGCGCGTGTGATTGTAGAGGCGCGCCGGCGCCATCGTATTGAAACCACCGCGGAACTGCGCGCCTTAGTCGAGCGCGCCATCGGTCATCGACGGGCCGGCGGTGTACATCCCGCCACCCGAACTTTCCAGGCGCTGAGAATCGCGGTCAACGACGAATTGGAGAGTCTGCGCGGGCTGCTGGAGCAGGGACCGCAATGCCTGGCGCCGGGCGGCCGGATGGTGGTGATTGCATATCATTCGTTGGAAGACCGTTTGGTGAAGGGACGCCTGCGTGAGCTGGCTAATCAGGATGAATACAGCCTGCTGACCCGCAAGGCGATGCGCCCGGGGCCGGAAGAGATCGGACGTAATCCACGAGCGCGGAGTGCGCGGCTTAGATGCCTGCAGCGAAATCCATAAAGCGCAAGGTCAAGCCCTCGCAGGCGCCCCATCACCTGTTGCAGGTGTTGCTCGGCGTAGCGCTGGTGGCAGCGATATTTGCGACCCTGATGGTGCGGCTGGCGGTGATGCGCGAGGGCTATCGGCTCTCCGCGCTGCGCGCGCAAATCGCCGAGCTTAAGCAAGGCAATCGCACCCTGAAACTGAAAGTTGCGGAGCTGGCCTCGCACGATCGGCTGCGGGCGCTGGCGGTAAAGTACCGGATGACCCCGCCGGCACGAGGACAGGTGGTGGTGGTGCCGTGAACGCCGCAGTGGAAAAGCGCCGTTTACGGGTTGGGGTGTTGACCCTCGTGCTGGCGGGCCTGTTTGCGCTGATCGTCATCCGTATCGCCGTGCTGCTGGCGCTGGACGGCACGCGCCTGAGTTCACTGGCGCGCGGGGAACATAGCGAGCAGGTAACGCTGAGCGCGCCGCGGGGCTCGATCGTCGATCGCCAGGGCCAGGCGCTGGCGCTTTCGGCCCAGGCCTTTTCTGTCTATGCGCGGCCGGCGCGGCTGTTCAAAGCCGCCGGCGCCGCGGAGCGCGCGCGTCTGGCACAAGCGCTGGGGCTCAGCCCCGATGAGTTGGCGGCCAGATTGAATCGGCCGGCTCATTTTGTATGGCTTGCCCGGCGCATCCCCCGTGCCCAGGCCGACCAGGTCGAGGCCCTGGGTCTGGATGGGGTCGGGATGCTGGGCGAGGACAAACGGTATTACCCGGAGAGCAACCTGGCCGCGGCGGTGGTGGGGAAGGCAGGTGCGGACGACCAGGGGCTCTCCGGGCTTGAGTTGCAATATGACCGGCTGGTGCGCGGCGGACCGGTGGCCCTGCGCGAGGATCGCGACGCACTCGGACACGCGATCCTCGACAGCCCCCTCTCCTTGCGCGACGCGGCGCCAGGAGCGCGGCTGGAGCTGACGATCGATTCGCAAATCCAGGCGCGCGCTGAGTCCGAACTGGCCACCGAGGTCAAGCAGTCGGGCGCCCGGCGCGGAATTGCCGTGGTCCTCGATCCGTTCAGCGGCGAGATCATGGCGATGGCGTCGGTGGGTGCCAACGGCGCGACCGACCGCCTGCACAATGCCGCGGTCCAGGACTTCTTTGAGCCCGGCTCGACCATCAAGGGAGTTCTGGCGGCAATCGCGCTGGAGGATCGGGCGGTCGGCGACCATCAGAAGCTCTTTTGTGAGAACGGCGAATGGACCTTGGGTGGCAAGCAGATTCACGACCACGGCCGCCATCAATGGCTCGACCTGCAGCATATAGTCGAGGTCTCCTCCAATATCGGCGCGGCCAAAATTGCGCTTACGCTGGGCTCCGAGCGCTACTACCGAGGCCTGCGCGCATTCGGGTTTGGCCGGCCTACCGGCATTGACCTGCCAGGCGAGGCCCGCGGAATCGTCAGGCCGGCGCGGACCTGGGGCGAGATTGACCTGGCCAACCATGGCTTCGGTCAGGGCATTTCAGTCACCGCGGTTCAGCTAGCGTCGGCCTACGGCGCGATCGCCAACGGCGGCGTATGGATGAGGCCGTTCGTGGTCAAGGCCGCCTACGACGCCGACGGCAACCCAATCTTCGTACATACTCCGCAGGCCTTGGGGCGCATCATCTCGCCCACCGTGGCGCACAACGCCAATGTGATCCTGCGCACCGTGGTCAACAGTGAGGACGGCACCGGGCACCGGGCGGCGATTGATGATTTCGTGGTGGCGGGAAAGACCGGCACCGCGCAGATGATCAACGCGGCCACCGGTGGCTATTACCAGGACCGGCTGGTTGGATCCTTCGTCGGATTCGTGCCGGCCGAGAATCCGCGCCTGGTGGTCCTGGTGGTGCTGGAGGACGTTGGCCATGGTCATATGGGCGGCCTGATTGCGGCGCCGGTATTCGGTGAGATCGCGGCCGGCGCGCTCAGCCGGCTGAACGTCGCCTCGCGCCGGCCCAGCTATGACTCCGCCGGCTTGCTGCCGGTCTCGATGCCCGCTGCTGAGACCTGGGCGGAGGTGGAAAGATCGGTTGTGCCCCAACCGGATCGCGTCCTCGACAACCGTTCGGTACCTGATTTTCGAGGAATTTCTCTGCGCGGCGCACTGCGGATGGCGGCGGGGCGTGGGTTGAACATCCAGGTCGATGGCAGCGGCTATGTAATCCTCCAGCGGCCGGCAGCGGGTCAGCCGTTGGACGGCACGCCAATCAGGTTGACGCTGGGCGCGATCGAGCAGACGGCCGCTGTGCCGCAGTTAAAACGGCGCCTTGTGCTCGCACACCGAGGGGGTGCATGAACTTGGATGCGCTCATTGCCGGTGCCGATTACCTGGTCAATGGCAGTCTGGAAACGGACGTCACCGGCATCTGTTACGATTCGCGCCGGGTGGCGCGGGGAAATATTTTTTTCGCTCTGGCCAGGGATCCGGGGCAGAACCAAAACAATATAGATGAGGCCTTGCGCCGCGGGGCGCGTGCAGTGGTGGTGCGGAAGTGGAGCGGTGCATTGCGTCCCGCGGCAACCCTGATCGAATGCGAGCATCCGCGCCGGCTGATGGCGCTGGCGGCGGCCCGCTTCTTTGACTGGCCCAGCCGGCGCGTGGAGCTGATCGGCGTGACCGGCACCAGCGGCAAGACCACCTCGACCTACCTGCTGGCCTCCATTTTCGAGGCCGCAGGCGAAACTTTCGGCGTTATCGGCACGCTGGGAATCAGGATCGGCAACCGGCATATTCCGACCGAACTGACCACGCCGGAATCGGTCGACTTCGAGTCGGCGCTGGCCGAAATGGCGAGCGCAGGAGTGCGGCACGCGGCCGCCGAAATTTCCTCCATCGGCCTGAGCGAGGAGCGCGTCGACGAGTTGAATTTCCGTGGCTGCCTGTTTACCAATCTTGGACGCGATCATCTCGATTATCATGATTCGGTGGACAACTACTTCGCCGCCAAACTGCGGCTGTTCACTGAATTGCTGCCCGCCAGCCGCCATCCCGACCCGATCGCGATCGCCCTGGCCGACGACGTTTACGGGAAGCGCGTTCTGGAGTCGGTCGAAGGCCGCAAACTAAGCTTCGGAATCGAGCCCGGCGCGGATGTTTTTCCGCTCCGCTATGAACTTGGTCTCGAGGGAATTCGCGCGACGGTCCAGCTTCCCGGCCGGGTAATCGAATTGGATTCTCCGCTGCTGGGCAAGTTTAACCTGCTCAACATTCTTGGAGCAGTAGCTGTGTCGGTGGCCCTGGGCATCGATGAGGGTGCCGTGGTTGAGGGTGTGCGGCGATGCCCAGGGGCCGCCGGCAGGTTGGAAGTGGTGGCGCGCACGCGCGGCGCGCTGGTGATGGTTGACTACGCCCACAAACCCGACGCGCTCAAGGCCGTGCTCGAGACGCTGCGCAAGCTTAATCCCAAACGCCTGATCTGCATTTTCGGCTGCGGCGGCGACCGCGACCGCGGCAAGCGCCCGATCATGGGCGAAATCGCGGGGCAGCTTGCCGACCTCCCCCTGCTGACCTCCGACAATCCTCGCACCGAAGACCCGCTCAAGATCATCGCGGAAGTGGAAGCGGGTTTGATCAAAGCGGGACTCAAGCGCGGCGATGGCTACCTGGTCGAGCCCGATCGGCGTGTGGCAATCGGCCTGGCCCTTTCGATGGCCGCCGCGGGTGACATGATCGTAATCGCGGGCAAAGGGCACGAAGATTACCAGATTATCGGCAAGCAGAAGATTCATTTCGATGATCGCGAAGTGGTACGGGATTTTTTTCAACAGCAACAGGAGGATACAGGGGCCTGATCCGGAGGGATCGAGGATGGGCTGAAGCGGTGAGTGAGGGCGTGGTTGAGTGCGGCGTTGTCCGGGAAGCCTTCGGCCGGCGGTGGATGTGCGGTGCGGATGGTGGTGAGGATGTGGCCGGTGGGCGGATGTGGATGCGGTCGGAGGCTTGCCTGACAATGCTGTGAAACCCGAACTGTAGTTGGCTAACATGCGGTGGAGTAGGTTAGGTGGACGGAATAGGACTGATGCTTTATCTCGTGCTGTTTACACTCCACGGCCACTACCCCGGGCTCAACGTCCTGCGCTATGTCACTTTCCGCTCGGTGCTGGCGGGCCTGTGTGCGCTGGCCTTTTCGCTGGCGATGGGACCGGTCCTGATCGAGCGCTTCCGCCACGCCCATATCGGCCAGACCATCCGCGACGAGGTTCCCACCTCCCATCAAAAGAAGGCCGGCACCCCAACCATGGGCGGCGTCCTGATCCTCGCGGCGACCGCGCTGACGACGCTGCTGCTTGCCGACCTGCGCGACTCCTACGTCTGGGTTGCGGTGTCGGTGACGCTGGCATTCGGCGCCATCGGCCTGGCTGACGACATGCTCAAACTGCGCCGCGGGCGCGGCCAGGGGCTGAGCGGCCCGCACAAGCTGCTGCTGCAGTTCGGCTGTGCGATCTTCGCCATGACCGTACTGTTTGTGGGATTGGGCTTCAGCACGAACCTGACCATTCCTTTTTTCAAGAACTTCAACCCCGACCTCCACCAGGTGGGCTACATCATTTTCGCGACGGTGGTGATCGTTGGCGCTTCCAACGCGGTAAACCTGACCGACGGACTGGACGGGCTGGCGATTGGCCCTGTGATGACGGTAGCATTCTGCTACTGGGTGTTTACGTACGCGGCCGGTAACGTCAAGTTCGCCACGTATCTGGCGATTCCTCATGTTCAAGGGGTGGCCGAACTGGCGATCTTCTGCGGCGCGCTAATAGCCGCCTCGCTCGGGTTCCTGTGGTATAACGCCTACCCCGCCTCCATGATGATGGGCGACGTGGGGGCGCTTGGCCTGGGCGCCGCGCTCGGTACTGTAGCGGTGCTCTCCAAGCAGGAACTGGTACTGGTAATAGCCGGGGGCGTGTTCGTAATCGAAGCCGTCTCGACCATCATCCAACGCTACTACTACAAGGCGACCCATAAGCGATTCTTCCGCATGGCGCCCCTGCATCATCATTTCGAGCTCAAGGGATGGCCTGAAACCGTGGTCGTGATGCGTTTTTGGATCGTTTCAATCGTATGCGCCCTGGTCGCGCTCAGCACGCTCAAGCTTCGGTAACGGGAAGAGGCGGGACCTGATGCCGTCCGCGGCGCGTCCAAATCCAATCATCTTGACCACGCCGCGTCGGGCGGCCGTTAATCCACGGCAATGGTTCGAGCGCTTCGAAGTCGCCGCGCCGTTGCGGGCCGATCCCTGGCTGTGGGGATGTGCCGCGGCGCTGATTCTGTTCGGCCTTATGATGGTGCTCAACACCACCTATTTTCTGGGACTGGAGAAAACCGGCAACCCGTTTTACTTCTTCGAACGCCAGCTTTTCAACCTGGCGGTGGGACTGGTGGTGATGACGGTGGCGGCCCAGCTCTCCCTGCGCGGGCTGCGCGCGATTGCATTCCCCTTGATGGTGGCCGCGGTGGTGATGTGTGTGGCGGTTTGGATACCGGGTCTGGGCATTGTGCGGGGCGGCGCGCGGCGCTGGATTCGGTTGGGGCCGGTACTGCTGGAGCCCTCTGAAATACTGAAACTGGCCGCCACGTTTTTCCTGGCCCGTTATCTCAGCCAGTATCAGGACAAGCTTGGCATTCCAAAGTTCCTGCTTCCCGTGTTCGCGGTGATCGGAGTGACGGCGCTGATCGTCCTGAAACAGCCCGATTTCGGGGCGGCCGTGATGCTTACTTTGCTGCTCTTCACGATGCTGTTTGCGGCCGGCGCCGACCTCAAACATTTGGGCGCCGCCGGCGCCGTCGCCCTGTTGGCGCTGGTGCTTCAGGCCGGGCGCAAGGCCTATCGGATGCGCCGTCTGTCCGCCTTCCTCGACCCCTGGCAGACCGCGCGCGGTTCAGGTTTTCAACTGATCCAGTCTTTTATCGCATTTGGCGCCGGCGGCGGCTGGGGTGTTGGCCTGGGCGCGAGCCGCCAGAAAATGTTCTATCTGCCGCAGGCGCACAACGATTTCGTCTTCGCCGTTATCGGCGAGGAATTTGGCGTGGCGGGCGCGATGGTGGTGATCGCTCTGTTTATCACCATCCTGATTCGCGGCATGCGTATCGCCCGCAACGAATCCGACCCCTTCGGCAGTCTGCTGGCGGTCGGTCTGACTGCGTTGCTCTCGCTTCAGGCCTTCGTCAATATGGCCGTGGTCACGGGGCTGGTTCCGACCAAAGGATTGCCGCTACCATTTCTGAGTTACGGGGGAACGTCGATGGTCGTCTCGCTTAGCGCCGTCGGGGTGTTGATGGCGCTGGGCAGGCGGTCGGGGATGAAATGAAAGTGGTTATTTCAGGCGGCGGAACCGGCGGGCATTTGTCGCCCGCGCTGGCTTTGGGCGAGGAACTCAAGCGGATGCGCCCTGACGCCGAGTTGCTTTTTATCGGTACCCGCAGCGGACTGGACGAGCAATTCCTCTCCCGCAGCGGCTTTCCCTACCAACTGCTGGACGTGGGCGGGGTCGCCGGCCACGGCGCGCGTGAAGTGCCGGTGGCGCTGTTGAAAATGGTCAAGGCGATTGCCCGGGCGCGGGCGCTGCTCAAGTCCTGGGCGCCCGACCTGGTGGTGGGCGTGGGCGGATACGCGTCGATGCCGGCCGCGCTGGGAGCTTTGACCCTGCGCATACCCCTGCTGCTGATGGAGCAGAATACCCGTCCGGGCCTGACCAACCGCGTGCTCGCGCGCTTCGCACGGCGGATTTGCGTCGCCTTCGAGGACTCGACGGCGCTGCTGCCCGAGTCCAAGGTGCAGGTTACCGGCAATCCGGTCCGCTTCACACCTGTCAACATACTTCGTCAACAGTCCGAAATTTTTTCAATCCTTGTTTTAGGCGGGTCGAGCGGCGCACACAGATTGAATTTAGGTACCCTAAAAGCCTTTAATATTTTGAATAAAGATGTTATAAAATTCGGGATCGTTCATCAGACGGGTGCGGCTGACGAGGGTATGGTGCGGAGCGGTTATCAACAGGCGGGGATCGCGGCTGAGGTGGTCCCCTTCATTTATGCCATGGCGGAGGCATTTGCGCAGGCCGACCTGGTCGTGGCACGCGCGGGCGCCATGACCGTGTCCGAGATTGCCTTGGCCGGACGCCCGGCGATTTTTGTCCCCTATCCGTTCCATCGCGATCGCCAGCAGGAGCATAACGCGCACACGCTTGAGCGGCTGGGCGCGGCGTTGATAGTCATGGACGATGAAAAGCTGGGTGAGAATCTCGCCCGTGCGATCCACGATTTGGCCGGCGACCGAACCCACCTCCAGGTGATGGCGGAACATGCCGCACGCGCCGCCAAACCTGACGCCGCCGCCGCTATCGCCAGAGCCTGCCTCCAAATAGTTCAGGAGGCGGCATGAGCACTCCGACTCCCAAGGGTCTGCTGACGGCGGGACGCCGGCTCCATTTCATGGGGGTTGGCGGCGCCGGCATGAGCGGAATCGCGGAGTTGTGCCTGCGGCTGAACTTTGCCGTCAGCGGATGCGATTTGTCTTCGACCGCCGTCACGCAGCGGCTGGCCTCGCTCGGCGCGCAAATCAGTACCGGCCATCATCCGGACCACATTTCGCCCGAGCTCGACGCGTTGGTGATCTCCTCGGCGGTGAAATTTTCCAACCCCGAAGTGCAGCGGGCGCGCGAAGTGCGCATCCCCGTCATCCCGCGCGCCGAGATGCTAGGCGAGCTTTTGCGGATGGCCCGGATGGGTGTGGCGGTGGCGGGCACTCACGGCAAGACCACCACCACCTCGCTGGTGGCATTGATTCTGGAAGAGGCGGGACTCGACCCGACCGTCGCCATCGGCGGCAACATGCGATCCAAGGGCGCCAACGTGCGCCTGGGCCGCGGTGATTTCATGGTGGCCGAAGCCGACGAGAGCGATGCGTCGTTCCTGCTCCTGCTGCCCACTGTGGCGGTGGTCACGAACATCGATCCCGAGCATCTGGATTATTACGGCACGATGGACCGGGTTCACGACGCATACTTGAGCTTTATCAATCGCGTCCCATTTTACGGCGTGGCGATCCTGGGTATCGACAGTCCCAATGTGCGCGCACTTTTGCCGGCCGCGCGCAAGCTGGTGGTCACCTACGGAGAAGCCGCCGACGCTGATCTGCGCGCCGAGCAGATTGTGATCGACGGCTTCTCCACCTCCTTCGAGGTGGTGCGCGGCGGCGAGCCCTTGGGTCAGGTTACGGTGCCGGTACCAGGGCGGCATGTGGCACTCAATTCGCTGGCGGCAATCGCAGTGGCGTTGGAGGTGGGAATTCCCTTTGAAGTTGCGGCCGGCGCGCTGCGCAAGTTCGCCGGTATCTCGCGCCGCTTCGAGATCAAAGGCGAGGGCGGGGGGCGCATCGTGCTCGACGATTACGCCCATCATCCGCAGGAAGTGCGCGCGACGCTGGCGGCTGCCCGCGCTGCGTTCCGCCGCCGCGTTGTCGCCGTCTTTCAGCCGCATCGTTTCACCCGGCTGCGCGATCTGTTCGATGAATTCTTAACCGCATTCGATGACGCCGACCTGCTCTACCTGGCCGAGGTATATGCGGCCGGCGAGGAACCGATTGCGGGAGTTACGTCGCGTCGCCTGTACGAGGCGCTGCGCGCCCGCGGCCACATCGAGGTGCGTTACCTGGGCGACGAGGCGAACCCGGCGATTCGGGTGGCGGCTGATTCCGCTTCGGGAGATTTGATCGTCACGCTGGGCGCGGGCGATGTTTACAAGATTGGCGAAGCGGTGCTGGAAGTCCTGGGTTCGGAGGCGGGTTCCGATGAGCGCGTTTGAAGCCGAGCTCAGAGCACGCTTCGGCGCGCGGGTCAGTCGGGGGCAGCCGCTGGCCGAGCTTACCTCTTTCCGCATCGGCGGGCCCGCGGATTTCGCCCTCGAAGTGGAGGACGAGCCGGAACTCGGTGCCGCGCTCGGCGCCGCCAGCCGCTGTCGGATCCCGGCCTTTTGCCTGGGCACGGGAACCAACATACTGGTCAGCGACCGCGGTGTTCGCGGTTTGGTGATACGGCTTGGCGGCGGCTTCAGGGAAGTACATTTCGACGGCTGCCGGGCAAAGGCCGGCGCCGCCGTACAGTTTGGCGAACTCGTGGCGCAGGCGGTAGCGCAAGGATTGGCGGGCCTGGAGTTCGGTGAGGGCATCCCTGGCAGTGTCGGCGGCGCCCTGATCATGAATGCCGGCGCGTTCGGCGGTGAGATGGCGCCGGCAGTCAGCGCGGTGCGCGGAGCCGACCGCGATGGCACCCTCAGGACGCTGGCCAAGGACGAAATCGGATTTTTCTATCGCCATAGCGTGCTGCCGCCCGGCTTTATCGTGGCCGCCGTGGAATTCGATTTGATCCCCGGCGACCGCGAAGCCCTGATCGCGAAAGTGGCGGAGCTTAAGGCCAAGCGCGCGGCACGCCAGCCTCAGGGCGTGCCTAACGCAGGTTCGATCTTCAAGAACCCCGCGGGCACCTTTGCCGGGCGTCTGCTGGAGGGTTGCGGATTGAAGGGCGAACGGATCGGCGGCGCCGCGTTTTCCGAGCAGCACGCGAATTTCATTGTCAATCTGGGCGGCGCCCGCGCCGGCGACGTGCGCGCGCTGATGGACCTGGCGCGGCAGAAAGTTGAACAACAAACAGGAGTGAGACTCGAACCCGAGGTGAAACTGGTGGGCGAGTGGTGAGCGTTTTGCGCGCTCCTTGAACAGGAGATTCTTGGGAAGCACGGAAGGGCGGGCACGGCGGCCCGTCCACGGGTTTCTCGCAGGTGGTGTGGTGGCGCAGCGGAAGAAAAAGAAGCGCAATTCGGAATGGGGCTGGCGGCTGCTGGGCGTGGTGCTGTGCGCCTTCTTCGCGCTGGGCGTCTATGCTGGGTTGACCGTCGCCAACCGCGCGCGCGCCTTCAATTCGTCCGATCGCTTCTCCGGCATCCTGGCGAAATTGCACTTACGGCCGCATCGTGACCTGCCCCAGCGCGGCAGCGACGGCGCCGTGGCCGTGGTTGAGCGAAGCGACGGGTTCTACACCCTGTCGGCGGCGGGCGAACTGCGCGGTCCGCTGTCGGCCCAGGCGATCAGCGATTTGCCAATCATCAGCGGTCCCGCGCTGGACTCGATGAGCGGCGCCGAGTTGCTCGATTGCGCCGAGCTGGTGGTCCGGGCGGAGGCCGCGCTGTCCGAGCTGGTATCCGAGGTCCGGGTGGCGGGCGACGGCACGGCGACGCTTTACCTCGAACACAGTCATACGATCCTGGTGCTCGACCGCGCCCGCGCCTCGGACGAGTTGGCCCATGCCGCCGCGGCCATGAACCGCTGGCGCGATCATTTGAACCTGATGACCGCCCTGGACATGACGACGCCAGGCGAGGCGGTGGTGCGTTTGCGCGAACCGATCAATGTCGCGCTTGCCGAAATCGGCGTCGCGCCGCGGTCAGTGGCCGCGTTGGGCAGGGAGCCGTCGCCACAATGAGAAATATCCTGAGCGCATTGGATATCGGCACCAGCAAGATCTGCGCGTTGGTGGCCGAGATCGGCGACACCAACGGCAACGGTAACGGGATGGCGCTGCTGGGCTACGGCGTGGTGCCGTGCGCCGGCCTGCGTAAAGGCGTGGTGGTGAACATCGACGCCACCGTCGAGTCAATTCGCGGTGCGGTGGCCGAAGCCGAGAAGACCTCCGGCGTCAAGATTTCCGCCGCCACGGTCGGAATCGCTGGTTCGCATATCCGCGGCTTCAACAGCCACGGTATCGTCGCGGTGCGCGGCGGCGAAGTCGGGCCGCGCGACGTCGAGCGCGTGATTGACGCCGCGCGCGCGGTCGCGATCCCGCTCGATCGGCAAGTGCTGCACGTCCTGCCTCAGCAGTTCGCGGTCGACGAACAGGAGGGCGTCCACGACCCGGTCGGGATGGCCGGGGTGCGCCTGGAAGCGCGCATCCATATCGTGACCGCGGCTCAGAGCTACGCGCAGAACCTGATGAAGTGCTGCGAGCGCGGCGGCGTCAACGCGACCACGATGGTGCTCGAACCGCTGGCCTCGGCTGAAGCGGCGTTGTTTCCCGAGGAGCGCGAGCTGGGCGTGGCGCTGGTCGATATCGGCGGCGGCACCACCGACATCATCGTCTTTCACGGCAGTGCCGTGATGCATACCGCGGTATTGCCGCTGGGCGGCAACCATCTTACCGGCGACCTGGCGGCGGGACTGCGCACCGCGCTGGGCGATGCCGAGCGGCTGAAGACCAACTATGGCATCGCGACCAATATCGTGGTCGGACGCGACGAGATGGTCAGCGTGCCCGGAGTTGGCGGGCGCGAACCGCGAATCATCGCGCGCCGCCTGCTGGGCGAAATCCTCGAGCCGCGGATGGAGGAGATTTTCGCGATGGTGCAGCGCGAGCTGATCCGATCGGGGGTGTCCGAAGCGCTCGCCTCCGGGCTCGTGCTGGTGGGCGGCAGTTCGCTGCTCGAAGGAACCCAGGAATTGGCAGAACGGGTATTCAATCTGCCCGTGCGCCGGGGCCTGCCGGTCAATCTCAAAGGCATGCCCGAGGATTTGATGAAGCCGATGTTCGCCACCGCCGCCGGGTTGCTGTTGGCGGCGCGCGGTAATGGCCGATCAGCCGGGGGGCGGCCGTGGCGATGGATTAAACTGCGCTCGCGCGTGAGCGAGTGGGTACGCGATTTCTTTTAACACCGGCGCGCCGCGCGCCTACGTGCCGGAATCTGCCCAAGTGGAGTGGTTGAGGAGGATTAGCAATGATCGAGTTGGTTGAGACCCCGGATCCGGGCGCCCGGATCAAAGTTATCGGCGCGGGCGGCTGCGGCGGCAACGCGGTGAATCACATGATTTCGGCCGGACTGCGCAACGTCGAGTTCATTTCCGTCAACACCGACATCCAGGCGCTGCAAAACAACATCGCGCCGGTCAGGCTGCAAATCGGCCAGCAGATCACGCGCGGCCGCGGCACCGGCGGCAATCCTGAGATCGGCCGCAAGGCGGCGCTGGAGGACGAAGAGCGGCTGCGCGAGGTGCTGTCCGAGGCCGAGATGGTGTTCGTCACCGCCGGGATGGGCGGCGGCACCGGCACCGGATCGGCTCCGGTGATCGCGCGGCTGGCCCGCGAGTCGGGCGCGCTGACGGTGGGCGTGGTCACCAAGCCCTTTCAATTCGAGGGGCGCAAGCGCATGACCCAGGCCGAGGATGGGATGCGCGAGCTCAAGGCCGCGGTCGATACGCTCATCACCATTCCCAATCAGCGCCTGCTGTCGGTGGCCAGCCGCAACACCCCTCTGCGCGAGGCCTTTCAACGCGCCGACGAGGTGTTGCTGCAGGCGGTACGCGGGATTTCAGAGCTGGTGACGGTTCATGGCCTGATCAATCTGGACTTCGCCGACGTGCGCTCGATCATGGCCGAGATGGGATTGGCGATGATGGGCGCGGCGGCGGCTTGCGGAGAGAACCGCGCGGTCGAAGCGGCCCAGCGCGCAATTTCCAGTCCGCTGCTCGAAGACCTTTCGATCAAGGGCGCCCGCGGCCTGCTGATCAACGTGACTGGCGGCAGCGATCTGTCGCTGTACGAGGTCAACGAGGCGGCCAGTCTGATCCAGGAAGAGGCGCACGAGGATGCCAATATCATCTTCGGCGCCGTGATCGACGATCAACTGTCGGACGAGATTCGCGTCACGGTGATCGCGACCGGCTTCGGCGATCTCGAAACGCGCTACGCGCCGCGCAGTGCCGTGACCAGTCCAATGACCGCGCCGCTGGTTCCGTCGCCGGCGCCGATCCCGACGCGTTCAGGCATTACCGCGCCGGTGCAGTCCGCCTCTACCCGTCCGATCGACCCGGTGGGCGAACCGGCGCAGGCACAGGTCAAGCTGTTTCCCAACAAGCCGGTGCGCAGGCTCGGGCTGATCGTGGACGAAAGCCTCGACATCCCGACCTTCAAACGCCGCGCGCAGGAAAGCGGTCAGGGCACGGTCAAGCTGGAGCCGAGCAGCCAGGTGGAAAACAACGACGACCTGGACGTCCCGACCTTCCTGCGCAAGCATCAGGATTGATTTTTGGTCCCCTCTCCCACTTTTCCGTGGGAGAGGGCTAGGGAGAGGGTGACTGAAAATGCGTCGCGTACAGACGACAACGGCCGTCGTGCCCGAACCTCGATGTTCGAGAAATCGCGCTCGGGCTTTTACCTGCCCAGAGCCGCTGCCAGGGTCTGGTTGTGCTCACGCGCCGCCAGCGTTTGCTCCAAGGCCGCGAGGCGCTGTTCGAAAGATGCCCGCTCAGCCTTGTCTTGGGCAAGCTTTGCGCTGAGCTTCTGGATTTCGTTTAAAAGCATCGGGACCAACTCGTGGTAGTGCACGCTAACCACTTTGCCGTCCGCATCGTAACTGACCAGTTCAGGATAGACCCGGACCACCTCTTCCGCGACCAGTCCGTACTGCCTCATCCCCGCGGGGTCGTTCTTATAGTGGAAGGTTACAGGCCGCAGCTTCATCAGATTGCTGCTGGTTTCTTCCATGTCCTGGATGTCGCACTTGTAGCGCGCCGAGGAGACCGCGATGCCCAGCTTCCCGGTGTTGCTTACCACTACCGCGTCGCCTGCTGACGTGCTGGCAAAGATACCGGCGATGAAAGTCGCGGTCTGTGTGCCCTGCTTGCCGATGCGTATCGTGTTTGATTCGCCGGCAACCCCGAGGTTGCCTATATCTACGTTGTTACCGCCGGTGGTTAAGCTGTATCCAGCCTGATAACCGAGCGCGATATTAGTGCTTCCGGTCGTGTTGCTGAGCATCGCATTGACCCCGACGGCGGTGTTTTGTTGCCCTGTAGTGTTTTTCAACAGCCCATTGACGCCGGCGGCGGTGTTCAGACTACCTGTGGTATTGGCGTTCAAAGCCTGAAATCCGGCCGCTGTATTGAAGCTACCCTTGTTGTTGAACAGTAGGGCTTGCGCTCCCATTGCAGTATCGTCGATTCCGGTGGTGGTCTGTTGGAGGGCGTTCGCTCCGTCAGCGGTGTTATTGGACGCGGTGGCGAATAAGAGCGTGTTAATCCCGGTAGCGGTATTGTTGCTGCCCGTGGTGTTGGTCTTGAGAGCGCCTAGTCCGGTCGCTGTGTTGAACGAGCCCGTGCTGTTGCTCTGCAGGGCGCCCACCCCGGTAGCGGTATTTTGCGTGCCTGTGGTGTTAAAGCGAAGCGCGCTGAATCCGATGCCGGTGTTATTTGAGGCCAGGTTCTTGATCAGGGTAGCCGAGCCGAGCGCGGTATTCTGGCTACCGCTGACGTTAAACTCGAGGGCGTGAAATCCGTCGGCGGTGTTGTCAATGCCGTCCATGTTGCTAAGCAGGGCGGCAACGCCGGTAGCGTCGTTCTCGACGCCGGAAGTATTGGATTCGAGCGCGGTGGCTCCAATGGCGGTATTATTGTCGGCGTTGTTGTTTCTTAGCGCGTCGTCGCCGCTAGCGGTATTGTTGGATCCCGTGCTGTTGAAGACCAGGGCATCAACTCCGGCAGCGGTATTGCTATTGCCCGTCGTGTTGGCTTGCAGGGCTTTCGATCCGATAGCTGTGTCACGCCCGCCCCCGGTGTTGCCTTGCATCGTTTCAAATCCAATCGCGGTGTTGTCGGAGCCCGTGTTGGTCTGCATCAGGGCGTCCACGCCCTCGGTCGTATTCTCGCTGCCGGTGTTATTAATCAGGGTGAACAGCCCGACCGCCGTGTTGTCGTTACCGGTGTTGCCGCCCAGCGCATTGTCTCCAAACGCGGAGTTCTCTACACCGCCGTTGCCGTTAAGCGCCAGGTTTCCGTATGCGGTCTGGAGGCCGAGCAGAAGCCGCCGCAGGCCTGCGCGGCGGCACTGCCTGTGTACGAGAGTGCGATGACCCAGGCCAGCGCTAGGGAAAACCCGACGATCCCGACTTGCCGTTTCACTGGTTCTGACTTGAGATCCATTTTCGCAACCTCCATGTCGTTTTTCTGACGTCTCCATCCTTTGGGCGACCCCGTTGGCACAAGATGAAACCACCCGAGTAAGGTCCGACCGAAGAGCGGTAAGTCAGTACGCTCCCAGAGAATCAGCCACCTGATTGAGCCAAAAAAAGTGAAACGGCCGAATGCTCAGGTGAGCGGGCGAGATTTCCAGCTCGATGGGTTTCATAGATGCAGCAATCGTCGGCGATAAGGAGGCCAGCGGGGCCGATCCCCAGCTTTGCAAAGCTGCGGGTGAGGCAGCCACGAACAAAATGAACCGGGCAAAAGGAGTGCGGTTTTTGCCGGCTACATCGCGGTGAGGCCGCCGTCTACCGGGGCTGCGAACCCGGTGACGTAGGAGGCCTGGTCCGAGCACAGCCACAGGACGGCGGCGGCGATTTCCTCGGGCCGGCCCATCCTGCCGATTGGGTGCGCTGCGCCAAGGCGGTCCTGCGTGCCGCCGCTGGCAGCGGCGATACGCTCGGTCATCGGTGTGATGATGCCGCCGGGGCAGACCGCGTTGACCCTGATCTTGTCCTTAGCCAGTTGCAGCGCGACGGATTTGGTCAGCCCGATGACGCCGTGCTTGGAGGCGCCGTAGGCGGGTGAGCGCACGCTGCCCACCAGGCCGGCGGCGGAGGACAGGTTGACGATCGCGCCGCCGCCTTCCTGCTTGAGCATCTGCGTCACTTCATACTTCATGCACAGCCAGACGCCGCGCAGATTGACCTGGATGATGCGATCGAATTCCTCGTCGGGGACCTGGTCGATGCGCCGCGGAGTGCCTTCGATCGCGGCGATGTTGGCGGCGCAATCCAGGCGGCCGTACCTGGCCACGATGCGCTCGATCAGTCCCTTGACGTCCGCGGCCGAGGAGACGTCGCAACCGGCAAAGAATGCGTCGCCGCCGGCCTGCTGAATCATCCCGAGCGTCTCTTCGCCGCCGCGCCCGTCAGTCCGCGATTGCGACCTTGGCGCCGCTGCGCGCAAACGCGACCGAGGTTGCGCGGCCAATACCAGAGGCGCCTCCGGTTACCAGAACGACTTTACCCTCCAGATTCACGCTTTATCCTCCGTAAGGCACCCTCACCCTAACCCTCTCCCTGGTCAGGAAGAGGGAGTTAGGATTTATGGGACTCTATGAGTTGTATTGCACGTGGGTTGAATTCGGCGTTAGTGCAGTTTGAAGATCCAGGCGAGCTGGACGGGGCCGACCATCCCCGGCCAACTCAAAAATGCTTCAGCATGGGCGAGTGCCGGAAACCTTGATTTCTGGCCTTCTCATAGTATCGAGTCGCCTCTTTACGGTCTCCCCGCAGAAATGCCATCGTACGAAGGTTGTTTGACGCCAGGCCGTTACCTTTTTCAGAGGCGAGCAGATACCATTTGATAGCTTCATCCTCACTAATTTGGATCCCGCCTAATCCAAGCTGGTAGATGGAACCGATCATGGTCTGGGCTTCAATATCGCCCGCTTCCGCGAACGGGAGCAACAGACGGCGCGCCGTCTCGTAATCCGTTTCGCTATAGGCGCGAACGCCCTTTTGATAATTGTGGCTCTGCTTCTTCATAAAAAGGGCACACTTCTCAATTGTGTCACCCGGTCTTGCGCGCTCTTCGGCCATGATACTAGCCCTTGTCTGGTTTTTCTGCGAGAAGAACCGAAGGTGAATCGGAGAGGAGATTGAAGCACGATGCCAAAGTTGCATTCCGCCGGTAGCAAAGAACCGCTGACAATCGCAGAGCAGGGGAGTTTTTTCGTCGGTGGGCGGACTGTGACCGCTGCCGGAGGTTTCGACCCGAGCCGGTTCTTCGTGCCGTTTTCGAGCGAAGGGCAGACTTACAGCATCGAGCATCTCTACGCCCAGTATCAGATTCCGCAGGGCGCGCGTCCCCTGCCGATCGTGATGGTGCATGGCGGCTGCCAGACGGGAAAAACCTGGGAGACGACTTCGGACGGGCGTGAAGGATTCCAAAATATTTTTGTCCGGCGCCGGTTCGCGGTGTATGTAATCGATTTTCCAGGACGCGGAAGATCGGGCATTCCCTCCTGCAGCGGACCGCTGGGAGATCTGGCCGGCACGCAAATCATCCCACCGGTCACTGTCAACTTCGGCCATGAATTGGCCTTTATGGCCGGGCGGCTGGGGTCGAAGCCGTTTGAGTTTTATTCGAACACGCAATTCCCCAAGGCTGCGCTCGAGCAGTTTTATCAGCACGGTGTGGCCGGCATCGCGGATGATGCGGGCGTGATCTCAGACGCGATTGCGGCGCTGTTCGAGCGGATCGGGCCCGCGATTCTGATTACTCATTCCCAGGGCGGGCAGATGGGATGGCTGGCGGCGGCCAAAAGCGCCAACGTCAAGGCAATAGTTGCCTACGAGCCGTTCGTTTCATGTCTTCCGGAAGGGGAGGTTTCCGAATTGCCGCCGCTGTCCGATGGCTCCTCCGCGCCTTCAATCGAAACGATGTCGCCGGAAGAGTTCGGAAAACTAGCGAAGATCCCGATCCAGATCGTTTGGGGCGACAATATCCCCAGTGATCCACACCCCGTCGTGGCGGCGGATGTATGGCGGCTCTGCGCGATGGCGTCGCGCAAATTCGTCGATGCGCTCCTCCGCTACGGCGGCAACGCGTCGATTCTCGATCTGCCATCAATCGGCGTAAGGGGCAATACTCACTTTCCGTTCTCGGACCTCAACAGCATGCAGATTGCCGATCTGCTCTCGGATTTCCTGCATAGCAGCGGTCTCGACTAATGTTCCCATCGCCCCCCTATGGCCCTACACATGCGTAGGGTGCACCGCCCACGCCGATCTGCGTTGTTGTGTTGCCAGTACCCATCGCGCAGCAATTCTTCCCGCTGCTGGTCCATCCGGTGCTCGTGACGGTAAAGTTTTGCTTGCAGGAGCAATTGGTCCCGGCACAGCCATTGGTACCCGCAGGCGCTGTCGCCATCAGCGTGTACGTCTGCTGGGTCAATGGATAGAGCGGCTGACCGGTGACCGGGATCGGATTGACGTTGGGCGACAGCGTCACCTCAACTTTGGCCGGCAGGCCGATTGAGAAGATTGCCGGCACTGCGGAGGGCGGCGCCGGCGGCCAATCCGGTGTTTTTGGCGCGTTGGTCGGGCAGAATCCCGACGGCGCATTGGTCGCCGACTGATGCGGGAACGGCGTGCCGGCGCCGTCCAGCTGCGTCGCCACTACCGTGTTGTTGGAGGCATACGCAAGCTGATTCAGGTTGGACGGATAGGCCTGCGTGTAATCGGTGGCGCCGCCGGCTCCCCCGTAAGGTGTGCAGGCTGAAGGATTACCATTGGGCGCGTAGCTCCCGGTAGCTACCTGAATCGTATAAAGTTCGCATCCCGGTCCCGGACAGGAGTAGAAGTTCTCCTGGGCGCAGGCCGGGTCGCTGCCCGCCGCCTTGCCGCTGCAACTACCCAGCGGCGAGCTGAACGGACCGCCGGCGTTGGGCTGCTCCTGCACCATGTTGATGAACAGCAGCCCGGAGGTCTGATCATAGAAGAAGCAGGTTCCATTCGGGCAGAGGGTTGAGTCTACAAGCTGAGTAATCGAGGTTGCCTGCTTGAGCTGGGTCTTGGAGGCGACTGTTCCCGATGGGGCATAGAACGGCGCACTCGGGCATATCGACTCGAAGCAGTCCGGGGTTCCGGAGCCCGGTGGACCGCACAGCACGTTATCCAGGCCGTTGCAGGCCAGCAGTGTGAAAAAGCCCGCCAGGCTGTCGAGGTTGCCGTTGGGGCCTGAGAACGATTTGCTGCCCTTGTAAACTGTAAACGCGCTGACCGGAGGAGCGCTGGAGCCCGCGTTCTTGTAGCAGATGCCGACTCGGGTATGGAACGGATTGGCGCTCGAAACGCCGCCGGGCAGGTCCGCGTCACCGTACATCAGCGATGCAAAATTCGGCATCCCGCCGCTGGCGCCAACCGTGTAGCCAAGTCCGTTGACCAGCTTGGGTTCGTAGATCCCGTTGCCGTTGCGGCCGCTGAGCGCAACGCACGAGTGGCCCAAAACACCCGGTGAACCCGGATCCGCGCTGCCTCCGCAATTGATCTTATAGGTGCTGCCGCTGTCGGTGATGGTCTGATCGCTGAATTGGATCTGCGCCCCGCCGGTGTTGTTGGGATAATCGATCTCGTCCTTGGTGAATACCATCGAGTTGTTGTTGGCGCAGTTCGGATTCATCCCGGTCGGTGGCACTCCGTTACAGGGAGGGGTCAGGGAGGAGAATTCCAGTGTCGCATAGCTGTAGGGGCTGATCAGCGAGGTTGGGCGGTTTTCGATCGCGGCGTCCTGCGCGCCGGTGGAATGGCATTCGTCAACCGTGCCGGGTCCGGCCAGAAAAGGAAGGTTGTTAAGCGAAATCGGTGATACACCGCTGATCGGCTTGCCACCTCCGTTGGGTACAACCTCGAAGCCGCTCAGGCTGGCGTCGTGATCGAGGATCACAGTGAACTTGTCGCCGTCGCGGAAATTGCCGCCCTTCCCGGAGGGCGCACAGGTGTTCTCCACGCTTTGAGTATATATCTGATGGCGCAGGTCCACATTGGCGAAAGCAGCGCTTTCCGTGTACTGCGTGGGCGGATAGCTGTTGAGGTTGGACTGGAACCAGCCGATCGCGGCGTCGCCTTCGTACTGGAATGGGATCGGCGGGCCGCACGGCATTTTGTTGATCGACGAGTAGTAAGTCAGAAAAGCAACGTCGGACGCGGTCATGAAGGGAAGGGTGTTGATATTGAAGTTGACGAACTTGACGTTTTCAATCCGCGCCGGGCCGTCGTAGAACATCAAGCCGAACATGTTCCATCCCGGATAGGGATAACCATTGCCCTGGACCACCTCGTAGCATCCGGCGACTCCGCCAAAGCCGTTCTGGCCGTTGTACGGACAGGGCCCGAACTGGTTGGGGTTATTGGTGCTGATCCCGACTATCCCGGAGTCGCTCAACCGGCCCCATTCGCCGGGCGGCGAGCCTTCGGTGCCGCCGCTGGAGACCAGCGACACTCCGTCGCGATTGGTGGCCAGATGAGCGCTCTGGAGGTCGTACCAGCTTGCCCGCACCCAGATGCCGCGGTTGCGATTGCGCGTTGCGGTAACGTCGTCGAATTCGGCGATCAGGTCGCAGTCGGTAAGGCCCGTGCTCACGCCCTGGCCGCCGACGCATTTACCCTGCGGTGTGTAAAGAAACGCCCCGGTCACGCCGTCGTCCGCCGCGGTGTCGAACCCGGTGTAGCATCCATGGGCCCGATTCGACGCGAAGTTGCCCTTGGGCAGCGGCACCTGCGCGATCGTGCTGCTGGCCGGCAGGATCCAGAATCCGCGGCCCACCGCCTGGCATCCGGAGATTGAGTTGCCGACGAATTTGTTGGCTCCGGGATTGGTGATCCAAAACCCCGAAGAAGTATTTCCGGTGGTGCTGCCGATTACCGTCGCTGCCGATGGCGCAGTGCCGTCGGTGAAAGGAATGTTGAAGCCGTCGTAACCGTTGAACCAGGGTTGGGTCGTATCGTTGGTCAGGTAATCGCCGGTCCAGAACGCCGTCTGCGCGGGAGTGTTGGTGGGCGCGATGCTGAACAGATTGCTCATCGCGCCGATGCCGAGGTTATTGACAAAGGTGTTGCCGGTCTCGGTGCCCGTCTCCAGATAGTAGAGATGGTCCACGATGCGGGCGCATATGTTGTTGCTGATCGTTACGTTGTTGGTGGCGTGCAGAGTGATGCAGTGGTTGTAGCCGTGGTGGATGGTATTGCTGTCGATCAGGGTTTTGCCCGGCGCGTTGCCCACCAGGTGGAAATGAATCGGATAGCTTTCGGCTTGATCCTTGCCGAATTTCTCCAGCTCGGCGCCCTGAATTTCCACCGCGTTGTATCCGGCCATGATCACGATTTCGCCCCCAAAATGCTTGTCGGCGCCGGTTATGGTTGAAGTCAGCTTGACGTTGCGGCTGACCAGGCCAACCTCGGCGCGCTCGTCCACACCGTAGTTTTGACTGGCGCCGTCCTTGAGTGCTTTTTCCCCTGTGTCAGGCGCGGGGCCGCCGAAATGGTAGTTGACCAGCGGTGTAGCCGAATCCAGCGTAATCGTGCAGGTCCCGGTGGCGGAGCCGGCGCAGTTGTTCACGGCGTTGATCATCACGAACTCGGCGCCGTCGGGTGAGAAATCCGTGCCTGCCACGACGATCCACTGGCCCGGTTGCCAGTCCACCCGATCCGCCAGTTGCAGGGTCGTGGCCCCGTTGGCGCCCACCGGGCTGGCGACCCCCATCCCGGCCCCGTAAAGGCTGGGCGGTCCCGCCGCGGCGCTAAGGTACGTCCAACTGGGCGACTGCGGATTGGCGCCCGCTGTCGGCTTGGCCGGCGCCACGCCGGTTGCGCCGTATAATTGCAGCGTCCCGCCTTTGTTGACGGTGATTCCCTTTACCACTCCAGACACGGCCCGCGCATCGGTGAAGTTCACCACCGCCACACTGGACTTGCTGTTGCTGCCGATCGGGCAGGACGAATTGCCAACCTGGAATTTGCCGTTGACTACGATTCCGGAGGTGTCGAGCTGGAAGCCCGGGTCGTGGAG
Source organism: Binataceae bacterium (SeqCode) (assembly GCA_035939115.1). Classification (GTDB taxonomy): domain Bacteria; phylum Desulfobacterota; class Binatia; order Binatales; family Binataceae; genus JAJPJA01. Next base: position 87,930 of record DASZGF010000201.1, read on the forward strand.
AAAGACGAGCTGACCATCGCTGTTAATCGTGATAGTGCCGAGACCGTTGCCGCCGGCGAACGATTTATCGACGTAAACATTGGGACCGCATCCACCTGAACCGATAATTACGTTGCGGTTGCCGTCAAGCGTGCAGGAGGAAAGCGCCACCGGAGCGGGCGGCGTGGCTGTGGCGGCCGGCACCGCTCGTATGGCCGCGAAAACCGCGGGGTTGAAGGCTTGTTTGCACAGGCCCGCTACCGGCGCGGGGGAGGTTACCGGCGGCGTACTTTCTCCGCCTGCTCCTCCGCCGCCAGTGCAGGAAATTGCCAGGGTAGCTAAGGCGCCCACCAGCACCATAAATTTTGCATTCTTCAATACTGCCGCTAGCTTTTTGTTCATAGCCGCCTAACCGCCGCTATCTGGAATTGGAGTAAAACCTTGCGGGAAGTGCCTTGATACCGAGGGTAGTATATAAAGCAAAAATCGTCCTAAATCCAGCTTTTCTGGTCGAAATTAAGACGATTTAAGCGCGGCATTTTCCAGACGGTTTTTCGCCCGCGCGAGTAAAGCGGGGTAACAGCTTTGTTGGCTGCGGTTCGGTCGTCGAGCTTCAGCCCTCGAAGCGGAAGGCGTCGCCGCGCTTGACGATGCGGCCCGCAGTGGGCGAGGCGAAATGCGTTCCCAGGAATGTGGTGCGCTCATCGGCGCATCGCGCCAGGAAGCTGCGCCGGGTCGCGCAGGCCTGATCGGGGTCAAAGTCGACGGCGGAATTCCATTCCGGATGCCCGCATTGGATCGGATGATGGATCAGGTCTCCGGTAACCACACCCTCGTGCCCGCGCGATTTGATCCGCACCGCCATGTGGCCCGGACTGTGGCCGGGCGTAAACTCGGTGGCAACTTCGTTGGTCAGTTGGTGACCGCCCTCGATCCAGTCCACCAGCCCAGCGTCGATAACCGGACGCACCGAATCGTCCATGATGCGCAGGATTTCCTCGTCGCTGCTTTGCGACCAATGGTCCCATTCGCGGCGGCTTAGCAGGTAGCGCGCGTTGGGAAACGTCGGCACCCAGCGGCCATTCTCGAGCATCGTGTTCCATCCAACATGATCGACGTGCAGATGGGTGCAAATCACCCGATCGATCGATTCGCGCGGATAGCCGGCCTTTGCCAACTCCGCCAGGAATGGCCAATGTTGCAAATTCCAGCGCG
>DASZGF010000202.1:0-2267 GCA_035939115.1 Binataceae bacterium (SeqCode)
AATTAGGCCCAAAAAAACCTTGGCCCTAGCCGTCTGGCCAGCTCTATCCAGGCTGCGAATTCCGCATCAGCGCCGCAAGACCTTCCTGCGTCGAAATGGAGGGGGCCCATCCCAACCTCCTTAACGCCGCTGTGCTCGCAACCAGCGTCCCGGTCAGGCGCCGGAAATCCTCCTCACGCCCCGCGGCGCGGAACGCCACTTTGAGCAACCAATCCGTCACCGGGAAGAGGGCGGGTCGGCGGCCAAGACCTCGACGCATGGCCGCGATCATATCTGCTACGGTTAGCGCGTCGACATCGGCCACGATGAGCGGGCGCTGAAGCTTCGCCGGTGCGGTCAGCACGACGTTGATCGCATCGGTCAAATTGTCGAGCGAAAGCAGCGAGCGGCGCCCGCCCAGCCCCGCTAATGGCATTGGCAGCGGTGAGCGGGCGATCTGCATGAGCCGCGCTAAATTACCCTTCACCCCGGGCCCGTACACCAGGGCCAATCGCAACGCGACCCAGTCAAGGTCGAGCTGCGCCAATCCCTGCTCGGCAGCGAGCTTGGAGCGTCCGTAGTTTTCAGCGGGGTGGAGTTCGAGATCCTCAGTCAAGACCTGGTCGGCGTGGTAGCCACTCTGGGCTGCGATCGAAGACAGAAAAATAAAGCGCGTTACACCCGCCCGTTGAGCGGCGCGCGCGAGCTTTACAGTCGCCTCCGTATTGAAGCTGCGGTAATCCTCCTCCGGCAGCCCCGACATAGCGGGATTGAGGCCGGCGGAGTGAATCACTGCGTCGGCTCCTTCAAGCGCCGCCGCCATGTTTAGGGGGCGCGCGAGATCGCCAATAACGGCGCTTGTGCATTCCGCCGGCAGCACCGTCGAGCGGCGAAGCAGAACGCGCAAGTGATAGCCGTGTTGCGGCAACCGTTGCAGCAAATGGCGCCCGATAAAGCCGGTGGCACCCGTGATTGCAACAAGGGAACCGCTGGTCATAATGAGATGGCTGATGGCTCCATAGGCCGCGCCAGCTAGCGGCCTGAGCCGCAGTATAGCAGCGTGCTACCAATACGGTGACAGGAGCGTGCGCTGTTCGCGAAATGCGAGCCGCGTTTATAACCGACTGCCGCCAGCATGGCTCGGCCGGGCATTGAGCCTGTCATGTTTCATCGGGCTCACCGGCCCACCTGGACGTTGCCACGCGCCATCCTCAGGTCGCTCTTTCAAGTGTTCGCCAACACCGGCCTAGAAGCCTTCGTTGCAACCGCTAGGCTCGCCGCGGTCGGCAGCGGCGCCTCCTTGCCGTTAAATCGGTGCGCTCGCGTAGAGGTAGCGCGGACCGCCGTGAGTTCTCGGTAGATCTCCAGGTAATCACCAGCCATGCGCTCGGCCGTGACGCGGCGTTCAAAATCGGCACGGACCTTCGCTCGATCCAGGCTTGCGAGCTGCTGCACGGCCGTCTCCGCTTCCTCAACCGTGTCCACGATGAATCCGGAAACACCGCCTTGCACAACCTCAGGAACAGATCCGTGGCGGAAAGCAATCACAGGCGTGCCGCACGCCATTGCCTCGATCATAACGAGGCCGAAAGGCTCTGGCGAATCACCCGGAAAAAGCAACGCCGCGGCTCCACCGAGGAAGTCCCCTTGTCGCTTTCGCCAATTTCGCCGATGAATTCCACGTTTGGATAACTTTGAACCATCGGGCGGATTGTCTCCTCCCAATAGCCTTGATCGACCCGGTCCACCTTGGCGGCGATCTTCAGCGGCATGCCCGTTCGGGCGGCGATCGTGATCGCGCGATCGGGCCGTTTTTCCGGCGAAATCCGGCCGAGAAAGGCGAGATAATCGCCGCCCGCCTTGGACCGCAACGGAAGAAAGTCGCGCGGAACACCATGGTGAACGGTGCCAACCCAGTTCGCATGATGCAAGTACTTACGCTGATCATGCGAGATCGAGACCAGCGGAAGGTCGCGAAAGACCCCGTAGAAGGGGGAGACGTCCGGCAAGTCCAATCGGCCGTGGTGGGTCGTCACGGTGCGACCGGCGAACTCGCGGACCAGAGGCGCGTGCAGAAAATCAATATGGAAGTGCAGGATGTCGAACTTATCAGCCCTCTGCCGCACTTCCTCGAGCATGATGATGTGATATGGCAACCCGTCCCTGACTGAGGGGTTGAGGCGCAGCGCCATATCGCAGCAGCGCACCAGGTTTGCGGAGGTCTTCGAGTCGCCGCTGGCGAACAGCGTGACCTCATACCCCTGATGCACGAGTTCTTCGGTCAGGTA
>DASZGF010000203.1:0-4465 GCA_035939115.1 Binataceae bacterium (SeqCode)
GTCCGCCTTGTAGCGTCCTACATCGAAGTATCGGTGTCCTATCTGGCCATCATAGTCCGGTCCTACAGCATAATTGCCCTGACAAATATGGACCAGGATGTACACGTCCTCGGGCAGCCCCTCTATTGCCGCGTTGATAACATCGACAGCCGACGCGACCTCGCCTTCGCTTGAAGCCGTGAAATAAGGTTCATCGATTTGAATATGCTTGCAGCCTGCCTCGGTTAGTTTTCTAAAGTTTTTGTGCAGGAGCTTTCCGAAGTCCTTCATCATTTTAGTCGTATCGCCATAATACTCATCATGCGCGACCGCCGCCAACAGGTGAGGTCCTGTCATCGTGACCTTCACTGGTTTTCGAGCAAACGATGAAACGGTTATAAATTCTTCCACGAGACCCAAATCGACCGTATCGACAATGGGGCCCCTGCAGATCGCTGCCGGATGAAATACGTGAGGGTCATGAGCTGTAATTGGCTTCGGCTTGGTGGCCCCCTGAAACGAGGGGATCTTCTGCCAAAAGTGGTTCAGCATGGCGTTCGGGGGCGAGTGGCGGTTGTGCGTCCGACGGTGCATCTCACCGCCCGTGATGATGTCGATGCCCGCAATCTCTTGCTCCAAAATGGCGGCCTGGGTGGCCCTCAATTGCACATCGTCAAAATCTCCAGGGGACAGTTGACCTGCGGCAACCAATCGGTCCAACGCCTCGTACCATCGGGGCACGCTGTGAGCTCCGACGACGGTGGTCGTATAATTTTCGTACCGCTGCATGCCCTGTCCCATCCGACAACGGCGATTTACCCTCCCGCCATCAGGCAGGCGGAACCAGACCACACCTGTGGGCCAGCGCGGATTCTGCTGGTGAACGGTTCGTCTCGGACCGAGTCGAAAACATCGCGCCTGGTGGAAATCGCGAAGGCGGCGATCGAGACCGGGTTTCCGGGGGCCGGAACCCGGGTCGCCCCAGCGATCCCGACAGCCGCTTTGAGCGGCTCACACATTAAAGCCCCCGGCTCTGCCGGGGGATATTTAGCAATACCTGGTCTACTCAGCTGGCGGCACATACAAAAAACCATAGCGACCAGGCAGCGGCGCTCCTGCGGCTCTCGCCGGTTCCCAATGATCGGCTTTCAGCGCGTGCCTGCCCCCGTAGTCGCCGGCGCACTTTCTGCGATCCACGTCATGGCGCTGCGGTCGTACTTTAAGCCCGGCGCAGCTTTCATCGCGTCCTTCGTCGTATTCATAACCATATACCACTTGTTGTTGTTTTTGGTGGTGAAATGAATCGCGTTAAACGGCACCGCCACGTCCTTCTCACCAAGTCCGAGGAAACCGCCAACCGCTACAATAAATGCGTCGATCTTCCCGTCGTGATTGATCAGAACATCTGTGACTTCACCTATCTTACTGTCGTTCGGGTCATAGACACTCTCCTTGTACCAATGAGTAACGGTTAGGTCGTCGCCCGGGACGGTTGACATCACTTGAGCGCTTGAAAATTGCCCATCTGCCGCTGGAGCGGAAGGCTGCTGCGCCACCGCGATCGTGGCAAATGACGCAACTACGAACACTGCGGTTGAAGTTTTCAGCATTGAGACCTCCTGTATCGCGATTGAAACGTACTAGCGAAATAACGCAGCAGAAAGCTTGTTGGTTCCGATGACCGCCGAGCGTTATCGCTCACGATATCCTGCCACAGACGACGTGAACAAGCTGCTGGTGGCCCCTGGTAATACCGTTCGTTCCACGCCTACCGATTACGCCACTGCCTCGATCCTGAAAGGGTCGGCGCGCAGCATACCGAAAACGCCCCCTTCAACCGCAAATGCCATGATCGTCGGCGTCCGTGGCGCAATGTACTACCGCACGTTCGCTCGACCACCGCCAGGGGTCCCCGACACCGAGCGCGAGCAGGGGGTCTGCGACCGAACCAAATGCAACCTTAGGCATTGTTAAGAGACCTTTTTTGGATCCATGACTTGATCCAGGCTTCAGGGGAATCGGGTGAAGGAACGAATGCTGAATCCGATCGCGCAATTCCTCGCTTCCGCGCAATTCCCCGCTCCTTGGAACGCTTTGGACTCGCATCGCGCGAAGGCCCAGTCGGCGACACAATCGTCGCCGCCGTGGCGGCAACGGTGGGCGGGCATAATCGGGTACGTCATCGGCCGTTCGATCGAACCTCGCTTGCTCGTGCGGAGCCTTGATGCATTGAACAACCTCTTTGTTGGATTTCATCCCCGAGTGGACGATACCAAATCGCGCGGGGCCGCTCCTGGTTCCATGGCTTTGATCGCAGGCGCGGCTTAAGCTGCCGCGCAAGCGCGCGCTGCCGCTCGGCTTGCTGCTGGCCGGAACTGACGCTCACATTCACCGCGCCGCTCCGCGAAACCCGGCCGCCAACATCAAAGCCGCAGCCACCCTCGTAGAACGCCCGCCTCGAATCTGAAGGCCGAAGCCTAAGCCGGAGCTGCAGGCGCCGCGCACCGCCGTGATGATCACAAACAGGAGCCATCATAGGGACCAGCAGCGCCGTCGAGGAACCCATGGCGAAGGCGTCTCGCAGGCCCAAATGCGACCTCCGCAGATCGTCCGCGCGCTGGTCCGCCGAGGTCACCCGACCAATCTTTCGCCGACACGGGCCACATATTGAGGCGCGCCAAGGATGAGCTGCGCAAACAATTCGGGCGCACGCGACGAACAGGATGGCCGCACATTGGCGCCACGCTATCTCAAGGATGTGATGGAAGAGCGGCTGTTTGCCAAGCGGCGCGACCTGTTCAGCAAGCTCGACCTCGTGTTCATGGACACGACGCGCCTGCATTTCGAAGGCGGCGGGCAGACACTCGGTCGTCATGGGTTCTCCAAGGACCATCGGCCAGACTTGCATCAGATGATCCTCGCCGTCCTGCTCGACGGCAACGGGCGGCCGGTTTGCACGGAGATGTGGCCGGGCAACACCGCCGATACCGCTTCTGCCAGGAACGGAACTTGCTTTTCCAGGTTCAGCGCAGCCGACTATAACGATAAAAAGCCAGCGTATCGCCCGTGACACAAATTCGGGGCTTGTCTGCACATCGGTGAGACCGACTGCGTGGCTGGCCATATCGGATTCGAACTTCGATGTGCCGAAAGAAAATTCATCTCTTTGAGAAGGCGCCGGAGTTCGGTTTTACGGACCCCCGGGCAGACCGTAGCCAACTCCCAGGGAAATAATCTTCTCTGCCTGACTCGGGGCCATACCCCCGCAGTCGCCCTGATGGAGCCGCGCACGGCGCGGTCAGGTTTCAGCAGGTCGAAGTTCGAATCTTGTGACCGAGGCAGCTTGGATACGAACTCCGATGCGCAAAGGGAGGACGCCGCAGCTTCAGGCCGCGTCGCGGTTGCCCATGCTTTGCATGATCCAGGGATGATCGCGCGGCGCTGAAATGAGCCAGAAAATTTCTCTTTTTCCGCTCGACTTCGTCCGCAAAGAGAGCGTCATATCAGTGGTGGCAGCAGAGCCGATGAACCGAGCGGCTCCAAGGCTCCTCCTTCCCCGCCAGCGCCGGCCGGCCTCCGCGTGGTTGTGTCGGTGCGGCGCGATGGTGCGCCGCGATCCCAGAGAGGAGCCACGAGTACCTAGCCGCGGTCGGGAACGAAAAGCCGATCGAAGGCAAAGCGGGCAAAGCCGATCGTTCATCACAGCACCCGTGCCAAGTCGAAGCAGGCTGCGGTGCTGGCACTGCTGAGCCGGCCGCAGGGCGCGACCATTGCGGCCATCATGGCGACGACCGGCTGGCAGGCGCATTCGGTGCGCGGCTTTCTGGCCGGGGTGGTGCGCAAGAAGCTCTCCCTGACGCTGCAATCCGATAAGACGGACGGCGTGCGGCTCTATCGCGTGATTGAGCCGCAGGCGGCCTGACTCCGTTCGCGGCCTTGGTCATCCGATCTGCTCGGTCGTAGGCGCCATCGCGGTTCGCGCCAGATAGACGGTCTGGGTGAAGGGCCGGTCCTGCAGCGGGTTGTGAAAGGTCACCGGTTCGGCGCGCGCCTGCGCAAAGCAATCGGTGAGCCGCGCCGTGAACGCCTCGTCGGGAAGCGCGTTGGACCACAGACCGAGCACGCCGCCCGCCCGCAGCTTCGCGGCCACCCGCTGGAGACCCTCGGCCTGGTAGAAGGCGGCATTCCGCGGATGGAGCAGAAGGTCCGGCGCATGATCGATGTCGACCAGTACGACGTCGAAGCAGCGGCCAGGCGCGTCCGGGTCGAAGCCCGCGCCGGATTCCGCTAGCGCAAAGAAGTCGCCATGAACGAAGCGGCAGCGACCATCGCCGGTGAGCTCGGGGCCGAGCGGAACCAATCCGTTCCGGTGCCAGTCGATGACGGCAGCGAGCGCCTCGACCACGAGAAGCGATCCGACCTGCGCGTGCTCCAGCACGGCCCGGGCGGTGTGGCCGAGCCCGAGCCCGCCGACCACGACATCGAG
>DASZGF010000204.1:0-41692 GCA_035939115.1 Binataceae bacterium (SeqCode)
GTGATCGTGACCACCAATCTGCCCTTCTCGGAATGGACTCAGGTGGTCCCCAATCCACGACTATGCAAGGCGTTGCTCGACCGCATTACCGATCGCGCACATATCATCGAGACCGGAACCGACTCCTACCGCTTCCGCCGCACCCTTGAGAAGCGCAAGGGTCACAGCACGGAACCGAACACATCTACCGCTCCGCCGCCGCTGGCGGCGGGAAAAAAGGAAACTAAAACAACCGAATAGGGAGATGCTTTCATAGAGGGACTGAACAATGCAGAGTAAAGTGGTGGGCCAAATCTAAGCATCGCAAGTGGGCCAGACCGCAGTATCGAAAGCATGCGAGCCGTTCCCTACGAAGTCTGGGCGGCGACACCTACGAATTCTGGGATTGGGAAATCGAGGAATGGCTGCCGATCGAATTGTTGCTATTGGAATAAGATTCAAGGGGATCTATGCTCAAATTTTTACGATGTTACCGGTGATCCAAGATCTCTGCGCTGTATCCTTCATGAGCTTGAAGACGGTATGACCTTATCCGCGAAAGTTAAGGAAAAAGTGAACTTTGTGAGCGGAAGGTTCGTCGTGGCACTACCAGAATCTATCCAACTCTCCCCCTCTTTAAATTTCGCAGAGACGTTGTATCTTCGAGCTGAGTCAAACTATCGTCCTTCGGTCGGGTCAATAATCAAAACCTTCATAGCAGACCCAGGACATACCGTTTTTCTTCCAGATATAATTACGTCGATAAAAGACGAATGGCTTAAAAGCTATCAATGGCGTAATCGCGCTTTTTCTTACAAAGATGAGGTATATTGGCAGCTTGTTGGTCCCGGGACATCCGGTCAACAATTCGAGGACGTCCTCGAGCAAGGGACGCTTTTCCCCTTCTCAGCTTTCTTTTATGACCGGGGGCCGCAAGACTTCAAATCGGTTCTGAATGATACCGATCTTGATGAAATAGTAAGAAGCCTTGTCGGGATTATCGTGGGGGCATTCGATGAAGATTCATTCCTCATTTGGTGGAACGGTGGTGCGCCTCCACCGGTAAAGGTCGAGTCACAATGAAATAGAGGCCGCTATTCGCTTCGGATTGATTTTTCAATATGACAGGAAACGGGGAGGCAGCAATTATTCCCGTGTGCATTATGTGGGGCGCCTCCCGATCTGCCGTTCGGTACACGGATGCATTCGGCGCCGAGCGGCCCTTTGCGCGTGTGCAGTCTTTTCCGGAACTATGAATCGCGCGCAGGGGAATGCGCTCACAAAGGACCCTCTCTCGGCGTCCGGAAAAATGGGCGCCGTTCTCCCCCTGTCCGGGGGAGAGAGAATTACAGACAAATGTTGAAAATCCAATCACAGGCTGGAAGTTGTGCCACGCAGCCATTTACGAAGCGCGCGCCCAAGCTGGCGCCTGACCGGGCGGTTAACCAAATGGTTTAACCGGCTTGCCAAACATCATCGGTTGCGCCATCTTATAGTCGATGCCGCGGGGGGCGTCGGTCGGGGATGGGGAAAATTGGCGGCAGTCCAGGCAAGAGGTGCAAAAATGGAACAGGCTGCTGCCCAAAGCGGGTTCGATCGTTTCGATGCAACCTTTCTGAGCGACCCATATCCCTTCTACAAAATGCTCTATGACCAGCCGCCGATGGTGCTGGATTTGGAGCTTCCGACCGCGCTGGTGGCGCGCTACGGCGACGTCGTTGCGGCATTGCGCGATCCGCATACCTTCTCCAGCGCTCCGATTCGACAGATCTCGCAGGCCCATATTTTCGGCGGCGTGCCCACGCTTATCCTGACCGACCCGCCGGTGCATACGCGGTTGCGGCGGCTGGTCAGCCAGGTTTTCGCGCCGCGGCGAATCCGCGCGATGGAGCCGCGGATTCGTCAGATCGCCGACGACCTGCTGTCCAAGGTCGAGCGGGCGGGCAGCTTTGAAGCGATGAAAGACCTAGCCGAACCGCTGCCCACCATGGTCATCGCCGAGGTTCTGGGTATTCCACCGGACGACTACCAGATGTTCAAGGCGTGGTCCAATGCGTTGCTGGAGGTGAGCAACGTGCCGCCGGGATCGCCGCCTCCGCCCGGATTTGAGGAAGCGCTGGCGGAGGAGCGCATCTACTTCAAGAATCGCTATGAGGAATTGCGCCGCCATCCCGGCGGCGATCTTATGAGCATGTTGATCCAGGCGCAGGAAAAGGACGCGCTCACGTTCGACGAGGTCGCGGGGTTCTTCAACCTGTTGCTGCTGGCCGGCAACGAAACGACCACCAACCTTATTGGCAACGGCCTTGCCGCCCTGATGACCCATCCGGAGCAACTCGGCTTGCTGCGGCGCGATCCGTCGCTCATCCCCAGTGCGATCGAGGAGATGCTGCGCTGGGATTGCCCGGTGCAGGCGACCGGACGAAACATCGTTCGCGACTGCGAATTCGCGGGCATTCGGCTGCGCGAGGGCACCGTGGTCGTGATCCTCAATGGCGCCGCCAATCGCGACCCCGCTCAATTCCCCGACCCCGATCGCTTCGATATAACGCGCACTCCCAACGATCATGTCGCGTTCGGTGAAGGGATTCACTTCTGCCTCGGCGTCGCGCTGGCGCGCCTGGAAGGATCGATCGCGATCGCCTCGGTGCTGGACCGCTTTCCACGCCTGCGGCTTGCGGACGGGCAGGGCGGCCCCGTGCACAAGAAATCATTCCACGTGCGAGGGTTGGTCAGCTTGCCCTTGAGTATCGAGTAGCTCTTCTTGCGATCTACACGAACGAAAGTCGGCGGCGCCACTTGATCCCCCGATTTTGGCAGAAAAGGCTCTCACCCGCGCATTCGCTTCGAGCTGCGTGATCTGTACCGTCAGTAGAGACTGTCGGTGTTCTTCTTCTGAAAGCCCCTTCCCTGGAAAGGAAGGGGAACCAGAGTTTCGGGAGCCGCTGACCTAACCCTCTCGCTCCATTTCCTCGAAGGAAAGGGGGAAATCAGAAAATCGACACTCTCGGACAGGGGGAGAGAATTAACGGGTACGAACCGGCAAAATAGGTAACAGAATATACCAGCAAAATGGGTGGCTCCCACAGAAATGTATAAACTCCAGGGACAGGCTGGAAAGCCTGTCTCTCACGTGGCCGTTTCAGCCAGGAGAAAGTCGATTTTACCGAGCCTGCAAACTGGCCACGGCGCTTTCCACCGGCGTGCCTTTGAAAAAATTCGGGTTGAGGGCGGTCCACAAGCGGGCCGGATTTGCGAACACGAAGTCGCGGAAATCGTCCTCGGAAATCATTCCGTGCTCCACCATCTCATGCGCCTCGAGCGCTACCTCGCTCATGTCGGGGACGTCGAAGTGGCCGATGTCCGAACCGAAGATGGCGTTGAGCCGCGCGCCGAATGGATTGCGCTTTAAGTCGAAGGCAGCGGCGGTGACCGGATCGTCGGCCTCGCATCCGAAGTAGAAGCTGGGCACGAAGCGGTCGCGCACGTCATGTTTGCTTTCGATCGCGCACGCGGCGAACTCGTCCAGGGTGGCCGGATCCTCGATATTGGTGCCGAATTGCGCCGCCTCGCGTCCCACTACCGCTTCTCTAAAGAGCTTTCCGCCATAGCGATGGAACAACTCACCCAGCTGCTCGCGATCGACGGCGCGCGGATCGTATTTGGTCACCTCGCCCAGGTTGCGCTTTTCCCAATGGGCCAGCAGATCGCACAGCAGCGAACGCGCCCAGCCCACACCGCCTTCGAGAAACAGGAATTTCAGCTTCGGGAAGCGCCGCGTTACACCGCCCATGAACAGAGACTTGGCAGTCGCTTCACCCGCTGCCGCGAAATGACCGATATGGTTGTACACGAAACTGGAGATCGACGTGCGGCTGCCCCATCCTTCTCCAGGGCTGTGAAAAGTGGCCGCCACTCCAAGTTCCTGGCACTTGGCCCATACCGGGTCGTAGTCGTGCTCGCTGTCGATGCCGTAGGTGTCCAGGCGAAAGGCGTAGCGCGCCGCTTCCGGATGATTGCCGGCGGCCGCGATCGGACGTTTGATGTAGTTGGGCAGCATCACGACTTTAAGCCCGCGTTTGCCCACTGCGTAGTCCAATTCCTCTATTGCCTCGCGTGGCGTATGCATCGGGATCACGGAGGCGGGCGTCATCCGGTCGCCATATTCCGTAAACAGATCGGCGTAATAGTCATTAAGCGCTCGGCAGCCGAGCCGACGGATTTCCTCGTTGGCGAACATTGGCGCGTGCAGTCCCATGCTGGGATACAACACGGTGTAATCGAAGCCGAGTTCGTCCATCCGTTCGTGCAGCAGCTTGGGGAACAAGCCGGTGGCCAGGTCCACGGTGTTGCGGGCCGGGACCACGTAAAAAGGAGGACGGCGCGCCCACTGGTCGTGGCGCTCCTGCGGGGTCAGCTTGTACCAGTCGAAGCCCAGGTAGGTGTTGCTGAACGCTGCGCGAAAATCCTTGACCGCCTTCGTGCCGCCGGCGTTTTGCAGGTATTCAGTCAGGACCGGAAGAAACTCCAACAGATGACCGTCGGAGTCCAGAATCGGATGATCAAGACGGGCGCGAAGTGCGGCTGATTTTGATTTGGCTGGCATGGCGGAGTCTCCTCGGGATTCTCAATATATCGACTGCTGCCAGAAGGGCGTGCATCCCTGCCCGCCATTCGCCGGGTCCATCGTGATAGCGGCGACCGCTCGGCAAGTCGAGTTCATTTTAAGAGTCTACTATAACACTATACTTCTGGCTCGGTGCGACCGCACGCTAACGCTCGCGGCTCGGATTGGGCCAGGAGTGCGATCTTTGTTGTCAGCCCATCCATTCAGGATGTTGCGTGGTGCCGTCGAAGTGCTCAGTGGTTTTATAGACTTCGTACTGGCCGTCAGCGGCGAACTTGGCGGTTGCGGCGAGGATGGCCGCGACCTGCTCGTTGCTCATTGGGCGAAAGCTTCGCGCCGCGTTAAGCGCCTGATCGAGGACCGCCGTCGAATCGCATCCGGTGATAACCACGCTGCTCGGCAGGTTCATCGCATAGTGCAGGCATTGCACGGCCGTCACCGCGCCGCTGCGCAGGATGATGCCGCCGCCCATCGTCTTCATCGCCAGCACGCCAATCTGATGCTTGACCAGCACTGGCAGGACCAAGCGCTCGAAACTGTCGTAATGGGCGTCCATCGCATTGAGCGGCATCTGCACCGCGTCGAAGGTGAAGTGATGCTGCACGGCGGTCTTCAGCATATGGAGGTGAATTGCGGGACTCTTATGCCCGGTGAAGCCGATATAGCGGATCTTGCCCGCCTGCTTGGTGGCTAGCACCGCTTCCATCGCACCGCCGGGCGCGAAGATACGCTCAGGGTCGGACATTCGGATTATTTCGTGAAATTGGATGAGGTCGATGCGGTCGGTCTGGAAACGTTTGAGCGAGTCGTCGATTTGCTGAGCAGCGGTCTTGCCATTGCGTCCGTCGATCTTCGTCATCAGGAAGACCTTTTGCCGGTAGCCGTCGCGCAGCGCTTTGCCCATCCGCTCCTCGCAAACGCCCCCGCCGTAATCCCAGCAATTATCCATGAAGTTGACGCCGTTATCGACCGCGGTACGGACGATGCGCGTAGCCTCCGGCTCGTCCGCCCGTCCGAGATGGGCGCCGCCGATACCCACGATGGAAACCTTCTGCCCCGTTCTTCCCAGCGTTCGGTACTGCATCTGGCCGCTTGAGCCCGGCCCGCTGGCGGCGAGCAGCGGAATCGACGCGCCGGCGACCGAGGCTCCGGCCACAGTCAGGGCCAGGAATTGACGGCGTGTTAGAGCGAAGCGCCTGCTGCGCGAATTCGAAGTTTTCATAAATGACCAAACCGGCCCGCCGCCGTGACGGTGTCGCATGACTGCGAGCCTGTTACCGATCCTCCTCTCCCCCAAGGGCTCCTGCAACAACAGTAACAGACTCGCGGGGCTCGTCGCTTCGCTTTGGCGCAGGAATCTTTCGCGGCAGACAAATTGAGGCCCGGCTCTCTTGTTTCGCTTTCGGTATATCGGCGATTCCAGGTGCAAGCCGCAATGGTCGCGCTCAACGACATCTATTGGATGTTGATCTGGTTTAGCGGAACCGTGACCCCGGTATTGCTGGTGCTGTGGCTGTGGTAAAGTGGCAAGGCCGTGCGCCCCCAGGGCGATGCCGGCGCCGCCGCCCTGGCGCATTAGCGGCTATTGGCGCGATGCGGGGCACATCAGCGACGGCGTTGGACTGAACTTTGGCTCGGGGGGAAACCCTACGGTTGCGTAGCCAGGCGTGTGATACAGGCCGAAGTACCCGTTCCCGAAGCATGCCGGACAGCCCGCGCTGCATCTCTTATTGTCAGAACACCGATGGTGGCAGCAGCATTCGGCGTTGCACTGTATCGGGTCGCCACAGCCCGCAATACACCCTCCGGGCGGACAGGTATCGCCAAATTCGAACAGGAAATTCGGAAACGGTGTGGCCGGATTACTTTTGCCATTGCAGGCCGGCTCCGCCTGCATCATCGCCTGAACGAAATCGTTCTCGGCCTTTAGCTGGACCGCCGCTTCCGCCATTAATGGGCATCCGGTGTTGTAGCCGGTTTCTCCGATGTAGGTATGTTGCGGGCCGCAGGCTTTTTGGTCAACGGCAAATTCCTTGCGCGCATCATTCCAGCATTCGGCTCCGCTGTGTGCGGTCCATGAAGGCGGCATTTCCGCCACGAAATCGCAGTATGGATGGTCGCCGATATAGTCGATTCCCGTCGGCGGTGCGCCGTTGCGGCAAAAGGTCGGTCCCTGCGCCTGGACCATGCCGACAGTGATCTTGACGTGGCTCAGGCCGCGGCTGTCCAAGGCGTGGCGCAGCGTTTGCCCCGCCGCGCTGAACACCTGCTGATTAACGGTCCACGCCCGGCACTCGTGGGTCTTCCTGCTATGGGCGCAACAGGGTTGATTCTGACCCGCTATTTGGGGGATCTGGCACTGCCCGAAGAACTCGTTACCCAGTTGGATACCAATTATGGTACCGTCGCGAAGAAACTCGCCAGTGGAGGGACTGCTCAGCGGTGCGATGTACGCCCCTGTTAGGCATCTATTCGCCGGACCCTTGCAGTCGGCGTCCGAATCGCAGGAACAATCACCTTTGGAACAGTCGCGAGTTGGGTTCGAGCGCAGCGCGCAATGATTAGTGCACTGTGCAAAGGGATTTCCGCCGACGGTGTCGATACAGGCGCCGTCAAGCAAGGCGGACGCGTAATTCGACCCGCACTGGTAAAGCGGAGCGCCTCCATAGGTGCAATTGGTTTGACCGGCGGGAATGGCAAGACCGAGCACCGAATCATTGTACAGCGCGACGATCACCTTCATCCCGAGGCGATGCGCCGCTTTCAGGATGTAGTAGTTCGGCGCGTAGATGGTAATGGTATTTACCTTGAGATCGCGCCGGATAAAGGTAAGGTCGGCATCATAGCACTGCTGGCATCGCGCGGGGCAGGTGTCCAGGCTCTTACCGCAAGCTTTCTCACCAAGCTGCGGCTGGCACGCTATCGGGCGCGCACCCGGAAGCCAGGAGGGGTTATTGTCGGAGCATCGCGTCTCCGGCGCATAGTCAATTCCTATCGGAGATACAGCCGAGTCCTGGAAAAGCCCATCTGAAGGTGACGCGGGACTGCCCCCGGCCTCGGTGCGGGAGGCGGGGATGCATAACATCGTCAATATCGCCAGCACAACGCCGGCTGTGATCGGAGCGGCGAAAGTTCTCAGCACGGAGCGGTTACTCGGTGTCGGGAATCAGATCGAGTTCCTCGAGCCAGACAACCGCCTCGCTGTCACTTGGCGCGCGATAATCGCCGCGCGGAGACAGCGAACCGCCCGAACCGACCTTTGGAGCGTTGGGGATGCAACTGCGCTTGTACTGGCTGAGCGCGAAAAATCGATGGAGGAAAATGCGCAGATTGTCCTTGATTTGGCTAATCGAATACTGATTGCGGTGCTGCGCCGGGATAGCCGGCCATCCGCCACGGACCCGGTCCGACCATGCGCAATAGGAAAGAAAGGCTATTCTGGGCGGCGGATATCCAAAGCGCAAAGTATAGTACAGATTGAAATCCTGCAATTCGTATGGACCAATCGCCGCCTCGGTATCCTGCGACGGCTCTGAATCGCCGGCGCCGCCCGGCACCAGCTCGGGACTGACGGGAGTATCCAGGATCTCAGCCAGCACGGCGCTGGCTTCGGCGCCCACCCGCTCGGTTTCGGCCACCCAGCGTATAACGTGGCGGATGAGCGTCTTGGGCACGCTCGCGTTGACTGCGTAATGCGACATATGGTCGCCGACGCCGTAAGTGCACCATCCCAGGGCCAATTCGCTCAGATCGCCGGTCCCGACCACGAAAGCCCCGCGCAGGTTGGCCAGCCTGAACAGATGGCTGGTGCGCTCGCCGGCTTGCACGTTCTCAAACGTCACATCGTAGACCATCTTGCCCTCGGCGTATGGATGGCCAATGTCCTTGAGCATCTGAATACAGGCGGGGCGAATGTCCAGTTCGTTGGCTTCGCATCCGATGGCCTGCATCAGGCGGCGCGCTTGCGCCAGGGTGCGGGTGCTAGTGGCAAATCCGGGCATCGTGTAGGCCAGGATGTTGGCGCGCGGCAGCCCGAGCAGGTCCATCGCATTGGCGCAGACCAGCAGCGCCTGGGTGGAGTCCAAGCCGCCCGAGATGCCGATCACAACGCGCTTGAGCCCGGTGGAGGCCAGGCGTTTGGTCAGCCCCTGCACCTGGATGTCATAAACCTCGGCGCAGCGCTCATCGCGGGTGTCGGGATCCGAGGGCACATAGGGAAAGCGCTCGTAGATGCGGTCGCCGATCAAGCGCCCATGGCGCGGTATTTCGGCGCTGAAGCGGACCGTACGAAACCCGCGCAGCCGTTCGCGTTCGTGGCGGATCGCATCGCCAAAACTGGTCTGGCGCATTCGTTCCTGCGTCAGCCGTTCAAGGTCGATCTCGCCGCAGATTAGCTGCGGCTCGACGGAAAAGCGGCGCGACTCACTAATCAGATTGCCGTTTTCATAAATCAGCGCGTGGCCGTCCCAGGCCAGGTCGGTGGTCGACTCGCCGGGTCCGGCGCCTGAATAGACATAGGCTGCCAGGCAGCGCGCCGATTGGCCGGCGACCAGTTGATGGCGGTAACCGGCTTTGCCCACCGTGATGTTGGAGGCCGACAGGTTGAGCAGCACCGTCGCCCCTGCCATCGCGCCGCAGCTGGAGGGCGGAATCGGCACCCACAGGTCCTCGCAGATCTCGACATGAAACTTGAGCAGCGGCTGCTGATCGGCCTGGAACAGGAGGTTGTTGCCGAACGGGATGTTGGTCTGGCCGCACAGCTCGATCGCTTCGCTCAGCGCATGATCGGCGGGCGCGAACTGGCGCGCCTCGTAAAATTCCCGGTAGTTGGGCAGATAGGTCTTGGGAACCACGCCCAGAATACGTCCGCGGTTGATCACCACCGCGCAGTTGAACAGCAGATGGTCGACCTGCAGCGGCACGCCGACCACGGTTACCACGGGCGCTATCTCGCTCGCCTTGACGATTCGGGCAAGCTCGGTGAGGCACCCTTCGAGCAGGGCGCGCTGATGGAACAGGTCTTCGCAGGAGTAGGCCGAAAGCCCCAGTTCGGGAAACAGCACGAGGATCGCCTGGCGTTGCGCCGCCGCGCGCATCATCTCGATCGTTTGGAAGCCGTTGAAGGCGGGGTCGGCGACTTTAACCGCGGGCAAAGCAACCGCCACCCGCACGAAGTCGTGATTGTAGAAGTTGAAAAACTCCTCGCCCGCCTTCACGATCGTGTCCTCAGGCCTCTGAAATTTCTGTTCCCTCTCCCACATTCAGTCGCGGGAGAGGGCTAGGGTGAGGGTGCCTGATACACCTCAAGGACCTACCCAAGCCTAGTCCTTCATTACGGACTTAAGCAGGCTCTGCAAGTCGCCGCTTTCGTACATCTCGCGGACGATATCGCAGCCCCCGACGAACTTGCCGCCGATGAAAACCTGGGGGATGGTGGGCCAGTTGCTGTAGCGTTTAATCCCGTCGCGCAGTTCGGGATCGCTCAGTACGTCGGCGGTTTCGAAAGGGACGCCGAGTTCCTGGAAGACCCCGACCGTGGCGGCGGAAAAACCGCACTGCGGAAAATTGGCGGTACCCTTCATGAAGATCATGACTTTGTTGTTTGCGACTGCGTTCTGGATCCGTTCGGTTACATCATCCTGAGCCATTTCAGTTACCTCCGTTGTTGGTACTGGGCCGGCGTTAAGGTTTTCAGTGTCAGGGCATGGACCTGCGCGCGCATGGCGTCGCCAAGCGCGCTGTAAACCGCCTGATGGCGCTCCACCAGGGACTTGCCCTCGAAGTCCGGGCTTACCACCAGGGCTTCGAAATGATCGCCGCCCCCAGTGAAATCACGCACTTCAACATGAGCCCCGGGCAGACCTTGCTCGATAAGTTTCTTGAGCTCGTCAGCTTGCATTTTGATAAATTCTAGCCCGCCGCAGTCAGGTGAATCCATACGGTAGCCACCCAACGACTGGGTGTTGCTTCAGGATCGCCGACAAATCCGCTTTGTTCAGCGACCGACCCGGTTAAGCCAATACCCGGCCGCCGCTTCAGATGCGCGACCGCTACTATTCGAATCTCCGAGGGTAACTGGACAAAAACTGACGCGTAGGGAAAGCGAGGCAATAGTGCACGCCGGAAATTCAGTTCGGAAGAGGTGGCGAGCAGCCGAGGAAACGAGGAGGATCGTGATTCGCTGAGCCGCATCAAGTTTCGAAGGCTTGGAGAAACTGGCGGGCCAAGCCAGGACGTTGTGACTCGTTCCAGGTAGCCGCATCGTTCGGCTCTGCGACCGCCTCGGGTGCGAGTCTGGCGGGCTTCATTTTCGCCGGAGATGATCGGTTATCTCTGCCCACGCCTGTTCCCACGAAATTCCAGGGCTGCCAGCGAGCGCCGCACGAGCACGGCGCTCCACCTCAGCGATCCATTCTTCATCGGAACGTGCCTCGCTCGGTCCGGCTGGCGGCAGGCTGTCCAGTAATTCGGCAATCATTTCGGCCCGTTCATGGTCCGGAAGCAGCAGCGCTTGCTTCAGAATCTTCTTGGTGGATTGTTGCATAATTTCCAATGTATTCCGCCTGCGGATCGGAACGGAAGGCTACCGCCACGTCTGGATAACTGGGGATTCCTAGCACCTCATCAACTGCCGACACACGACGTCATCAATCGCGGAACAGGGTTTTGGCAGCTTGGGCCAGCTCGCCGGATTTTCCGCGCCCCTCCAGCCTGGCGATGGTTTTCCCTTTGCGATCGATGAACAACGTGGTCGGAATGTTGTCGAGGTCCATCGCCTCGACCAGCGCGTCATCCGCCATTAGGATCGGGTAATTAACCTTGAATTCCCTGGCGAAGGGCCGCACTGATTTGACGCCGTCGCCCTGCACCTTGTCCACCGACACCCCCACCACAACCAGCCCTCGCGCGCGATACTTCTTGTAAATCGCGTTGAGCTCCGGGACTTCCTTGCAGCATGGCGGGCACCAGGTGGCCCAGAAGTCCACGATCAGAGGATGCCCGCGCCAGGTAGAAAGCTTGACCGAACGGCCGTTGAGGTCCGTCAGCGTGAAGCTCAGCAGCTTGCGTTTGGGCTTGGCCGGCGCCTCCGGGGCGGGGGTGGGACCTCCCGCTGCGGCCGGGCCCGCCGTTTTCTTTCCGCCCGCGTAACCTGGTGAAACCAAAAGTGCGGTCGCCAAAACCGCCAAGACACCGATCCGCCAACCCCGCAACGTGATACTCATGCAACGCCCTGCGATCCTGCCGGTCCTCGGCGGTTCGTTCTGCGGATAGTTATAGATAAGGCCACGAGATCAGATGATACCGCGCGCGCGCAAATCCGCCATCCGGGCCTGATCGTAGCCCAGCAGGTTATGCAGCACCGTCTCGGTATGCTCGCCCAGCGCCGGAGCGCGAGTGGGTGGCGGCCTATCCTCGCCGGCCGATTTAAGTGGTGAGCCCGGCACCAGCAGACCGTCGTAGGTGGGATGGTCGGCGGGTAGTACCATCTTGCGCTCGCGCAATTGCGGGTTGCGGGCGACCTCGGCCACGTTCGACACCGCAGCACAGGGGACGCCCGCCCTGCCCAGCAGATCGAGCCAATGGGCGCGCGGCCGGGTAAGAAAATATTCGCGCAGCAGCGGATCCAACTGTGCATGGTTGCGGGTGCGGCTATGATTATCGGCAAAGCGGGAATCGGACTTGAGATGGCCCAGTGAGAGCGCGTCGCAAAAGCGCTGCCACAACGCTTCATTGCCCACGCCCACCACGAAGTAGTCGTCCATCGCGGGAAACTGCTGAAAGGGAGTAATCGACGGATGTCGGCTGCCGATTCGCCCGGGAATCGCGCCGGTGGCCGAGTATGTTCCCAGCGCTCCTTCCAGCATCGCGACCTGGCAGTCGAGCATCGCGATATCCAGATGCTGGCCGAGCCCGGTCCGATCGCGCACGCGCAATGCCGCCAGAATCGCAACGGCGCCATAGAGCGCCGCCACCATGTCGCCGATCGAAACTCCACACCGGGTGGGCTCGCCGCCCGCCATCCCGGTCACGCTCATCGTGCCGCCCAACGCCTGCGCGACGATGTCGTAGGCGGGCTCCGAGGCCATCGGACCCGACTGGCCGAAGCCCGAGATCGAGCACAGAATCAGCCGGGGATTGCGGGCGCTAAGCTGCTCGTAGCCCAGTCCGAAGCGAGCCATGGTACCGGGCGAGAAGTTCTCCACCACGATGTCGGAAAGGGCGGCCAGTTCGAGAAAAATCGCCGCGCCTTCGTTCAAGCGCAGATCCAGCGTGACGCTTACCTTGCCGCGATTGATACCGTAGAAGTAGGCGGAATCGGTGGAATTGGGAATCATCGGCGGGTAGCGGCGCGCGTCGTCGCCATGCCCCGGCAGTTCGACTTTGATCACCTCAGCGCCGAGATCGGCCAGATTCATGGTGCAATACGGCCCGGCCAGCACGCGGCTTACGTCGAGTACCCGGATTCCCTGCAACGGTTTTTGTTCGAGCATTTGCGGCGGACTGAGATTGAGGGAAAGAACTACGCCTGCGGCGACTTTAGGGTCCGTCCGCCGCCGTGTCAACGTCGCTGCCGCGCCATCCGGGCGGCGGTTTGTGCACGCATCGCCTCAGCCGGCGTCATGATCAGGCGCGGCTGCTGTTCCGCTTCCGTTTCCTGCTCGGAAAGCACCAGGCCCATGCTCCGCATCACGTACTGGATGAAGAACGCGCCGCGCGCCAACGGCTCGCCGTCGCGAATTCTGGCCGCCGCTGACGCCGCCCACCGTGCCGCGTCGGCACGGCCGGTGCGGGCCAGGTAATAGGCCGTATCTTCCAGGCGGCGGCGCATCAACTTTGCCCGCTCACCGGCAAAAAGCTGCTCGACGGCGCGGCCGACCACGGCGTTGACCCGTTCCTCTTGCTGATACTTATTCAAAACCAGGGGACTTTGCCGGATTTCCTCGATCTCGTCCAGGTAGGGCTTGAGGTCGGACTGCGCGATGATCCATCCCCCAAGCTCGGGCTCCTTGAGCAGTTCGATCGACGGCTCCTGGCTGAGCGTGTCGGCAAATTCGTCATAGATCGGATGGTGATAATCGGTGGGCGGCGAAGCGGCGAGAATTTCGGCCCGCAAGGCGAGAAAGCTCCCCACATGGCCCAGGCGCGCTTCCGGCGTGCGCCGATAGGCTTCGCACAGCATGAAGTCGGCCAGACGGTAGTCTGCTTCGATCATTTTGATCGAAGACTGCCGCTCGATTTCCTGGCGCTCCTCACGCAGTTCGCGGCGGCTGACATGGACCAGGTTGGCGCCCACCAGCCCCTCGCTTTCCGAAGTCAGTCCGTACATGCGGCTGAGGCCGCCCTGGCCGCGCGCCTTGAACAGCCAGACCAGCCGCGCACCGGTGGAATCGATCGGTGAAATCAGTGCGTTGATATTCGGCTCGGTCGCGATAACCGCGGCGGCAGGGGGTGCCTCCGCCGAAGGGGATTCGATTCCGTGCTGGCGCAATTTGAACAGGGCGCGGCGAACCTCGCGGCGCAGCGTCCCGCTGGCGCCCGCCTCCATCTCAACCAGGATCTGCGCCGCCCCCGGACTGGCGACCTGGCCGGCAGCGGCGGCGATCTTCGCCGGGTCGGCGCCGCCCGACGATCGCAACGATCGCAATCTTTCGACCGCCTGTTCCGGCTCCGACGGATCGATGCCGAGCTCCTTCAGCGCTTCATCGGTTCCTTTGTCCTTCGCCATTGACTCTCCAGAGGCAGGCACGATATTTGGGGCGCAAGCGCCAAGTCAAGGCGAACGCGCCGGACAGGGGCGAAGTTGGAGTTCCAGACAAATCACAGGCGGGGAGCCTGTGCCACGGAAAAACAAGATCCCTTTTCATCCGCCCCTTAGCAGGCTGCGGAAAAAGGACTTCCGCAGCCTCTCTCTTATCTCTCCCATAGGGAGAGAAGATTAAGGAAGCCAGCTTTTATGCAGGGTGCTGAAAGCGAACATCACCGCAAATGCCCGAAAGCTACTTTTTCCGCACCCTGCTAACGAAAAGCGGGCATGGCTTCGCGGGCGAACTGTTCGAGCTTGTCGGCCAGTTCGTGCGCGCTGCGCCATTTGAATGATACCGACATGTAGCGCGTCCCGGCGCGCTGGTATTCACCCGCCAGATCGATCGCCTGCGCGATCGTATCCACCGGAGGAGGCATCTCGACCGGGCTGTTCGCGCCCAGCACGTCATGCTGCCATTTGCGCGTTTCACCGCCGCCGATATCCAGTCCGCTCACGCCGACCCACAGCGATTTGGGGTCCCGCTTCTGTTTCTCCATCAGCGGTTTGATCTGGCCCAGCCCCTTGACCACGTCCTTGGGCGACAGGCTCATCGGGTACCATCCGTCGCCAATCGCCGCGACCCGCCGGAAGGGACCGTCACCAAAGCCGCCGATATAAATGGGGATGCCCCCTTTCTGCACGGGCTTGGGCAAGGCGGCGACGTCGTCGAAGGATATATACTTGCCGGCAAAGCGGGGCGTCTCCGCAGTCCACAACTCCTTCATCGCGCGCAGGTATTCTTCGGTGATGGCGGCGCGCTCCCTGAAAGGGATTGCGAGCCGGCGGAACTCAGCCTTCATCCAGCCGCTGCCGACTCCATACAGCACCCGGCCATTGGACACCACGTCCAGCGTCGCCAGCGTCTTGGCCATCTGTACCGGGGGATGATAGGGCACCACGCTGACGCTGGTGAGCAGTTTGATCCTGGTGGTTACGGCGGCGATAGCCCCGCCGATCACCATAGTGTCGTACCAGAACTTGGTGGAGGCTGGAGCCTGCGCCCAGTTGGGCGTCAGCAGATGCTCGGGCAGCGTGAACGCGCAGTAGCCAAGTTCGTCGCCCAGCTTGGCCAACTCCAGCGTTTCCGCGAACGAAACGTAGCTGTAAGGAAATACGCCGAATCCGAAATCCAACTTATTGCCCGCGCCGGCCATGAGACATCCTCCTGACTAAAAGCTTCTTGTGCGCAGTCCTACCCGTCTGCGCCCGGCTCTGCAAGCGATAAATCTTGGGGTAATCGGGCTGCCTCACTCCACTTTGCCGATTTTGGTTGACCATGAGTACCAAAAATGGTACGCTGCCTGATGAATCCGGGTCTTAAGCGCCTGCCTGCACATTTCTTCCGCTCCGATAGCGGGCGAGAACCGGTGCGTGAGTGGCTGAAGAGCCTGGAAGCGGCAGACCGGAAGGTGATCGGCGAGGACATCAAGGACGTTGAATTTTCATGGCCGATCGGCATGCCGCTCGTTGGTCCGCTTGGCCGCGAATTGTGGGAGGTACGGAGTCGCTTGCCGCGCGCCCGCATTGCAAGGGTTCTTTTCTGCGTGGAGCACGGGCGTATGGTGCTGCTTCACGGCTTCATCAAGAAGACCCAAAAGACCCCGCGACACGATCTTGATCTGGCCCTTAAACGGAGAAAAGGAGCTAGCTCATGAAAAAGAGAAACATCGGATCATCCCTCGATAGCTGGCTTCGCGAAGAGGGCCTCTACGAGCAAGTCACCGCCACCGCCATCAAGCGCGTGCTCGCCCGGCAGCTTGAAGCGGCCATGAAGGAGAGGCACTTTTCCAAGGCCGAAATGGCACGGCGGATGCACACCAGCCGCGCTGCGCTCGACCGCTTGCTCGATCCAGACTATCACGCGGTGACGTTGAGCACGCTGCGCAAAGCAGCTATGGCGGTGGGCCGTGAACTTCGGCTGGAACTTGTTTGAATGAGTGTGCTGGTTGGAAAGGGTAACCGGAAAGGCCGCTCAAGCTAGCCGAACAGCCCAATCTTAAGCCAAGGTCTAGTGATAGGTTAAGCTCAATTTGAACCCGAAAAATAGATTAGCGTTTTCAAACGAACGGTAGCATCCAACCATTTCGCAAAACGGTCATCTTCTACCTGTCGAAAACCTCCGACAACTTGCCATCGTTGGTATTACCCATTGCCTGCTCCAGTACGGCCAAACGCCGGCAAAGGTGTTTTGTAGCGCCTCGATCTGGCTTTCTCTTCGCTCACTTGCGCGCACAGACCTCGGATCTGTTCGGCCTGCCGCTGGTTCATTCTCGGTCTGCTGGTCCAACTCGTTGGTCTGCTTCTGCAGTTCGATGAGCAGCATTGGCGCGTCGCCTGCCAGACTGCGCATCGTCGTGCGAACAACCGGCCCGCAATCGTCACCAAGCCATTCCCAGAAGGGCGCGGAAAAAAGAAGCTCTGCTGGCAAGGGCACGCATTTGGCTGGAACTGGCCGCGACGGTTTATCGAACGGTGACTTGACGGTGAATGCGGTGACGTGGTAAGGGTGAGATGTTTTTGAAAATCAAAAATCGAAATTCCGGGATAAGGATGATTTGACGGTTTCGTAGCACACTGAACGTAGGTACAGACGGTTTTATCGCCTCACGAGGTCAAGCCTCATTATCTGAAGAAAAGGAGCAGTCTGATGAAGAATTTGGTTGTCGCCCTGGTATTGGCCATTGTCGCGCTTGCGCTGCCTTATCCGACGCAAGCGACGAGCGCCCCCGCCGGCATCCCCGGCTATTACAATGCAGCGACCGGGACCTTCTCGCCATTGACGATCAAGCAGGTCCCCCTTGCCGCGGTCGTCTCTCGGACGGGCACCTTCGAGGCCGTCATCACGCTCACCATCGAGTCGGCGATTGGAATCGACGAGCCCATTACTTGCACCGCGAGTATCTCGTCGTTCGATCCGAGCTTTACTAACTCTGCTTCAGCCACCGGTCTTGTAGTTCGAACGGGCGCTACGGGAAAAGTCACGATCACAATCCCCTATGACTGGACGATGGCGGCCACCGGAGAATCCGCCACCGTCTCCGTGAATTGTAGTGAAAGTGAGTTTGGCACTGGAAGCGCTGGGCACTCCATGTCCTTCGCTGGGTTCACGTTCACCGTGCCCACCACGGCCGGTACCGTAACGATCAAAGACCTCACCGCCTCCCTGTGATGGGATCTCAGCCATTGGCGTAACAGTCGCCACCAATACGCTTCGCGTGTCGGCGTATCGATACGGTTTCCGCTTCATTTGCCGGGGTTAACCCGGCAAATGAAGTTTGGATCCTTCGCCGCGAAGAGGCGGTAGCCGCCTCAACAATCTCGCGTCCCTTTCCAATCGTCGGACCCGCCTCTCATCTCATTGGCGGTTGGCGCTCTGGCGCATGCGCAACATGCTCGCACGCACTTCCGCAGGCGACTAGAATGGCTTGGTATCGGCTGGCGGAATCGGCTTCGGATCATTTGAGGACGGCCGCCGGCGATTAGCCGTTTGATTGCGCGGCCGCTTCGAGCCGCTGAACGCTGGAACATCCGCGTTGCGCTTAAATAGCGACAAGGCGAGGAACCATCGGCGCGCCCGGGCCGTCCGCGCGCCGCGACCGGTACAAAATATGGCAGCAACCCCGGTCAGACAAAATCCTCCGGTGGATAACGCACCGTCGCCGCAGGATCTCGAGCGCCTGTTTGCGCTTAGCCATCGTGATCCGCACTCGATTCTCGGCGCCCATCCGGGACCTCTGGGAACGACTATTCGCGCCTTTCGGCCCGACGCCGTCCAGATCCAACTGATCGTGGGCGACGCGGCGCCGCAGCGGATGACGCGGCGGGATGGAACCGACCTGTTCGAGGCGCTGGTCCAAGGCGTTCAACCCGGGTTTCCCTACCGCTTTGAGATGCTGCTGCGCGACGGCTCGCACCTGACGGTGCACGATCCCTATCGCTTCCTGCCCACGCTTGGCGAGCTGGATCTCTACCTGTTGCGCGAACAGACCATGGAGCGACCGTGGGAAAAAATGGGCGCCAACTTGCACGAAGCCGAAGGCGTGGCCGGTGTCGCCTTCGCCGTGTGGGCGCCCAGCGCCCGTGGCGTCAGCGTGGTGGGCGATTTCAACCATTGGGACGGGCGCACGCACATGATGCGCCAGTTGGGCAGCTCCGGCATCTGGGAGCTGTTCGTTCCGGATCTCGCCGCCGGCGAGCGCTACAAGTATGAGATTCGCTTCGCCAGCGGCGGGTTTCATCTCAAGGCCGACCCGTACTCCAAAGCCACCGAGCCACCGCCTGCCACCGCATCGATCGTCTACAAACCTGATTTTGCCTTCGCCGACGCCCAGTGGCTGGCGGCGCGCCAGGCGCGCGAAACGCTGCGCCAACCGATGGCAATTTACGAGATGCATCTGGGTTCCTGGCGCCGGGTGCCTGAAGAGAGAAATCGCCCGCTGAACTATCGCGAACTGGCCTCGGAGCTGGGCGATTATCTGACTGAGATGGGATTTACCCACGTCGAATTGCTGCCCGTGATGGAGCATCCCTTTACCGGGTCATGGGGCTACCAGGTGAGCAGCTATTTCGCCCCCACGGCGCGCTATGGCAGCCCGGATGATTTCCGCTTCTTTGTCGACCATCTGCATCAGCGCGGAATCGGGGTCATCCTGGACTGGGTTCCGGCGCATTTTCCCAAGGACGAATTCGCGCTGGGACGCTTCGACGGCACCGCGTTGTATGAGCATCTGGACCCGCGCCAGGGGGAGCATCCCGAATGGGGAACCTACGTATTCAACTACGGACGCGACGAGGTGCGCGAATTTCTCATCAGCAACGCACTGTTCTGGCTGTCCGAGTACCATGCGGACGGACTGCGGGTCGACGCGGTCGCCGCGATGCTGTACCTGGACTACGCCAAACGCGAGGGCCAGTGGATTCCCAACATCCACGGCGGCAGGGAAAACCTTGAGGCGATAAGCCTGCTGCGCACGCTCAATCAGCGCGCTTACGGGCACGATCCGGGAGTCGTGACGATCGCCGAGGAATCCACCGATTGGCCCGCCGTCAGCCGCCCCACTTACGTCGGCGGACTGGGCTTCGGCCTGAAGTGGGACATGGGCTGGATGCATGACACGCTGGAATACTTCTCCAAGGAATCGGTCCATCGCCGCTTCCATCATCGCGACCTGACCTTCGGCATGCTCTACGCCTACAGCGAGAACTTTATCCTGCCGCTGTCCCATGACGAGGTGGTCTATGGCAAGGGCTCGATGTTGGGCAAGATGCCGGGTGACCGCTGGCAGAAGTTCGCCAATCTGCGCGCCCTGTACGCATACATGTGGGCGCGGCCGGGCAAGAAGCTGATCTTTATGGGCAGCGAATTCGGCCAGGGTCGCGAATGGAACCACGATGAGAGTCTGGACTGGGACTTGCTCGACCAGCCCGATCATCGCGAACTCAAAGGGCTGGTGAGCGATCTCAACCGCATCTACCGCGCCGAACCGGCGCTGTGGATGGCGGACGTGGATCCGTCGGGGTTTCGCTGGATCGACGCGGATGATGCCGACGACAACGTGATCGCGTTCATCCGCAGCGCGCCGTCCGCGCCGAAGATCATCTGCATCTGTAACTTTTCGCCGGTGGTGCGCCGCAATCATCGCTTCGGTCTTCCCGGACCGGGCTTTTACCGCGAAATTCTCAACACGGACAGCCGCTGGTACGGCGGCAGCGACGTGGGCAACAACGGCGGCGTTCAGGCCGAGCCGGTGCCTTCACACGGCTTCGATCATTCGGCCGAATTCACACTTCCGCCGCTGGGTGTCCTATGGCTGGCGGCGCCGCAATAATCGGCAGGTAAGCGCTGGCGCCGGCAGCCACCGGTCCAAAGCGTCATTTTCGGGGCGTCTCTCCCTTTGTTCCCGGACACAGGATAGGGTGTGGGAGTTCCGGAGAACTCGATGGCGCCGCTGGACGATCCGCAATCACGCACGCTGATGCCGTTTGTCGACTTGCGCGCCCAGTTCACGTCGATCCGGGCCGAGGTGATGGCCGCCGTCGAGGCGGTGATGGAGCGCCAGCAATTCATCATCGGTCCGGAACTGGATCTATTCGAGCAGGAAATGGCGGCCTACATCGGCGCCCGTGCGGCGACTGGATGCGCGTCGGGGTCCGATGCGCTGCTGCTCACCTTGATGGCTTTGGGAATCGGCCCCGGCGACGAGGTCATTACCACGCCGTTTACGTTCGTGGCGACCGCCGGCGCGATCGCGCGGATTGGCGCAAAAGCGGTGTTTACCGATATCGATCCGCAAACCTTTACCATCGATCCGGAGTCAATCGGCGCGGCAATCACCGAATCGACCCGGGCCATTATCGTGGTCCATCTGTTCGGGCTGCCGGCCGACCTCGCGCCGATCATGGCGCTCGCCAAGTCCCGTTCAATCGCGGTCGTCGAGGACGCCGCGCAGGCAATCGGCGCGCGTTACCACGGCGAGCGAGTGGGCGCGCTGGGCAGGGCGGGTTGCTTCAGTTTCTTTCCCTCCAAGAACCTCGGGGGTGCCGGCGACGGCGGACTTATAGCGACCGGCGATCCGGAATTGGCACAGCAGATTCGCCTTTTGCGAGAACATGGCAGCCGCGGTGGATATCGCTACGAGACCCTGGGCCTTAACAGCAGGCTGGATGAGATACAGGCTGCCATCCTGCGCGTGAAGCTCAAATACCTCGATCAGTGGACGGCCCGACGGCGAGCCAAAGCCGATCGCTATCGGGAGCTGTTCGCGCAGCGCGGCCTGGAATCGTTGGTCACACCGCCGCGCGAAGCGCCCGGTTGCGAACACGTCTACAATCAGTTCGTCATTCGCTGCACAAAACGCGATGAACTGCGGGTATTTCTCACGCAGCACGGCATCCCCACGCAAATCTACTACCCCTCACCGCTGCATTTGCAGCCTGCCTTTGCCAATCTTGGCTATAGCGAAGGTCAATTCCCCAACGCTGAGATGGCTAGCCGCGAGGTTCTGGCCCTGCCGCTATACCCGGAGCTCACCGACGGTCACCAGCTTGCGGTGGTGGACGCAATCGCCGGATTCAGAGATTCAGGTTGACTTGCGCGCGATCTTCACCCGTAACACCTCTTTTCAGAACGTTGTTTTGTAGATTGGGCATACTTGCGCTCGACGACTGTGGGAAAAGTGTCCTGAATATTCTGTTTTGCTGGTCTTTATTGCGTCCCTTGTCTCTTTAGTATTGACTTGTAGCAAGGTTTTTTCCTAGGTTTGGAATATTATGCTTTGGGTGGAGACCGACCCTTACTTCGGTATTCTTAGTTCGGGCCTTCTCCCCCTTGGTCATTAAACTGGCCGTGAACGGGGATCGCGAGGCCCGCAAAGGAGACAAGAGAAATGCAGAACAAAGACGCAGTTGGCGAGGTAATGACGGTCAAAGACCTGAGCGAATATCTGCACTGCAATCAATCAACTATCTATCGACTGCTCAAGAGAGGCGAGTTGCCCGCCTTCAAAGTGGGCAGCGATTGGCGTTTCATGACGGCGGAAATTCGCAACTGGTGCAAAAAAAGGATGTCAAGCGCCAAGCCGCGCACCAATTCCCGCATGCGCAGTGTTGGTTAGTATCGCAGATTCGCCGATTGACTGTCTGCATTACTCCAAAGGAAGTCGCTGTCCACGCCGGAAGCGCATGGCCGTCCGATCCGACGTGATTATAAAGTCCGTTTTACCGCCTGAGGCGCCGGCGCCGAAATTCCTCTGAAAAGAAGGGAAATGGCTCACCGCCGGAGATCGTCATAGCGCACCAAAGAATCGTGTAACTGAACGTGCGGCGGCAGGCTTCGAAAACCCCGTTTTCCGAAGCCTGCTCCGCCACGTTCTGATGTCTGCTACGCCTGATTGAACAAGCCAGCCAACGGCTCCAAAGATCCGATCGAGTCCGGCTTACCTGAAGGTGCCAGCGGGCGCGACCCCGGCTTGACCTCAAAGGGCGACTTGAGGTCCAACTCCTTGCCTATCTCGCGCACAGCCGGTACCACTTCGTTGCCGAGCAGTTTTATATTGTTGATGCGGTCTTCCCGTCTGATTGGCCCGTCGTTCTGCCAGAAGAAGAAGATGCCCGGGCGCAGACACTCCAGGACTTTGCGAATCTTGGGCAGCACGGTCTTGGGTGTGCCGCAGATTATCTGAAATTGCTTCTCCACCTCGGGAAACGAGCTGAAGATGTGCTGGCGCGTGGATTCGACGCTATCGCGGGTCTCTCCCCAGATGCCGGAGCGGTGTTCGACCTGCGCGGCGGAGATGTTCTGGCGCGTCGTCAGTTGTCCGGTTGCGGCGCTGGCCCACGGACTGCCCGCAGCCGAATCCGGCGCGCTGAACTGCCGCGCGATGCGCTGCGTGGCCTGCTTGGAGTTGTATCCGGGCGGGAACATCCATTGCGGCTGGCCGAACAGGCTGTAGCCGATCCCGGCTCCGCCGAACATATCGTACTTGGCGATTTCGTGCGCCTTTTCCTCGGTCTCTGCCACATAAACCTTTTGCAGGTAGCCGAAGTTCTCGGTGCCGACCTGGTAGCCGTGTTTGGCCGCGGCGTCGCGATAAAAGTCCCACAAATCGACCGTGGGCGGCAGGAACGTGGCCAGGGCGACGTACGGATAGCGATGTTCGGCGCACCATTCGACGGTCTCGGGACTCAGTAGTCCGGGAATCCAGATTTGCGGATGCGGCTTCTGAATCGGCAGCACCCAGGGATCGATGAAGCGGTAGTGAAAATGCTTGCCCTCGTAACGAGTCGGACCGGGTTTCGTCCAGGCCTGGATTACGACCTCGTGGGCCTCGTTGAAGTATTCGCGATTGAAAGCGGGATTGGCGTTGCTGGCGAACTGCTCGCTTCCCCCTCCGCGTACCCATCCGCTGACCAGCCGCCCGCCCGAAATCATGTCGATCATGGCCAGTTCCTCGGCCAGTCGCAGTGGATTCCCCACGATCGGCAGAGGATTGCCCAGCAAAGCTATCTTTACCTTTTTTGTGATTCGCGCCAGCACGGAGGCTTCGACGTTCATCACCGAGCCCATGCAAAAGGAAGTGTCGTGATGCTCGTTAAGCATGATACCGTCGAAGCCCACTTCTTCGGCCAGTATCTTCTCGTCGAGGTATTCGTTGAGCAGTTGCCCGCCCTTGACGGGGTCGAAATATCTATTTGGGTTCCCGAAGAATCCGTTTTGGATGACCATGTCGTTGGGAACGTAACGGTAGGGACGCTCAGTAAAGTAACTGATGTGCATAATCCACGCCTCCCAAAGTTTAGTCCAGAAAAGTTTGCGTTTCGCGAAGGAAGTCAGCCAGCTTCTCGATTTCGGGCCGATGACCGCACTGGTCAAAAACCGCCAGGCGCGAATTGCGAATCGACCGCTGATAGATCTCCCCGGCGTTGAGCGGCACAATCGAATCCTGTCTGCCCCAGATCAGCAACGTCGGCGTGTCGACGACCTCCAGCAGATGGTCCAGGCTGGGGTTGTGCAGATAGGGTTGCCATGCCAACCGCGCGGTCTGTGCCCGGGCGTCCTCCCACAACTCGAATTGTTCGGGTCCGATGCCGCCGAACAGGCTGGTGAACTCCGGCGTGTTCTCGAAGTCGAGCACGCTGGTGCGCAACTGATCGGGCGCCATCATTTGGAAAATATCGCGGATCTCGCCTTGGGTGGGCTTGATCCCGCAGGCACCGACCAGGATCATCCGCCGGAACTGATCGGGATTGGCCGCTGCCATCTCAGCGGCGATCCATCCGCCGAGCGAAAACCCGATGACGTCAATCGGCATCAGTTTCTGCTGGCGTACCATAATCGAGTACAGGCCGGCGAGGTCGCGGATGTTGCTAATCCATTCCGGAGCGGCGGTGCGGCCGAAGCCGGGATGCTGCGGGATTATCAGCGTGTGGTCGCGGGCCAGGGTCGCATGCCACTTAAGCCATCCGGGATGCCCGAGTTCATCGTGCAAAACCAGCAGCGGCCTGCCGGTGCCCCCTTTTACGATCAGCAGATCAGTCTGATCGACATGGAGAGTTTCTTCCTGCCATTCCTGCGAGGTTTGCGCCATAGCGTTTAATTCTCCCGTGCAAAATGCGAAGCGATTCCACTGACCCTCCACCAATACGGGTCGCGTAAAGTTTGCATAGCACTTTACCTGCTGGCTTGGGAAACTGTCGTGGCTCGCACTGACACCGCTCGCCCCTGGTCGTGCATTTTCTTCATGCCGGTTTTCGATGGTCCAATGCTTATGCTTATGTTGCGCCGCCGCATCATGTAGAATCTGCAGACGGTGCTTTTGCTTTGGCGGAGATTTATAGGGCTGCTGCGCGCTGATTTGGTTTCCCGGATGACAGCCAGGCCCTTCCGCAATTGCCTATGAGCAATCAAGCACCTGATCATCCATGCCCGCACTCAACACAGGATCCAGCCGGCTATCGGCGCTGGAAAGAATTTATGCCGCACTCTCGCCTTGCGTGTTCGGGCCCTCTCTGGCGGCGGCCTATTTCGGCGGGGCCTCGACCGATGAGTTGCGCGCTCGCGTGGGGCGTTTGCCAGCGGCCGCGGGTAAAGCCGTATGGCTGCATGGAGCGTCGGCCGGGGAAATGGCCGCAGCCGCCCGTCTGGTTACCGCGCTGCGCGAACATGGCTACCGGCTTCCAGCGGTGTTCACCGCCGCCAACCGTGCCGGGGTGGCGTACATTTGCCGGTGGGGCGCGCCCGACACTATAGCAGCCCTCGCGCCCTGGGATGTGCCCGCCTGGATAAGCCGCGCGTTCGACCTCTGGCAGCCGGCGGCGCTGTTCCTGATCGAAACCGAGTTGTGGCCGCGGCTGGTGTTCGAGGCCCATCGCCGCGGGGTGCCGGTGCTTTCGCTGAGCGGGCGAATTTACCCCAGGGATATGGCGCGCTATCGCGCGATTCGCGGTTTTATCGCACCCACGCTGCGGCGGCTGAGTCGAATCCTGGCGCAAAACGAAACCGAGCGCGATCGTTTCATCGCGCTGGGCGCAGCCGCTAACCGCTGCGTGGCGGCCGGTAACCTGAAGTATCTGCGGGAACGCGGCGCGGCCGAGCCGGCGCAATTGCGCAATCAACTCGGCATTTCCATCGCGCAACGCCTGATTGTCTTTGGCAGTGTCCATCATCGGGAGATCCCGCTGATCTTTGAAGCGGTCGCCGCCCTGCGCGACCAGGACGTCGGTTTCGTTATCGCGCCGCGCCATCTTTCATCTGTGCCGGGCATCGTTAGGGAAGCCGCCGCGCTAGATCTGGGTAGCGCCCGGCGCAGCCTGCTGCAATCCGGCCAGAACTGGCGCATCCTGATACTGGACACAATCGGAGAACTGAGGGATTTTTATGCGATATCCGCGGTGGCGGTGATCTGCGGCGGATTTGGAAAATTTGGGGGGCATAATCTCGTTGAAGCACTCGAGGCCGGCGCGCCGGTGCTCTTTGGCGCGCACTTCGACCACTTTGAGCACGAGGCGCGCTCGCTAGTGGCGCTCACGCCGCAAGCGATGGTGTCGGGGCCGGAGCAACTCGCGGCGCGTCTGCGATGTTGGCTTGGAGACGACACTTTGCGCCAGCACATTGCCTCGCGGCAACGGCTGGCCATACCCGACGCGGCCGCGGTTACCCGTCGTTATCTTGATGAGCTCTCACCTTACCTGGCGGGCGCCGATGCGTAAGCTCAACCCTAAACCACTGACTATCTGCCTGGTGACGGGCGATATATCCGGCGATCAGAACGGCGCCCGGCTGGCCCGCGCGCTGCTCGATCTCGATCCCACGATTCGACTGGTTGGCGTGGGCGGACCGGGGATGGAATGCGCCGGCGTTGAAGTCACGGTCAACAGCACTGGGATGTCGACTGTTGGACCGCCAGACTCATTGCACGCGGCGCGCTCGATCCTGCGCGTATGGCGCGGCGCGCGCTCCCTGTTCAGCAGCGTCCGTCCCGACCTGGCGGTTCTGATCGACGCCGAAACGCTCAACGTGATACTGGCGCGTTGGCTGCGCGCACGCGGTATCCCGGTGGTATTTTTCTTTCCACCCCAGGTCTGGCTGTGGGGGCGATGGCGTCTGCCGATGGTGGTGCCGCTGGCGACCAGGGTACTGTCGGCCTTTCGCGAAGAAGCGGAGATCTATCAGGCGGCGGGCGCCAACAGCCTGTGGGTTGGCCATCCGCTGCGCGACGCCGTGCGCGTCAATGAAGACTCCGCCGCCGCATTGCAACGCGTCGGGCTTGATCCCGGCCGCCCGATGATCACGCTGATGCCGGGCAGCCGAGTACAGGAAATTCGCCATCTCTGCGGGCCGATGCTGGGCGCCGCGCGCCTGCTTGCGCAGCGCGACCCCGCGCTGCAATTCTCCATTCCGCTGGCCGGCGAGGAGTTGCGTCCGGCGCTGGAGAACGCAGTGCGTGCCAGCGGCTTGCGCAACACGGTAATTTACAATCCCGATTCCTATGCCGTATTGAGCCGCGCCAGGGTGGTCCTGCAATGTTCGGGTACCGCCACGGTGGAAGCCGGCCTGCTCGGGATACCCTCGGTCATCGCGTACCGCTGCCGCCCGCTCTATTACTCGGTGGGACGCCGCCTGATGCAGGTGAAATTCATCGGTATGGTCAACATCCTGCTCGATGAGGCCGTGCAGCCCGAATTCTTCCAAAAAGATGTGGACGCCCTTCATCTGGCCGATGAAGTTTGGTCGCTGCTCACCAACGAGACCCGCCGGCGCCATATCCAGGCGCGGCTGGCGCGTCTTCCCGAAGTATTGGGCCCCCCTGGCGTAATGAGGCGCACCGCTTGCGCGGTGATGGAACTGCTTAACCGTCGCGGCCAGGAATCCCCCGCGCGGAGGCTGTCCGCGGGATCCGGAGCGTTGTAGTGCCGCTTCGCAGCCAGCGCGACGCCGGAGCCGAGCGACGTGGCTGAAAGTGCCGCGCAATTTGCCTTGGCGGGCAAGGTCGCCCTGGTTACGGGAGCCTCGCGTGGGATTGGGCGCGCGATTGCGCTCAAGCTCGCCGCCGCGGGCTGCGACGTTGCGGGGGTCTATCTTAACGCTCATGATCAGGCGCGTACGCTGTGCGATGAAGTTGCTGGCATGGGACGCCGGGCAGCGGCGATTGCCGCCAACGTCGCCAATCCGGAAAGCGTGGCGGAACTCTTCGGCGAGTTCTCCCGCCACTTCAGCCGCCTGGACATCGTGGTCAGCAACGCGGCCAGCGGAGTGCTGAAACCGACGATGGAGATGACACTTAAGCATTGGCGCTGGTGTCTGGAGACCAACGCCCTGGCGCTCAACCTGATCGCCCAGCGCGCCGCACCGTTGATGCGCGATGACGGACGCATCATCGCAATCTCCAGCCTCGGCGCCAGGTTCGCGCTGCCCGACTATGGCTTTATCGGGGCCTCCAAGGCCGCGCTGGAATCCCTGGTCCGCAGCCTGGCGATGGAATTGGGCCTCGCCCGCGGTATTCGCGTCAACGCAGTCAGCGCCGCGGTGGTCGATACTGACGCGCTCAAAGCGTTTCGGGCGCGCGAGCAGATGCTGGCCGAGTTTGCCAAACGGGCCGTCCTGGGCCCGGCTCTTACGCCCGGCCATGTGGCCGACGCGGTTTTTCTGCTATGTCTGCCCGAAGCCGCAATGATCACTGGACAAACCCTGGTGGTCGACGGCGGATTCTCGATCAGTGGATGAGCAACGCCCCATGCTCGGCGATTCCGGCCTGGCCGGCAAAACAGTGATTGTGACCGGCGGCAGCCGCGGGATCGGGCGCGCGATTGTCGAACTGTTTGCCGCTGAAGGCGCCGCCGTCACGTTTTTATTCCGCGCCGACACAACCGCTGCCGGAGAGCTGCTGGAGCAGGCGGAGTCCCGCGGCCAAAGTGTGTTCTGCGAGCAGACCGACGTGCGCGACCCCGCCGCCTGCGCCGCCGCGGTGGAGCGGACCGTTGCCCGGCAGGGCCGCGTGGACGTGCTGGTCAACAATAGCGGCATCATCCGCGACAACCTGCTGCCATGGCTGGAGCCGGGCGACGTCAGCGAGGTGCTGGAAACCAACGTCACCGGAGTATTCAATATAACCCGTGCGGTGGTTCCTCATATGATCACTCAGCGGTCGGGAAAGATCATCAATATCAGTTCAGTCGCGGGTGCGATGGCGGGCCGGGGACAAACCAATTATGCCGCCAGCAAGGGCGCGGTGAATGCGTTTACCAAAGCGCTGGCGGTGGAACTGGCGCCGCGCAAAATCACCGTCAACGCGGTTGCGCCGGGGCTGATCGAAACCGGGATGTCGGAGCGTATCCGCGACCGTGCGGGCGATCAGACGCTGGCGAAAATCCTGTTGCGCCGCTATGGACAGCCGCTCGAGGTTGCCTATGCCGTCGTGTTCCTCGCCTCGCGCTTCGCCGATTATATTACCGGTCAGATCGTCTATGTGGACGGCGGCTTTAAGATGGAGTGACTATGCCCCTTGCGATCACCAACCCCGTTACGATCACCAAAGAGGATATCGAAGCCGTCTATCCACGTGTGGCTTCGGCGATCGCGCAGGCGCTGGCGCGCGATCCTGCTGAAGTCAATATCAGCAGCCGGCTGTTTGCCGACCTCGAGGCGGAATCAATCGATCTGCTCGATATCGTATTCAGGCTGGAGCGCGAATTCAAAATTCAAATCCCGCGCGGCCGGATTATCGAGGACGCGCGCGGCGACCTATCCGAGGCGGAATTTGAAAACAACGGCGTGCTCACGGCCGCGGGGCTTACGCGCCTGCGCGAATATCTAAGCGAGGTGCCCGCGGAAAGCTTCCGTCCCAAGATGAATCTGGCCGACGTGCCGACACTGTTTACGGTCGAAACCATGTGCAAAATGGTAGTCCGCGCGACACGCGCCGGCAGCGCCTGATCATGCAAATGCGCCGGCGCGTGGCAATTACCGGCCTGGGCCTCGTGACGCCGCTGGGCAACAGCACCGCCGCGACCTGGCAGGCGCTGCTTGAGGGCCACAGCGGCATTGCTCCGATAAGCAGCTTTGACGCCGCCGGCTACCCGGTCCGGATCGCCGCCGAAGTCAAAAACTTTGATCCGTCAATGCCAGACGGTCATCCCGGTCAGGGAGAGAGGCAAAGGTCCGCGTCCCACCCAGTGCACAATAAAAATTCGCGACCACTTCTGTTCCCTCTCCCTGACCAGGGAGAGGGCGAGGGTGAGGGCGACACTTCAAGACGCGAACCACGCATCTTCATGGCAGGGAGCACGCAACGCAAGCTGCTCAAATACGCCCCCCGCCACGCTCGTTTCGCCCTGGCCGCGGCGGCTGAAGCTATCGACGACGCCGGCATCAGCCCCAGTCCGGAAACCGCGACCCGCTGGGGATGCGTGACTGGAAGCGGGATGATGGGCGTAGCGTTTGGAGAACTCGCGCAGTTCCAGCGCCGTTTCGCGGCCGGCGGCGAACTGGTGTCCCGCGCGCTATTCGACCCCGCGGCGCCCGCGCCCGATCCGATCGCCTACGCGCGCAATCAGGCCAACACAGGATTGGCATTGCTGGTCCAGTGCTTCGGTATCCGCGGCTACGCCAGTTCGATCCATACCGCGTGCGCGTCGGGCGGACAGGCGATTGGCCTGGCGATGCGTTTGATCCGGCGCGGCGGCGCCGACTTTGTTTTGGCCGGCGGCTTCGACTCGATGATCAATCCGGTGGGGCTGGCCGGCTTCTGCATGCTCGGAGCACTATCGACGGACAACGACGCACCGCAAAGCGCCAGCCGCCCCTTCGATCGCACGCGCAACGGCTTCGTGCTCGGCGAGGGCGCCGGTTTCCTCGTGCTCGAGGAATGGCAAGCGGCGCGCCGGCGTGGCGCCCGCATCTACGCCGAAATTGCCGGCGACGGCAATTCGCTCAGCAGCTACCGGATTACGGACTCCCATCCCTCGGGCGACGGGCCCATCCAGGCCATGCGCCGGGCGCTTGAAGATGCCGGGGCTGAGCCGGGCGAGGTGGGTTATATCAACGCCCACGGCACGTCCACGGTTATGAACGATCGGAGCGAATGCGCGGCGGTCAAAGCGGTGTTCGGTGCGCACGCGGCCAAAGTAAAAGTCAGCTCAACCAAAAGTCTGATGGGCCATCTGATCGCCGGGGCGGGAGCGGTTGAAGCCGCGATTTGCGCGCTGGCGATCCATCACACAACGCTGCCGGCCAGCGCCAATCTCGATGAGCCCGATCCGCAATGCGATCTCAATTTCGTCCGCCCACGTCCTTCGCCATTGCAGTCGGGTCTGGCGATTTCCAATTCATTCGGATTTGGTGGCTCCAATAGCTGTCTGATTTTTAGAAATCCGGAGGAAGTCGCCCGGTGAACGAGCCGATCGTTATCACCGCAAGCGGAGCTATATGCGCGGCCGGCGCCACGCCCGACCAGATCCACCAGGCATTGCGCGCGGGACGTAGTTTCTTTGCGCCGCTGCGCGCATGGGACTCCTCCGCCTGGCCGGTACCGCTGGCCGCCGGCGTTGAAAGAATTAATGCCGGCGCAATCTTCGAAGATCGCAAACTGCTCAAGGCGGTGCAGCGGCTGCGGCGCACGGACCTGCTTGGTTTGTATGCCGCGAGCCGGGCGCTCAAAGCTTGCGGGATGATCGAATATCGCGCCAGTCTGGATGACGCGCGGGTGGCGGAATTCAACGAACGAACCGCCGTGCACACCGGCTGCGGCGGCGTGGCATATCACTACCAGTATGATTTTCTGCCTGCTCTGGCGTCCGCCGGCGGCGACCTGCGGGTGTTCGGTGAAAAGCTGGGCGCGAGCGTCAATCCCACCTGGCTGCTCCAGGCGCTGCCCAACAACGTGCTCTGCTATTTGGGAATTGCCTACGGCTTTAAAGGCGCCAATTCGTGCATCACCAACCATAGCGTGAGCGGGACTTTGGCCATTATCGAGGCATTTCATACTTTGCGCGCCGGCGATGCCGATCGCGCGGTGGCGGTCGGGCATGATTCGCCGATCGAGCCCGAAGCGATCCTGAACCTGTATCATCTGGGCCTCCTGACCACCGATGCGATACGACCGTTCGATGCCGCGCGCAGCGGATGTCTGTTGGGCGAGGGTGCGGCGGCGATGGTGCTGGAAACGCGGGCGGCGGCGGATGCGCGCGGCGCGCCGGTGCTGGGAGCAATTCTGGGAACCGGCGTCACCACCGAGGCCGGCGGAGTGCTGGCTCTGCGCCCCGACGGCGACGGCGAGGCGCGCGCAATCGAGTTGGCGCTGGAGGAAGCCGGAATCAGCCCGAAGGAGGTCGGATTAATCGCGGCGCATGGCAATGGCACGGTGAATTCCGACCTCACCGAGGCGGCTGCAATCAGGCGGGTATTCGGCGCCCACATGCCTGCGGTGACCAGCTTTAAGTGGGCGTTGGGTCATACGATGGCGGCGGCCGGATCACTCGACGCCGTTATCGCGCTCAGATGCCTGAGCGGCGGACTGGTCCCCGGTATCGCGACGCTGCGCGATCCGGATCCTCGATGCCTGCCGCTGCCGATCTCGGCGTCGGAAACCCCGGTACGCAGCGATATCGCGCTGGTGCTCGGGCGCGGCTTTGGCGGTATGAATACCGCGCTTGTGATCAGAGCCCCGCTTGATGGCACATTGTGAGTACTCCCGATCCGCGCATCGCAGGCCGCCACGGTATCGACCTGGTCGAAATTGCGCGTATGCGCCGGCTGCTTGAGGAAACGCCGCGTGAGGATCTGCTGCGCATCTTCTCGCAGCGCGAGTTGGGCGATGTGGCCGGCGGCCGTGATGCGGCGCGGCTGGCCGCCCGCTTCGCCGCCAAGGAAGCATGTCTGAAGCTCTTCCCTCGTCAAACCGCGCTGGGCGAACTGGAAGCGGGCGACTTCGAGATCGTCTCCGACGCTTACGGAGCGCCGCGCGTTAACTGCACGCCGCGCGCCGCGGACGTGCTTGCGCGCCAATGGCTGGCGGACATCTCGCTTTCGCTCAGCCACGACGGCACTCACGCCACTGCGGTGGCGGTAGCTTTGCCTCGGCGGCTTTACGCACCGGCGGCGGGCAGGTTCATGTACCATTGCCTGCCCATTCGCCGCCGCGTGGTGATGTCGAATCTCAAGCGCGCGTTCGGTGCCGTGCTCGATGAGCAACAGATAGTTACACTGGCCCAAGGCTTTTACGGCCATCTGCTGCGGTCGATAGCGGAGTTCGCGCGCAATCTGATGCCTTGGGGACGCCGCCCCGTGGTGCGGGTCGAAAATGTCGAAGCCATCCTCAACGCATACCATCTGGGCCGTGGCGTGCTGGTGCTGTCCGGCCATTTCGGCAACTGGGAAGTTGCGTTGCCCGCGGGGATGGAGCATTTCCCGGAATATCGCGGACGCTTCCATGTCCTGCGCCGTCCGCTGCCCAGATGGCTCGACGGGCTGGTCGTCCGCCGCATGCGCAAAGGCGGCCTGGGCGTTATACCAAAGCGCGGTTCGCTGGAAATGATCCTGGATCGGCTCGCGGCGCGCGACGCGGTCATATTTATCATGGACCAGCATGCCGGAGCGCGCGACGGCGTGCTGGTCGATTTTTTCGGTTCACCGGCGTGGACGTTTCGCAGCCTTGCGCTGGTAGCGTTGAGAACCAGCGCACCGGTAGTGCCCGCGGCGCTGTGGCGCGAGGACGACGGCTCGCATGTGATGCGCTTCGAGGAGGCGCTGCCCACGGTGGACGGCGCCGACGCCGACGAGGCTATCGCGGCGAATACGAGGCTTTACAACGCCGCCCTGGAGCGCATCATCCTACGCCATCCCGAACAGTGGTTCTGGATGCATCGGCGATGGAAACCGCGTTGACCTGGAGAGGGAATTTTTGCCTGCAATTTTCAGTGGCACAGGCTTCCAGCTTGTGATCCTGGGAGTTCGATGCGGGGACTCGCGATTAACTGGATGGATTATCATTGGATCTGACCCCCAGGCCTAAGATTTTCCAGACAAAATCACAGGCTGGAAGCCTGTGCCACGGAGAGAAATGCATCTGCGCCTCAAGTGCTTCTTTGTCAGGTTCAACTGAGGGTTTCCAATTGAATCACGCATTGAATCCCGCCCGCATTCTCGTCCACGAAGTCAACTGGCTGGGCGACCTGGTTATGACGCTGCCGACGCTCGCGGCGCTGCGGCGGCGTTTTCCCGCGGCCCGGATTTCCGTGCTTATCGATCATCGTCTGACGACGTTTTTCGATGGCGCTGGCTGGATCGATGAAGTGATCCCATTGCGGCGCAGCGGTAAACGATTCGGTCCTCTTGAACTGGCGCGGCTGACTGCTCAACTTCGGGCCCGGCAGTTCGATTTGGCCGTGGTCTTGCCCAACAGCTTCGTGTCAGCGCTGCGGATGGCGCTGGCCGGCATTCCCGCGCGCGCCGGCTTGGTGCGCGATGGCCGCGGATGGATGCTGACCAATCGCGCGGCGCCCGATGGGCAACTGATAAAGCGCCACCAGGTGCATTACTGGCTGGAGATGCTGAAAGCCACTTTGGGCGTCGACGCCGACTTGAACCATATCGCTCCCGAAGTTGCTCCGCGCCATCTGGCCCGGATGCGCGAATGGTTGGCCGCGCGCCGCAACTCGTGTCCGAAACTGGTAGCCATTGCGCCGGCGGCCGCTTACGGGCCGGCCAAGGAATGGCCGCAGAGCTACTACGCGGCGCTGGTCTCCTTGCTGGCGCAGCGCGGCGTCCAGTCCGTGCTGGTGGGAGGCGCCGGTGACGTGGCGGGATGTGAGGCAATCGCGGCGGCGGTGACGTGTGGCGCAATTATAGCGGCTGGCCAGACCAATATCGGCGAGCTGATGGCGCTGCTCTCGCTGTGCGACGGGTTCGTCGGCAACGATTCCGGCGCCGCGCATCTGGCCTCGTCCCTCGGCGTCCCAACGGTCGCGATCTTCGGTTCCACCGCGCCCCAGCGCACCGGTCCGCTAGGACCTCGAACCACGATCCTTTATAAAGGATTGCCCTGCAGCCCCTGCCTGGCGCGGACCTGCCGCTTCGGTCATTACCAATGCCTGCGCGACATCGCTCCCAACGAGGCGCTCGCCGCCCTCGAAAACCTGGGCGCGCTGGGCTAACTGTTCCAGTAGGTCCAAAACACGATCATGGGTGTGATCGAGATAACAGCCTTTACCGAGGAGGGATGGAAAGATCCGAGCGCCAGGTCCGAACGCGCGCGCTGGTATTGCGAGCATTTGGAGCGCGCAGACATTCTCGTGCTGCCGGACTTTCCCGTTGTAGGTGAGGAAGATCGCCGCTTTCTCACCCACGTGCGCCAGACCGCCTCGCGATTTACAAAGAACATCTCTTACGAAGGGTCATCCGGACGGCTGCGCGGGTTTGCCCGGCTGGGCACCGACGCGCGGACGCTTAGGCGTGTGTTAAGCGGCTACTCGGATCGCGTGCGCTCAGTGGCAATGGAACTGCTCGCGCCCTATGCCGCCGGACTGCAGGTTGATTTCACCAGCTTCAGGCCGATCGAGGAGCGCGACCGCAACCTGCGCGGGCGCTCGCGCAACGACCTGATTCATGTTGATTCCTTTCCCACGCGTCCCGCCCGCGGCCGGCGGATCCTACGCTTTTTTACCAATGTCCATCCCGATGAGCCGCGAGTGTGGCAGACTGGGCAAACATTCGAGGAACTGGCCTTGCGGATGGCGCTGGATGCGGGCCTGGCAAGCTGCGCAACCGGGCAGGGCGGGTTGGCGGCACGTATTAAGCGGGCGGTGACGGCGGCCACGCGCCGCGCAGGAATTCAGAGCCCCGGGCGCTCACGTTACGACCAATTCATGCTGCGCTTTCACGACTATCTTAAGGCCAATATGGACTTTCAGCGCGACTGTCCCAAGCAGCGCCAGGAATTTCCTCCCGGCTCGACCTGGATCGCATTCACCGATACGGTCTCCCACGCGGTAGTGTCGGGTCAGTACGCGCTGGAGCAGACTTTCTTTGTTCCGGTCGACGCAATGGTGGCGCCGGAAAGGAGCCCGCTTCGCATTCTCGAATCGATCGCCGGCGTTTCGATGGCCTGAAAGCGAGGGCCGATTCGTTCAACCGGCCGGGGCCGAACGGGTTTGATGACATCAAAGCCCCACCGTGCTACCAGCATAAACACAGGAGAATGACTATGACTCCCAAAGCGCCGACCACGCAGCAGCTTGCCCGGATCGCGTCCAGCTTCAATCTCAACCTGACATCCGAGCAGCTTGAACACTTCCGCGCGATGACCGCGGCGGCGATGGCCGGGTACGGTCGCCTCGACGAGTTACCCGAAACGGTTGTGCCGGTGCGCTATCCGCGAACGCCCGGACGGCGCCCCAATCCGGAAGAGAACCGGCTGGGCGCCTGGTACTGGAAGACCGACATTTCCGGCGCGTCGAGCGGCGCGCTTGCGGGCAAGACCGTGGCGATCAAGGACAATGTATGCGTCGCCGGAGTCCCGATGATGAACGGCAGTTGCGTGCTGGAGGGTTACACTCCCGAGGCGGACGCGACCGTCGTGTCACGCATCCTCGATGCCGGCGGGCGCATCCTGGGCAAAGCGGTGTGCGGGCGGCTTTGCTTCGATCTTAACGCCGACACCGGTCCGATTCTGAATCCTTATGATCTCACGCGTCACGCCGGCGCTTCATCGGGCGGGAGCGCCGCGTTGCTCGCCGCCGGCGAGGTGGACATGGCGATTGGCGGCGACCAGGGCGGGTCGATCCGAATTCCAGCGAGCTGGTGCGGTATCTATGGCCTCAAGCCGAGTTATGGATTGGTGCCCTACACCGGTGGATTTTCGCTCGATCCAAACCTGGACCATCTGGGGCCGATGGCGCGCAGCGTGGAGGACGTGGCGCTGCTGCTCGAGGTAATCGCGGGTCCCGACGGGCTGGATATCAGGCAGGCCGCTAATCGGCTTAGCGCACAGGCTTACTCCAAGTCGCTCAACGGCGAGGTAAAAGGGCTGCGGCTCGGTTTGCTTCAGGAAGGATTTGGCACCGGAGGATCTGAGAAGGACGTCGACGAGGCGGTAACCCAAGCCGCTCACGCCCTGGAGCGGCTGGGCTGCGTGGTAGGGACAGTTTCGGTGCCCTGGCATCGCGACGGCACTGCCATCTTCGGCGCGATCGGGAATGAAGGCATCAGCGCCACGATTGTGGGCAACAGCGTGGGCACCGGGATGGACGGCTATCATACGGTCAGCATGATTGACGCGTTCGCGCGGGGGCGCCTGACCCGCGCCGACGACCTGCCCGATCAGATCAAGTTTAGTCTGCTGATCGGGCAGTATATGCGCGAGGTTTATCATGGACGCTATTATGCCAAGGCCCGCAATCTGACCCGGACCTTACGCGCGGCCTACGACGAGGCGTTTTCCAAATGGGATCTGCTGGTGATGCCGGCCACGCCGATGAAGTCAATTCCGGTGCCGCGTACCAGCAATTCCGGGGACATGCGTGCGGCCTTCG
Source organism: Binataceae bacterium (SeqCode) (assembly GCA_035939115.1). Lineage (GTDB taxonomy): Bacteria > Desulfobacterota > Binatia > Binatales > Binataceae > JAJPJA01. The sequence goes on from DASZGF010000204.1 coordinate 36,933, forward strand.
CGGTGGCCGATAACACGTGTCAGTTCGACCTGACCGGGCATCCGGCGATAAGTCTGCCATGCGCGATGTCGGCCGGATTGCCAGTGGGCATGATGCTGGTAGGGCGCCTGGGCGAGGACGCCACCGTGCTCAAGGCAAGCCATGCCTTCGCGCGCCAGATCTACAGTCCGCCCGCGCCAAAATAGGCGCCGGTGCAAAGAATGGCGGGCAGGGACGCCCGCCTTACTGAAATGCGATTGTTCTTTTCGTTATTGCTGATCGCCGTGCTGACCGGGCTGGAGCCTGCGGTTTTCGCCGGGGAGCCCCAGACTGGAAGCAAACAAAACTTGATCACGATGAATTTTGACAACGTCGATATTTCAGTTCTCGCGAAATTCATCAGTGAGATTACCGGGAAAAATTTCGTCCTCGACGAAAGCGTCAGGGGCAAAGTCACCATCTTCGCACCGGCCAAGGTGACACGCGCGCAAGCCTATTGCATCTTCGAGTCAGCCCTACAGGTCAAAGGGTTCGCCACCGTCGCCGCCGGACCGGTGATCAAAATCATGCCGTCGCGCGACGCTCGGGCATGGGCATCGCTAACCCACTCGCAGACGCCTGCCGGCCAGTGCGCCCAGCCCCTTGCTCCCAAGGGTACCGGGCTGCGGCCGTCAACTAACCCTGAAGCGATTAATCGTGGGCCCATACTTGGCGGCTGTGCGCGCGTGAGGGTGCAGGGAACCGTTGCAAATGCTAACTGCGGACCGTTTGCTCATACCATCGGCAGCAGGCCGCCGCGGGCGTGCAGCGTCTGACCGGTTAGCGCGTTGCTGGAATTGGTGGCTGCAAACACGATCACCTCGGCGACCTCTTCCGGATAGCACGGCCGTCCCAACGGCATCGCCGCGCCGAGCTGTTTTAGATCTTCCTCGGTCGGAGCGCTCTCGCGGCCCATCGCGGTATGCATCGGTCCCGGCGCGACGATCGTCACCACGATGCCGTTTTTAGCCTCCTCCATCGCCATCACCTTGCTGAATTGGATAACCGCGGCCTTCGCGGCGCCATACAGCGCCAAACCCTGGTAGGGTGTGATCGCGCCGCCGGAGGCCGTATTCACAATGTGGCCGCCCTTTTGCTTTCGCATCTGTTTCAGGACGGCCTGGCAGCACAATGCGGTTCCCCAAAAGTTGGTCCTGAAGACCTGCTCGTAGGTCTCCTCCTTCATGTCCTCGATGCGTTCGCTGGGGCAGATCGCGGCGACATTGGCCAGCACGTCGACGCGGCCGAACTCGCGCACCACGCGGTCAACCATCGCCTCGATATCGCCACGCCGGCGCAGGTCGGTCTTCACATAGATGGCGTTGCGCCCCTGCTGCTCCTTGATCGCGCTGACGGCCTCGGAACCCCAGTCATCCCTCATATCCACCACCGCGATATCGAGACCCTTGGCCGCCAGACCCAACGCTGTGCATCGTCCCAGTCCCCATGGCCGCGCCGCTCCGGTCACAATCGCCACACGCTCGCTGTTTGCCATCGCCTTTAACCTCTGGGAACTTCTTAATCCGTAACGCCCCCGGCTGCCAAGCGCGCGACAGGGGGTCAATCAAGGTTGAGCCGTGATCTGGCCCAAAAGACGCAAGGCAAGTATAAAGGTTGAGTACCAGCTCTAATACGGTTCAAAGGGCGGCGTCACCGTTGGACGCGGCGATCGAAAACGGAGGTCCTTCAACAGATGGCAGAATGGAAAGAGGAAGTCACCCGCGTGGCGGGGACTGACCTCGCAATAATCAAAGGCGGCCGCGGCAAGCCGTTGCTGGTGCTGCACGAGGAACTCGGGCATCCCGGATGGCTCAACTGGCACGACGCGCTGGCCGAGGAGCGCACGTTGATCATTCCTATCCAGCCTGGGATGGGCAATTCCCCCCGGGTCGAAGATATCCGGAACGTGCACCAGTTGGGCCTGTTCTACGGATGGGTCCTGCGCGACCTTGGCCTGGCGCCGATCGACGTGATCGGGTTTTCCTTTGGCGCATGGACGGCGGCGGAAATGGCGACGGCCAATGCCAGCCAGTTCCGCAAGATGGTGCTGGTGGCGCCCATGGGAATCAGGCCGCCCGAAGGCGAACTGATGGACGTATTCACGGTGACCATCGGCGCCCAACTGGGAGCTACCGTTTACGACCGGGACGCCACGCCCGAATACAACAGCCTTTACGGAGGCGGGGAGCGTTCGGCGTCGCGGATGGAAGCCTTCGAGGACGCGCGGTCCGAAACTGCCCGCCTGGCCTGGGAGCCAATTCTGAATAATCCGACCCTTCCTTATTTTTTGCAGGGTGTTAAGGGGCTTCCGACCCAGCTTATCTGGGGACGCGAGGACCGGGTCGTGCCGGTCAGCGCCGCCACCGCTTATAAGAACGCGCTGGCCAACACCGAGGTCAGGCTGGCGCTGTTCGACCAATGTGGTCATCGGCCCGAAATCGAACAGCGAGAACAGTTTTTAAAGACGGTGCGCGAGTTTCTCGCCTGACCGCCGCAAAGGAGACCGCCATGTTTATAATGTATTTCACCGAGCGTCCGTATAAAGAAGTTCCCGAGGAAGAGGTCATCAGGAGCCGCAGTTTCTTCGGCACCCCCAACAAGTTCTTCGACCACGAAGTCGGCGCGCGTCTCTACAACGAATATCTCGACGAAGCGGTCTATGCTGAGGAACTCGGCTTCGACGGCGTGATGCTCAACGAGCATCATGGCACCCCGTTCTGCATGGGCGGCGTGATGGACGTCGAAGCGGCGATCCTGGCGCGCATCACCAAAAAGGTCCGCATCGTGCTGCTCGGCAATCCGCTGCCGATCGTGAAAAATCCGGTGCGCCTGGCCGAGGAGCTGGCCACCATCGACCTTATTTCCCATGGCCGGCTGGTGCCCGGATGGGTGCGCGGCGCGGGTAGCGAACAGGTCTTCCACAACGCCAATCCGGCCTACAACCGCGAGTACTTCAACGAGGCGCACGACCTGGTGCTCGCGTGCTGGACGCGGCCAGGTCCGTTCCGCTGGGAGGGCAAGCACTTCACCTATCGCTTCGTCAATCCGTGGACGCTGCCCTATCAGAAGCCGCGTCCGCCGATTTGGATTCCCGGCATCATCAGCGGCGAGACCGTGGCCTGGTGCGCGGAGAAAAAATATCCCTACATCGGGTTGGGGACTTCGCTGCACCTGACCGTTGACTTATGGAATCTGTACGGCAAGGTCGCCGCCGAGCAGGGATACCAGGCGGGCAGCGAGAACTTCGGCTATCTGCAGCAGGTTCATCTGGCCGATACGGAGGAAGAGGCGCAGGAGCAGGGCAAAGCGTCCCTGTTTGGCGGCGGTGGCGCGAACTTCTCTCGTCCCGAATGGACCTTGCCACCCGGTTATAATACGAAGGAAGCCAACCGGCGCCTGTTCTCATCGCAGAGCGACTACGGCTTTTTGGGCATCACCTCGGACACGCTCAAACGCACACGCGAAGAGGAATCGCCCGAGGAACGCGCTCGGCGGCGCGCGGAAAAAAGGCAGAGCGATACCCGTCATCGGTTGCAGCGCGGCGAAATCGGCATCGAGGATGCCAAGGCCAAGATTCTGTCCGTTTACGGCAAGGCGCAGGCCGGGATGCAGATCATCATCGGCACGCCCAAATCGGTCCTGCCCAAGCTGCGTCTCATCCTTGAGGTGCTGCGTCCGGGAGTGTTGGGTCTGTTCCAGGCGCAGGGGCCGCTGACCAAAGAGCAGCGGTTAAACAGCATGCGGCTGATGGGCCAGGAAGTGCTGCCTGAACTGCGTGAGTATGCCAAGGAGCTCGGCATCGTCGATCCGTTCGAGCGTCAACCCGGGTCGCGTCCGTTGGCCAGCGGAACCAAGTACGAACCGCTGGTGGACTGGGAAGCGCTCAAGCGCGCGCCCAAGCGTGACGAGTCTATTCGGGTGTAGGGAAACTTGACGTGCGGGCTGCCCAACGTCGGGCAGCCCGCACTCGAGACGATGCCAGCATAGCTGAACAGCTCAATTGGCTGCGTGGGACAGGTTTTCCAACCTGTCGTTCGTTTCCGGGACTTCTGCTGAAGATCAGAAATAACAGGCGTGAAGACCTGTCGCTTCAGTTTTCTACTTTTTAATTTATGCTGACGGACTAAATTGGGTAACGTGATGCAACTGCCGATAACCTCCGCGCCGGTACGCCGTCAAGGGTGCGCACATTATGGCGGCTGACGCCGCTCTTGACTGCGACCGTCGCTCCGGTTCAAAAGGCATATATGCAGTCGCTGATGGCGACTGCTTCGCTCATTAGCCACTGGCTCACGACACAAAAGTCCTTACGGATCCAGGGAGGGCAAGCCATGAAGATCGTCGTCATCGGCGGCACCGGCCTGATCGGCTCCAAGACCGTCGCCATTCTGCGCCAGGGTGGCCACGAGGTCCTCGCCGCCTCGCCCAGTAGCGGCGTCAACAGCATCACCGGCGAGGGCCTCAAAGAGGCCATGGCTGGTGCGCAGGTGGTGATCGACCTCGCCAATTCGCCCTCATTTGAAGACAAGGCAGTGCTGGAATTCTTCGAGACCTCCGGCCGCAACCTTCTCGCGGCGGAGGCCGCAGCCGGCGTCCGGCATCATGTCGCGCTATCCATCGTCGGAATCGACCGGACCGACAATGGCTATTTCCGCGCCAAGGTCGCCCAGGAGAAACTGATCAAGACCTCCGGCATCCCCTACACCATCATCCGCTCGACCCAGTTCCTGGAATTCCTCGGC
>DASZGF010000205.1:0-125381 GCA_035939115.1 Binataceae bacterium (SeqCode)
GTTCAGCCCCCAGAACGAGACGCGGATGTATTTTTCCGTATCACGCCATCGCTCGTCGGGCGTCACCTGCCGGAATGCGAAGACCATGAGAGCAACCGCGAGTCCCGAATACGCCCATGAACGCCGCGTGCGCATGATTGGGCGTGAGCATCGTCCCGATCTCGAAGTAGCTCACGATCGGCATATTGATGAGAAAGCCGAACACACCAGCGCCGACGAAATTCCAGACTCCCACCGCCATCAGGAAGTAAAACGTCCATCGATGGGGCACGGAAATATCCTCGCCGCAGATATCGCATCGCCCGCGGGTCAGCGCGACGAAATCCCACGCGTCGAGCGTAAGCAGCGTTAGCGGCACGACCTCCATTGCTGAGAAGACCGCGCTGAGCGCCATCGTGATCTGCGCCTGACCGGTGAAGTACCAATGATGTCCGGTGCCAATGATCCCGCTGCCGAGGTAGAGCAGCGCGTCAAGATAGACCACGCGCGACGCCGTTGTGCTGGAGACGATCCCGAGCTGGTAGAAAATGATCGCCACCGCGCAGGTGACGAACAGCTCGAGAAAGTTCTCTACCCAGAGATGGATGATCCAGAATCGCCACAGGTCGACGACCGTGAAGTTCGTTGCGGTGTTGTAAAAGAACGCGGGCACGTAAAAGACCGGGATGGTAATCGCGGCGGCGATGAACAGTGCCGAGAGCTCGCTCGATTCGTGGCCGCGCAGCCGCGGTGCGATCGCGCGGTATAGCAGCACGACCCACAGCATCAGTCCGGCCGCGAGCATCATCTGCCATGCGCGTCCAAGGTCCAGGTATTCCCATCCCTGGTCCCCGAACCAGCTCCACATCCACCCCACCCACTGATGCACTCCGACGAATTCGCCAAGCAGGCTTCCAACGACAACCAGCACGAGCGCGACAAACAGCACGTTTACCCACAGGGTCTGCGCGCGCGGCTCGTTGCCTCCAATCGATGGCGCCAGGAATAGTCCGCCCGCGACAAACGATGCCGCGATCCAGAAAATTGCGAGCTGCAGATGCCACGTGCGCAGGATCTGGCTCGGCAGAACCGCAGAGAGATCCATTCCGTAGAAGCTGCCGGCGCTGGCGCGGTAATGCGCTGTACCGCCGCCGACCAGCGCCTGCGCGAGAAACAGGAGCGCGACGACGGTGAAGTATTTGATCGTCGCGCGCTGGCTCGGCGTCGCCACGCCGGGAAGCATCTTCGGATGCACATGCCCGCGCCGCCGTCCCCATCCGAGGAAATCGAACCGACCGAACGCGAAGAGCACAACGGCAGTCGCACCGAGCAGCGTGATCACGCTCAGTGCGCTCCATAGCACCGCACCGCTCGTCGGTACGTTGCCGACCGTGGGATCATAAGGAAAGTTGTTCGTGTACGAGTAATTGCGCCCGGGCCGATTTACGACCGAAGCCCACGCCGTCCATGCGAAAAATGACGTCAGCTCGCGAAGCTGCGTGGAATCCCGGATGTAGCCACGCGGAAGACCGCCATCCTTCTCAGGATTGTCGAAATATTGCGCCCACAGCCCGATCTGCCGCCGGTAGGAGGCGGCCTCCGCGTCAGTGAAGGTGAGAGTCTTCGAGGCGGGGTCGTAGCGATTCTGCTTGAGGAGGCGCGCGACTTCCGCGTTGACGATCAATCGCTGGTTGGCCGGGAACGCCGCCTGCATCACGAAGCCATGGCGTTCGGCGACGATTTTGTCGGCGTCGAGCGCGAGCGTGTGCAGATACTCAGCCGAGAAGTCGGGTCCGAGATAGGCGCCGTGTCCCCAGATCGTGCCATTCTCCATCAGTCCGTAACGGAGAAAAACCTCCTGGCCGGAGGCGATATCGGTTCCGGTGAACAATACCGCCCCGTCGGGGCCGACAACTCGTTCCGGAATGGGTGGTGCACCGGAGTAGGTCAGCTTGGCGAGCCATCCGAGCACGCAAAAGCACACCACGATTGTTACAATCGCTGAGCGCCTCCACCACGGTGAGAGGATTTGAACTTCCGCCATGCGCAACTCGTTACTCAGCGGCATTATGAACTCCTGAAAATATCTTTCGCCTTATCCGGATTCGCCTAATCGACAACTGTGGTCCCCTCGATGCCACCATCCTCGCCATGCGGATGGTATTATGTAGACCGCGCGCGAAATGCGGAGCGCAGCGGCAGTCTCGGGGGCAGCACACAGTGGGGCTCAGCCCGCCGCCAGTAAGCTGGTATCGTCGCTGGAAAGCGCCGTCCTCGTATAACAAACACCGACCTAAATTTGCCCTCGAAATGGCGCGAATGCGGGCATCCTCCGGCATATCGCTCTCGCCCGGCCGCAATCGTGAACCGATTCCTTGACCTCTCCTCATGCAGCCGCGAGGGTGTGAGCTATGTGGCATCGATCATCAGCAATGGCAGTCGATGGCCTAGACCCGCGCATGATACCGAACGCGCCAGACTATGAGGAGGACGAAATGCTAGTAGCAAGCCGCATGAGCAAAAATCCGGCTACCGCTTCACCCAGAGATACCCTGGCACAAGCGGAAGCCAAGATGCATTCGGGAAATTTTAGGCATCTGCCGATAACAGAAAACGGCAAGCTTGTCGGGATGCTTTCCGACCACGATGTCCGCCAACATCAGGGCCATCTGACGGACACCCGGGTGACCGGCGCGATGACCGACAATCCCATCACCGTCACGCCGGAAACGACCATGGAGGAAGCCGCGGAGATCATGCTGGAGCGCAAGATCGGCGGCCTTCCAGTGGTCGACAAGGAAAAACTCGTCGGGATGATAACAACAACCGACCTGTTGGGCGCCTTCGTGGAAATCTTCGGAACGAGCGAGGAAAACGCAACCCGCGTCGACCTTATGCTCGATCCGGCGCCGCCGCGCGACCTGCCAAACGCTTCGCAGGTAATTCAAACCGCAAAAGGCGAGATTTTGGGTTGGGTACCTACCGCAATCGATGGAAGGACGAGCGTGTTTATTACCTGGTTATACGAGCCGACCCCCTAAAACCGGTGATGGACGCCTTGGAGACCAAGGGTTTTCGTGTGCTCGGAACCCACTGACCAGGTAGGGACGATATCCTCTTCTCCGACGCTCTCCCATCTGAAAATTCACTCGCGCCACAGGGACAGTTTGCACGCGCTACGGCTTTGAAGAACTGCCTGCACCCTCTCCGGCGTGCGACTTGCTCGCGCAAATCGCGCGCCGACCTCCTCTCCCAACTTGCGCCTGGGGACCCGCAGGAGCGGGCGAGGTCATCTTCAGAGTTAATGCAAACGCAAGGGGCATACCCTATCTAATAAGGTGTCAATGCGGAACGCATCGGTCGTGGAAGGACTCACTCCCGTTCGCGCGGTTTGCCGCCAGCTCTCAGGTGCCTTCCGGCGCCTTGATCTGCTGCAGTTTGTCCTGGAGCATCCGTACCAGTTGAGGTAGCGCTGGTTGTTGACGACCCGGTTGAACGGGTTGCGGTAGTTCCGTGTCGGGCTGATGAAAAAAGAGGGGAACCTAACTAAGGAGATACGCTTTGCGTAGAAATCAAGAAATCGGAGATTTCAACTTGCTGCTTTCGGGGATGACCTCGCTCAAAAGGTCGATGATTGCGCTGCTTGGGTTGTTGCTGGTCAGCCCGGCAGCGATTGCGGGGGCCGGCGATATTGCGCAGGGCCGCGCTCTTTACCTGGAGCATTGTGCGTCTTGTCATGGGCTCAACGCCGATGGGCAGGGTCCCGTCGCACCTGCGCTATCGACGCCGCCAACCAACCTGCGTCTTCTTTCAGAGCGATACGGAAATCCACTACCCTCAGACCAGATAGTCCGCTTTATTGATGGCCGGGCAGACGTCAAGGCACACGGACCGCGGGACATGCCAGTATGGGGCGAAGAAGCCTGGAAAACTCCTGAGGCTAAAGGAAGCAAGGGCCAAGTCAAGGATTGGGTCGCAAAGCTCGTCGCCTACTTGCAGTCAATTCAAAAACTCGTGCAGCAGGCTTCACTCACGCAAGGTCCTGTCCCAGCTTCACCACCGAATCTGGTTTGTGATCTCAGCCCGTAGTAAAAGCGCCCACTCCAGAACGGGAGCCGTACGATTGCAAGCCCTTGCCACAGTCGGGCTTCTCGCCTCCTCTTTCATTGGGAGCGATGGAATGAGTTCGTTCCAATGAAGCCGGTGTTGCGGTCTTCTAAAGGAATTCACCCACTTCTTCGCATTGATCCTGTGGCTTGCGGCGGCGCTGGCCTTTTCTGGCGGAATGGCGCGATCCAGGCTAGGGAATGGCGAAGATCGGCTACGCCATCCTGGTGGTGATCGTGGTCAGCGGCTTTTTTTCCTTCTGGCAGGAGTTCCGGGTCGAGCGGACCCTTGCCGTGCTGCGCGAACTGCTTCCGCAACAGGTCGATATTGCGCGAGGGTAAAGTGGCGCGGCTGGTCGCCGATCAGCTGGTGCCGGGTGACATCGTTCTGTTGGAGCAAAGGAAATAACATTCCGGCGATTGTCGTCTGATCGAGGCATTCGGCGTTCGCGTCAACAATGCACCGTCACTCAAGTTCTAGCATCTGGATTCACGGCCAGTGCCATCGGGGTAATCGGCGCATCGGTCTGATACCCATGCTATCGTGTTAACCGAGTTCTCGCGTGGGCGCGACCCGCATCCGGGCGTCGATGACGATTGCCCCCTTGCCCGGTGCCAGTACCTTGACCGGATTCAGGTCAAGCTCGGTGATTTCCGGCACTATGTCGATCAGGGCCGAAATCCGGCGCACGATTGAGATCAGGGCGCTCCGATCGCCGGCCGGGGCGCCGCGGTAACCGTCCAGAAGCGGGCTTGAACGCAGCGCTGCCACCATCTCGGCGGCATCGACGTCGGTTACCGGATGGAGCCGGAAGGCGACGTCCTTGACCAATTCGACCGTGACGCCACCTAGCCCGCAGACCACCAGCGGGCCGAAGGTCGGGTCAGTGGTTACACCCACCAACGCCTCAATACCTTCGGTTACCTCACGCTGGAGCAGGATGCCATCAACTCGCTTGCCCAGCTCCTCGATGCGGCTCTTGATCAGGTTGGCGGCCTGTTTGACCTGGGCAGCGGAACGCAGCCCCATCGCGATGCCGCCCACGTCGCTCTTATGGAGCACGTCGGGTGAGATGATTTTGGCGACCAGCGGGTAGCCCATGGCCTCCGCGATGGCCGGGGCTTCTTCAACGCTGGTCTGCTCGGCGATCGCCACGTCGATACCGGCGGCTGCGAGGACCGTGGACAACTCGCGCGGCGCCAACCATCGTGGTCCGTCCGCGTCGGCAAGGACCTGGTCGACCACGGCCCGGATGCTGCTTTCGGCGGTCTTGTCGAGCGCCAGGGTGCTGCCCTTGGGCCGGTCGCGCCAACGGCCATAGCGGTTGGCGGCCTCCAGCGCGATGGCGGCGTTTTCGGGGAACTTGTAGCAGGGGATTGTGCCGCGCGACCCTAGGTTCATCTCAGTCGGCGGCTGCTCGGAGGACATGAAAGCGCACGCAATCGGCTTGCCGGGCGGAACCGCCGCCGCTCCCTTCGCGATACCGCGCGCGATCTCAACCGGCTCGGTCACCATCGGCGGGATGTAAATCACCACCAGCGAGTCGATGTTGGGATCGGCGGCGACCGCGGCCATGGTGCGCGCGAAGTCCTCGCCGCCGGCCGACGCGGTCATATCAACCGGGTTGGAAAATCCCGCCCGTGGCGAAAGGAAGGAGCGCAGCCCGGCGATCGTCGCGCCTTCCAGTTCGGGAAGCTGCAGCCCGCGCGCTTCGCAGGCGTCGGCCAGCAGGATCGCCGGACCCCCGGCGTTGGTCACCACGCCCACGCGCGGACCCGCCGGCACCGGCTGCATCGACAGCAGCGACACCACGTCGAACAGTTCCTCGAGCGTGTTGGTGCGGATCACGCCGGTTTGCTCGAATAGCGCCTCCACCGCGATATCAAGATTGGCCAGCGACGCCGAATGGCTCAGGGCGGCGCGGCGTCCCGCGGCCGAACGCCCCGACTTGACCGCCACGATCGGCTTTTGACGCGCGACCGCCGGAGCCAACCGCGCGAATTTGTGCGGATTGCCGAAGCTTTCTAGGTACAGGACGATCGCCTTGGTGTGCGGATCATCCGCCCAATAGGCGAGCATGTCGTTACTCGAAACGTCGGCCTTGTTGCCCGCCGAGATAAAGCTGGACAAGCCGATGTTGCGAACCCGGGCGTGATCGAGGATCGCGATTCCCAGCGCGCCGCTTTGCGACAGCATCCCGATATTGCCCGGCTGCGGCATCACCGGCGCGAAGGTCGCGTTTAGCGCCACTGCCGGGTCAGTGTTCAGTATTCCCATACAGTTCGGCCCCACCATCCGCATCCCGGAGGAGCGCACCAGGTCGACCAGCCGGTCCTGCACGGCGCGTCCCTCGCCCGACACTTCGGAAAAGCCCGCCGTGATGACCACCACGCCGTGAGCGCCGACCGCGGCGCATTGCGCGATCGCGTCTTCCACCGCCGGCGCCGGAACGCAAATCACCGCCAGGTCCACCGGCGCGCCGATCGCCTTGAGGTTCGAATACGACTTGAGTTCCTGGACCTCCATGACGTGCGGATTGATCGGATAGATCGGGCCGTTGAAGCCGGCGCGCTTGAGGTTGGCCACGATCGCGCCGCCGATCTTGCTGGTGTCGCGGGAGGCGCCGATCACCGCCACCGACCTGGAATTAAGAATCCGCGCGATACTCTGGGCCGCGGCCAGCTTTTCCCGATGCAGGCTGCGGCTTAGGAACTGCTCGGTCTCTTCGACCGCGAACCAGACCCGCACCACGCCGGCCTCGGCGGATTGGCTGATCACGAAGCCGCTGCGCGCGAATACCTCCTGCATCCGAAAGTTGGAAGCGAGCACATCCGCCTCCAGCCGGCTGATCCCGTTGGCGTGCGCGATGCGCCCAAGATGTTCGAGCAGCAGGGTGCCGACGCCGCGCCCCTGATGTTCGTCGTCAACCGCAAAGGCGACTTCCGCGCTGTCGGGATGATCGCCGCCGATCGCGGCGTACCGGCCGACCCCGATGATGCGTTCATCCCCCTGCCGCAGGCGCGTGGCCACCAGCCCGAAGTTGCGCACGTAGTCGAGGATCGTAAAGCGGTCGAGGTCATCCTCGGTGAGCTTCTTCTTGGGCCCCATGAAGCGGAAGTACGCCGACTCGGGGCTGAGGCGGCGGAAATGGTCGAGCAGCTTGTCGCGGTCTTCCGGAACAATCGCCCGGATACGGATCGAACTACCGTCGGCAAGGATAGCCCGCGCGGAGTAGTTGCGCAGCTCGCCAGTGGTTGCGTCATGCATCGAATTTCAAGCTGCGCACAGCGCGCGCTGTCTCCAGTACCAGAAGCATCATTAACAATTCTCCGCGATGAACCGCTCGATTTGGCAAGCCGCCTCGGTAGCGTCCGCCGCCCCGTCCACCTCGAGATGACAAGCGGCGAACTCGGTACCAAACGGGGCGAAGGCCGCCTTGTGTTGCAGATAGATGTCCCAGGTCGCGTCGGAGACCGCGGCGGGCTCAAGCGCGCGCGCCGCCATCCGTGCCTTGGCCTGCCCGTCGCTCACGACGCACTCCGCGAAGACGATCGGCACCGCCATCCGCCGCGCCAAATCGCGCATTCGCGCGCGCTCGGCGTTTTCCTTGAAGGTCGCGTCGATGATCACGCCATTGCCGCGCTCCAGTTCGCCCGCCGCCGCATCGAGCAACACCGCGTAGGTCGCGGCGCTTAACACCGGGCTGTAGATTCCCTCAGTCCACGCGGCGCCCGCGCGCGTGGCTGGCGCCTTGCCCGCCAGCCGCTTGCGGATAACGTCGGAATTGAAAACCGCAAATCCGCTGCGCTCGGCCAACGCCGCGGCGATAGTGGACTTGCCCGATGCCGGCAGGCCGCAGACCACGATTAGCGTGGGCGACCCGGCCTTGGCATAGCGATAGGCGGCGCCGAAGTATTTGCGCGCCGTCTCGCGCGCGCTGGATCGTTGCGTTTCGGGCACCTCGCCCGCGCGCGCCTTGAGACTGGCGACCTTGCCGCGGACCACCGCGCGGTAGCATTTGTAGAAGTTGACCAGCCGCGGCATCTCCGGGTCGACCTCCGGGAGATAAGCGGCAAGCAATCGATGGCCGAGCGCGGGCGCTTGAAGCCGATCGAGGTCCATCAGGAGAAACGCCAGGTCGGACGCGATGTCCGCGTAGCGCAATCGTTCACTGAACTCCACGCAATCGATGACGTCGATTTCATCGGTTACGCAGATATGCTCGCTGCGCAGGTCACCATGCCCCTCGCGCACCATGCCGGCGCGGGCGCGGCGGTCCAGTAACTCCCCATTGGTGGCGATGAACCGGCGGTTGAATTCCTCGATTGCCGTGAATTCCGCCTCGGTTATGGTGTCGCCGATGAACGGGCGGCATTCCTCCAGGTTAACCCCGACGCTCTGCGCGATCGCGTCGGGCGAGCCGTACAACGTCGATCGTTCGCGCGCCGCGCCAATGTGAAACTTTGCCAGCACGCGTGCGATCCGGCGCATCTCGCCGTCATCGATCTGGCTGCCGCGCCTCAGCTTTTCGAGGCTGCGGTCGTCGGGCAGGCGGCGCATCTTGACTACGTATTCGGCCGCCGCGGCATCGAAGCGTTCCACTGCACGCGCGCCGAGTACGAAGCCGTCGCCGCGGCGCGTGATTGGCAAAACGCCGAGATAGACGCGAGGAGTCAGGCGCCGGTTAAGGCGCACCTCCTCCTGGCAGAAGTGATAGCGCAGCTCCAGCGTCGAGTAATCGACGAAGGGAAAGTGCACCGGCTTCTTGATTTTGTAAACAAATTCGCCGGCCAGAAACACGCAGGAGATGTGCGTCTGCCGGAACTCAACGGCGTGCGGCGGCTGCGGGTAAAAACCCGGCTCCTGCATGGCGGTAATCAAGCTTGCCAGCGGCATCGGCGGCAATTCCCTTTGTGCGCGTGCTCGCGCGCCTCCGCATCTACGGCGCGCGAAGCATCAATCCTTCGCGGAACGGCTGAGCAGCGTCTGCATCACTTCCTTGGTCGACAGTAACCCCTCAAGCTTACCATTCTCCACCACCGGCAGGGCGCCAACGCCCAGCTTGAGCAGCAGTCGGGCGGCTTCTTCGACCGGCATCGCGGGCGACACGATAACCGGTCCCAGCGCCATCACGGACTGAACTGCGGTTTTTTCCAATTGGCCGGGGTGCGAGCGAATGTCGCGGTCGGTGACGATTCCCACCAGCATCCCGTTTGCGACCACCGGAATTGACAAGAAGTCCTCCCGCTGCATCAGGGACTGAGCGGCGGCCAGGCTGTCGGAGGGGCTGACCGAGGGCGGATTTTTGACCATCACCTTGCCGACCGAGTCTTCCGTATCTTCCCGTGCGGCCGACGGGCGCACGGTCAACACCGGGCACGGCGCCTCGCGCACCACGCGCTCCGCCACGCTGCCCAGGAAAAAATGCGGCAGCCCGCGGCGCCCATGCGTGGGCATCGCGATTAGATCGGTGTGCAACTCCCGCGCGGCCTCGACGACTCCCCTAGCGGTGTCGCCGGTGCGGGTATGAATCTGATATTTGACGACGCCGAGCTGTTCTTTGGCGATCTTTTCCAGCGCGGCTTTGACTTCGTCCTGGCGCGCCACGACGATCGTGGCGGGTTCACCGGGCGCCAGCACAATCGCTATTACGTGTAACAGATGAAGCGTGGCATCAGCGGTTGCCGCCAATTGTTTGGCCAACTCCAGCGCGGCTCTGGAACTGTCGTCGAAGTCCAGCGGAACCAGAATCGAACGAAACGGGAATGACACGGGCATTATCCTCCTTGTCTGCGACATCCCTAGTCTAGTCTAGCGACCCGCATTCCAGCGTAGCTATTGGTGTGCCAGAATCCATGCGGGCCGGCCGCGTAATCACGGACACAGCAGATTCACGCGGAATTTCCCCGGGGCGCAGCCCGATTTGAGGACAACAGCCCCAAGCGCGAGCATTCACGAACGGTATACCGGCGGCCTTGATGTATCGGAAAGGCACCTCATAGACGATCAAAGACGAGCCGCGTGTCTCCGTCGGAAGCATCTGCCGTATCGGAAAAATCGCCCATCGGTCGCCTTTTGTCCGACGTGCCAGCCTTGGCAGAGGCTTGCTTGACTAACGCACGAGCCGTCAGGCGAAAGGTGTTTCCGTGAAGATCAGAGACTTACGGAGCGCATTTTGCATTATACTAACAGCCGCTGATAGACGGCGAATGCTCGTCGGCTGACCTATGATCAAGCGTTTTTTCAACTTCAGGCACCGGGAGCGGGAAAACCTGCCCAACCTCGACGGTGCAACCGCTGCTGCCGCTCTCTTCCGGTTGGCGGCCCTGCCGGCGGATGAGGTACCGGCCTCGCTCGGCACCAGCACCAATGGACTGAGCGCCGACGAAGTCGCCACGCGCCGGCTGCGCTTTGGTGCCAACCTTCTGCCGCGATGTCCCAAACGCCCATGGTATTTTGAACTGGCTGCAAACCTCTTCCATCTGCTGGCGCTGTTGCTTTGGGCGGCGGCTGCGCTTTCCTGGATGCTGAGGACTCCCGAGGTGGCGATGGCGATCGTCGCCGTTATCGCAATCAACGGAGTCTTCAGCTTCTGGCAGGAATACGAAGCTGAACGGGCCGCCGAGGCGCTCCAACATCCTCACCAGGTTACCGTGCGCCGCGCGGGGCGCGAGCAGACTATCCCCGCGGCCGATGTTGTACCCGGCGACCTTCTCATTCTCACTGAAGGCGAATCGGTGCCTGCGGACGCCCGCGTGATCCTTTCCCAAGGGCTCCGGCTTGACGCCTCCTGCCTGACGGGAGAGTCGCGCCCGACGCCGCGCTTTGATCGCGCCGTCTCCGCCGAGGGCAGCAACCCGGCGATGGTCGCCAACCTGGTCTTCGCCGGAACGTCGGTTGTACGCGGGCGGGGCGAGGCGGTGGCCTTCGCTACCGGAGCGGCGACTGAATTCGGCCGGATTGCGCGGCTGGCCCAGGCGGTGCCCGAGCGCCAGCCCGTTGGAACGGGAAGTCGTCTTGGTAACCCGGATAATCACCCTGCTCGCGGTTGGGATGGGGATCATTTTTTTCATGATTGGCACTTGGGTGGGCGGGCTGGCGCCGCTGACCGGGTTGCTGTTTGCGATCGGAATGATCGTGGCCAACGTTCCCGAGGGTTTGTTGCCCACCTTGACGCTGGCGCTGGCGATCGCGGTGCGGCAGATGGCCGCGTGCAAGGCGCTGGTCAAGCGCCTGTTAGCGGTCGAGGCTCTCGGTGCGGCAACCACGATCGTAACCGACAAGACCGGCACGCTGACCGAGAATGAGATGACCGTCCGCGAGGTCTGGGCGGGCGGCTGCCGCTATCGGATCGGCGGCGCCGGCTACGAACCGGCCGGCGACGAGGAAGCGATTGATGGTGACAATCCTCCGGACTTTGCGGGCGTGAAGGAAATGCTGCGCACCGCGGCGCTATGCTGCGACGCTCAACTAATCGCGCCCGGCCAGGCCGGCGGTCGCTGGTCGGCACTGGGCGATCCGACCGAAGCGGCAATCCTGGCGGCGGCCACTAAAATCGGCATCGATCGCAACGCTCTGGAGGCCTGGCCGCGCCTGGCCGAACTGCCCTTTGACTCGGTTCGCAAGCGCATGACGACTATCGAGGAGATCGACGGCGAAGCGGTGGCCTGCGTCAAAGGTGCCTTGAGCGAACTGCTGCCGCGCTGCGCCGAAATCAGCTGGCGAGGATTGGCGCATCCTCGGGACGATCGGCTGACCCAGGCCACGCGCGACAGCCACGACCAGTTAACCGGCCGCGGGATGAGAGTGCTCGCGGTCGCCGCGCGCCGGCTCGATCCGCACTTGCGTCGCGACCACCATTGGCACGCCGAGGAGGTGGAAACCGGCCTCGTGCTGCTGGGTCTGATCGCAATGGAAGACCCGCCCCGGCCCGAAGTGCGCAGTGCAATCGCCGCCTGCCGCCTGGCGGGGATCAGAGTGGTGATGGTGACCGGCGACGATGGCCGCACCGCAGCGGCAATCGGCCGCGAAATCGGCTTGGTGACCAGCGATTGCACGATCGTTACCGGCGCCGACCTCGAGGTGATGAGCGAGGTCGCGCTGGACGCCGCGCTCGATCGGCCAGAAGTCGTGTTTGCTTGGGTGGTGCCCGACCACAAACTGAGACTGGTGCGCGCGTTGCAACGTCGCGAAGAGGTGGTCGCGGTTACAGGCGACGGCGTCAACGACGCGCCGGCGCTCAAGCAGGCCGACATCGGGGTCGCGATGGGCGCCACGGGTAGCGATGTGGCGCGCGAGACTGCCGACATCGTCCTGACCGATGACAATTTCGCGGCCATCGTCAGCGCAATCGAACTGGGCCGCGCAGTTTACGACAACGTGCGCAAGTTCCTCACCTATCCTGACGCACAACGTCCCTGAGGCGGCGGCCTTCGTCGCCTTCGTGCTGTTCAAGATTCCTTTGCCGCTCACCGTGATGCAGGTTTTGGCGATCGACCTCGGCACCGACATCCTGCCCGCTCTCGCCCTTGGAATGGAGCCGCCCGAACCTGGGATCATGCGGCGGCCACCGCGCGCGCGCTCCGAACGGCTGCTTAACGGCGCCACTATTTTGCGCGTCTAGCTATGGTTGGGCTTGTTGGAATCGGGCCTGGTGCTCGGCGGGTACGTATTCGCCATGTGGTGCGGCGGTTGGCGTCCCGGTCAGCCGATGCCCGCCGCCGGTCCCATCTATCTCGCCGCCACCACCATGACGCTGGCGGGAATCGTGGCCTGCCAGGCCGGAAACGTGCTCTCCTGCCGCAGTTCCACTCAGCCGATCTGGCGTCTGGGCCTAACGACCAACCCGATGGTGCTGGCTGGAATCGGGCTGGAACTGCTAGCTAGCCGCGCTCATTTACATCGGTCCCTAGCCAGGATCTTCAGCCTCGAGCCGCTGCAGGCGCGCCAGTGGATCGTGCTGGCCACATTTGGGCCGTTGATGATTGCATTCGAGGGCACCCGCAAAGCCATCACCCGCAGGATGGGGCGGCGCCGGTTGGCATCGGCGCCCGCATGACCGCATTCTCGTGTGAATGGCTCTGATCGACATGAAAGCCTCGGTATTCGATAGGCTGGAAGCCGCGCCCGACCCCGAAATCACCCCGGCCGTCGCTGATCAGATCCAGCAGGGCAATCTCCTCCGCGAGGCGCAGAGGATGGTTTAACGGCAGTACCGTGATTCCGGTTCCCAGGCGGATGTTGTTGGTCACCGGTGCTACTGCGGCCAAGGTCAGCGCGGGCGACGCGCAAAACCCGTACTCCGAGAAGTGATGTTCGGAGAAATGTTGAGGAAGCAGAGAACGATGCGCGGGTTTACAAAGGCCCATACTGAGTCGAAGCCCGGGTCTTCAGCGCAGCTCATCAGGTCCATCTCCCGCAACACCTGGCGCTCTTGCCGGCCAAATTCTCAAACAGATAAAGCATCCCGAATTTCATAAGAGTCTCCCACCTCGCGTAAGTGAAGTGATTTCTTTCTTTCAGTATTATTATTTCCCAAACTTGTTCTGGATCTGCCGCAGAAATTTTTGTAGCCAACCGTTTTCGCTCAAGCTGGGCATCGACAACCTTGTGTCAGGCGACGCTTCCGGCTCATGGGTGGCACGCTGGCCGGTAATCTGAACGACCTGTATGCGATAGAAGACCGGCACCAGCCGGCGCTCCGCGCCGTGGAGGATAGAACTCGCGTAACCGGGCTCCCACCACATCGCGTTCTGTTGCAACATTTTGTAGGCGAATTCCCTCTCGTTCCGCCATTCGGGCGTATCGGGCAACTCCTCATAGCGACCGAAGACGATGACACTCGTCCACTGTTGCGGGCTCACCACCTCATCCACTTCGACGCAGACCAGCGGATTGACGCGCATCCACTCGATCTTTTGCCCAACCGTTGAAAAGCTATAGAGATAGTTATTGTTGTAGACGAAATAGACTGGCACGACGTAAGGTTGGGTCGATCGGGCGCATGCTAGTCTGCCAAAACGCATGCGGGCCAGCAGGTCCAAACTCGCCTGGCTGGTCAGTTCCTGGATCAACACGACGATTCTCCCATCAGACTATTTTAGTCTTAAAGCGTGCACAGTATTCGCTTTCCACGAACACCACGGTGTTCCAGAATATCTCCACCGGAGTCAACGCTCTCTTCTACAACACACGGGGGCTACAATAATACCCCAGGTGGGACCGCTAGCGATTCGCGAGCCGCTGTACCTGCCAGCCACCAACGCCTGTTTCAGCACAATCGTCGTGCTGCAAATTGTCTACGTGTTTCTGTGCCGGAGCGGGTGCGGCTCAACATCGCGCTAATCCGCACCTCTCGAAGCCTCCCCGAAGCGGCCCGCGGCCACGAGTTAGACTTTGGCCGAGAGAGGGTGGGGCGAACCACAGGCGTGAGGATGGCGCGATATGAGAACGCTAAAGGCATCCGCGATTTATTTCGTATCTGTCTTCGCTGTTGGATGGGTGGTGGGGCCCATCCGGGAACTTTGGGTAGTGCCACATCTCGGACGGATCGCGGGGCTGCTGTTCGAAGCGCCCCTCATGCTGGCCGCCATGATTGCCTCTGCGCGGTGGACGATACGCCGGCTCGACGTGCCACACGCGATAGGTTGGAGGTTGTTCATGGGTGTGGCCGCGTTTGGAATGTTGCTGATTGCCGAGGTCGCAGGAGCACTGTGGCTCCGCCATATTTCGGCCAAAGCATACCTGGCCAGCTTTACTACCACTCCTGGGTTTATTCCGCTGGTCCTGTTCCTGCTCTTCGCAGGCATGCCTTTGCTTGTGCCGTAGGTGGATGTCCGGTGCGCACCCCCCTTCTTGGTGAATTGAATTGCGAGTCATTTGCTTTACCGGCAGTCATAACACGCGGTCCCGAGCGGAACTGTTTCTAAAACGGGATTTCGGTTGTTTTAAGAATTTGATAAAATGCTTGGAAAGCAGTCATTAGGCGGTTTAGAGATGCGCCTAGGGTGGGGCGAAGGAGGGCAGCCGGTGAATGAAACGGGAGCGGGGCGCGGACTTTCCTTTTGTCGGCATAACCGAAGTGTGGTAGTGCCCTGGGAAGCTGAGGAGATTGAAAAATGGAAAGAACTGCGAGTGCGCAGTATCATGACGCTCGACGTAACTACGCTAAAAAGAAACGATAAGTTGACGCTCGCTGATGACATCATGCAGCTAGGGCGAATTCGCCATCTGCCAGTGCTCGACGAAGAGGGACAGCAGCTCGTCGGGCTGGTTACTCAGCGCGACCTCTTCCGCGGCGCGTTGGCGCGCGCGCTTGGGTACGGCCAGCACGCCCAGCGAAAGGTGTTGGACACTCTATTGGTCAAAGAGGTGATGAGTAGCGAGGTGATTACGACGACTCCAGACACACCTTTGGTTGAGGCCGCGAGGGTCCTGCTGGAGCGGAAGATCGGTTGCCTTCCGGTTTTGGAGGGCGGACATCTTGTCGGCATCGTTACCGAGAGCGACTTCGTAGCGATGGTGGCGCGCAAGGGTCAGTAAGGATTCATGCCGGCGGCTCCGTGCATCACCTTTGCCTGCGTTCTACTTCTACCGCCATCAGCCTGTATTCGGGGCAATCTGTCACGCGGTCGCGGACATCGCTGCGAAAGTCCCACAGACATTTACGACTCTAACTCTCTTCGCAGGGCGGCGTGGGTTACGCGCTTGCCGACGTTACCAAAGATATCGCTTATCAGGCGCGCTTTGGCCTCCGGGTCTCCGTTCGTGACGCTCGACCAGCACGAGCTATTTTCGGTTTGACTGTCAGCACGGGGCACGGAGCTTCGCGAACCACATGTTCAGCCACGCTGCCGAGAACCAGGCGGTGAAGCCCCTTCCGTCCATGGGTCGCCATTACAATCAGGTCCGCGCCCAGCTGGCTTGCCAGTTGCAAAACCTGGACGGCAGGATCGCCTATCATGACCAGTAATTCGTAACGGATTTCGGGCTGGAGGTTCTGATGGCTAATCCGTTCAAGCCTGGTTCGCGCCGCGGTCTCCATCTTCCCGGACCGTAACGCCACCTCCGGTCCCGGAGGTACCTTCATGACGTGGAGTAGATAAAGCGTTGCGTTGTTTTTCCGCGCAAGCTGCGATGCGCTGCGGAGCGCCGGGAGGGAGGTTTAATCGAAATCGACAGGGCAGACGATCTTGTTTAATCGAGGCATCTCAGACTTTTCTCTCGGTCTCGTCCAGCTTATGCCGAACACGGCTCCCTTAAAAGACGAATTATGGTGCCTAAGACCTCCGGCGTCCCCGGACCTGCTGGACGACTACTTAGCTTCTCGGCGTGTCACGCCTTCCCTGCAGGCGGCCGCGGTTGCGGGCAACACCTTGGGCCTGGCTCCGGGCACGGTAGTCGCCTCGGTGGATGCCGTCATGCCGGTGTCCTCCGAGGTCAATTTCAACAATTGCCACACTTCATCGGTTGAGGGCGCAACGGGCTTGCCACCGATGGCAAGGGTTTTCCGGTGGCGACCCGCTTCAGCGATCCCGCCTTCGGTCGGGTTCCGGAGTCGGTCAGCATCGCTTACGCATGGGACCTGAACGTTATTCGCCTGCATGACAAGAAGCATGGTACGGCGCTGGCCAAGGCGATGCCCGTGCAATGTCAGACTTGCCATTATTCGCCGGCCCTCGATGTCGCCCAGCTCGGTCCGCTGGAACCGGGCGACGCTTTCGCCAATGGCCGCCAGCAGACGCTGCATCACAGCTTCTCGATGGCGATGCATGGGTTTCACGGCCCGCTGCTGAAGTCCAACGGAACTCCGCTGTTCCCCAAGATGCCGTCGCCCGTTGGCCGTACTATCGCAACCCGAGACAGCATCCTGCAGCAGACCTGCTACCAATGCCATCCGGGCGGCGTCACCAAATGTTTGCACGGTAAGATGTTCGACGTCGGCGTGGCCTGCCAGGATTGCCACGGCAGCATGACGCAAGTGGGAACCGACTTTTCCAAGAACGTCTCACCCAGCCATCCGAAGGCTTTCATATTGGCAGACGATTTCTACACCAACCCCGCAACCCCGCGCGTGCCATGGGCCAACGAGCCGATGTGCCAGTCCTGTCACAGCGGCGATGCGGTCAAGAACCTGGCGTCTTCCGCGGAAGTGGTTGCGTCGCCCGACAAGATTCATCTCCTGCAGGCCTATCGAACCACTGACGTCAACGCCGAACCGATCGTAGCCATTAACCGGCGCTTCGCCGAAAACGCGAGCGGGACCAAGCAGGTGCTCTACCGCTTGAGCGAGGGACATGGCGGAGTGTACTGCCAGGCCTGTCATGGCAGTACGCACGCGGAGGGGCCAAACCGGTCGGCAACGCCAATGACAACGTGGACCCGACCCAACTTCAAGGACATGACGGCGTAGGCCTGCGCAAGCGGGCAGGTCTCGCCAACCACCATCTTCAACTTGCGGTCGCAATGAGGGCAAATGACGCGTCTACACCGGCTCGCAGCGGCCGAACCGGTTCGCGAGGTTTATTTCTACATTTCCAGCAGGAGTCTGCAAACCTGTCACCTGACTCGCTGATGGGTCTTGCGGCTCGCGAAATTTGCGCGATGATGTAACCTACGAGGAACCAGCTTTGGAGCCGGGATCGATAGAAAAAAAGGGGGCGAACGCTCCGGACGGCGCGGTAATCATCAGCTATGACGGACTCGACGCCCTGATTGGCGCGCTTTGCGCCGCCGGTTACAGGGTGGTCGGCCCGACGGTTAGCGAGGGGGCGATCATCTACGACGAGATCGAGCGCGCAGCGCAACTCCCGATCGGCTGGACCGACGTGCAGGAGCCCGGCTCCTACCGCCTGGACCGACGCGAGGATGGCGCAATCTTCGGATTCGCCGTGGGCCCCCACTCGTGGAAGAAGTTCCTCCACGTGCCGACGCTGCGGCTTTGGCGCGCGCAGCGGGCCAGCGACGGCTCGATCAACGCGAGCGCGGACGTGGAGCCGTCGCCCCGCTTCGCGTTTATCGGGGTCCGCTCCTGCGAACTGCACGCGATCGCAATCCAGGACAAGGTGCTGATCGGGGGAGCATACAAGGACCCTCATTACGCGGAGCGCCGCGACGGCGTGTTTATCGTGGCGGTCAACTGTATCACGGCGGGCGGCACCTGCTTTTGCGTGTCGATGGGGACCGGACCGCGCGCGCAGACCGGCTACGATCTGGCGCTGACGGAGTTGCTTGATGAAGGCCGCCACGAGTTCCTGGTCGAAATCGGCACTGCGGGCGGCGCCGAGATCATGGCGAACCTCCCCCATTCGTCCGCCGATGCCGATCACCAACGCGCAGCCACCGACGCCGTGGCGCGGACCCGGACGCAGATGGGCCGCGAACTCGACACCACCGGTATCAGGGACTTGCTGTTCGCCAACCTCGAGCATTCCCGATGGGACGACGTGGCGGCGCGCTGCCTGGCCTGCGGCAACTGCACGATGGTCTGTCCGACCTGCTTTTGCACCACGGTCGAGGATCACACCGATCTCGCCAACGGCACGGCGGAGCGCGTGCGGCAATGGGATTCCTGCTACACGATGGATTTCTCCCACCTGCACGGAGGCAGCGTCCGAGCGTCGATCAAGGCCCGCTACCGGCAATGGCTCACGCACAAGCTGGGCTCGTGGATCGATCAGTTTGGGACTTCGGGATGCGTGGGCTGCGGGCGCTGCATCACCTGGTGCCCGGTGGGAATCGACCTCACCGAGGAAGTGGCGGCGATTCGGCTAGAGCCTGCAAAGCGGTAGCCAAATCGGATTGGAGCATCGCGGTGGAAACCCTCGCACGTCTGCTCAAAGAGCATCCCTTCCTGCAAGGCCTCGACGACCGCCATCTCGAATTCCTCACCGGCTGCGCCTCCAACGTGCGCTACGCCGGCGATGAGTTTCTGTTCCGCGAAGGCGAGGAAGCGGGTGCGTCATACGTGGTGCGCACCGGGCGCATCGCGCTGGAGATCGGCGTGCCCGGACGCGGCCCGGCCCAGCTTCAGACCGTCGAGGCCGGCGAGGTGCTGGGCTGGTCGTGGCTATATCCGCCGTACCGATGGCAATTCGACGCGCGCGCGGTGGAGCCGGTGCGGGCCTTCGCGCTGGACGGCAACTGCCTACGCGCCAAGTGCGAGGCCGATCACGACCTCGGCTACGAACTGGTCAAACGCTTCCTCTACCAGGTTCACATGCGCCTGGAGCGTACGCGCATGCAACTGATCGACGTTTACCGGGCCGACCGTTAGCAGGGGACGAGCACATCATGGCAACCGGGTCCGGGACTATCGATGCGACGCGGCCGCCCGCTCCGCTCGCCGATCCTATGCTGCCGCGGTTTTTGCGCATTCGCCGGGTCTCTAAGGAAACTCACGACACGGCAACCCTGGAACTGGATGATTCGGCGGCGGCGCCGCGCTTCGCGCCCGGGCAATTCAATATGCTCTACCTGTTCGGAGCCGGCGAGGCAGCGATTTCAATCAGCGGTTCGCCCGCCCGCCCCGAAACGCTGGTCCATACCGTCCGCGGCGTGGGCGCCGTCACCGCTCCGCTGTTGCGCGCCAAACGCGGCGACGTGTTCGGAGTACGCGGACCTTACGGCAGCCCCTGGCCGATCGAGGAGGCCGCCAACACTGGATGCGACCTGCTGCTGCTCGCTGGGGGGATCGGCCTGGCGCCGTTGCGTCCGGTAATTTACGAGGTGCTGCGGCGTCGGCGCGCTTTCGGCCGCCTCATCATTTTGTACGGCGCGCGGACTCCCGCGGACTTGCTCTATCGCAAGGAACTCAATCAATGGCGGACCTATCCGGGCGTCACGGTCAAGCTGATCGTGGACCGCGCCGCGGCGGGATGGAGCGGGAGAGTCGGCGTCCTGACCGACCTGCTGAACGCGGTCGAGTTCGACCCGGCGGAAACTATCGCGATGGCCTGCGGCCCGGAGGTGATGATGCGCTTTGCGCATCGCGAACTGGCCCGGCGCGGTGTTCCTGAGCAGCGCGTCTACCTGTCGCTGGAGCGCAACATGAAGTGCGCGGTGGGCCTGTGCGGCCATTGCCAGTTCGGTCCGACCTTTATCTGCAAGGACGGCCCGGTCTTCACCGCCGATCGGGTTTTGCCGTTGCTGGGAATCAGGGAGCTTTGAGTACGATGGCCCGGCCCAAACGCGCCAAGCTCGCGGTGTGGAAGTTCACCTCCTGCGACGGATGCCAACTCAGTCTGCTCGACTGCGAGGACGAGTTCCTGGCGCTGGCCGAGCGCGTTCAGATCGCCAAATTTGCCGAAGCCACCAGCGCCGAGGTCAGGGGTCCCTACGATCTTTCCCTGGTCGAGGGCTCGATAACCACACCCAAGGACGCCGAGCGGATTTTGCAAATCCGCCGCCAGTCCAGGGCGCTGGTTACGATTGGCGCCTGCGCAACCTCGGGCGGGATTCAGGCGTTGCGCAATTTCAAGAATGTTCCCGATTTCATCGCGGCGGTGTACGCATCACCTGAATACATCTCCACGCTCAGCACTTCCACGGCGATCGCCGACCATGTGCCGGTGGAGTTCGAGCTGCGCGGATGCCCGATCAACAAGCGCCAGCTCCTGGAAGTGATCGGCGCTTTTATCAACGGGCGCCGGCCCGCAACGCCCGCGCACAGCGTGTGCATCGCGTGCAAGCGGCGCGGCACGGTGTGCGTGATGGTGGCCAAAAAAATCCCCTGTCTGGGTCCGATCACGCACGACGGTTGCGGCGCGATCTGCCCGGCGTATGGGCGCGGATGCTACGGATGCTACGGGCCGTCGGAAACGCTCAACGCGCCGTCGCTGGCCAGCGCCTGGCAGGCGGTGGGCGCCTCCAAGGCCGAGCTGCATCGCGTACTGCGCGGCTTTAACGCCAATGCCGGCGAGTTCCGCGCCGCCGCCGAAAAGCTCCATGAAGACGATTAAGGTCGATTACCTGGCGCGCGTGGAGGGCGAGGGCGCCCTGCGGATCCGCTTTAAAGGCGATCAGGTCCGCGACGTGGAGTTGCGCATCTTCGAGCCGCCGCGCTTCTTCGAGGCCTTCCTGCGCGGCCGCTCCCACGCCGAAGTCCCCGATATCACGGCGCGCATCTGCGGGATCTGCCCGGTCGCTTACCAGATGAGCGGATGCGCCGCGATCGAAGACGCCCTGGGTATCGAGACTGGCGCTGCCATTGGCGCCCTGCGCCGGCTGCTGTACTGCGGCGAATGGATCGAAAGCCATACCCTGCACATGTTCTTCCTCCACGCTCCGGATTTCCTCGGCTATCCCGACGCGGTCGCGATGGCGCGGGAGCATCGCGAAATGGTTCTGCACGGGCTCGCGATCAAGAAGGCCGGCAATGCCCTGATTCGGGTGGTGGGCGGCCGCGAGGTCCATCCGGTCAATCCGCGCGTCGGGGGTTTCTATTCGATGCCGCCGCGCGCCGCCCTGCGCGAACTGCTCCCCGAACTGGAGCGCGCCCGCGACGGGGCGCTGGAAGCCCTGGAATGGATGGCGCATTTTCCGTTCCCCGATTACACCTGCGAGTACGAATTCGTCGCGGTGGACGCCGGGCCGCAATACCCATTCATCGGCGGCCGGCTGATCTCCAATCGCGGCCTCGATATCAGCGTGCGCGATTACGACAGCCACTTCGAGGAGCATCAGATACCCCACTCCAACGCCCTGCACTCCAGACTCAAGAATGGGGGAAATTACCTGTGCGGACCGCTGGCGCGCTTCAACCTGCATTTCGACAAGCTCAGCGCTGCCGCCCGCGAGGCGGCGCGGCACGCCAATATCGAGCCGCCCTGCCACAACCCGTTCAAGAGCATCCTGGTGCGCGGAGTTGAGACCGCCTGGGCGCTGGAAGAGGCGATTGCGCTCATCGAGGGCTACGACGCAAGCGTGCCGCCGTTCGCGGCAGCGCCAATGCGGCCGTCGATCGGTTACGGAGTCAGCGAAGCGCCCCGCGGCATGCTCTACCATCGCTACCGGCTCGACGACGCCGGCCTGATCCGCGACGCCAAGATCGTGCCGCCCACGTCGCAAAATCTCGCCTCGATCGAAGACGACCTGATGTGCCTGGCGCCGCGGATGATCGCGATGACGGCGTCCGACGCGACTCGGCTGGCGGAGCAGGCGGTGCGCAATTACGACCCGTGCATTTCGTGCGCCACGCATTTCCTCAAGGTCACGCTGGAAAGGGAATAGGCAGCCTTGGCGGGACGGATCATCGGCGTGGGACAGCAATGGGCCGGTGACGACGGCGTAGGAATCGCGGTCATCCGCAGGCTGCGGGAAATGAGCGTCTTGTCGATTGACCTCGTCGAGGCGCCCGACCCAACGCAGCTAGTCACCCTGCTGACCGACGGCGCCAATCCGGTGGTGATTGTCGATGCGGTGCTGGACGAGGGGCCCGCGGGCCGCGTGCTGGTCGACCCTCAGCGCCCGGACCCACTTTCGGAGCACCTGCTCTCCACCCACGGCCTCGGCGTGATGGAGGCGATCGAACTGGCGCGAATTGCACATCCCGAGGAGGTCTCGCAAGAAATCTTCATCGTCGGAATCACAATTCAAAGCGCCGGCCGCGGTGGCAGCGTCCTGTCTGCAGCGGTTGCGGACGCAGTACCACCCGCCGCTGCGCGGGCTCTGGAGATAGCCAAAACTTAGCAGGCAATCGAAAAAGGACCTTCGCAGCCTGCTCCATTACTCTTATCTCTCCCGTAGAGAGAAGATTTAAAGCAGTCTTTTAGGAAGGGTGTTGAGGGCTAGCGTGATTCGGAGAGTGGCGGACGAATTTTTGTGGTGTTTGGCCACATCAGCGCGGTGCCGATTCTGCGCGCAGGCGGTTGCCAGTGGCATGATTTTCGCTCTCGATAAATCATGGCGTCGTGCCGTGGATGCTAAGGCAGCGGGACGCCATCGGACCATGATGTCATCATCGGCCATCGATAATAATAACCTGGCTCGGTCCGATTCATCGGGGGACGGCGAGGTCGCCTCGATCCGGGGTTCGGTCGTGGAGGTGCGCTTCCCACTCGACGGCCTTCCGTCGATTAACGAGGCGCTCGACGTGATATGGGACGGAGAAGGGCGGCTCACGCTGGAAGTGCAATCGCATATCGATGACCGCCACGTGCGGGCGGTCGCAATGAACAAGACCTCAGGCCTGGCGCGCGGTACCAAGGTGAGGCGGACCCGAGCACCGATTGCAGTCCCCGTTGGTAAGCCCGTACTGGGACGGCTGGTCGACGTGATGGGCGAGCCGATTGACGGTCTCGGACCGTTCGCTCCTCAGACCGAGCGATGGCCGATCCATCGCCTTGCACCCAGCCTTGTGCGGCGCAAGCCGGGCCGCAGCATGTTTGAAACCGGAATCAAAGTTATCGATTTGCTGGCTCCGTTGGAGCACGGCGGCAAGGCCGGGATGCTGGGCGGAGCGGGCGTGGGGAAAACGGTCCTGGTGATGGAGTTGATTCACGCTATGGTCGAGCGCTATTCGGGCATCGCCGTGTTCGCGGGTGTCGGCGAGCGCTCGCGCGAGGGCCATGAACTGCTGTTGCAGATGCGCAGCTCAGACGTGATACGACGGACGGTGCTGGTATTCGGGCAGATGAACGAGCCGCCAGGAGCACGCTGGCGCGTGGGACTCACCGCGCTGACGATCGCCGAATACTTTCGCGACGTAAGCGGCGATAATGTGCTGTTCCTGATGGACAACGCGTTCCGCTTCGTGCAGGCCGGCGCCGAAGTCTCCGGACTATTGGGGCGGATGCCGTCGCGGGTCGGATATCAGCCTACGCTGGCCTCGGAGATTGCGGCGCTGGAGGAGCGGATCGCGTCGGTGCCCGGCGCCGTAATGACCGCGGTCGAGGCCGTTTACGTTCCCGCCGACGACTTTACCGATCCGGCCGTCGCGGAAATCTTCAGCCATTTGGACAGCTCAATTGTGCTGTCGCGCGCGATGGCTACCGAGGGATTGTATCCGGCGATCGATCCACTGGCCTCGACCTCGGTGCTGTTGGACCCGCGGGTGGTGGGAGAGGAGCATTATCGTACCGCGCAGGAAGCGCGCAGCACCATCGAACATTACCGCGAACTTGAAGACATCATCGCTATATTGGGAATCGATGAATTGAGCCCCGCGGACCGCGTGGTGGTCAAGCGCGCGCGACGCTTGCAGCGCTTCTTAACCCAGCCGTTCGCGGTGACCGAAGCCTTCACCGGTCAGAAGGGCCGTACCGTCCAACTGGCGGACACGCTGCGCGGATGCCGCGCGATTCTGCAAGGCGAGTGTGATGAGATGGCGGAGGCGTGGTTCTATATGATTTGCACTATCGATGAGGCGCGCGAGCGCGAGGCCGTCCAGGCCGGGCACTGAGATGCGGCTCGTCATCACAACGCCGATGGCGGTCGTGGTCGATATCACCGGCGTCGTTCACGTGCGTGCCGAAGACGAAACCGGGACTTTTGGGATACTCGATCGTCATGACGAGTTTCTTACCGCGCTGGCGGTGTCGGTTGTGAGCTGGCGTCTGGCCTCGGGCCGCGAGGGACACTGCGCGGTGCGCGGCGGCGTGCTTTCGGTGTCGGGCGGCAAGGAGGTCGCGATCGCTTCCCGCCAGGCGGTGATTGGCGACGATCTCGGTCACCTGGCGGACAAGGTCGTCGCCGAACTCAAACGTCAAGCCGAGCAGGATGAAGTGGCATGGACGCACTCGGCGCAGATGCGCCTGCGGGTATTGCGGGAGCTTTCACGTTCGACCGCTCTCGGCGGCGCGCGCCCGCAGCATCCGCTCGGCGGCAAAGAACAATGAAGTCTCCGCACGATCAGGAAAAGCCTGGACCACGGCCTGAGCCGGGTCGCAGCGACCTGCCGCATCAGGCGCGTCTGCGCAGTGAACGGCGCGCGCGCTTTGAGCGCGAAGGCGAGCGGCCGGTGGGCAGGAATCTGGCCCTGATGGGCTCGCTCGGATGGCTGATCGTAATCCCGGCATTGCTTGGGATGGGTGCCGGCATCTGGCTAGATCGGACCTTTAATACCGGCGTGTTCTGGAGCGGGGCGCTGCTGGTCGGTGGCCTTGGCCTCGGATGCTGGCTGGGGTGGCAGCGCGTTAACGAGGAGTGAACAGGGGAGGGACGTGGCCGTCACGATAGTGCTGTTTGCGCTGCTGGGGTTTGGCGCCGGCACGATCCATTTTGCGATGCTGCGCCGTAATGTGAAGCTAATAATCATGGGCGGCTCGATCGCCGTCGCGCTCGCAACGGCCTTGGGACGCTTCGCGCTTACCGTGCTGATTTTCGTTGTGGTCGCGATGTCCCACGGGCTGGCCGTGCTGTGGACGCTGGGCGGATTCGTGCTGGCGCGGGTTGCCGCGGTGCGGATCATCCGGGCGGAGGCTTGAATGCGATCGCCTCTGCACTTGCCGATTCTGTTTTCACTGGGCCCGGTGCCGATTGCGAACCGGTGGTGGTGACCTGGGCAATCATGGCCGCGATGACGATTGGATCGTATCTGGCCGCGCGGCGGCTCAGCCTCCATCCCGGCGGCGGGCAGGCGCTGGTGGAGATTGTACTCGACACCATCCACACGCAACTCTCCGAGGCGATGGGTGTGGACGGCAAGCGGTATTTTCCGCTGCTGGCGACACTATTTGCGTTCCTGGTGGTGGCCAATCTTTCCGGGTTGATCCCCGGAATCACGGCGCCCACGGCGTTTATCCAGACGCCAGCGGCACTGGCGATCATCGTGTTCTTCGCGGTCCACTATTATGGCGTGCGTACCGTCGGTGTTGCGGCCTATCTCAAAAGCTTCACTAGGCCGACGATCCTGATGCTGCCGCTGAACATTCTCGGCCAGATCACGCGCACCTTCTCCCTGATGGTCCGGCTGTTCGGAAATATCATGAGCGGCGAATTCGTCATCGGGATAATACTGGCGTTTGCCGGACTGTTCGTGCCGATTCCCTTGCTGGCGCTCGAGATCGTCGTCGGTATCATACAGGCTTACATTTTCACCGTGCTCGCCGGGGTTTTCATAGCTGCCGGTGTGAGTGCGGTGGAAACCGGATGAGGAGGAGTCGCATGACGTTGCAGCAAATCAGTATCATCGCCGCGGCCTTCGCGGTCGCGATCGGTTCGCTGATGCCAGCGTTCGCTGAAGGCCGCGCGGTGGCGGCGGCGATGGACGCGATCGCGCGCCAACCCGAGGCCTCGGGAGCCATTTCGCGTACCCTGTTCGTAGGTCTGGCGATGATCGAAACCATGGCAATCTACTGCCTGGTGGTGGCGTTGCTGGTGCTGTTCGCCAATCCGTTCCTGCATTGAGAGGCCACGATGAACTGGTGGACGCTCGGGTTTCAAGCCGTAAATTTTCTCGTCCTCGTATGGCTGCTGCAGCACTTCCTTTACCGGCCGGTGATGGAAATCATGGAGCGACGCAAGGGTGAGATCGACCGCGCTTACGCCGAGGCGGCGGCGGCCAAGGCGGCGGCGGATTCCGCTCGCGCCGAGTTCGAGAGCATGCGTGCTGACGCTGCGAAAACCGCCGCCAGGATGGTGGACCAGGCGAAAGAAGCCGGGCTGCGCGAGCGCAACGCGATGATGGATCACGCGCGGGCCGACGCCGATAGCATCGCCACGGCAGCCAGTCAACGCATGGCCCGGGAGCGTGAGGCAGCGGAGCGTCAACTCCGCGATCGGATTGCGCGGCTGGGTGTGGAAGTCGCGGCGGCGCTACTGCGCCAATCGGTTTCAGATGACGGGGCTACCCCGATGCTGGCCGATCGGGCCCTGCGGATGCTCGAAGAGTTGCCGCGTGAAGAACGTGCTCGCATGGCCGGCGACCTCAACGCGAATGCGGCACTGGAAGTCGCGAGCGCCGGACCGCTCTCATCCAAGGAGACTGAACTGTGCCGCAAACGGATTGCGGACGCATTGGGCCGCGAGGTTGCTATCGACTTCGTTCAGGATCCCGGTCTTATCGCGGGCGTGGAATTACGCCTGCCGCTTTCGGTCGTCAGTTGCACTTGGAAGCAGAGTCTGGAGCAGGCTCTGAAGACTCTTTTGGATGACGATGGCGACGCTGCTCGAAAATCTTGACCGTTGGCTGGAGGACGCGCCTAAACGTCTGGCCAGCCTGACGCTCCAACCGATCGCCGAAGCTTTTGGGAGGGTCGAGGATGTCGGCGATGGAATCGCCTGGGTCTCAGGGCTGCCCGGGACGCGGCTGGATGAAATTCTCGTCTTTGCGGGCGGCGTCCGCGGCTTGGCCGTCGATCTCGAGGCCGGCCGTGCCTGATGCTACCTGCTGGGCGGCGAAGAGCCGGTGACCGCGGGTAGCCGCGTGCGCGGCACCGGAGCCGTGGTACGGGTGCCGGTCGGCGAGGCGCTGCTGGGACGCACGGTCGATCCTTTGGGCAATCTGCTTGACGATGGCGACCCGCTCGCTCCCGAACGGATGGACCCAATCGACCGTCCCGCGCCTGGAATAATCGATCGCGATCTGGTCACGCAGCCACTTTACACCGGCCTGATGGTGATCGACGCGATGTTCCCGATCGGGCGCGGCCAGCGCGAGCTGATTATCGGCGACCGTTCAACCGGCAAGAGCGCTATAGGTGTCGACACCATCATCAACCAGCGCCGCTCCGACGTGATCTCGGTCTATGTCGCGGTCGGCCAGCGTTCGTCCGCGGTGCGCGAGGCGATCGAGGCGGTGCGCACTCATGGCGGGATTGAGCGCTGTATCTTTGTAGTCGCCGACGGCGACAGCGCGCCCGGCCTGCAATGGCTCGCACCCTACGCCGGAATGACAATAGCGGAGTATTTCCGCGACTGCGGTGGCCATGCCCTGGTCGTGATCGATGACCTGAGCAAACACGCCGCGGTTCATCGCGAGCTCGCGCTACTGCTGCGTCAGGCGCCGGGGCGCGAGGCCTATCCCGGCGATATTTTTTATACCCACGCGCGGCTGCTGGAACGCGCCGCCAAACTCGGCGAGAAACGCGGCGGCGGGTCGCTGACCGCGCTACCGATAGCTCAGACTCAATCGGGAAACCTGAGCGCCTACATCCCGACCAACCTCATCTCGATAACCGATGGGCAAATTTGCCTGGACTCCAAGCTGTTTTACGGGGGCCATCATCCCGCCGTCGACGTCGGCAAGAGTGTGTCGCGGGTGGGCGGCAAGACCCAGGCCCCCGCCTTGCGCACGCTGGCCGAGCCGCTGCGGCTGGCGTACGCGCAGTTCCTGGAACTGAAGATGTTCGCCCGCTTCGGCACTATCATGGACGAGCGCACCGGCCGCGAGCTTGAACAAGTCGCCGGCTGCGCGCGATGTTGCAGCAGGCCCAGTATTCGCCGCGCCCGATGGAAATCCAGGTGGCCCAACTGTTGGCGCTTCAGGAGGCGATCGTCGACAAGATACCCTTGGAGCAGATGGCGGCGTTCGCGGCGCGCCTGCCCGAATGGCTTGCGGCGCATGCTCCCGATGTAATCGCAAAACTGGAGCACAGCGGCGAAATGGACGCGGCAAGCCGTGCCGCGCTGAAGAATGCGATCCAGTCGCTGGCTAACGAATTTACGGCAGGACAAGAGGAGGGGAACGTGCAAACCGGCCTGCCTGTTTGATGTCGCGTATCTTCCCTGTAAGCGGCAGACGGTTTGCTGTACCTCTTCGGAACGCGGGGTTTTTCTGAAACCGCTCCGACATTCAGTTATAGGGAGGCCAGGGTGAAGGGATTTGATACGTTTCAAGCACAACCATAACCACCCTTGATAATGGAACGGCTGTCCGAACTCGAAACGCGCATCTCCAGCTTCGCGCAATTGCAGGACGTGATCAGCGTAATGCGGTCGCTGGCTGCCAGCCGCATCCAGCAGGCACAAAACGCGCTGGCCGCGATTCGCGGCTACAGCGATACGATAGGCGCCTCGATCGCCAAGGCGGAAAGCTACCTGACGCTGGAATGGGTAGGGCGCTCTCGCGATGGTTCCTCGGTGCATGGGCTGATTTTGTTCTGCGGCGAGCACGGGTTTTG
The DNA here is from genome assembly GCA_035939115.1 of Binataceae bacterium (SeqCode). Taxonomy (GTDB): domain Bacteria; phylum Desulfobacterota; class Binatia; order Binatales; family Binataceae; genus JAJPJA01. The sequence continues at coordinate 29,145 of DASZGF010000205.1, forward strand.
CGGCGCCTTCAATGAGAAGCTCCTCGAAGCGGTGCAGGAAACTCTCGGACGCACGGAGCTTTACGTGGTGGGCAGTCGCGGTGCCCTGATGTCGCAGGAGCGCAAGGTCCCCGTCGCGTGGAGCACTGCCATGGCGACCAGTATCGGCACGATCACGACGGTGGCCCATCGCGTGGGCGAGGCGCTATACGAGCGGTTCAGCCGGGGTGGGATAGCGGATGTGATGATGGTGTTCGCGCGTTACGGAGGCCAAGGTCGTTTCTCAATAGAGCGCGAGATGCTGTTGCCGTTGGATCTGGGGCGCTTCCGCCGCTACCTAACGCGGCCGGCGCCGCGGAGCAACCTTGCGCCCAGCCATCTTATCGACCGGCTGATAGAGGAATACTTCTTCGCGCAACTGGTGCGCGGAGCCACCGAGAGCTTCGCCAGCGAGAACGCCGCGCGGGTCGCATTAACTCAGTCGGCTCGCCATTCGATCGAAGGCAGGCTAGAGGAACTCACCAGGGAACAACGGCAACTGCGCCAGGAACAGATCACCACGGAGATCCTCGAAGTCATCTCAGGCGCGGAAGCGTTGGAGAAGTAGGAAGCATAGGAACGAAAGCCGGTCTGATGTTCGGACTAGCAAACCCGGGCTCGAGCTTGGCGTTTGCAAACCGTCTGGCGTCGGTGCGAGTCTGAATCAGAATTCAAAAGGAAAATTCCGGTTGATACGTTTTGGCCCAGCGCATAGGAGATTCGTATGAAATTCGGAATGCTTCATCTGTTCGAGAACCCGGCGGGTAAGAGTGAGCACCAGGTGCTGAAGGAAGAAATGAGTCTCATGCGTGGCGCCGAAGACCTCGGCTTCGACTCGATCTGGGCTTCCGAGCATCACTTCTCGGAATACGGGTTTTGCGCCTCGCCGGCCTTGACCCTGGCCGCCCTGGCGCCGGTGACCAAAACCATAAGGCTCGGAACCGGAGTCACGGTTCTGCCCTTCAACCATCCGGTGAGAATCGCAGAGGAAATCGCCCTGCTCGACTTGATCAGCGACGGCCGGGTTGATTTCGGCGTCGGACGCGGCTTCCAACCGACTGAATACCGCGGCTTTCACATCGATCAGAGCCATTCGCACGAAATTTTCGACGAAGCCCTAGACATCATATTGCAGGCCTGGACCCAGCAGAAGCTCAGCTATCCGGGCAAGCACTTCAAGTTCGAAGTCGATCAGGTGATGCCCAAACCGCTGCAAAAGCCGCATCCACCGGTATGGGTCGCAGCGGTGAGCGCCGACAGCTTTGGCGCCGCGGGCAAGCGGGGCCTCAACCTGCTATGCGCTCCGGTCTTCGGCTTTTACGGCAATGCTGCCACACAAATGATCAAGCGCTACCATGACGGATTGCGCCTCAGTCCCCATCCGAGCGCGCCGCGCGATATCGGCGCGCTTTGCATGGTGTACTGCGCCGAGACCGAAGAGCAGGCGCGGCGTGAGTTTACCGGCCCGGTGCTGTGGACCTATCGAACCCTGGCGAAATACATCGCGCCGCCTCCCGGCCATCACGCCGCCGAGGGCTACGAGTTGTACGAGCAACTGCGCAGCATCTGCTCGGCGGTCAATTGGGAGGACTTGAAGGCCGTCGGGGCGGTTATTTGCGGAGATCGCGACTCCTGCATCGAGCAGATCTCCGCTTTGAAGGAGCGATTGGGCTGCACCCAGTTGCTGTGCTGGACCCGGATGGGTGGTTTGGAGAGCGCCAGGGTCACCCAGAGCATGGAGTTGATAAGCAAGCACGTGATCCCGCACTTCAAAGCCGATGAAGAGGCGGGGGCAAAGTCCTGAGATTCCACGAACGCGGCGCCATCGAGTTGGCGCCGCGGAGACAGGGCGGTTGAATTAGGCTTGCCGACAGCGCCTCGGCCGCCTCGCGCTTACTCCTCCTAGTCCTAGTTTGGTTTTCTTTCCGTGGGACAGACTTCCAGCCTGGGTGCACAGACTGGAAGCGTGTCCCACGGAGCCAATACAAAATGTCAGGGGGCAGGTGACGCCGCGGGTTTGGGTGCGGCTGACGCTGAAGGTTGGGGCGCAGGTGATGCCACCGGTTCAGGAATATACTGCGGCGGATAGTTGATGTGCCGCCAGCTCAGGATCAGCAACGCCAAAGCGCGCGCCTGCTCGGGCGGAAGGTTGTAGTCGGGCATCGCCGTGCCAGGCGATACCTTGCCGGCCGGGATGAAATGCTCGACATGCCAGGACGAGGGCGAGCGCGGCCGTGTGACAGGGCTTCATGGCGGGTTGTTCCAGTTCAACACCTTGCTGGTCACTCGCCACCCCTTGTTGGTCAGGACGAGTTCTGCCCGACCTGTCTCGGTTTCACCGATATATGGGTCGTTCGTGCTTCCTGAGCGAGGTAAGGCTTCACCCAATCGTAAGGGCAGTTTTCGACAACGAACCACACGGTGCTGTACGTTGCACCCTCGCTATTCGGTCCCGGCACTGTGTACCAATCGATCTTGGTGACAACGGTTCGGCCTTCCTCTACCGCATAGCGCATGATGTTGCCGCCGCCGCCCGCTTCGGCATATGAACCCGTAATCCCAAGGGGTCAGATGTAACGTTTGGCTCCCCCCGTGATTGAGTACGCGGTTACAACCGGCGTTTGGACCGTTTCATCCAGAAATCCCGCCTTCACCAGCATCTGGAGTTGCGATACCCCTCGCCTGGGCACGTGTGCCAGGTGTCGGATTCGCCGACATAAATAGTCAGCTGTTGGCCCTTACCGGTAAACATCGCTGAGCAACCTGGTTCGAAGCTTGCCTCCTCGCGCGCGTCGTTTGGAGATTGTTACGCCAAAAGATCGAAAGCAACAGTCCGACGCAAGGCGACGCGGCTGCGCACGGAATTCCTCAGAATGTGCTCAGAAACAAAACGCGCGGGTTATGATGTGGCCCGGCTGCGCAGCCACGCATACCAGGAATCCAGGCAGGCGCCGCGCGTGGCCGAAAGCTGAAAGAACTTTAGCCTCGGGTTTACCCGATGCGCGTACTCCAGGCAGCGTTCAACATCGAACTCCAGATGCGGCAGCAGGTCCACTTTGCTTAGAATCATCGCGTCCGCCGCGCGAAACATGTGGGGGTATTTGAACGGCTTGTCCTCGCCTTCTGTCACCGACATGATCACCACCCGCGCGCGCTCGCCAAGATCGAACAGCGCGGGACACACCAGGTTGCCGACGTTTTCGATAATCACGACTGACCTGGGCGGTGGTTCCAACTCGCGCAGCGCGCGGTTCAGCATTTCGGCGTCCAGATGGCATCCGCTGCCGGTGTTGACCTGAACGACTTTGCAGCCGGTGGCGCGGATGCGCTCCGCGTCGCGCAGCGTTTCCTGGTCGCCCTCGATTACCGACAGCGCTATCTCGCCGCCAAGGTCGCGGATCGTCCGCTCCAGCAGCGTGGTTTTGCCGGCGCCCGGCGAACTCATCAAATTGACCGCAAAGATTTCCCGCCCTTCGAACCATCCGCGGTTGCGCTCGGCGAGCCGGTTGTTCTTTGCCAGGATGTCCTGCTCCAGGCGGATCGTGCGCTGGTCCGCTTCACTGTGCGGATGCACGTGGGAGTGTTCGTGATCCCCGTCGCCGTGGTGATGCTCGTGCGCATGCGGATGCTCGTGATCGTGTTGATGGGCGCGCGGCGCCTCCCGATCGAACATCGCCATCTTGTCGGGATTTGTAACCACAGGTCTGACGGCTTCGGAGCATCCGCAAGTGCTACACATCGGCTAACTCCACTTCGTGAATTTTCAGTTCCTGGCCGGCAATAAGTTCGAGGTCCGCGCTGCCGCATTGGCACAGCGCGAAAAGATCGTCCACGCCGAAGCAGGCGCCGCACTCGCGGCATCGCGCGCAGCCTGCGGTCTGGATAATTTCAAGCCGCGCTCCCTCAAGCGTGGTGCCCTGGGCGCAAACGTCGAAACAAAAGCGCACCGAATCGCAGACCACTCCTGAAAGCAGGCCTATCTCAAGTGCAACCCGCGTGACCTTTGCGTCACCCAGGCGCTCGCCTATCTGGTCCACGACGCCTTGTGTGATCGCCAGTTCATGCATCGCCGTTGCCAAGCGCGGAGGAAGCTGCAAACCGAGCTCCGGCGCCCTTCAATAAATATATCCTAACCGAAATACGGACCGCCGTGTTTGCGCGCGAGCGATCGCGACTTAACTAAATCCGGCCCCGGGCCGCGGACATCCCCTGCTCAAACAATTGCATCACCAGCGCCGCGCCGGTGGAAGCCGCACTCTCCGCCTGGAACGTTTGCGAAACAGCCGCCCACAGTCCCTGCAGATTGCCGTTTCTAGCGGCGGGTTTCTCGGGATGCTCAGAGCCTGGCTCCTCTTCCGCGCCCATCAGACCCGTAACAAATTGCGCGACACCCGCCGCGCCCTGCTCCATCAGGCTCTCCAGAGTTGCCCTTGCAGTTGCGGAGAGGGCTTGGAACTCTTCCGACTCGCTGATCGTCTGCCAGGCTTTGGTGAGGTCATCGATTCCATTGGGTCCAGCCTTGGTGCCGAGATAAAAGCCGAGGGCGAAGCCCAGTAAAGTCCCCATTGCGAAATCCTCCTTGGCCGCGTTCTTCTTCCTGACGATCATTTCAAACTCTGCAAGCGGCCCCGCGGGCCGCCAGCGCTCATAACCGTTCGCGAGCGGCGTCGCGAGCGGCGGCAATCGCAGCCTGACCGAAGGCGATACCGCCGTCGTTGGCGGGCACTCGCGAATGGGTAAGCACCCGGAATCCCATCATCTGAAGCCGCTGCGACGTGCGCTCGAGCAGCAAGGCGTTCTGGAACACGCCGCCGCTGATCGCGGTGGTGTTCAGATCATGTTCGCCGCGGATGATATCGCAAACAGCGACAATCGCCTCGGCCATCCCGTTGTGGAAACGCGCGGCCACGATCTCACGCGGCGTGCCGGCGCAGACATCATCGACCAGGGCGCGCACCAGGTCCGCGCCGCTGATTCGAATCGCCTCGGAGCGGATGATACCGGCGCGCTAAGCGCCGCGCTCCGCGATCTCCGCCATCTGCTCGAATTCGACCGCCGCCTGGCCTTCGTAGTTAACCTGGTCTCTCAATCCCGAGATCGCCGCGGCGGCGTCAAACAACCGTCCCGCGCTGGATGTCATGGGCGAGTTCACCTTTGCGCGCATGGCAGCGGCAACGGCGCTCCAATGGCTGCGATTGCGTTTGAACACCTCCAGGCCGGCCGGCAGTTCATCTCCATAGAGCAGGTCGAGATAAGCCAGCGCCATTCGCCACGGCTGCCTGATTGCGGCGGCGCCTCCCGGCATCGGCACCGGCTCGAAGTAAGCTCCGCGCCGAAAGCCACACAAATCAGCAATGAGGAATTCGCCGCCCCACATCATCGAGTCGGCCCCGTAACCCAGACCGTCGAACGCGACGCCGATTGCCGGTCCTTGCTCTCCATTGTCAGCCAGACACGCGGCGATGTGCGCATGATGGTGCTGGACGGCCATTAACTCGACCGCGCGCAGGTCCAGCGCGTACTTGGTGGAGAGGTATTCGGGATGGAGATCATGGACCACCAGTTGCGGACTCAGCTCAAACGCTCGGCGGAAGTGCTCGATCCCTTCGGTAAAAGCGCGCAGGCTTCGATAATTCTCGAGGTCTCCAATATGGTGCGAGAGAAAGGCGCTGCGATCGCGCACCAGGCAGAAGGTGTTTTTCAATTCGGCGCCGCAACTCAGTATCGGGCGGCGCGCGCATAGCGGCAGCGCCAGCGGCGCGGGCGCATAGCCGCGCGAACGGCGGATCGGCATCTCGCGTCCGGAAAAGACGCGCACCACCGAGTCGTCGGTGCGGATATGAATCGGGCGATCGTGGGTCAGGAAGAAATCGGCGATTGCGCCCAGGCGCTCCATCGCGTCATCGTCGCGATAGGCAATCGGCTCGTCGGAGAAGTTGCCACTGGTCAGCACCATCGGCTGGTCCAAGGCGTCGCACAGCAGATGGTGCAGCGGCGTGTAGGGAAGCATCACACCGACGAAACGATTGCCTGGAGCCACGGCGGCCGCCAGCGGCGCCTGCGGACGGCGGGGAACCAACACGATCGGCCGGCGCGCGCTGCTTAACACCCGCTCTTGCGCCTCATCGATCACGGCCAGCTGCCGCGCCGCGCCGATATCGGCAGCCATCACGGCGAACGGCTTGTCCTCGCGATGCTTGCGCGCCCGCAGTGCGCTTACCACTACTTCATTGGCAGCAGCCGCTGCGAGATGATGGCCGCCCAATCCTTTGATTGCGATAATATGCCCCGCCGCAAGTAGCCGCGCAGCAATATCGATCGGATTTCCCGGCTGTTCTTTTCCCTTCCCCCGACCAACGAGATCTTTCCCTTCTCTCCGCTCCCCCTGACCAGGGAGAGCTCTCCTTTCTCTACCCTCTCCCTGACCAGAGAAAGGGTTAGGGTGAGGGTGCGCTTGAGCGCCGGCGCGATCGACAAGGCGCAGACGCGGTCCGCAATCGGGGCATGAGATCGGCTGTGCATGGAAGCGGCGATCGCCCGGGTCGTGGTATTCCCGCGCGCACAGTGCGCACATCGCAAAGCCCGCCATCGTAGTGAAGGGCCGGTCGTACGGAGTGTCTCGGATGATGGTGAAGCGGGGACCGCAGTTGGTGCAGTTGGTGAAGGGGTAACGGTAGCGGCGGTCGGAGGGGTCGAAGATCTCATGCAAGCAGTCGGCGCAGGTTGCAGTATCAGGCGCGATCAACGTCTGGCGCGACCCTTCGGGACGGCTGGCGACAATCCTGAATTCGCCCTCGCCCAGCGCCGCAATCGGCGTGGTGGACAAGCGATCGACCGACGCCAGGACCGGCGCGTCGCTTTGCAGGCGAGCGATGAATTCGACGACACTTGGTGGAGCGCCTTCAACCTCGATAGTTAACTCCGCGCTGATCGTTTGCCACATAACCGCCGAGCTCCAACCGCGCCGCCAACGCGTAAATGAACGGGCGAAAGCCAACTCCTTGCACAATACCTTCGACTCGGATTAGCGTCCGAATAATGGGAGTCGCGCCAGGGGTTATGATAGAATTGGCTTGACTCATCGGGCCCACATAATCGGCGCATTGCTTGAGGCTCGCAGCGCCGCACCACATCGAGGTTTTACCATGTGCCTGGGCATAGTCGGCCAAGTCGTCGCGCTTTCTGAAGAACATCCCGAACTGGCCACCGTGGACGTCGCCGGCGCCCCGCGCGACATCAACATCATGATGCTGGCTGAGCAGGGACTTGAGTGCGGCGACTGGATTCTGATCCATGCCGGCTTCGCGATGGAAAAGATCGACGAAGCCACCGCCGGCGAGCAGATGGCGGCGCTGCGCGAATACACTGGTAGTCCGCCGGAAATCGATGATGTGGAGGAGCAATGAGGGGCCATATGACGCAATACGGCGCCGCTGGCAGTGAAGTTCGCCGGAGTCGAGGGTGAAGTTCCTGGTGATTAGGCAAATCGAGATTTCGCTGTTGTCGCGCGAGATCCTGAAGTCGGTGGCCAGGATGCCAGACTATGCGCAGCCGTTAGAGAAACAGGGCAAGATCCTCGCCCGCTATCACATCCCCGGCTCACACGGCGGGGCGTGGATCTACAACGTCGGCTCCAACGAGGAACTAGATATGCTGCTCGCGCGCTCGCCCGTGTACAACTACTCCCGCTACCAGGTCTATCCGCTGGCCGACATGACGCCGCCAGGGTTTGCGCCGCCGCAGTGAGGGCGCGCAGCATCGGGAGACGAAGCACGCAGGGAGGTTCCCCGCCGGTTTTGAAAACTGGCGCGAACTGCGCGGACACCCTCGCCCTAACCCTCTCCCTGGACCAGGGAGAGGGAAAGAAAGAAATGATCACCCAATTCTTGATGCACCCTGCCGAGAAAGACATGCTCACTCTATTCGTGATCCACTCTGCCCAAACAGCGAGAAAATTTCTGATTAACCCTCGGCGAATAGAATTTCCCTCTCCCTGACCTCTTTCCGTCCCCTCTCCCTGACCACACCTGGTCAGGGAGAGGGCTAGGGTGAGGGTAACTTCTGAGAAATAAAACCATTCCTCGCCCCATCTCAGCAAATTCTTGGCAGCGCTTCGCCGAACGGCAGGTCCAGGACGCGCTCGCCGCCGACCGGCGTTTTTAGGATTACGAATCCCGGATGACTTTCCGTCACCCGACCGATGCGCGCAGCGTCGCGCCCCAGCGGATTGCTGCGCAGCGCCTCCAGCACGCGCCCACTGTGCTGCCCGGGCACGAACGCGACCAGCTTGCCTTCATTGGCGACCAGCAGCGGATCGAGGCCGAAAATCTCGCACGCTCCACGCACGGTATCGCGTATCGGGATCGACGTCTCTTCCACCTCGATCCCCAGATGGCGGCGCGAGGCGAACTCGACCAGCGTGGCCGCAAGTCCCCCGCGCGTCGGATCCCGCATCGCGTGTATTCCCGGATACGCGCCGAGCGCCGCGGCAGCCAGTTCATGCAGCGGCGCGGTGTCACTCAGCAACTCGCCTTCGAACTCCAACCCCTCGCGCCGCGACAGGATCGCGATGCCATGGTCGCCAATCGTGCCCGACAGCAGAATCGCGTCGCCGGGCCTGATGCGGCACGACGAAAGCTCGATTCCTGCGGGAACCACGCCGATCCCCGACGTATTGACGAAAATCTTGTCGCCGCTGCCTTTGCCGACGACCTTGGTATCGCCGGTTACGATCCGCACGCCGGCGCGCTGCGCGGCGCGCGGATTCCACCACGCGCTCCAGGTCGGCCAGCGGCAATCCTTCCTCGAGGATAAAAGCGAGCGAGAGATAAAGCGGTTGCGCCCCGCCCATCGCGAGGTCGTTGACCGTGCCATTGACGGCAAGATCGCCGATATCGCCGCCGGGAAAGAAAATCGGCGTCACCACATATGAATCGGTGGTGAACGCCAAGCGCGCGCCGCCCACCGAAAAGACCGCCTGATCGTCAAGCAACTCCAGCTCCGGATTGCGAAACGCGGGCAGGATCAGGTTTTCGATAAGCTGGGCGCTGAGCTTGCCGCCGCTGCCATGGCCCATCAGCACCTCGGCGACCTGGTTGATTGGCAGCGGGCATCGCCCGAAAGGCGTTTCCTCAGATGACATCGTCCGCTCCCATCGCAACGTGCAGCAGGTCCCACAACAGATGGAGCAGCGCGGTGTGGGTTTCCTGGATGCGGTGAATTGACCACGATTTCACGGTAAAGCAGTAATCGCACAGCGCCGGCATCTGCCCGCCGTCGCGCCCGGCGAAGCCAACGGTCAGGAGGCCCTTGTCACGCGCCCGCCGCAGCGCCCGATTGACGTTGGCCGACGCGCCCGAGGTCGAGATGCCCAGCGCTATGTCTTCGGGCCGCGCGAGCAGTTCGAGCTGGTCGATAAACACGTAGGAAAAATCCTTATCGTTGCCGATCGCGGTCAGCGTGGCAGTGTCGATAGTCAGCGCGAATGCCGGCAGGGGCTTGCGCTTTTCGATTATGGGATGTTGGAATTCCACCGCGACGTGCTGTGCGTCGCAGGCCGAGCCGCCGTTGCCCATCGCAATCAACCTGCCACCGCGGCTGAAACGTTCGCTGATGTCGTGGACGCATCGCTCCAGCGAGTCAGCGTTTTCGGCGAAAAAGCCCACCATTAGATCGGCGATCTCGCGCGCCTTGCGGAGGATCGCCTCTCTCATTTGCCGGCGGCTCTCGCGGAGTTCCCCGGCGCAACCGAGCCGTTGGTGTCGAGGTAGCGTCCATACTGGTAGTAGGCGGCGCACGCCCCTTCAGCCGACACCATCGTCGCGCCCAGCGGGTTTTGCGGCGTGCATTGCTTGCCGAACGCCGGACAATCGCAAGGTTTCTTGAGGCCGCGCAGGATTGGGCCGCTGATACATTCGGCCGGCTCGCGGGTCTCGATTTCATCGACCTCGAAGATCTTTTCCGCGTCGTGGTCGCGGTATTCGTAGGCAACCTTGTAACCCGACTTGGGAATCGACCCGACGCCGCGCCATTTGCGGTCGCCAATCTCGAACACCTCGAAGATCAGATCGCGCGCCGCCCGGTTGCCGTCCCGTGTGACCGCCCGCACGTACTGATTTTCGACTTCCGCGCGGCCCTCTTGGAGCTGGCGCACCGCCATCAGGATTCCTTCCAGTATGTCGAGCGGCTCGAATCCGGTGATGACGATTGGTACGCGATAGCGCTCGCACAGCGATTCGTACTCGCGGTAGCCCATCACCGCGCATACGTGGCCGGGCCCCAGGAAGGCCTGCACACGATTTCCCGGCGCCTGCAGGATCGCCGCGATCGACGGCGGCACCAGCACGTGCGACACCAGCATCGAGAAGTTTTTGACGCCCAGCCGCCTGGCCTGATGAAGCGCCATCGCGTTGGCGGGCGCCGTGGTCTCAAAGCCGATGCCGAAGAAGACTACCTGGCGGGCGGGATTTTCGCGCGCGATCCGCACCGCGTCCAGCGGCGAGTAGACCACCCGCACGTCGGCGCCGCGGCCCCTGAGCGTGAGCAGGTCGCCGCGCGAGCCGGGCACCCGCAGCATGTCGCCGAAGGACGTGAAGATCACGCCGGGACGCTGCGCGATGGCGTGCGCGCGATCGATCATCTCCAGCGAGGTCACGCACACCGGGCATCCGGGGCCATGGACCAGTTCGACCGCATTCGGGATCATCCGGTCGATCCCGTAGCGAACGATCGAATGGGTCTGGCCGCCGCACACCTCCATCAGCACCCATGGCCGGGTGACCATTTCGCCGATCCTGCGGGTCAGCGCGCCGGCGATTTCGCTGCTACGGTATTCGTCGAGGTATTTCACGGCTGCCCTCCGATGCAGGGGCGTCGGCGGTCAATTCCGCGGTCTGGCCCAACTCTTCGAGCACTCGATAGGCGCGCGCGGCCTCCTCCGGATCGATTTTGGAGATCGCGAAACCGACGTGGACCACCACGAACTCGCCCGGCATCGCCTCGGGCACGTACTGCAAACAGACCTCGCGCGTGATACCGGCGAAGCGCACTTTGCCCACGCGCAGCCCCTTGTCGTCGCGAACCTCGAGGATCTCACCGGGGATGCCCAGACACATCGAACTCTCCTTGGGTGCGGCGCTCAGTCCTGTTTTGCGGCCACCACGCGTCCGCGCACCGTTACATCGGGATAAACTTTCAACATCAGGATGCGTGGCGGAGTCAGGCCGAAATCTCGGATGTCGAAAACCTTCTCGCCTTCGACCTCGAAGGTACCGTCGTCAAGGACGCTCAAGGTCACCTCGCCCTCGACGGTTTTGGTCACGCCGTGAAGAGAAAGATTTCCGCGCACCTTGTAGCGTTTCGCATCGAGTTCCGTGACTTCGAGTATCTCGCCTCGGATGCGCGGGAATTTGCGAGTGTCCAGTTGGCGCGGCAGTTCGTGATCGTAGAGCACGTTGCCGGTCTTGAGGCTTTCCACGTCGACGTCGATCCGGCCCTGCGGCGCAACCTTCAGGTCGGGCGCGCCGCCGTTCAGCTCGATTTCTATGTATCCCGTCACTCCCGCGCTCTCCGCTTTGATCGGATGGAGGCTGGAGCGCGCCTCAGCCCAGATACGGGAGCGCTCCGGGATTATCTTGAAGCGCTCCATCGCTCACATCTCGCGTATCTTTATGTAGCGCGCGATGTCCGGAATCGACGATACCACCACGTAAGCGACTGCCAGCAGCGCAAGGATACCCACGAGACGTTTCATGTTTCTTTCTCCTCCTGGTTGGCCGAGGGGGATCGTTCTCCGCCCGCGGGCTTCGACGTAACTTCTTCCTGAATCAGCCGGCACACCACCGTGCAGGCCTCGCCTACGGCGTGTTCGACGGCCTGGGTCAGACCCATCCGTTCACTGAGGTCGGCCGGCTCGCAGCCAACGATTACCACCCGTCCGACCTTACCGCCCAGGTCTTTCAGAATGCCCAGGACCATCTCCGGATCCATGCCGTGAGCGTCGAGCAGGAACCCACTTTCAGTGCGTTGCAATGTTTCAGGCTGCTCGAAATCAGGCTCTATAACGAAGATCGTGCCGGGCGCTTCTCCCCTCGACGCCGCGTCGATCAGGATAAGAGTATCGTATCCCTCCAGGAGCTGATAAGCGAGGTGAACGCCGCGGATGCCGAAGTCGGCAACATCGACGCCTTGCGGAAACGTCTCGCTGCCAAGGCGCCGCGCGACCTCAACGCCGAATCCGTCGTCGCCCAAAAAAATATTACCCACGCCGGCAACCAGGATACGTTGCTTCATGACCGCTCCTCAAAGGGTTCGACTTCGTCGGGCTGGAAGTAAAGGAAGCGGCCGTGTGACTGGTAAAGGTCCGCGGCAGGATCGTCTTCGAGCGTCACCGCCAGGTAGCTGTTGTCATCGATATCGCGAAAAACCCCATGTACCCGAGCGGCGCGGCCGTCCAGGAACATGTCCTGGGCGTCGGCGCGCTGCATCCTCGGCCGCAGGCGCACGCGGCTGCCCTTGGCTATCGCGACGCCGGCTACCTCTACACTATCAACCTCCGGACGCACCGAAGCGTCGGCTCCGGGGTCCCACCACGGAACATCGGGTTGCTGGCTCCCAGGCTGGCGCAGTTGCTCGCCACCCGCCTCGCGCAAATAACGAATCGCGCCATGCAGGCGGTCGAGCACTTCGGGCGGCATGTTGTCGACCCGGTCGATAATAGCGGCGGCACGCGGATCGGTCGCGCGCGCCTCGCGCTTCTCTTCGTCGGTAAGCGTCATGGTGCGCAGGGTTAGAATCTCGTCAATTTCGGTCGCATCAAACAGGTCGGCAGGACTTTCCGGAGCCACTCGCGGGTGGTCTTCCAAAATGATCGGCGAAGAAAGAACCAGGTTGCGCTCGCCCGGCGCGCCCGCCATCACCGGCCACGTGCGTACGTTCACGCACGAATTCGCCACCCCCGCCGCCCATTGCGGCGGATCCTGCAACGAGACAAACGTCGCGTCCTCCACGCCCAGCAGCGCGTGGGCGCCAACGAAAAATGCCGTCAGCACCGCGTCGCGGGGGGCGTCCACAGCGGTCCATGGCGTCAGGTTCTCCTCGCGCAAGCGCACCTTGACCAGGGAATATGGACCGGGGATCGGCTCCACGTCGATTCGCAGCACTCCGCCGATCGCAGCCTGCTCGTGCAGGATTCGCGCGGCCAGCCTGCCGGCGCCATCGCCGACCTCTTCCACCCCAGCGCTATGCGAAAATTCAAACGGCACCTCGAGGCTCGCGCCCACGTTGGGATCGAGCGCAACCGCGAAGTCCGCTTCACGCTCGATTCCCTCTTCCCACGACGTGTACAGGCGGCCGTCGATTTCAGCCGACGGCACCGGACGGAACATGCCAGAGCCTTCGGCAATCTCCACGCGGCGCGCAGCAATTTGCAGAAACCGCAGCTTGCCGGTCAGGTGCGTGCCGCCGGCGCATTCGACCAGGCATTCGGTTTGCCGCCACCAATGCTCGCATCCGCCGGCTTCGCTCCACGCGCGCGGAGCCAGCACGCCGAACTGCCATCGGAGCTGGTTCTTGCGCGCCGAGGCGCGATAAGGATACAGGATGTAGCCCTCGTAAAGGACGGCGTCGGCAATTTTGCGAGCGCGTTCGAAGTTCATCGCGCTTTTTCTCCGGCGGCGTCCAGCAGGACCTCAATCACCTGGTCCCACGTCGCGATCGCGTTGCGCGCCTTGAATTTCAGTAATTGGTCCAAGGTGTCGCGATGCAGCCGGAGCCATCCGCCGTTGGGAAAGTATAGATCCAACAGATCGCGCCAGACGCGGACCGGCAGGCGGTAGCTGGCATCCTTATGCCAGGCAAGCTGAGTCACGCGCAAACCGGAGGGCGCCTTGGCAAACACGGAACCGTTGAACAAAAACAGCAGCGGCACCTCGCCTTCGCCCAGCGAATGGAGATACTTGGCGCCCGCGACCTCGAAGTCATATGTGCAGGGCACGTTGAGATCGATCTCCGTGCTCCCCGCGAATCCCGGCACCATCATGTCGGCATGCGTCCACAAAAACGGCTTGAGCGTATCGCCCCATTGCGGAGCCGCGCCGAACAATTCGCGCAGCCGATCCTCTTCCTCTTTGGAATATCGCCGCCGCTGCGGTTCGATACGGATTTGGCAATGCAGCGCGACGGAATGGACCGTGGCGCCGGAGGGCTCATCAAGCCGCAGACGGAAAGCCAGCGTGGGGACGGCGGCGTAGGGCTGGGCTTTGGCGTCCAGCACGGCGAAATCGATCTCGCTCATGGCGTTTATGCCGTTCCCGCCGGGCGGCTCTTTTCGCGCAGCGCGTCGAAGAAACCGTCGATATCGCGCCGCGCCTCCTCGCCGCCGTCAAATCCCCGCCATCGCCGGCGGACGATTCCAGTCAGCTCGTAGCAGGAATCGATCGGCACCAGGAAACATTCGAAGCTGGCATCGCGGCCGCGGCGCACCAGCAACGCTTCCACGTCCGCCTCCATGGTTTGGATGATCGGATCGGCTGATGAAATTTCCCGCCACGCGTCAAGCGGCAGCAGCGACTCGGTGGCGCCGGCCGGGCTCGGATAAAAGCCACTGACGCGCCCCAGAGCCGAGTTGAAGAAGAAAAACGCCATCCCCACCGGAACCTGCAAGGTCTCCCATCGCTGCGGTGTGAACTCGGCTGATTGCAGGCGCAGGTAGCGGTCAGGAACCGCCTTGAACTTTCCCTGCGCCGCTCCCGGTTGGAGGAAAAGCAAATAGCAGGCGCGGCAGGCGCACATCAGGCTGCGGGTTTCGAGATTGACGATATGGGAATGGCCGGGTGCAAGCTCTTGCGAGCACATCTCGCACTTCTCGACCGGCGCCTGCTTGGGCGCCGGTCGCACAAAACGGGTTAATGCCGTCAGCGGCTGGCCCCGCAAAGGCTGACCTCCGCTCATGGCGATGCCTCGGCCAACGCGACTCTCACCCCGGCGTCGTCCTCCAGCAATGGAACCGGCTCCAGGTGCAGTTTGCGGTTTTCAAGGGAACCTCCAGCCAGCCGAACGTCGTAGCGCTGTCCGCACGAGGGGCAGCTGAGGACGGTTTGGTCGAGCGAGCCGGTGTGAATCGCGCCGGCGCATTCCGGACAGCAATCGCGATAGGCGTAGAGGCTGGGCCCGACCCGGCACAGCACGATTCGCGCGCCGCCGGTTTCGATCGTTGCCAAAGCACCGGGTTCGACCTTGGGCGCGCTAGCCAGCGCCGTCCACTTGGGCGCGTGCCCGGCCAGGCCGTTTAGAGCGGACTGATTGGAGTTCTGCCCCCCTTCAACTTCGATACTGCTCAGCTCCGGAGCGACCTCCCTGATCGCGCCCTCGACGGCGAGCTTCACCGTCAGCGTCGAGGACGGACACGTCTCACAGCTTCCCTCCATCCGCAGGCGCACTACCCCGGTCGCGTCGTCGGCGTCGATCAGCTCAACGTCGCCGCCGTGCGAGCCCAGGTAGGGACGCACGCGGATTAGCGCTTTGCTCACCCGCGTGGCGAAATCGTCGGGATGCAATCCGTGGAGAATAAGCAGGCTTGAAATCAATTCGTCTTGCGTGAAACGCTCGAGCAGCGCTTCGCCGAAGGGGCCGCCCTCCGCGCTGATCTCAACGATGCGGCCGAGGCCGGATCCGTACAGCTCCAGAATGAGTCGGATCAGTTCATCCACCCGCTGCCACGCGGGCGGACTCGCCATCGAGCGCACTTCTTCGAGCAGGCGCTCGATTCGCTCGCCGATTTGACCAGGGCTCCCGCGGTCAGGCATCTGTGCGCTTCTCCCCGGCGCGGTATTAGATATAAGCACCGCGCGGCCGGTAACGTCAGTTCGCTTGGCTGAAACTCACAACCTGCTCACTACAGCTCGATCATCATAGCTTGTTCATCATGGCTGGCGAGTGAATCTTGTCCAGCACTTTGCCCTTGCCCAGATACATGTGCACGCCGCACGGCAGGCACGGGTCGAAGCTTCGCACCGTCCGCATGATGTCGATCCCTTTGAATTTGTCCGGCGGATTCTCCTCGAAGATTGGGGTGTTCTGCACCGCGTCCTCGTATGGCCCCGGCGTTCCGTAAACGTCGCGTGGATTGGCGTTCCAGGGCGTGGGCGGATAGGGATGATAGTTGGCGATCTTGCCGCCTCGAATCACCATGTGATGCGACAGCACGCCGCGCACCGCCTCGGTAAAGCCGCATCCGATCCCTTCATCGGGAACCTTGAACGGCTCCCAGGTCTTGGTGTTGCCGGCCCGCACCTCGGCCAGCGCCTTTTCCATGAAGTGCAGCGCGCAGGCGCACGCGTAAGCCTGGAAGTAGGTGCGCGCGCGGTCGCGCTCGATGGTGTTGGACCACTTGGGAATCTTCCATTCAAAGGTAACCGGTCCGCGCGTCGCGCTCTTGGGCAGATTGATAACCACGCTGTTGCCGGTCGCCTTGAGGTAGCCGATGTCCACCAGGCCCGAGAGCGCAGTGGACCACAACCGCGCGATCGGACCGCCGCCGGTGTCCAGCGCCAGATGATCCTTGCCGTCGTACCATCGCGGCGACATCACCCAGCTATAGTTGCCGTCGAAGTTGCGCTTTTGCGGGCGCGGATTGGTGTGCTGGTTCCACGGATGGCGCCGGTCGACGGGATTGCCCAGCGGATCGTTGCGCACGAACATCTCCTGGTCTTCCCAGTCCTCATAGAAGGAATGGCCCAGAAGGATTCGAATCCCAAGGTTGATTTGCACCAGGTCGTTGGTGACCAGCTTGCCATCCACGACCACGCCGGGCGTGACGTACATCGCGCGGCCCCACTTGGTCATGTCGCGGTACTGAAAGTTGCAGACGTCGGGATCCTGGAAGGAACCCCAGCATCCCAGTAGAATCCTGCGCTTGCCAACCTCTTCGTAACCGGGCAGCGCCTGGTAGAAGAAGTCGAACAGGTCGTCATGCATCGGGACCGCCCGCTTGAGGAACTCCACATAGCGCATCAGGCGGGTCAGGTAGTCGGTGAAAAGCTGCACCGTGGCGGTGGTGCCGACGCCGCCGGGATAGAGCGTGGAGGGATGGACGTGGCGGCCTTCCATCAGGCAGAACATCTCGCGCGTCCAGCGGCTGGTCTGGAGCGCTTCGCGGTAGAACTCGCCCTCCAGCGGATTGACCGCCTTCATGATGTCGCCGATGGTCTTGTAGCCATGATCCTTGGCATGCGGCGCCTCTGCCTTGGCCGCCTTCTCCCACAGGCCCGGATTGGTCTCCCGCACCATCTTTTCGCAGAAGTCCACCGCCACCAGGTTTTCCTGGAAGATGTTGTGATCGAACATGTACTCGGCGGCCTCACCCAGGTTGACGATCCATTCGCCCAGATGGGGCGGCTTGACGCCGTAGGCCATGTTCTGCGTGTAACAGGAACAGGTCGCGTGATTGTCGCCGCAAATCCCGCAGATGCGGCTGGTGATGAAGTGCGAGTCACGCGGGTCCTTGCCCTTCATGAACACGCTATAGCCACGGAAGATTGAAGAAGTGCTGTGACATTCGGCGACCTTGCGCTTGCCGAAGTCGATCTTGGTATAGATCCCGAGGCTGCCGACGATCCGGGTAACCGGATCCCAATTCATCTCGACCAGCCCGTTGCTCGTTTTTGCGGCAGCCATGGTGATCCTCCTGATTAGGTAACGAAGCCGGAGCAGCCAGCCTTTTGGTTTGCGTTAGTTCATTTCCAAGTAGGTTGATACCCAGTGGTAAGTTTTGGTCCCGGGCGGCGCCATTTCGGTTCTTTGTCCAGGGTCGAGGTGGTAAACGAGCGCAAGGCCCTGATGGCGGACCCCAATACGTTGGCGGCCTTGGTCGAGAGCTTGGCGCCCGGCGGTTCGTCCATGAACGGCATGAATTTGTCGGGGAAGCCGGGCATCGTACAGCCGATACAGATTCCGCCCACGTTGGGACAGCCGCCGATACCGGCCATCCATCCGCGCTTGGGCACGTTGCACTTCACCACCGGGCCCCAGCATCCCAGCTTGACGATACATTTGGGCGAGCCGTATTCGGTCGCGAAGTCGCCCTGCTCATAGTACCCGGCACGATCGCATCCCTCATGGACCGTGGCACCAAATAGCCACTTGGGCCGCAACTCCTCGTCCAACGGAATCATCGGCGCCTGCCCACCCGCCTGATAGAGCAGATAGAGGATGGTCTCGGAGAGATTGTCGGGCTGGATCGGACATCCGGGCACGCAGACGATCGGGTTGCCGCCCTTGGAGCGGAAATCCCAACCCAGGAAATCAGGCACACCCATCGCGCCGGTCGGATTCCCGGCCATCGCGTGGATCCCGCCATAGGTCGCGCACGTTCCGACCGCTAAAACGGCCCATGCCTTGGGCCCCAGCCGCTCCAGCCATTCCGAGGTCGTCATCGGCTGGGTATCGCGGCCACCACCTTCCACGCGATTGCCCATCGCGGCCCAGTAACCCTCGCGCTTGATCTCCTCGTTGGGGATGGAGCCCTCGACCACCAGCACGAACGGATCGATTTCGCCTCGATCGGCCTTCCAAAACCACTGCATGAACTCGTCGCCGACCTGATAGTCAATCAGCAGCCAATGCACTGCGACGCGAGGTAAACCCGGTAGCGTGCCAAGGACGATGTCTTCGATGCTTGGCTGCATGGCCGCCGTCAGCGCGACCGAGTCACCATCGCAACCCAGTCCCGAGTTCAGCCACAGGATGTGAACGAGCGGTTCCTCTGCCATTGCGAGCCTCCTTGCTGAGGTTGGTTTGCAAGAAAGAAGGCCTGAATAGGCCGTGACTTCTCATTAACGATAGCACTGCATCCGCGAGAAGCCAGAAAAAATATTTACGATCGCGTGCCCGACCGAATAATGCCTTCCGACGCGCGCATAGACCACTCCATGCAGCCGCAATCGGCAATACGGTGAACACCCTATTTTTGGGAATTCGATACCTTAGCCCAAAGGAACGCGCTCCCACATCCGAAGCGTGAAGCGCTGCCGCAGCGCCGGGCTCCGTGCCAGCGTTTTTCCGTCATCGGTGAGGAAGCATGCTCCTTCGCGCTTTCTTCATCGCCGGATCTGAATATGCGGAGCCCGATTACCGGCGGTGATTGCACTATTTTATCGGCGGCACGAAATCCGGCATGTCGCGTACCTTGGATTTCCATTGCGGCTTGCGCTTTTCGAGGAAGGCCGTGATTCCCTCGCCGGCGTCGGGCTGAGTTCCGATCCACCAGAAAATCTGGTCTTCCACCGCCTGAGCTTTTTCGGCTTCCGGCTCGGTCAGAAAGTTGAAGATCAACCGCTTGGTGATCGCGACCGACATCGGCGAGGTATTGACCGCGATCTCCGCCGCCAGCTCACGGGTTCGCGCCATGAACTCCGCGTCCGGCCATACGTGACTGACTAGTCCATATTCGAGCGCCTCGCGTGCGTTCAGGATGCGGCCCGAAAGCAGCAATTCACTGGCGCGCGCTACTCCGACGAGCCGCGGCAGGGTCCAGGCGGCGAGCCCCTCGGGAATGATCCCGCGGCGTACGTACACCAGGCCGATACGCGCGCTTTCGGCCGCAACCCTGATGTCGTAGTGCAGCGTCAGGGAAGCGCCGGCTCCCACCGCGGGCCCGTTGATCGCCGCGATTATCGGCTTGCGGATGTTCCACGGCCGCACTTTGGGTCCGTTGCCGGTGCTGAAGTTCTGGCGGCCGTCGGTATCGAAGGTCTTGCCGCCTGAAGAAAGATCGGCGCCGGCGCAGAACGCCCGGCCCGCGCCGGTCACGATGATCACCCGCACTTCGTCGTTGTTATCCAGCTCGTAATAGGCCTGATCGAGTTCCTGCCCCATCTGGCCGGTCATCGCGTTGAGTTTCTCGGGACGATTAAGGGTTAAGGTCGCGATCGAATCCTTGATCTCGACCTGGATCTGCTCCGATGGCATAGCGTCTTTCTCCTGGGAGGTGAATCAGTTATGCGCGGTCTTTGCGCCCCGCTCTGCGAGCCCGTAAAGCGCGGCCGCGTTTTCCTGCGTCATGGCGCGCCGCTGGTCGGCTGGTACGTCGCCAAGGATTTCATCGAGGATCTGATGCGAGCAAGGCCAGGTCGAGTCCAGATGCGGATAGTCATTGGCCCACATCAGGTTGCTTACCCCAACCAGCTCGCGCGTCAGCACCCCGGCCCGGTCGTCCTCGAATGTGGCGAAGAACTGGCGCCGCCAGTACTCGCTGGGGCGCAGATCAAGGTAGTCAGCCGCCGCCTCCGGGGTGCGAAGCAGGGCCTGATCAAGCCGATCCAGCCAGTGCCCAATCCATCCGGTATTGAACTCCGCAACCACAAACTTGAGCTGGGGATGACGATGCGCGACACCCTGGCAGATCAACTCGACCAGCGTTTGCTGGATCGAAACCATGACCCCGGCGTAAGCGATGAGGTAGTCGAAATTCGGGTTCGCACCGATCGCGCGCCGGCGCGGACCATTGGTGCCGGCATGCATGCTGAGGGGGAAGTCCGCTTCCTCCGCCGCCGCCCAGATACGCTCGTATGCGGCATCGCGATACGGCCGCTCCACGGGCGCGGTGCAGGGGATACAACCGCCCCGGAATCCCATACGCAAAACCCGCTCGAGCTCTTTGGCCCCCGCCGCTGGATCGTGCAACGGGATCAACGCGAGGCCGACGAGCCGCTCGCCCGCGGGACGGCAATAATCCGCCATCCAGTCGTTGTAATTGCGGAAGCAGGCGGCAACCAGATCGAAGTTGTCAAGGCCGAAGACCGAAAAAAAGAAGCTCGGATACAACAGCTCGGCACGGACACCGTCCTGATCCTGATCGGTATCACGAGCGGCACCTCGCACCAGCCCCTCGCGCAGACCGGCGAACCCGCGCCCCAGAATTTCCTTGATGTAAGGGTCGCCCTTATCCTCGGGCAATGGTTTATGACCGGGACGGCGCTCGATACGCCGGCCGGGATCCAGCCTGCGGCCGGCGATTCCCAACTCCGCCGCGGGGACCGCCCGCCCACCCCGCGCCGGGATCACCATCGCATCGACGTGGCCGCCCACGTTGGCAATGCGGGGCGCTTCGTCGCCAAAGCGTTGCGCGAGCCCCGCGAAAACTTCTGGCGCCTCCACCACGTGAGAGTCCGCCGAGATAAGAAACCCGGCATTTTCCGGTTGCGCAGATAACGCCATATTGATCCTCGAAGCGATGCCGCAGAGTTGTTGTTTGCGATTGTCTTGCCCGTTAATGCCACCCAGCCACGCCAGCAATCCGGAGGTGTTCAGAACTCGATCACGACCCTGGTTCTTCCGTTTCACTCCCCGATTTCAACTCTTTCATGTAGACCGAACTGTCAAGCTCGGCAAGGTTTAGCCAGAGTAAGTGGTGGGTCAGTTTGAAATAGCGGGCTGCCTGACGGGGCTAACAGGTGAGGCCGGACCGTTCGCTGGCAACCACAAATAGGGTCAATTTGACAGTCGCGACATGCGAAGTTTGCCGGAACGGGGCGGGTCGGATTCGGACCGACGGGCCGCAGCGCGCGGCGCACCTTTTGCTGACGTTGCGTTCAGCTTCTCCGCCACGCCGTTTTTCTTTATCGACTCACCCCTTCCTCCAACGCCCTGGAAAATCCCTACTAAACTTATTTATGAGACACTACACTAGAGGCATCGTCGGGGTGGGGCGCTGGACTAGCCTTCTCGCATCGCGCTTCGGCATCCGCAACGAGTTTGGCTATTGGCGTGAATGAAGGATCGTCTAAATCTACGCCAATCGCAACTAGCAAATTACTAACGGTTTTTAGCGTCCAGTTACCAGCGCCTCCAAGCAGTCTGTTTATTCGGGCCGGGTCCTGCGCAAGGCGCTCCGCAAGCTCAACTTGGGTCAAGCCCTCCTCCTTGGATTGCTGAATGTATGCATCCAAGACCAAAGCATGAAGCCGGTCGATTAACCGCCCACTGAAGTATTCAAGAGTGCTTTCGGGAATGGGTTTTTTTTTAAGATCAGATAGAATGGACTTTTGCTGAGACGTAATCATAAACAGTTCTCCCACTGTGCGCTGAGTAGGGACGAAACAGCTCATCCCAATCCATTTGACAACGCGCCATTGCTATCTTCGAATTTTTGCGCCCCCTTAATTCTGCATGGTCAAACAAGCGGAGAGCAATAAAAACATCCGTTTTGGCAAATCGGCCAAGTACTCTCGGCATGTCAGGTCTGCGTCTACCTTGAACACGGACTTCCCACATTTCCTCGCCGGAAGGAACCAGCCTGGCTAGGTCGGCCCCCTGATGGCGCTCAAGCTTTAGGGCAACAGCAATCGTACGTCCCAAGATGAAGTTGCCGAACACTTGTTGTAACCTACGGCGTGTGAATGCGTCATTCTGGTTCTCCGAATCGAGAGTGTGATGAATATCGGACGAAGCATAGATGAAACGCCTATAGTCGCTTTGGCGTATTGGCCTAAGGTCTGCCGGCTCAACCGAGAAGAGCCGCTGCTCATTGCACCTGTTTTCAATTTCATCTGAAATTGACATATAAGTCAATGGGCAACTGACTTGTCGATCCGTGCCGGCAGCGCTAACCGCGGTTCAGCGCCGCTGCTTGATCGGAAGAATCACCCGAACATGTGTGCCGCTCTTGGGTGAACTGGTAGCACTGATTCGCCCTGCATGCCGTTCGACGATCTTGCGGCAGATTGCCAGGCCCATACCGTTTCCCTGGTAATCGCCGCGGTGCAGGCGCTGGAAGGGTTGAAACAGTTGGGGCGCCAGTTTGGGGTCGAATCCAACGCCGTTGTCCTCGACGCGCAGCTCGAAGACGCTGCCCGCGCCGCGCTTGCCACGCCTGGGAAAACTCGCACGCAAGCGCACTATCGCCGGCTGATCCGGGCGGCGAAACTTCAGCGCATTATCGATCAGGTGGTGAAGCATCGTGTGCATCTGGCGGGGTATGGCCTCGATGGTCGGCAAAAATCCGCCCTCTATGCTGGCTTGGCTGGTGCTAATCCGCTCGTCCATCTCGCCAATCACTTTCGCCGCCAGCTTGCCGAGATCCACCGGCCGGACTTTGCTTCGATCGCCGGCGACCTCGGCGTACTGGAGTAAATCATCGACCAGCGACGAGATCCGATCGGCCGATTTTCGCAGACGCTCAAGGTTTGCCGGCGGAAGTCCCGGCTTTACTGCCGGTCGTTTGCCTGAGTGCCCGCCGCCCGCGGACGGCTTGCCGCGCGGTTCACGCAAATCGTGGGTGGCAACGGCGGCCAGTTGCCGGAGTTCAGTGTTGGAGCGGGCCAATTGTGACAGCAGTGCCTCGCGCTCGACCTCCGCGCGGCGGCGCTCACTGATGTCGCGAATCGCCATCACCGTACCGACCACCCGGCCCTCATCGTCATGGATTGCGGTGCTGCGCTCCTCGACGGGAATTTCGCTTCCCTGCCTTGAAATCAGCATGCCCTCCAGCGCAACGTTGCCGCGCTCCAATCGCTGCCGCTCGACCTCGGCCCCTGACACGGAATACTCGACCTTAAGCATCTCCGCAGTCTGAAGTCCGGCCGCCTCGGCCACCGTCCACCCGGTCAGCCGCTCCGCCACGGGGTTCATGAACCGAATCCGCCCTTGCGCATCGGCCGCAATCACGCCGTCGGCGATACTTCTAAGCGTGGCCGCCAGCCATCGCTCGCTTTCCTTGACCCGCTGTTCGAGCTGATGGCGATACAACGCCACCTCCACCGCCGCATGCAACTCGCGCTCCCCAAAGGGCTTGATCAGGTAGCCCAGCGCGCCGGTCAGCCGCGCCCTGCTGAGCGTGGCGGGATCGGCATAGGCGGTGAGGTAAATCGCCGGGATGTCAAAGCGCGTGCGAATCTCTTCGGCCGCTTCGACCCCGTCAATGGCGCCGCGCAGCCGGATATCCATCAGCACCAGGTCGGGGCGCAGCGCGGCGGCCTTTTCAATCGCCTCCTCACCGCTGGCGGCGGTGGCGGGCACGGCGTAGCCAAAGCTGATAAGGTCGCGCTGGATATCCAGGGCTACGATATTCTCATCCTCGACCACCAGGATTCTGGGCGCTTCGCTCGCGTCGGCCATCATGCCTCAGCCTCGGTTGGGAAAGCTGATGGCGAACTCGGTGCCCGCGCCACGGCGCAGCTCCAGATCTCCGCCAATCTGTTCGGTGAGCGTCCTCACCAGTTGCATCCCAAGCGTTTCGGTGGTGCGAAAATCGACCTGCGCGGGAAAACCGACACCATCGTCGGCCACCGTAAGCTTTAAACGGGTGACGTCCACCGGCCGCAGCTCAACCCTGATGCGCCCGGCGCGGCCATCGGGAAATGCGTACTTGAGACAATTGGAAATGAGTTCGTTCAGGATCAAACCAAGCGGCACCGCCAGCTCGATACTCAAGGCCGCGCTTTCGATTGCGGTGTCCAGCTCGATATGCGGGCGCGCCGCGTAGGAGCGCAGCAGCAGACTTAGCAGGTCGCGCACGTAGGAGGCGAATTCCACCCGCGAGAGATCCGGCGATTGGTATAACTTTTCGTGGATCAGCGCCATCGAGCGAATCCGGTTCTGGCCCTCGTGGAACATTTCCAGCGCCGAGCCATCGCGGACGCCTGCCGCCTGGAGCTTGAGCAGACTTGAGATCACCTGAAGATTGTTCTTAACCCGATGATGAATCTCCTTGAGCAGACTTTCCTTTTCCCTCAGTGAGGCCTTGAGCTGCTCGGCACCGGCCCGCATCGCCTCCTCCGCCCGTTTGGTTTCCGAGATGTCATAGGCGACCCCCTGGATAAACAGCGGGCGCCCATGTTCGTTGCGCACGACGCGTGCTTCGCCATGAATCCAGACCACCGAGCCGTTGCGATTGAGCGCGCGAAATTCAGCCTTGAAGGGCCCCCCGGTGGCGCAGCCGCGCGCAAATTCCTCATGCAGCAGGTCGCGGTCATCCGGATGGATCTGGTGGTACCACAGCACTGGATCGCTGAGCCATTGCTCCTGGGTAAAGCCCAACAGTTCCTCGACCTGGGGGCTCACGTAGAGTTCGTGGATGTCTTCATCGAGCGCGGCCATCGCGGTCACCACCGGGAGTTGTTCAATCAGCGTACGGTAACGGGCTTCGGCTTTGCGCCGCTCCAGCTCCAGGCGGTTGGGCTCGGTCAGGTCGCGCACCACGATGATGAATCGGCGCTGCTCTCCAAGCTTAAAATCGGTGCTGGTGATCTCCACCGAGAACCGGGTTCCGTCCCGGCGCCGGCCGACGGTATCGGGACGCACGCTGAGCGCGGCGGCGCGGCGGGAAGCTACAACCGCCAACCCACCGGCATCGCTGGTCGCGCTGGTCAACAACATCCCGATATGCCTGCCCACCGCCTCCGCGGCGTTGTAGCCGAAGATCTTTTCGGCGATCGGGTTGAACGATTCGATAATCTCGCGCTCGTCAAGGATCAGGATGCCGTCTTCGGCTACGCTCACCGGCTCCGGCCGCTCTTCTTTCGCCGTTGCATAAGTACGCAGGACTTGCGTCAGTTCCGGTCCGATGAGCGAGAACGCCTGCGCCATCCCCTGCACCGAACTCCACGCGCGCTCGAAGCTATCCGGCGCCCGCTCAGCCTTGCGCAAAACCGGCGCCAACTCGGCGTGCACCCGGCCATCCGGATCAGAATTGCGGCGGACTTTCACTTAAGTATCCCCAACAGCGGCGAATGTTCGACCTCGACTGTTTTCCCGCCGCCCAGGTACATGTGCACTCCGCACGGCAGGCAGGGATCGAAGCTTCGCACAGCGCAGGATATCAATCCCCTTGAACTCGTCGCGGCCATTTTCTTCGAAGATGGGCGTGTTCTGGATGGCGTCTTCGTAGGGGCCGGGCGTCCCGTGAAGATCGCGCGGGCTCGCGTTCCAGCAAGTCGGCGGATATGGATGGTAGTTGGCCAGCTTGCCCTCGCGAATCACCAGGTGATGGGAGAGCGCCCCGCGCACCGCCTCGTGGAAGCCACAGCCAACGGCCTCCTGCGGCACTTTGAACTCGGTCCAGGTTTTGGTCCGGCCCGCCAGCACCTCCGCGCGCGCCTGCTCCAGAAAGTACAGCGCGGCAGCGGCGGCGTAGGCCTGGAAATAAGTGCGCGCGCGATTGCGCTCGAGCGTGTTGCTCCACTTGGGGATCTTCCATTCCAGTTCGGTCTCGGGAATCGCCGCGCTTTTGGGCAGACGGATTTTCAGACCGCCGCGCGCCGCTTCGATATAGCCGATCCGCACCCGTTGCGAGAGCGCCGTGCTCCACAACCGGGCCAGCGGTCCGCCGCCGGTATCCAACGCGAGGTGGCGGTTGTTGCGCGCGTCGTACCATCGCGGCGACATGACCCAGGTGTACTTGCCGGCAAAATCGCGGCGGTCTGGCTTGGGGATGGTGGTCTGATTCCACGGATGGCGCTGATCGACGGGATTACCCAGCGGATCAGACTTCACAAAAGTCTCCGCGCCTGCCAGTCGTCGTAAAATGAACTTCCCAATAAAATCCGGATGCCAAGGTTAATCTCGACCAGATCGGTGGTCAGCAGTTCGCCGTCGACAATGATCCCCGGCGTGACATACATCTCGCGTCCCCAGCGGCTCATCGTCGCGTAGTCGAAGTCGCACGCCTCCGGGTTTTGGAACGACCCCCAACAGCCCAGCAAAATCCGGCGCCGGCCAACCTCTTCATAGCCGGGCAGCGCCTCGTAGAAAAAATCAAACAAATCGTCATGAAATGCGACTGCGCGTTTGATGAAATCGATATACTTCATCAGCCGAACCAGGTATCCGGTGAACAACTGGATATCGGCGACGGTGCCGACTCCACCCGGATAGAGGGTCGAGGGATGCGCATGACGGCCGCCCATCAGGCAATACATCTCGCGCGCCAGGCGGCTCATCTCCAGCGCCTCGCGGTAGAACGGCCCCTGGAACGGATTGAGCGCGGCCATCAGGTCGCCAATCGTGGCGTAGCCGTGCCGCGCGGCATTGGGCGCCGCCGCGCGCTGCGCTTTGGCCAGTACGGCGGGATTGGTCTCCCGCATCATGCGCTCGCAGAAATCGACCCCTACCATGTTGTCCTGGAACAGGTTGTGATCGAACATGTATTCGGCGGCTTCCGCCAGGTTGATTATCCAGTCGGCCAGCGGCGGCGGCTTCACCCCGAACGCCATGTTTTGCGCATACACCGCGCAAGTTGCGTGATTGTCGCCGCAGATGCCGCAGATGCGGCTGGTGATGAACTGTGCATCGCGCGCATCCTTGCCCTTCATGAAGATGCTGTAGCCGCGGAAGATCGAGGAAGTGGCGTGGCATTGCGCGACCTGGCGATTGGCGAGATCGACCTTGGCGTGGATGCCGAGGCTGCCCACCACGCGCGTGATGGGATCCCAGGTCACATCGAGCATTTCGCCCGAGCCCTGGCCGTCGCGCCGCCGCGGCTTAGCCATTGCGCTTTTCCCTTTTGACGGTTTCCGGCGTCCGCTGATCGGCGGCCTGATGGTTCGCGCGGCCGCGCCAATCCGGCTCCCGATCCATCGAGTCGATGGTAAAGCGCCGCAGCGCCCTCACCGCGCGCCCGTACATCATTACCGCCGAGGACGACATCTTTGCTCCCGGCGGCTCATCCATGAAGGGCATGATCTTGTCGGGAAACCCGGGCATCGTACAGCCGATGCAGATCCCGCCGACATTCGGACAGCCGCCGACACCGCCGATCCATCCGCGCTTGCCGACGTTGCATCGCACCACCGGGCCCCAGCATCCGAGCTTGACGATACACTTGGGACGGCCGTATTGCTCCTCGAAATCAGCCTGTTCGTAGTATCCGCCGCGATCGCAGGTTTCATGTACCGTCGGCCCGAACAACCATCGCGGACGCAAACAGTCATCCAGCGGGATCATCGGCGCGTGGCCCGCCGCCTGGTAAAGCAGGTAGAGCAGCGTCTCCATAAAGTTGTCGGGCTGCACCGGGCATCCGGGAACGCAGACAATCGGGATACCGGCGCGCGATCGCCAGTCCCATCCCAGGAAATCAGCCACTCCCATACAGCCAGTAGGATTGCCGGCGTCCGCGTGGATGCCCCCGTAGGTAGCGCACGTTCCCGCCGCCACAATCGCCCACGCATTGGGCGCCAGCCGCTCCAGCCATTGGCAGGTGGTAATCGGTTGGCCGGTGGCCGCGTCGGTTCCCATCGCCGCCCAGTAACCTTTGCGCTTGTTGGTTTCGTCGGGAATCGATCCTTCCACCACCAGCAGGTACGGACCGAGCTTGCCGCGCGCCGCGCGATGGAAGTGATCGAGGAACTGGTCGCCGACCTCGTAGGCCAACACCGGGTTGTGCAGAGTAACTTTGGGAATGCGGGGAATGGCGCCGAGCACGATGTCCTCGATACTGGGCTGGGTTGCGGCGGTCATCGCGATCGTGTCACCGTCACAACCCAAACCGGCGGTGATCCATAAAATGTCGAGTTCTTGAAGCGGCGCGAGCGCTTGCGCGCGCGGGACGAGCGTTTTCCCGGGTTTAGCCGCGCGCGCCATAAACCAGCCTATACCTGGATGATGTTGTTGCGCAGCGCATAGCGCACCAGTTCGCCAATGGAATGAATGCCCAGCTTGCGCATCAGGTTGGCGCGATGAGTGACCACCGTCTTAAGGCTTATGCCAAGGGCCGCGGCGACCTCCTTGCTGCTCTTTCCCTCCGCCAGCAGTTGCACGATCTCGCGTTCGCGCGGGGTCAGCTCCGCCGCCGTTGGCGGGCCGCTCGATTTGGCCTTGAGGTCATTGCGATATCCCCCCAGCATCATCTCGGCCACTTTGGAGTCGAAAAAGGGTTTGTGCGCCCGCAACGATTCAACCGCCGCCAAAAGGTCCCGCGCCGCTTCGGCCTTGGACAGATAACCATGCGCGCCGGCCGCCAGCGCCTCGCGCATCATCTGTTCGGACTCATGCATCGTGAGCACCAGGATCTCGATTTGCGGCATGGTCTTGTGAATCTTACGAATCGTTTCCAAGCCGTTCATCCCCGGCATCGAGATGTCCACGACCAGAAGATCAGGCTTAAGGCGGCGCGCCTGCTCGACGGCATCATGCCCGGTCGCGGCCTCGCCGCAAACATTCCACCCGGTCTGGCTCTCCAACAGGGCGCGGATGCCTCTGCGGACGACTTCGTGGTCATCGGCCACCAGGATCCTGGTCGTCATCGATCGCTCCCAGGCATGGGCAGCACGGCCCGCACTGTAGCTCCCGAGCCAACGCTCTGGATTTCCAATCGGCCGCCGGCCTGACGCGCCCGTTCCTGCATACTGCGAATGCCGACGCCGAGTCCGGCCGCGACCAGGGCGCCGTTTCCGCTTGCGGTCGAAAATCCGCGGCCCTGATCCGAAATTTCCAGCACCAGCTCGTCCTCACGTTGCGACAGCGCGATGCGCGCGGTCGGGCTGCCGGAATGCAGATGGACGTTGGTCAGGCTTTCCTGCACGATGCGGAACAGGGTCGTTTCCATCGCGTCGGGTAATCGCCCAATTGCGCCCGGCAAGTCAAGCTCCACCCCAATTCCGCTCCGGCGCGTGAAGCCTTCCACATAGCCGCGCAGCGCGTATGCAAGTCCCGCTTCCTCGAGCATCGGCGGATGCAACAGGTAGGAGAGCGTGCGCAGCTCGCGCAGGCAGCCCTCGGCCAGCCGTAGCCCTTCCTCGAAGGCCGCTTGAGCGCCGGGACTGAAACGCGGCTCCGATCGCTCCACCAGGCTCAGATTCATCGACAACGCCGCCAGCTTCTGGGCCGTGGTGTCGTGGAGTTCGCGGGCGATCCGCCGCCGTTCCTCGTCCTGCAGGCGGAGCAGGCGGCCGGAAAGCTCCTGAACGGTTCTTTCGGCCGCTTTGCGTTCGGTGATGTCGCGGATGATCACGAGTTGCCATTGTTCTCCGGCGATTCCGATTTTGGCGGCCGAAAACAATCCGCGGCGCACGCTCCCATCCTGGCGCCTGAAGCTGGTTTCCAGATTGCGCACGAACCCGCGACTGCGCAGTTCGTCCGTAACCGTGGTCAGTTCATCTTTGTCCACCCAGATCCCAAGCTCAGCCGACGTGCGGCCAATCATCTCCGTGCGGGGCAAGCCGATGAAACGCGAGCATTCATCGTTGATGTCGGCGAATTGGCCGTCGGCCATGCGGATAATCGCCACGGCGTCCAGACTGCCCTCGAAGATGGCCCTGAATTTTTCCTCGGCCGCCGCCAGCGCTTCTTCGGTCCGCTTTTGGCCAGTGACGTCGATTAGCAGCCAATGCAACTCGGTCGGCTGCCCCGCCGGTCCGCGCGAAGCGGCGACCGTCAACGCCGCCTGGGTCACGGTTCGCCGCGGTCCCACAATCCTGGCCTCCAGGTCGCGGGCCCTTGAGTCGGTTGCGCGATACATCTCAGCCAGATTTGCGGCCAGTAAGTCGCGGTCGGGCTCCGCAATCAGGAAGCTGAGCGGAATGCCGATCAAGGCCTGGCGCCGCATTCCCAACAGCGCCGCCGCGGTCGCGTTGGCGTCTTCGATCACACCCTTGGGGTCGGTGACCAGACACGCCAGTGGAGAGACTTCGAATAGTTCGCGATAACGGTGTGCCGCCGCCTCTTCCGCCTGCTGCAACTCGACCGGTTCATGGTCGGAAACGGCGCTCTGGCCGCGGGCGCCTTCCAGGTCTTCGAAGATGTTCCACACTTCCTCGAGCGTCTCGACCAGCGCCGACGCTGGTATGTCGGCGCGCCGGCGCCGCAGTGCGCGCGCCTTTAACCGCGCCGCGGCAATTCCCACCGAGAGCGTTTTGCTCTTCACCGGACCTCCAGTTAAGTCTGCGCCACGGTTCTCTCCGCTATCTCAATAATCCCGAATTGGCAAACTCGGCAAGGTCGGCCAGGCTTGTTTTTCGCAACGGCGCAGGCTTGCCAACAAAGCCGGCTGCCCAGACCTTCGCGCGCAGCCATTGCGGGTCCGCCCCTGATCAAACGATACTTCTCACCGGCTCGTAGCGGCGACCTCGCCGGGGAGGAGTGCATTCATTTGGCACAGTCCGCAACTGACGATCGTTTCGAGGCAGCGCAGGCTGCGGCTCGTATGCCCCTGTCGGGTGTTTGCGTAGTGGAAGCCGGGCAGGGCGTGGCGGCCGCATTCGGCGCCAAGCTGATGGCGCTGCTGGGCGCGGATGTAATCAAGGTCGAGCCGCCCCAGGGCGACATCACCCGGCGATGGGGCCCGTTTCCGGGCGACGTACAGGACCCCGAAAATAGCGGCCTGTTCCGCTACCTCAACGCCGACAAGCGCGGCGTCACGCTTGATCTGCACGTTGCGCCCGAACGCGACACGCTGCACCAGCTTCTGGCCGGCGCCGACATTCTGATTCACGAGATTCCACCGGCCGCGCGCGCCGCCTGCGGATTGGACAGCGACTTGCTCTGCCGCAAGCATCCCCGCCTGATCGTCACTTCGATTTCGGCCTATGGCGGCTTCGGCCCGCGCGCCAATTACCACGCCTACGAGATCAACGCGTTGCATTCCAGTGGAATCGCGATTCTTAATCCACGCCTCTCCGAGCGGCCCGACCTGCCGCCGCTCAAACCCTACGGCCATCACGCGGAATTTCAGGGCGGAGTTCATGCCGCCGCGGCGACCCTGGCCGCGTTGCGCCATCGGATGAAATCCGGCGCCGGTCAGGCAGTCGATGTCAGCGAGCAGGAATGTCTGGCGGCGGCGCTGGAGCTGAGCCTGGTCTGGTACACCTACGAGGGAAAACGCACCTCGCGAATGGGATGGGTAAACTCGGCTCCCACCGGGATTTTCGATTGCGCCGATGGCCTCGCCGAGATCATGTGCGTCGAGGACGCGCACTGGCACCGTCTGGCGGAATTCCTGGGCAAGCCGGAATGGCTGGAGGAGGAGATCTTCATCCAGCGTCCGTCGCGGATCAAGAATTCCGACGCGGCCAATGCGCTGGTGGCGCAAGCCGTTGCCGGTCGCCCGATGCTGGGCACTGTTCGCGGGTTGCAGCACGTCCGCGTACCGGCCGCTCCGGTAAGCACGATGGCGGACCTTTACCACGATGAGCATCTGAAGAGCCGCGAGTTTTTTGTTCCACTCCCCGCGCACGACAGTGCCGAAGCGCCCGCGCTTGCGCCCAGTGTGCCCTTCAAATCCACCGCGATGGGATGGTCGATGCGCCGCCCGGCACCGCGGTTGGGCGAACACAACCAGGACGTGATGCAGGAAATTGCCGCACGCAGCGCGGCGCCGACGACGCCGCAATCCGCTATCGCGCCGCTGGCTGGTGCGGAGTCGGCGCCCGGTCCACTAAGCGGCGTGCGCGTGCTGGATTTTAGCTGGGTGTGGGCGGGACCGTTTTGCACCCTGCAACTGGCCCATCAGGGCGCGGAGGTCATCCGCGTCGAAACCAGCAAGCGTCCGTGCATCAACCGCGTCATCCCGCCTTATGCAGAGGGTAAAGCCGGCGTGAATCGCGCCGGCAGTTTCAACCAATGGAACCAGGGCAAACGCAGCCTCCAACTCGATCTGTCCAAGCCGCAGGCGGCGGAGATCGCGCGTGAACTGGCCCGCCATTGCGATGTCGCAGTGGAAAATTTCGCGCCCGGCGTGATCGATCGCTTCGGAGTCGGCTACCAGGCGCTGCGCGCGGCCCGGCCGGACCTGATAATGCTATCCATGTCGGGCTACGGTCAGACTGGTCCCTACGCGAAGTTCGTGAGCTATGGCCTGATGATCGCCTCGCACTGCGGCCTGCATACGGTCACCAGCTACGACGGCGACCGGCCACGCGAACTGGGCGTCAGCTACGCCGACCCCACCACTGGCATCTTCGGCGCCTACGCGATAATCGCGGCATTGATCCATCGCGATCGCACCGGCCAGGGGCAGCACATCGACCTGTCGATGCTCGAAGCGATGGAGATGATCATGCCCGAGCCGCTGCTCGAATACGCAATCAGCGGCCGCGAGCCCCGTCCGATAGGCAATCACGACCCATGGATGTCACCACACAACTGCTACAAAGCGCGCGGCGACGCGGAGCATTGGGTCACAATCGCGGTGGGCAACGAAAGGGAGTGGCAAGCCTTGTGCGAAGCGATGGGCAAGCCCTCGATGGCACAAGACCCGCGCTTCCACGACGCACCAGCGCGCAAGCAAAACGAAGCCGAACTGGACCGCATCATCAATGCCTGGACCTCGGAGCGCGACCGCTGGGAAATAACCGAGATACTCCAACGCGCCGGCGTAGCCGCGATTCCCACCTTCACCAACGAAGACGTGGCCAAAGATCGCCACATGCGCGAGCGCGGCTTCTTGATCGAACTACCCCACCCGGAAATAGGCCCCTACACCCACGCAGGCGTGCCCTGGACGATGTCGCGCACGCCAAGCAAGGTGCGCACCCCCGCCCCGCGCCTGGGCGCCGACACCGATTACGTGCTGCGCGAAATCCTGGGCTATTCGCCGGACAAGATCGCGGAGCTGCGCGGTACGAGAATCATCGGCTGACTTCGCCCGCGCCGATAAAGCCGGGCACTTCCGAAGCCAGTCTCCTTCCGTAGCGGCGGCCCAGCCTGCTCTGAGTCTGTCGAAGGGTGCCGGTTCCTTTCTTCGGACTAAACTAAAGTCCCGCCGATTCTCTCAACGCTAATGAGCGTTTTGCAAACGGACCGGCTTTAGGCGATTTGCCGTTATCGCTTGTACAGGTCGGGGCATTCGTTGCGCAGGTGATCGATTTTGGGGAGGTCGTTCATCACGATGTAGGGATTGTCCGGATGTACTTCGAGGAAGTTCTGATGGTAATCCTCAGCGGGATAGAAGTGCTGGAAGGGAACCACTTGCGTGACGATCGGATTGGGAAAAGCCTTGCGGCGCTCCAGTTCGGCGATATATTTCTGCACCGCGCGCTTTTGCTCTTCATTGGTGTAAAAGATCGCCGAGCGGTATTGAGTCCCTTCATCCGGGCCCTGCCGATTGAGTTCGGTGGGGTCGTGCGCGACCAGAAAAAAAACCTTGAGCAGTTGGTCGTAGGATACCTTCGACGGATCGTAGGTGACCTCCACAGATTCGGCGTAACCGGTCGTCCCGGTACTGACCATCTCGTAGGAAGGATTCGCCACGCTCCCGCCCGCATAGCCGGAGACCACTCTGCCTACACCCTTTACGTGCTTGAAGACTCCGTCCACGCCCCAAAAGCAGCCGCCCGAAAAGACGGCGGTCTCCATTTTCGCTTGAGCGGGGGAGACCGGCGCATCCGCGCCGGTCGCGGCCGATACCGCCAGGCCGAATGCCGCCAGAAATACGAAGAGACGCAAAACCAGGGAGGAACCCTTTTGTGCCACCATTTCAGCACCTCGTCTTTTTATTACAGCACGATGAGATGCTCCGACGAAGCGCGTCTACCGGGAAGCCGATTTCAGACTCCTTGACTACAAGGAGAGGCTTCAGAGAAAACTTGGACTCGCCTTGAGCACGGAGAATTCCTGTGATCGATAAAGAGCGCTCAGCCTGATGCCCGCAAATCCGCTCAAGGCCGTCGCCGCGTTCTTCGATTTCGAGGGACATCGCACCAGTTTTCAGCGCGAAGCGGTGGCGGGGCTCACCACCTTCGTCACCATGTCCTACATCATCGCGGTCAATCCCGCGATTTCTCAAAGAGGCCGGAATCCCGCCGGGACCCTCGATGGTAGCCACAATCGTGGCCGCCGTCGTCGGCACATTGATCATGGGACTGTACGCGAACCGGCCCTTCGCAATCGCCCCGTACATGGGCGAGAACGCCTTTATCGCGTTCACCGTCGTTAAAACGATGGGATTTTCGTGGCAGACCGCGCTGGCCGCCGTCTTCATCAGCGGAGTCCTGTTCGTGGCGCTGACGGTGGCGCGAATCCGCCAATGGCTGCTGGAGTCGGTGCCGCCCGGATTGCGCTACAGCTTTGCCGCCGGAATCGGGCTGTTCCTGGTTTTTATCGGCATGAACGAAGCGGGCATCGTCGCGCTGGGCGTGCCCGGCGCTCCGGTGCGGATTGGCGTGCTGACCTCGCCCACGGTGCTGATGGCGATCGGCTGTTTCCTGCTGATTTCAGTGCTGATGATGTGGCAAGTGCCGGGAGCGATCCTGCTGGGGATTCTGAGCGCGGCGGCGGCGTCCTTTATCCTGGGCCTGGCGCCGGCGCCCGCGCGATGGACCGGCGCGCCGCCGGACCTGCGCCCGCTGCTCTTTCAGATCGATCTGCGCGGGGCGCTCAGTTGGCCGTTTCTGGGCGTGCTGCTGACCATCTTCATGATGGCCTTTATCGACACTTTGGGCTCGTTGATTGGGCTGTCGGCGCGCGCGGGATTTCTCGACGCGGACGGGCGGTTGCCGCAAATCGAGCGACCGATGCTGGCTGACGCGATCGCGACCACGGTGGCCGGGCTTATCGGCACCACCACTTCCGGGGCGTTTATCGAATCGGCCACCGGGATCGCCGCCGGCGGACGCACCGGATTCACCGCTGTGGTCACCGCGGCCCTGTTTGCGGCGGCCTTGTTTTTCGCCCCGCTCATCACCGGGATTCCGCCGGCGGCGTACAGTCCCGCCCTGATCGTAGTCGGGCTCCAGATGCTGGCGCCGATTGCTCGGATCGATTTCGACGATTACACGGAGATGATCCCGGCCTTCGCGGTGGTGGTGTTGATGAGCTTCACCTACAACATCGGGATAGGAATAACCGGTGGGTTCGTGCTTTGTCCGTTCTTCAAGCTGGTGACCGGCAGAGCGCGCGAGGTGAGCCCCGGATTGTGGGTTTTGAGCGCATTCTCGCTGCTGTTCTTTATCTTCTATCCCTACCGATGAGATTTGCCCTGGGCCTGTTGTAGAGCAGAAGGTTACGTCCGGCGGTTATCCATCTTTGGAGCGAGAAATCGCCGGCACGGAGGCCGGCTGCTACGGAAGAAAGCTGCCCGGCTGCTTTGAAAGTGCAGAAGGTCTTTGCGAAAATGAGTTTCACGGAACGCGCAACGCCACTTTCCGTAGCAGCCGGCCTCCGTGCCGGCGTTCTTCAATGACTGCGGACGACAGTCAGCGGTACCGGCTAATCGGCTACGCCGTGATGAACGACCATGTGCATATGGTCGTAGAGCCGAGCATGGGTTACGATCTGACTGCGATTGTGCAATCTTGGAAGTCCTATACGACTATTCGTGTGCTACGCAGTTTCGGAAGAAAGGGGCGGATTTGGCAGCGGGAGTATTTCGACCGCGTTATTCGGGACGACGAGGAACTCCGCAACCGGCTTGCTTACATCCTGGGCAATCCTGGCACGCGGTGGCCGGATATTGAGGACTACTCATGGGTGTGGGTGGAAGGGGAGAGCGGAGAACGCCGGCACGGAGGCCGGCTGCTACGGCAGAAAGGGAGATCGGAGCGTTCAGGAAGTCTAAGCGTTAGTCGGCGCAACTGCGAGGCCCGCGTCGGACCGACGATGCCCCAGCAGTGGCAAGCGGTTCTTCCACTACACCTTGCCGATTTATCTCGACGCTCCGGAGGCCGGTGCAACTGGAGAAAATCTGTCCTGGTGCTTTGAAAGTGTTCAAAGGCTTTGCGAAAATGAATCGCATGGAGCTAATGCGCAACGCCTCTTCCGTAGCAGCCGGCCTCCGTGCCGGCGTTCTTCAATGACTGTGGACGACACAACATTATATCGAGGCAGGCTTCCGCATTGGCGCGTTTCCGGCGCTATATACTTCGTCACCTGGCGCGTGGCCAAGGGACAGTCCGAGCTCTCGCCGGATGAAAGGGACATCGTGGTCGCGACGCTGCGCAACTTTGAGGGTCAGCGGTACCGGCTAATCGGCTACGTCGTGATGAACGACCATCTGCATGTGGTCGTAGAGCCGAGCACGGGTTACGATCTGACTGCGATCGTGCAATCGTGGAAATCCTATACGACTAATCGCATGCAACGCAGTTGCGGAAGAAAGGGTCGAGTTTGGCAGCGGGAGTATTTCGACCGCGTTATTCGGGACGACGACGAGCTGAACAACCGGCTTGCGTACATCTTGAGAAATCCGAGCGAGCGGTGGCCGGACATTCAGGAATATTCCTGGGCGTGGGTTGATGGAGTCTAGTTGGTCTTTTTGCGGAGAACGCCGGCACGGAGGCCGGCTGCTACGGCAGAAAGGGAGAAAAGATCGGAGCGTTCAGGAAGTCCTATGCGTTAGTCGGCGCAACTGCGAGGCCCGCGTCGGACCGACGATGCCCCAGCAGTGGCAGGCGGTTCTTCCACTACACCTTGCCGATCTATCTCGACGCCGGAGGCCGGTGCAACTGGAGAAAATCTGTCCTGGTGCTTTGAAAAGTGTTCAAAGGCTTTGCGAAAATGAATCGCATGGAGCTAATGCGCAACGTCTCTTCCGTAGCAGCCGGCCTCCGTGCCGGCGTTCTTCAATGACTGCAGATGACACAACGTTGTATCGAGGCAGGCTTCCGCATTGGCGAGTTTCCGGCGCTATATACTTCGTCACCTGGCGCCTGGCCAAGGGACAGTCCGAGCTCTCGCCGGAGGAAAGGGATCTCGTAGTCGCGACGCTGCGCAACTTTGACGCTCAGCGGTACCGGCTTACCGGCTACGTCGTGATGAACGACCATCTGCATGTGGTCGTAGAGCCGAGCACGGGTCACAACCTGACTGCGATCGTGCAATCTTGGAAGTCCTATACGACCAATCGCATGCAACGCAGTTGCGGAAGAACGGGTCGGATTTGGCAGCGGGAGTATTTCGACCGCGTTATTCGGGACGACGAGGAACTCCGCAACCGGCTTGCTTACATCCTGGGCAATCCTGGCACGCGGTGGCAGGAGATTGAGGACTACTCATGGGCGTGGGTGGAAGGGGTTTTTTGAGAGCGGGGAACGCCGGCACGGAGGCCGGCTGCCACGGGGAGAAAGGCAGAAAGATCGGAGCGTTAACGGAGCCTATGCCTTGCGCGGCGCAACTGCGAGGCCCGCGTCGGACAGGCGCTGCTCGAGCAGCGGCAGGCGGTCGTGACCCCAGAATGGTTCGCCCTCGTGGAAGAATAGCGGGACGCCGAAAACGTGATCATTGGCGGCTTCCTGCTGGGCTGCCGCCCACGATTCGAGTCCGGCTCCGGAGAGGTAGTTGCGATACTCCGCGGCGTCCAGACCCAGATTCGCGATCACGTTCGCAACGGCGTTGGGCTGGTCGATTTCCAGTTCGCGCCGGAAGAAAAGCTCGTACACTTTGCGGCTGTACTCCGGCAGCCGTCCGTTCTTTTCGGCAAACAGTCCGCCGATTAGGGCGGGCGTCGAGTCGTAAACCTTGAGCGGACCGCGGATTACGAACCCGCGCGACCTGGCCCATCGGCGGGCGTCCAGATAGGAGTATTTAGCCTTGTATTCGGAATAGAGACTGCGCTCGCCCTTGCCCTTGATTCGGAGCTGGAATGGAATCCAGCGCACTCGCACCCTGTAGCGCTGTTCAAGCGCGAACGCCGGATCGAAAGCCAGGTAGGCGAAGGGACTCTTGTAGTCGGAGTACATTTTAATTTCCGGCGGTTCCACAACTACTCCGGGCGGTGGGTCTTGAAGTGTATCAACCCTAACCCTCTCCCACGACTGAATGTGGGAGAGGGGACAGAATGGTGATACGGGCCGAGGCGCGCATTTTCATGAGCGACGGCGATTTTACCTCAGTTCATTCGCTGCGAGCGGATTACCTGGCCGGGCAGCGCGCCTGTAGCTTTGCCGTCCACGTAGATCACTTCGCCGTTTACCACGGTGTAGTTGATGCCCTGCGCCGTCATCACGAAACGGGCGCCGCCGCCGGGTAGGTCGCGAATCTGATGCTGGCGCATCTTGGTATCAATCGTGTCGTAGTCGAAGATTACCACGTCGGCCGCCATCCCGGGCTTAAGCCGTCCGCGTCCGACGACGCCGAAGATATCGGCGGGATGCGACGTTATCAGCTCGACGGCGCGCTCGAGCGAAAAGAGCTGCTTCTTGCGCACCCAATGGCCGATCATGTAGGTCGGATAGCCGGCTTCGCAATGCGCGTCGACGTGCGCGCCGCCGTCGGACAGGCCGATCATCGTGCGCGGGTCGGACAGCAACAGGTCCATCCCGTCCTCGCTCATCGGCATATCGGTGAAGCGGGTTTGGATACCGTCGGCGACCGCAAGGTCGAGGAAGGCGTCGACCAGGTCCACGCCGCGCTCCTGCGCGATCTGGGTAAGCGATTTGCCCTCGTAGGATTTCAGGTCCGGTCTTTGGACCTCTTCCACACGCAACCGCTTGAGATCGGGGCGGGCGACCTTCAGGCTCAGATTGCGGCGGAATTCCTCGTGAAACGCAGGGTCGGCGTAGGCCTGCTTCATCACCTCGAGCGGCTTGTTGAGCACGCGGCCGAACGCCGGCAGCGCGGCGAAGCTGCCCGGTGTGCTCAGGTTGACGTTGCGAACCACCGGCACCGCCGACACCTGCGGAATACCGCCCCTCTTGACCAGCGGCTCGACCTTGGCGAGCACCTCCTTGTGGTTGTGAACAAAGACCGCCAGCCACGTCACGGGGCGGCCGCTGGCGGTCAGCAGCGCGTCGAGCATCTTGTAGTCGTCGTCGCTGAAATTGCCTGTGACATTGAGGTTGAACTCGATAATGCCGCGGCCCAGTTCCTTGAGCACGCCGGCGTACGCCACCAACTCATCCATGCTGGCCAGGCGCGAGGCCAACGGACGCCCCTGGTAGCCGACGTGATTGGCCGCCTTGCTGGTGGACCATCCCATCGCGCCCGCCGCCACGGCTTCGTAGATCAGTTGCTTGATCTGCTTGATCTCTTCGGGACGCGCCGCGCGGTCCATCGATTCCTCGCCCATCACGTAATGGCGAAAGGGCGTGAGCGGCGCCAGAAAGCCTACATTGATCCCCAGTTTCTGTCGCGCGGCGGCTTCGATGTATTGCGGAAAAGTCTCCCACTTCCAGGTAATGCCCCGCTGGAGCACGTCGAACGGGATGCCTTCAACGTTGACCAGGTCCCACGCGGCGACCTCGCGCATCTCGGGCTTGCACGGCGCAATCCCCACGCCGCAGTTGCCCATCACGGTGGTCGTCACTCCATGCCACGAGGAACAGGTCACCAGGTCGTCCCACCAGATCTGGGCGTCGTAATGCGTGTGCGGATCGATAAAGCCGGGAGCGACAATCAAGCCGTCGGCGTCGATCACCTTGGCGGCGCCGTCTTTGATTTTGCCGACTTCGGCGATTTTGCCATTGGCTATTGCCACGTCCGCCTGGACGCGCGGGGCGCCGGTGCCGTCAACGACGGTCCCGTTTTTGATCAACAGATCATAGGCCATGGATGTTGTCCTCCAGCGTCAGTCCAGACGCACGTCCCACACCGGCGGTTCGTCGGCGCGGACCAGTTCGTTTTCCAGCAGCACCCCGCAATTGGGGCACAGAAATTCGCGATATACAATTGACACATCGAACTCGCCTGCCGGGTCGGGAAACAGCTCCGCGTCGATTTCCATCAGCGAGCCGTCGATGCACGCCGCGCCCAGCTTGTAATTGCCATCGCCGGCGCAGATGAAATGGCCGCAATCCTTGCACATGATATAGCGCTCCGGCCCGATCGCCACCAGTTCGAGCTCCTCACCGACGTCGTGTAGATGGGTCAGCGGAGTGCCGTTGGGGCTGGGTTGCGGCGCGAGCGCCAGCGGCGGCGGAGACGCGCGCCCAATCCGTTCGGCGCGTATGTCTTTGCGGCGTCGATCCGTGGCGGGCGCATCCTCCGCGCCGTCCTTGACAATCGCGCCATAAATCCGCGCCGCGACTTCGGTGCTGATCACCTTGGATACCACGTCCTTTACGACCAGCGCAGGATCGCGCCGGATCGGATCGCCATAGCCGCCGCCCGACGACACCGACTGCACCATCACATCGCTTTGCAGCATCCGGATGTTCGCGGTCTTGGGCGGCACCGCTTCCAGGTTCCACAGCTCGTTGACTTCGCGGCTGTTGGCGGGAAGGCTGCCCTGTTTGAATTGCTCGCGAATGTCGGTGCCCGACTGATAATGGCACAGCCCCGACTGGCCCCAGTGCCCGCCCCACAGTCCATGACATCCGGGCAGGCTCACCGGCGCCGACACGTTGCTGAATACCTGCTGCTCGGTGCCCTGCCCGACCCATCCCATCACCAGTCCCGCGCCGCCCCGGTACTTGCCGTGGCCGAAGCCGGGAAAGCTGCGCCGGTACAGGTACATGATCGGATAGGCCTGCTCCCACGCCTCGCAATCGCCGCTTTCGGCGCTGGGCATGATATGCGCGGAACCCTGGTCGAGCCCGTCCTTGAAGGAAAACGCCGCCATCCCGTGCGCGATTACGTCCAGCGTGATGCTGGCGTAAGGCTTACCCCACTGGTCGATGCCCGACATTCCGGCAAATGTCGTTCCGACGCTGCCGGCCATCGCCATCTTTCGCAGCTCGGAGTCGCCGACCATCATCTTGGAGGCGACCTTGGAGGCCTGGAAGATGGTCATCATGATCGCCTGCAGATTGGAGACCGCGCCGTTGCGGTCGATACAGGTGATCGTGCCC
Source organism: Binataceae bacterium (SeqCode) (assembly GCA_035939115.1). Taxonomy (GTDB): domain Bacteria; phylum Desulfobacterota; class Binatia; order Binatales; family Binataceae; genus JAJPJA01. The sequence goes on from DASZGF010000205.1 coordinate 70,811, forward strand.
GGGACGCCTTCGAATTTCATATGCTTCAGCACGCCGGCGAAACAAAACCGATGGTCCCACGCCAGCATCGAGCACAGCGAGGCCAGGATCGCCGCGCGCCACGCCCCATACGAGCAGTTGGAAGATCCTACTTGCGGATCGGTACCATCGTTAAAAAACGTAAGCTGGTCGCCCTGCTTCTTCATCCCGAGCCGCACGCGATAGGCGCCGCGGTCGCCGGTGTACATCCCGCCCAGATAGGACACATCGGTCCAGGTGCCGTCGGGCAGACGGCTTAGCCGCTCGCCCACGGCGCGGCTGGTATCGCGGACTATTTTGCGCATCGCGGCCTTGACCGTCGCCGCGCCGTAGCGCCGCACCAGATCAAGAATGCGCACGCGCGAGGCGTGGATCCCCGCCATCTGCGAGCGCAGGTCCAGGGCCAGCAGACCGGGCAGCCTCGAGTGGCGCATCAGGGCCGCCTCGATATCGGGGCGGATGCGCCCGCGCTCGATGATCTTGAGCGGGGGAATCGGAGTGGCCTCGCTGTAGATGTCGCGGGCGTCAACGCAGAAACTTCCCGGCGCAACTCCGCCGATATCGCGCACGTGGATCGAATTGAAGATCCAGCAGAACAGCTCGTCGCCGACGAACACCGGCGCAAAAGCCTGGAAGTCCATCTGATGGCTGACCCCGATCAGCGGGTCGTTCTGGACAAACAGGTCGCCGTCGTGGATGCCGGGGAACTCGCCCAGATTCTCGATCGTCCACCGCACGACCAGATCCGCCATCCCGGGGAAATACTGAAGGTAAGGGGCAAAGACCACGCCGTCCCCCACTTCATCCTGGATCGACGTATTGAAGTCGAACGCGAATGTGGTCACCGGCGAGGAGGAAACCTTGCGGATGGTGTCGGCTTGCTCCTGGTTGACGATCCACAGCGCGTTGCGGATGACCTCGAAGGTGACGGGATGAATCGACTCCGCCTCCTCGGTGTGCAGCTTCAGGTTGGGGGCCAGGCGCAGCTTGGGACCGGGGATATAGCTGCGCATCCGCCCGTCCCATTCATCGGCCCGGGGACGCTCGCTATGCGTGGTCCGTCGTTCAGTTTCGAATTCCATTTCCCGCGGCTGTCCGGCCATAAGATGCCTTGCCTCTACATTAGCTTGTACAACCGTTCCTTGTTTGCGGCAATCACCATTTCAGGCGACCGAGAAAAGAGAAACGAGAAATGAGAAAAGAGAGGCAGGTCCGGGCGGTTTGCCAGCCCTCTTTTTTCTATTTTCTCGTTTCTCTTTTCTTCCGAATTGGTTACGCTAGCCGTCCTGATGAGAAGGAGGGCCACACCGTGGCGCTAGCAAGCAGATGTCCGTCGGCCGGGGAACCAATGGCCGCCGCCGGTTGGACGATTACCCGCGTGGTCAATCCTTCACCATTATATGGCTCCAATGGGATGCGGCTGGGGCCGGACGGATGGCTTTACGTGACGCAGGTGTTCGGCAGTCAGATCAGCGCGATCAATCCTGCCACCGGCGAGGCGCGGATCGTCAGCCCGCGGGGTGGGTCGATCGTCAGTCCCGACGACCTCGATTATGACTCCAAAGGCGTGATGTACATAACCGAATATCTGAACTCGCGGGTTTGTGCGCGGATGCCCAACGGCGAGGTGCGCGTCATTTCCGATCAGGTTCCCGGCGCCAACGGTATCACCGTTTACAAAGACCGCCTGTTCATCGACGAATGCCGCGCCGGCGGACGTTTGCTCGAACTGTTTCCGGACGGGCGGGCGCCGCGCCTGATGGCCGATGGGCTTGCAATGCCCAATGCGTGCGCCGTCGGTCCCGATGAGCATCTTTACTTTCCCGAAGTCCTGAGTGGGGACATCTGGCGCGTGCCGCTCAACGGCGGCGAGCGCGAGCGTTTCATTAGCGGGCTTCACACTCCGCCGGCGCTGAAGTTCGACAATCGGGGCGCGCTGATGGTGCTGGAATCGCACACCGGCGATGTCACCCGGATCGACTTGCAGAGCCGGAAAAAGACCCGCTTCGCAACGCTGGAGTCGGGGCTCGACAACCTGGTCATCGCGCCCGACGACCGCGTCTTCGTGTCCAGCTTCGCCCACGGAGGGCTTTGGGAGATCGCACCCAACGGCCAAAGCAAAGTGCTTGTGCCCCATGGATTGATCGGACCGTGGGACCTGGCATGGAGCGGCGAGACGCTCTTCATCGGGGATGGGCCGAGCTTGATTCGCGTGCGTTCCGAAGGCGGATGGGAGCGGGCCGGATGGGTCGGAGATCCGGGCTTTCCGGGGATAATCCGCGGCTTGTGCGCGGGTCCCGGCGGGGCGCTGTACATCACCACGACCGTGGGCACCGTCGCCACCTTTGATCCGAAAACGCACAGCGCCGAAGTGCTGGCCAAGGAGCTCGATCATCCGCTCGGTATCGCCCGTTCGCCGCGCAACTCCGTGATCGTGGTGGAAAGCGGGACCGGCAGGATTCTGGAGCTGGTCGAAGGCGGAGAACCCAAAACCATCGCCGAAGGACTGAACTCCCCGACCGGAGTAGCCGTCGCGCCGGACGGCGCCTGCTACGTCAGCGAAACCGGCGCTCGCCGCGTGGTCAGGATAAATGGCGGCGTTGAGACCGTGTCCGAAGGGATGGACAAGCCCCAGGGCCTCGCGGTCGTGGGCGACGCGCTGGTGGTGCTCGACGCGGGCTCGCGGCTATTGCTGGAAATCCCGCTCAGCGATCGCCGGCGCAAACTGCTGGCGTCCAACCTGCCGGTAGGCAGCGCCGGCAGTTTACCGGCCAAGGCAATGCCGGGAATTCCCGGCATTTTCCCTGGACCATTCGTTCCGTTCGCCGGCATCGCGACCGGACCCGGCGGCCGCATCTTCGTCGCCGGCGACGCCGACGGCAGCGTACTGGCGCTGAAGCGAAACCCTGAGTGACCCAACTGACCGGAGGAAGAGCAAATGCCTAACGCACCAAAGACCTGTATGGCCGCGCTGCTCAAGGCTTACCGGGAGCCGCTGGCGGTTGAAGAAGTGCAGCTTCCGCGGGAGCTTGAACCCGGTGCGATGCTGGTCAAAAACGACGCCAGCTCAATCTGCGGGTCCGACATGCACGCGTGGGAAAATCCGCCTCCCGCAAGCATGGGAATCGCCGTGAACCTGCCCGTGGTGCCGGGGCATGAGATGATGGGCCGGATCGCGGATTTAGGTACCGTCAAGGACGATTCGCTGGGGCGTCCGCTGAAGGAAGGCGACCGCGTCATCTGGAGTCCGGGGGTCTGCGGGCGATGCTTCTGGTGCGTCGTCGCCAAGCGCCCCTCGCTGTGCCCCAATCGGCGCTACTTCGGCGTGTCGTCGGCCAAAAACTATCCGTACCTGACGGGGGCGTTTGCCGAATACACTTACGTGTTTCCGGGGTGCGGACTGGTCAAGGTGCCCGACACCGTCAAGGACCATTGGGCGTCAGCCGCGTCTTGCGCGTTGCGGAGCGTGGTGCACGCGTTCGAACGGCTGGGAACGCTGCGCGAGCCGGAGATCGTGGTGGTTCAGGGAACGGGGCCGATCGGGCTGTTCTCGGTTGCGATGTCGGCGCGCTCCGGCGCCGCCAAGGTGATCGCGATCGGTGCGCCAGCGGATCGCCTCGAAGTGGCGAAAAAATGGGGCGCCGACCATACGATTTCCGTGAATGTACCTCACGCCCAGCGCGTCGAGCAGGTCAAGGAACTGACCGGCGGGCTGGGCGCGGACCTGGTGATCGAGGGCTCCGGCGCCAAAAACGCTTTCATCGAGGGCGTCGCGCTGGTGCGCCGCGGCGGACGCTACCTGGTGATCGGACAGGTCGGCCCCGACAGCGTCGAGTTTCTGCCCGCCAACGTGGTCGGCAAGGAACTCGATATCATCGGCTCACTTTCGGGCAACGTGTCGGACTATTACAAGGCGCTGTGTTTTCTGGACAACAACCGCGAGCGTTTCGATTTCGACGCGATGTTCCCCAACCGCTACAAGCTGAAGGACATCCATTCAGCATTCATGGCGATGCACGATCTGCGCGACATCAAGCCGGTGATTCTGTACGGGGCGTGATGTTCCCACACCGCGCGTAGGAAAATCCGCGCCATTTTTTTTCCCTCTCCCTGACCAGGGAGAGGGTTAGGATGTCTGCAAAAGGCGCGGATAGGGCTACGGCGCCGAAATCTCCGTGATCGGCAAATTCTCCGGCATGCCGCCGATAGTCACTGCGCAGCGCGAGGTGGCGTTGAATGCGATCAACGCGATCGCCAGATGCGCAAGCTGCGCCGGCGTGAACTGTTTCTTGAGGCGCGAGGCCAGTTCGGCGCTCATTGCGTTGGGATCAAGCAGGTAGGCGTCGGCAAAGGCGACGGCCAGCTTTTCCTCATCGGAGAGCCCGCTTTGTTCGTAGCCGTCCGCGATTTGATCGACCTTGTTCTCGGTCAGGCCGTCGCGGCGCGCCAGGTCGTAGCGCACGCTTTTGCAAAACTGGCAGTTGACGGTGCGCGCATTGCGCAGCCGGACGATTTCCAACAGCGACGCCCGGACCGGGCTGCTGCGCCATGCGTGATGGTTGAGGCGGGCGATCTGATCGACGGTTTCCGCAACCAAACCAAGCGCGCTGTCGCGGATCGGGTCTCCGGTTTTTCCTTGCGGCGCCGCAACGCGGGCAACAGCTCCCATTTATGTCATTCCTCCATGCGGGAATACATCAGCGCGACGCGGATGCGCCCGTCGATAAAACCCAACGCTTCAATCAGCGCGACGAAACCACTCTGCCCCAGCCGCGCGATCACCTCGCCTGCGATGTCGTCGGGAATCGACTGCGGATTGACGTGATACCATTCGGTGAAATTCAGCACCGCCTTCTCCGTTTCCGAAAAGCGCGGATCCCTCATCCAATTCTCGCGCAAGAGACTGGCGATTTTTTCTTCCGATACGGTCTGCGCAAGCGGCATCCGCAGCGCCAATTCCGCCGGCGCGTGATGCAGCCGCGCAAGGTTAAGACGGCACAACTCAAGCGCGGCGGCGGGCACATGCGGCTGATTCCAGATTGCCCGCCACACGTCCTCGAATGGCCCTGCCGCATCTCCCGCGACGGCCAGTTTATCGATCAGATTTGCGCTCGTCACCGGCATGTTCCCGCCTTATATCACGGCGCCTGAGAAAACCTAACCCCTTCCCTGGTTTGTACCGGCACCTCGGGCGGTGCGCTTGCTCAATTTCCTGGGACTGGCAGTGGAGGATTCTTGTCCGTTGGCGGGTTTTGGACCGCGGATTTACGCCTGAAAGCGTTGCAACCGAGCACCCTCCTGCCCGGCCAGGTTTGAGGAACCGGCGGTTGCGTTTGGTAGATCGATTGCTCCAAGGATTTCGCGGACATCATTGCTATCTGCAGGCTATTGATAAGACCGGGAATGTGCTGAATTTTGCCCTGAATATCGACTGTGGGCGATCTGAAACTCACGTTCATACCGGGATTGACAAACAGGGTCCCATAAATCCCGATCTTCGAGGAGGCAAGAATCATCGTGTCCTGGACCGCAGTGACCGATTGGCCGGCGGGAATGACGAAGTTCCGGGTCATGATCAATCCTTTGATTTCGGGATTTTTCTTCGCGCCGCCGGTGAACAACGTGACCATTAGCAAGATGGCGAGGAAAGCAACGGCTTTCTTTACGCCGCCACGGTTGGCCATCCGATCGAGGCTGGCGTAGTTGGGAATTATCGCTGGTGCGCCTTGCACAGGGAACTCCTGAAGCACAAATGACAGCGGGCTTATCCAGGCTCCCGATTGATGATTCTCTTCACGTCGGCGATTACGGTGCCGGCCTTCACGATCTCGCCTTCGTACTCGTGAACCTCGCGGCCGTCAGCACCGAGCAGAAAAATGCCGGTCACGTGATCGACTGAGCCGTCGGGTTTGCGCTCGCGCCGCAGCGCAAACGCCGCCAGTTCCTGCTCGACGGTGGCGGGCGGGCCGGTAAGGAATAGCCAGTTGCCGCTCTCCGCACCCCGTTTGTGCGCGTAGGCTGCGAGCTGACCCGGACCGTCGTGTTCGGGATCGATTGTGATCGAAACCAAGGTAACGCCGGCTCCCAGGTGCGGCGCCAGGCCCGCTGCAATCCTGGCCATTTTTTGCGTCAGCGTCAGGCAAGCTCCCGGACAAGCCGTATAGATGAAGTCCACCACGACCGGCTTGCCCTTGAGCGATGCCAATGAAATTTGGCCTCTATGCTGGTTGGTGAACGTAAGTGCCGGCAGGCAGTCACCCAGATTGGCCGCACCATAGGCGCCGGCATCGGTGCCGGATTTGCAACCGCACACCACCAGCGCAGCGGCGATTAGCAAGCCTGCGATTGCGTGCAGACTGCGGGATTGCCCATGATTGCTGCCATCTTTGGGAAAAGCCATAACCGCTTTCGGCGCGCTGTTGCTGACCCGCCGGCCACGGTCCAAAGGACCCTGGCCGGCGTACCTTCGATTGGTGTTAGGGGTTTGTAGGACAGCTCAACATTGACGATGTAATGTCATTGTACGGGAAAGTGGTACCCGTCGCTTTGGTTTGCGCAATCGTGGTGGTGCCGGAAAAGACCAGAAAGTCTTGATCGGTGGTCGGGGGCTCCGGCCACGTGGCACCTCCGGTGTTCTTCGCCCACGAAGAGGCGTCCCCGCCGGGGCCGAAAACCGGGCAGTTGGAGACTCCCGGCAAGTACTTTAAAGCGTTTAGTTTAACCCTGACACTTGAGCATCCCTCGGGCGGGCATACGTAATAGCTTTCTTTGGTCGTGTGCTCGGTGCAGAAGAACGGATCCGTTGCCGGATTGCCGGTGCAATTACCCAGCGGGGTAGGACCCTTCGCGATAGGCTTGGTTTGCCTGACCCACAGATACAACATTCCAGTGGTTGAATCGTAGAAGTACTTATCCAGGTTCGGCGGGCCGTTGGGTTTCCCGTCGGTGGTCAGCCCAGCCCGCCCCGTGAGTGAGGGCGTCAGATTCGTTTTAGGATAAAGGCACCAAAAGACATCGACGTTTACCCCTTTGACTGGAACTTTACCGCTGCCGGGCGTTGTGCCGGCTGGGCAGACGCCGCTGTCGGGCCGGGGTATCAGGCCCTGGGCCGGACAGAAATTCGGGATTTTGTTTTTGGCCAGCTGCGAGTCAAGGTTATAGCAGATATTATTGGCCAAAGCAGGCTGAACGACGCCAAGGTATTGGCCAGTTAGCTGAAGCCAATAATTGATTAACTGCGGGTCCGCCGCGTCGCCATTACCGTAGGTCCGGTAACCCCGCGTGATCGTAAACATATTCTCTGCGGCCGGATCCTTTACCGGCGGCATTCCATTCGCGGCGGTATAGCAAATGCCAATCTGAACATAAAACGGCTCGCTGCTGCTGATATTCGGTTTCACCACGTCGTCCAGGGTGATATTCACCGTCTCAGGAATTCCAGCTTTCGACTCCGGGGGCTCACTTCCTATAGGGAACACAAAGGGGTCCGCGCGCACGACGTAACCGTAGCCGCTGATAACCTTCGGTTCCCATACTCCCAGCCCATCGCGGCTTTTCAAGGCCATTGCGCCGTGCATCCCGAAATCCAGGTTTTCCTTGTAGAAAGTCAATTGCTGAGTCATGTTCCAATTAGGTATCGCCGGTGGATACAGAGCTTCGAACTCAAGCTGACCCATAGCGCCGGGCGACATGAGCGCGGTCGGGCGGCCGCCTTCCTGATCGATGTTTTGTTGTCCCAGCGCACCACATTCGGCGGCCGAATTGGCGGGTTGGCCCTCGCTCGTGTTGGTGGTGTTGTTGAATGGCAAGTTGTTAAGCGAGATCGGAAAAGTGTTAGTTATCGGCTTACCGGTTGAATCTCCAACCGATAATCCGCTGAGCGTGCCGTCCTCATCGATGACCGCGGTATTCTTGTCGCCATCCAGGAACTCCCCCTGCTTAACTATGCTCGTGTAGACCTGGTGCCGAAAATCCACGTTGCTCCAGGTGAGCTGGCTGGTCGTGGCGGCAGTGGGATAGGCACTTTGGTTGCCTTCCAACCAGCCCAACGCCGCGTCGCCCTCGTAGCGCGTGAAGGGAGCGTTGTATCTCCAGCTTTTCGCCAGGGTGGCGTCGGCGGTAGTCAGAACAGGGCTCGGATCCTTCAGGAAGTTGACCAGGCGGTTATGGTAAATGAGCGGCGGCCCATCATAGATCTGAAAGCCGAACAGGTTCCACTGTGGTGTGGAATAGCCGTCAGCCAGGAACACGCCGCTGTTAGCGGGGTCTTTAGGTCCGAAAGGAGTGGCATCGATGCATCCCCGCTGGCCGCCTCTTTGCTGCTGGCCGGTGGCGGGAATAACCGCTCCACAAGGGCCGAAACGGCCCGGGTTATTGGCGCTGACCCCTACTATGGATGAATCCTTGAGCAGTGCCCACACGCCCGGATAGTTGCCGTCGGAACCCCCGGATGTCACGAATGAGAGACTGCGGCGGTTGGTGGCAAAACGAGACTGGTAAACAACATTGAACGAAGGGCGGACCCAGAGCGCACGCCAGCGGATGCGGGTGGCGGTCAGTTGATCGAACTCGTCAACCACCGCATGGTTCGGCGGAGTAGTAACGGGGGAGTATTTATTATTGCCGTTTAGATAAGCAGCCAATTGGCCGGACACTATAGAAGCGTTGCTGTCGCTGTACAGACCGCCATAGCAGCCGTGGACGCGGTTGTTGATGAACTCGCCGTGCAGTCCCGAATAAATGGGGCCAATCGGAATGAACTTGGCGTCAAGTATACTGTCTGGCACATTAGGCAAACCTCCTTTTGCAACCGGCGTTACATACCAGTAGCCCATGCCCACATCCTGACAACCGGCGATCGAATTGTTAATCAGTTTGATGCTGGGATTGATTATCCAGAAACCGCTGGGTGGTTCGAAATATACGTTAGGCGGCTTGCAACTTCCCGCTACCGAGTTGAAACCCAGGGTTCCGCTGTTTCCGGCGCCGGTAAAAGGAGTGAAGCAGTTGCCGGTCACTGGATTGCCTGATTGTCCGGGTCGAAAACATTGAATTGGTCAAAGGGCAATTTGCCCGGGCTATTGCCCATTCCGGGAACCGTATTATTGAGGTTGTCTCCGGTCCAGTAATATTTTGCGATCAGCGTCGCCGCCGGTAGGTCCGCGCCGTTGTTCACGGTGAAAGAATTGCTCATCGCGCCCATGCCGACGTTGTTCCTGAAGGTGATGTTCTCTTCATCACCAATCTCTTCGTAAAAGATGTGGCCCGTGATACGCGCGCAGACGTTGTTGGTGATCGAAAGATTGCTGGTGCTATGGATGGTCACGCACTTGTTGTAGCTGTGGTCGATGCTGTTGGAATCGATCAGCACTGTAGGCTTTGGTGCCTTCAACAGGTCGCCATCGATGTGGAAGTGAATGGGATAGCTCCCGATCGATTCTTTGCCGAACTTTTGCAACTGGACTCCCTGCATAACGGCCGCGGTGAAGCCCTGTAGGAAGCGGGTCTCGCCGCCCCAATGCAGATTTCCACCCTCCTGCCCCTGCTTGCCCACCGGCGCCGCGTCGGCGTCGGAAGTCAGAACGATATTACGGCTGATGAGGCCCACCTCGGCGCGTTCATCAACTCCATAATTGGTGGTGTCAGAGGCGTTGTAACTGTTCGGTCCCGGCGCCCCTTTGTCGGCTGCGTACGGATCAGGTCCGCCAAAATGGTAATAGACGAGCGGCTCCGTAGTCTTGAGATTGATAGTGGTCTCGCCGGTGGTCTCGTCGAAGGTGGGCTTGGTGTCAATCTGGACAAATTCAGTCTCCCACGGACTGAAGCTGGTGGTGGCCACGGCGATCCAATCGCCGGCCTGCCAGCCGCGGTTCGTACCTCCGTTGGTAACGTCGCCGGCCACCTTAATCTTGGTGGCGCTGACTGCAGGCTTCTTAACCTTGGCGGCCATGTTGTAAGTCGCCGGCCCCGCTGGCTGCGCGAGGTAAGTCCAATCCATAGTGTGCGTGGTATCGCCACTGGCCGGAACGCCCTTCAAGCCATACATGTAAAGCGAACCGCCGGACTCGATCTGAATCCCCTTGACGTAACCCTGACATTGCTTGTACCCGGGCCCCTTGGTGACGTCGCCGCAATCGGCCGGATGCGTACCGGTAAACTTCAGCGTCACAAGGTCCGCCGCTTTGGTTTGGCCGATCGGACACGCAGAATCGCCGATTTTCAGTGTGCCGCCGCTTTGAATGTCGATTCCTTTGGTAGTGAGCGCGATTCCACCTTGGGCGGCCTGGTCGCTGATGGCCAGGATGCCCCCGCTGGCAATGGTAATAGTGCCGATACCGCTGGTGGCGCTCTTGTCGAGATAAGCTTGCTTGCAGGTGCCGGTTCCGCCGATGGTAATATCGCCTGTACCGCATCGCGAAAACGCCGTATAAACAGGGTTTTGGCACTGCGCTCTGGCAGATCCGCCAACGAGCAGGACGGCAAGCTTCAATAGTGCGGATGTGATTATCCGCTCAAGGGCCGCGGGCCCAGCCCCCGCGCCACGCGCATCCCAATCATCTCGTCGCAAGCGGTTCAAATTTAGCATCCTTGTGACCTTCCTGGCCGGGTTCATTTTTTGACAAAGAGAACGCCGATGCGGCGCATCGCTGAAGAGTCTGTTGTCCAGGAGCGTAGCCCGACGGGATCTGTGTAGAATACCGCCGGGATGCATTATAAAACCTGAAAAAACATATATGTGCTTCTAGTTGACGTCCGGCAAGGGGAAAAACTTCACCCCCTTGTTGTTGTCACACAAAAATCTGGTCGCGGTACCAGCGCAATGGCCGGCTGCAAGAGCGGTGCTGATAGCGGCGGGATTGCTCTGAAATTGGGCCAAATCGACCTGGACCAAAAAGTCGCGCTGGCGGTCCAAGATGTAGCCAAAATTATGGCAAGTGTCCGCCACTACCGCGTAAGGGAAGGTTGCCGATACCCAATCATCGCCTGACGGATCGTTCGGCACCGTGGTCTGCACGCCGGTAACCATCGCGGAGGTCAATTGGTGCACGGGTCCGGAAGGCAGTGTAAGCAGCGCAACCTGGTTGCTGGTGTTAGCCGTGAGCAGAGCCTGATGAGTGGCGGCATTGATCGCCACTCCGGGCATATCGGCGCCGGTGCCGGTGTCGAAATTGACCGAGTTGGGCAGAACTGGACCCTCGGTGAGCATGCAGTTGGGTGGTGGGGAAAAAGTGCCTCCGCCCAGGTTTACCACCGTTGCCAACGATGAACCGAAATTGCCAATTACCCAAATGCCGGTGGTCGAATCGGCCGCCACCCCGTCGGGATCCGCATTAAGCGCCGTCAGGTTGAGGTCGGAAAACTCACAGGCGTTATTATTGGAAAGATCGAGCGCGTTCAGACTTGGCGTTATCGCAAGCGCGGTAAGCAGCGAGGTCTGGGCTTTCAAGTCAATTGCGAAGTTGGTGGTCGGGCTTAATTGGTTGAAACCGGTGAATTTGCCGGTGGACGCATTGAACATCGCGGTTCCGGTGCAACTTCCGACATCGGCGCAAGTGAAGAGGGCATCGCTCATCGAAACCAGAGACAGATTCCGGTTCGGGTCGTACACCACCCCGTCAGTCTGACTGGGCGCGCTGCCGGTCGGGAAAGGAAAGGAAGCGATCGAATTATCGGTTTCCTTGATTACCGAGAGCAATCCCGTATCTTCTTCGTTTTTGTTCGATACCAGGATCTCGCCGTGAATCGGGTCGGCCGCAGCCGAAACCGGCACGTCAGGAATATGAGTTGAAATGGTCGCGACTCGTGGATCGGTGACGTCGGGGTCCACGCTTAAATCGAGTTCGGCTACCTCGCCATCGCCGCCAGTGCCCAGGAACAACAACGGCACATAGGCCTTCTGGGTCGTGCAGTCCACCGCGAACACACTGGCGTTACTGACTGCCGGCACCAACGTCGGCGTCGGAGCCGGCGTTGGAGTGGGAGTGGAGGTCGAGCTCGGGGCTGGCGTGGGAGTTGAAGTCGCCGCCGGAGTCGGGGTCGCGGCCGGAGTCGCAGTCGCGGCCGGAGTTGCAGTGGTGGCCGGAGTCGCAGTCGTGGTCTGCGCTGGGGTAGCGGTCGGAATCACGACGGCTAACGTATTATTGCTGCCGCCCCCGCATCCAGCGAGCATCATTAGGGCTGCCAGCGCCGTTATCCAGCCAAAGTAGACCTGACCCTGTAATTTTCTCCGCCCATCACGAAAGTGACTCCTTTGCCTTTTTGCGACCGTGATCGAGTTTCAGCCCGTGAATTTCCAGTCGCTGCTGCTCAGGCGGCCAACGCTGAGTGTTACGCAAGAGCGGTAGGTCGGTAAGTCATGGACTTCTTTTAGATAAACCGGTCTGTGAGCAGACCTGGGCCATGCGGATTTTTCGCTGGTCTCGAGTTTGGCGCGTTACTCCGCACCTCGGTCTCATCCCGATTCCGATTGCGATTCGGTGAGCCGTTGAGTCACTGGTTGTAGTAAAATGATCTCGTGAAGCTTGCTGATTCCTGATTCGCACAGGCTTGCGAATATGGCAGATGCTGCCCTTTATAGCAAGCCAGCGGGGGCCCGGAGAAAATAGCGGCCAATTCTGATTTAAGGACTATTTCCTCTCGAGGATTACAGTGGAATCTCCCTTCTCTCAGCCGTTCTCAGCACCATAGGTAACTTTACTGCGAACTTTCTTTGTTGGGCCGAACGTAATCTCGGTCAGGGTAAATGGAACCTGTTCGGCTGTGAGTTGTAGCTCGACGTAAGTGTGGCTTTCTGCCTTTGCGGGCGCGTCGTCGGCTAGCCCGGGGTCTTTCATTATTGACCTCGGGATTGGACTCTGGCTGCGGCAGAGCTACTTGCCCAGCGCGTGACGGATGGTGTTCAGGATGAAGATGAAGTCACCTGAAGACCGCACCTCGCCCATTAGTGCGACCTGCGACAAGGTGTCCATCTCCTGGTCGGTAATGCCGTGAATCTTGCGCAGCTTGGGATTCCTGGAGAAGGCATCCCAGGCAGAGGCCTCACTTGAGCCGGGCTTTTGCGAAACCAAAACCTTGGTTTCCGGATTCGCCAGGAAGAACAATTCGCGCGGGTCAAGTCCCAGCACCTTGGCGAGCTTGATAACAATTTTTTCCGAGGGATGACGCCGGTTCGCCTCTAGGTGGCCAACATACGGTATCGAGGTGCCGATCCGTTGGGCAACTTCTTCTTGCGTCAGGTCGAGCTGGCGTCGCCGGTTGCGGATAAGCGTGGCGAAATTCTGGATACCGATCATGTTGGTCGTATCTCCTTAACCAGATGGTTCAGGTGGTACATTAAACAATTCGTAGCATTGATGCAAGCTGACACATTATGCCTAAATTCACCTCAAATTGAACCTGGTTCGAACACCTTTGTGATGATGCCTGGGGTCTGATGCACCCAGCGGCCCAAAACATCCTACAGGCGCGCGATTATGATTTCTGAAGACAGAACCAGGCGCGATCAAAGCCGATCGCTTTGAATCTAACCGGTGGGATGGAGTCAGGCGGCTTCCTGGCACTTCGCCCAGGCCCGGATCAAACTGACCGCCAGTCCTGGATCGCCGCTACGCGAGAACCCCGTCAAAGTGGGTGTTGCTTACGCTTTACCGCGATCCTCTGAGGCAGCCACAAAATTCACGAGAGTCGACACTTTGACCGTGCTTGCACCGGTCATTTGCTTTTCACGCACCGAGATCCGCACTCAGCACTTTCGCTTTTTCAGCAAATCCCAATGCTGCGAGATTGTCATTGGCGCGCAGCGCTTTGAAACCCTCGCGAGTAAAATCGCTGGCTTTGGCGTAAATCTGCGACTTGTTTGGATCAAGTGTGGCGCGATCGAGCCGGCCGAGTTTTAGCTGGACTTCACTGAGCAGTCTTCGCGCCTGCCATTGGTAAGCGGCATCGCCACGCAACGCCATCCCGCCCGATACAGCCTTGGGTCTGCGGGCGCTCGTCAGGTTCCGGGCTTCGCCTCCCGAAGCGACCACCATCCTGCTGCGAGTCTTTGACGCGTTGGCTCTTATGAGGCGGGATACCCCGGCGGAACGCGACCGCGATGCGATCGGGCGAAGGGCGCCGGAGCCTGCCGGCGCGGCCTTTCTTCTAACCGGTAAGTCCATGTCTGGTCTGGTGGCGAAACAGGGGACGGATAGGGGGCAGGGCAAGAGCCCGGCCGATGCGACAGCGGGCGGCGGATGCCCGGCTTCGCCGTAGCGGGCGGCGGGCAGGCACGGAACCGATCTTGGGCATGGCAACAAAGGCGAACCGTTTCCAAAGTTGTGATTGATCCCAGGCTCACCGCCGTAATTTGACGCCGCTCTCCTCATCGAGTCATCTTCGGCGCGGGCGATTGCGGCCAACGAACAGATTAGAAACACCACGACCACAGCGAATGATCGCGCAAACTGCGCACGAACCATCCTTCACCTCTTCACAGAGTTTAGGGTTGAAGCAAAAGGCCTATTCTCTGCTGGCGACCATGACACAACGCGCAGGGGTCCTTCCAGTAGGAGAAAACTCCGCCGCCCGGCGGACGTAGCGCAAATTGCCAACGTCTCATCGAACTTAAGGTCACGAGCGCGTGAAACCGAGCATCTAAGAATTATGCCGATCGAAAAGAAATTTCGCGGCGCGCCACGACCAGCTTGCGTGGATTGTTGCCGGGCCGGAGGCTCGACGGACGCGATACGTTCTGGAACTGCGAAAAATCCGCTCAGAAGCCAAGATTGTCCAGGCTATTGCACCCCACGGTGATGTGATCGCCGCTCGGGTCGCCGACCGCGGTGTTCCCGATCAGATTGACCGGGCAATTAATATTGAAGCCGTAGCGGCCGTTGGCGCTGCCGGTGTTGCCGGTGAAGGTCGAGAGGTCGGAGCTGACCAAACCGTCGAAGGTGTTGTTGTTGGCGGTATTGTTCGCCACCGTGCTGAGGCCGTCGTCGGCGATGCCGAAGTCGCCATTATTCGAAGCGTTATTGCTAATCGCCGTCGAGGCGAAAAATTCGATACCGCTATTGCCGTTGCCGGTGGCGACGTTGCTCTTGAAGGTGCTCCCTTTACCGCCGCCGCAATCATCGCAAAACCCCCGCACCGTATTGCCGGTGGCGGTGTTATCTTTGAGCACCGAACTGCCGTTGGTCTCAAAACCGGTCACCGTGTTGTTCGATGCCGTGTTCCCGACCACTACCACACCGCCGCCATAGGCGTTCAGGCCATAGCCCTTGTTGGTGCTGAACACGCAGTGCGTGACCACCGCATTCTGTCCGACGTCCAGTCCGTCGCCCGACCCTCCGGTCCCGTTACCCTGGAACTGGCTGTCGCTGACACGCGCGTAGCTGGCCAGTTTCGCGCCAGTTTTAATGTTGCCGAAGACGCTGAGCTTTGTGAGCACCGATGCGGACCCGGTCACGCTGATACCCACGCTAAAGCCGCTGACTGCGCCATTGCTTGTCGTCAAAGCGGCCTGACTCGAGGCTATACCGTCGGCAGTTCCGCCTTTGCCGGTTAGAGCGAAGCCGTTGAGGTTAATGGTGACCCCGATGGCGGTCACATTGATGCAGTTGACGGTGGTGCTGGTGGCGGTCAGGTTGGCGTTCAATATGTAGGACCCGGCGACCGAAATAGTGGTGCCGCAGGCGGCGATCGGCTTGGGTTGGGCATCAGCCGCCGAACCCATCAGCGCAACAGCAGCGATACTGACCAGGGCGGCGAGCCAGAGCTCACGGTACTTCATTGCAGGTTCCCTCCCGAAAGTTCTCCCATGTTGGCGGCCTTGAAACCGGGCGCAGTCGTGACGCAGGCCGATCAAAAACCCAGATTGTTATGCACATTGCAACTCGGCGAAGAGCCGGTGATCGCGGTGTTGGTGTTGTCCTCGGCGGTGTTTCCCAGCAGATTGTCCGGACAGTTGACCTCGAACCCAAATTCGTTGCTGTCGGCCGTGTTTCCGTTAAAGCCGGTGCCTTCTTCGGCGAAGAAGCCATCGACGCCGTTTGAATCAGCGGTGTTGGCCCAAAAGCTGCTCCCGCCTGCGTCCGAAAAGCCGTATGCGTGGTTGCCATAGGCGGCGTTTCCAACAAACACGCAGTTGCCAAGAATTTTCCCATTCACGACCGGCGAACCGCACTGGAAACCCGCCGAAGTGCTGCCGCCGGCGGCGTTGGTGTCGTAGATCGTGCCGCCGCTGTCGGCAAAGCCAAAATAGGGATTATTGATCGCGGCGTTGCCCTCCACCGTGGAGTTGCCGCTGGTTTCGACTCCGCCGTTTCCGTTGGCTCCGACGCTGTTCTCCGTCAGTACTCCGCCGGTGCCGCGAGTAAGCAGGCCTCCGAAGCCGCTGGCGCCAAAGATGCAATGAGTCACCACCGCGTTTGCCCCGACGCCGACGGCAACCATCGCGTTGTTCAGGAAGATGCTGTCGCTAACCCGAGCGGAATCACCCAGGTACATCGCATAGTTGTTGTACTTCGAACTGTACATCAAGGTCAGATTGCTGATCCGGACTCCAGCCCCGGGGGCGAAGATGCCGGTGCCGAACCCGATGATTGTCCCGTTGCTTACGGCCAGGTTGCTGCCGATCGATTCGATCCCGTTTGAGGTCCCGCCTTTGCCGCTTATCACGAAGCCATTGAGATCGATCGTTACCCCATTTGCGAACACATAGATGCAAGGAGCGGAGGTGGTGGTGGTCGAGAGCAGGTTGCCATTCAATATGTACGAGCCGGCGGCCGAAATAGTGGTACCGCAGGAGGTGATCGGCTTGGGTTGGGCATCCGCCGCACTGCCCATCAGCACAACGATAGCAAGACTGGCCAGGGCGGGGAGCCAAAGCTCACGATGCTTCATTGCGGCTTCCTCCGAAGGGTTCTTCCATGTTTGGCGGCCTTGAGACCAAGCGCTGTTGTGGCGCCCGCCGGCTAAAAGCCCAGATTGTTATGCACGCCACAACCCGGCGCGGAGTAAGTGATCGGGCTGCTGGTGTTATTTTCGGCGGTGTTTCCCAGCAGATTGATCGGACAGCCAACCACGAACCCCACTTGGTTGTCGTCGGCCGTGTTGCCGTTAAAACCGAGGCCTTCTTCAGCGAAGAAGCCGTCGACGCCATTTGAATCAGCGGTGTTGGCCCGAAAGGTGCTCCCTCCTGCGTCCACAAACCCGAATACGCGGTTGCCATAAGCGACGTTCCCAACCAACACGCAACTGCCAAGAATCTTGCCCGACATAAATGACGAACCGCACCGGAAACCCGCCGAACTGCTCCCCGCGGCGGCGTTGGTGTCATAGGTTGCGCCGCCGCTGTCGGCAAAGTTGAAAGAGGGGTTATTGGTCCCGGCGTTGCCCTCGACCGTGGCTTTTCCGCTGGTATCGACACCCCCCTCTGAGTTGGCCCCGGCGCTGTTCTCGGTCGCCACCGCGCCAGTGCTGTAAGCATAGAGGCCGTAGCCGCCATTGCCGCCAAAGATGCAATGAGTCACCACGGCGTTGGCCCCGACGCCGATGCCATCCGATCCGTTGTTCAGCAAGATGCTGTCGCTGACCCGGGCGGAATCACCCAGGTAGATCCCATAGTGCTCGTCCTTTGCACTGTTCATCACGGTCAGGTGGCTGATCCGGGATCCGGCCGAGGGGTCGTAGATGCCGACGCCGAATCCAGTGATCGTACCGTCGGTGACGGCCAGCTTGGTGCCGCTCGAACTGATTCCAGTGGATGTCCCGCCATTGCCGCTTATCACGAAGCCATTGAGGTCGATCGTCACCTCGTTGGCGGTCACGTTGATGCAGGGGGAGGTGGTGCTGGTGGAGGTCAGGTTGCCATTCAAGATGTACGAGCCGGCCGCCGAAACAGTGGTGCCGCAGGAAGTGATCGGCTTGGGCTGGGCATCCGCCGCACTGCCCATCAGCGCAACGGCCGCGATGCTCACAAGCGCGGCGAGCCAGAGCGCAGGTCTGTTCATGGCGGCTCCCTCCGGGAGACTTTGTCTGTCCCAGGCTTGGATTACGCGGCCCAGTTCCTCAGCTTTGACCCCTCGGGATTCCTTCGCGCGCCATCAGCGACGATTCAAAAACGCCGTGCCGAGGTGTGTTTTAACCAACGCCATCAGCTTACCTGGAGCATTATCGCTACCAATAACGTCTACACTAGAATGCCTACACTAGCATTATCGAAGTTAGGCGCCTTTTGTCCATTATTTAGTAAACCGTCGCGTTCGCGGGGCGGCCCGTCCGGACCCAGTCCGCTTAGCCTGCCGAAACGCGATGGTCCTTTGCCAGCTTGTCGCGGCAAATCGTTCCATGGTAAAAGCGCGGCAGTTTCTTATTCAATGCATACTGCGCTCTAGCGGCGGCGCCAGTGGATCGCACCCACCGGCCGGGAGGAAGTCATGAGTTCTTTACCTTTCAAGCTGGTTTCAGCCGATTCTCACATCGCCGAACCGCCTGACCTGTGGCTTAAGAGAATCGACCGCAAATATCTTCAGCGCGCGCCACGAATAATCCATGAGGCGGATTCCGACTACTTCGTCTGCGAAGGTGCGCTCTCCGAGCGACAGGGAATCGGTCTGCCGGCGACCCAACCGAAGTGGAAGAACCCCAAGCTGCGTGGATTCGGTTTCGTCGGGCGCTGGGAGGATGTACCCCCGGGCGGTTACGATCCGTTCGCACGGATCAAGGAGATGGATGCCGAAGGCATCGACGGAGAACTGCTTTACACCAGTTTCGGGCTGACCTTCTTCTCCATTCCGGACCTCGATTTCCAGTATGCGATTTTCCAGGCCTTCAATGACTGGCTGGCCAATTACTGCGCCTCAGCCCCCAACCGTTTCTTCGGGGTGGCGATGCTGCCGGTGGAACCGGTGGAGCGGGCGGTGGCGGAACTGGAGCGATGCGCCAAAATGGGCATGCGCGGCGCCATGATCAGCATCGCGCAGAACCCCGGCTATGGCAGCCCGATGTACGAGCCGTTGTGGTCGGCGGCCGAGGACCTGCAAATCCCGCTCAGCCTGCACGTGGCGGCCAGCCGCAAGGGCTTTACCTACACCGACAACGTTTTCGCCGACTTCTCGCTGGGCTTCGGCCCCACCATGTACACCATGGCGGCGATGATCTTCTCGGGTCTGTTCGATCGCCATCCGCGCCTGAAGGTCATTTCGGTCGAGAACGACGCATCCTGGGCGGTGGCGATCCTGGAACGGATGGACGACCGCTTCGAGCACGACCAGGGCTGGGCAGGCTTCGCCAACAACATCAAATCCGCGCGCCTGCCGAGCCAGATCTTTCACGACCAGATCGCGTGCACCTTTATGCGCGACAAGACCGCGGTGTTCAACCGCAATATCATCGGAGCAAAAAACCTGATGTGGGGCTCTGATTATCCCCATTTCGACGGCGCGTGGCCCAATTCGGCCGAGGTGTTAAACGGGCACTTCGCCGATGTGCCGCTGGAGGATCGGATTCGGATTGGGCGGCGCAACGCGATCGAGTTTTACAACCTGCCGCTGGAACCATGATCACCTGCTCCGGGCGGCGTTGAGAACCCGATAATGCCCGGCACTCTCACCGGCGCAGGGCCCATTCGCGCTCTGTTCGTGCTCGCGGTTGTGCTTTTCGGCTCGGGGATGACAGGCGTCGCGGCAATGGCGGCGGAGCAGCCCGAACCGGTTCATTTCAAGCCCGGGACTACCTCCACGGTTCTGCGCGGCACGCTTAAGGGCTGGGACATGAAGGAGTACGCGTTGCGCGCCGACAAGGGGCAGACCGCGCGGCTCGAGCTAAATTCAAAGCGCCTACACTGGCTGATCGTCCGGTTTTATCCGGCCGACAAACCCAACGGCGACAACGACGTCTTTAACAGCGACAACAGCAACGCTTTTACCTGGCAGGGAACGCTGCCCGAACGTGGCGAATACGTGATCCGAATCTTCATCCGGCGGGCCGAGGCGCGCCGCGGCGGAAGCGTCAGTTACAGCGCCCGGCTTGAGATTTCACCCGCGGGCCATCCGGCCCAATCGCCCCAATCGCGCTGACTTCATCGAAATCCGCGCCTGCGCCAGGGGCGGGTCAGCGCACCCATGATTTGACAGGCTGCCGTCGTCCGTTGCACGCTGCGGCGCAATCGCCCCACGGCCCACGGATATGCAATGAGCGAGACTTTTTTATTTGAAAAAGATGGCCCGATCACGACCTTGACCTTCAACCAGCCGCGGCGGCGTAATTGCATGAACCATGAGGTCATGCGCGAGATGGAGGGACTGATTGCGCGGGTGCGTGACGACCCTGAAACCCGGGTGCTAATCGCCACCGGGAGCGGCGCCGCATTCTCCGCCGGGGCCGACCTTTCCGTTCCCAGGGGCGTTGCCGATCCGAAAGAGCGGGCCCGCATTATCGCGGAGCGAAACCGGGGGTTGGCGCGGGTAATCGGCCGCGTCTTCGACCTCATAACGCGCCTGGATTGCCTGACCATCGCGGCGGTCAACGGTTACGCCGTCGGGGGCGGCTGGGCAATTGCCGTCGCCTTCGATTTCATATTGGCGGCGGAAAGCGCAGAGTTTTGGGTGCCGGAGGTCGATCTGAACCAGTCGTATGTTGGTGGTCCGGCCCGCGTGATGGCCGCACGGATGGGTCCATGGCGGGCCAAGGAGGCGATGATCCTCTGCCGACGTTACACCGCGGGCGACCTTCATGAGCTCGGGATGGTAAACAAGGTGGTGAAGCCGGGAGAGCTGATGACGCAGGCGCGGCAGCTTGCCCAGGTGCTGGCCGAAAAGAACCCCCGGGCCGCGACCGCAACCAAGCATTTCGTGGACGGAGTTTTCGTGGGTCCG
The DNA here is from genome assembly GCA_035939115.1 of Binataceae bacterium (SeqCode). Classification (GTDB taxonomy): domain Bacteria; phylum Desulfobacterota; class Binatia; order Binatales; family Binataceae; genus JAJPJA01. The sequence goes on from DASZGF010000205.1 coordinate 91,687, forward strand.
CGCTGGTATTGAATCACCGACGGTTTACCGGCTGCCGCGCTGGGGCTGAAACCCATATCACTCATCGGCGCACCCGCCCATTGAGGAAGTTGGAACGAACGATATCCAGGGCGCAAAAACATCGAAAACTGAGCCTTTTCGCCCATGTCTGGGATGTGATAAATTTTCTCTGCTAGTTTTAGCCGTATAGAGATGATCGATAATTTTCGCATACTGGTCGCCGAGGACGACGCCAACACCCTGGAAGCATGGTGTGGGTTGATTCGCTCCTGGGGCTTCGGCGTTTCCGGCGCCGTGGACGGGGAAGACGCGCTGGAGCAACTGCGCGCCTTCAATCCGCATCTGTTGATCTCGGACCTCAAGATGCCGCGGCGCGACGGTCTCAGTCTGATGAAGGAGATGCAACGCCTCGGAGTCAGCATCCCCACTCTGATTATCTCGGGCGAGGGTGATATTCCCGAAGCGGTCGCGGCGATCAAGCTGGGCGCGATCGACTACGTGCGCAAGCCAATCGACCCGCCGCATCTGCGCGCCTTGCTCAACACTTTGGCTCAAAATCACGCGAGCGGAGAGAGCGCCGACCCAAGTTTGCCGCCGGCGGCCGACGCCGTCCCGACGCTGGTCGGCAACTCGCCGGCGATGCGCGATGCGCTGGCTTTTATCGAAAAGGTGGCGCCGTGGACCGTTTCGGTAATGATTTTTGGGGAAAGCGGGACGGGCAAGGAGGTCGCCGCCGCGATGATCCATCAGTTGTCGACGCGGCGGGCCCGGCCCTACGTCGCGGTCAACTGTGCGGCCATCCCCGAAACCCTCATGGAGGCCGAGTTATTCGGCCATGAGCGGGGGGCGTTCACCGGCGCCGATCGGCGCTACGGGGGATGTTTCGAGCGGGCCAACGGCGGCACGTTGTTACTCGACGAAATCACCGAAATGAAGACCGACCTGCAGGCCAAGCTGCTGCGTGTGCTCGAAGAACGCCGCGTCCGCCGCGTTGGCGGCGGCGAAGAGATCCCACTGGACGTCCGGGTTTTGGCCACCACCAATCGCAATCCGGAGCGGGCGGTCCGCGATGGCAAGCTGCGGGACGATCTTTATTACCGGCTGAGCGTCTGTAGCATCGAGCTGGTGCCGCTGCGCCAGCGCCCGGAGGATATAGCTCCGGTGGTCGACCACTTCATCGCCGCGCTGAGCAGCGAGTACGGCAGCGTGCGGGGAGCGGACGCGGATTTTCTGGAGGCGCTCAAAGCTTACTCCTGGCCGGGCAACGTGCGGCAGTTGCGCAATGTAATAGAACGCGCGCTGGTGGTAAGCTCCGGCCCGCTTCTGACCACGGCTGATTTGCCGCCGGAACTGCGGCGCTCAAGGCCCGGGCCGCCGGTGCTGGAGGTGTCCATCGGGGACTCGTCGCTGGAGGATGTGGAGCGCGAGATGATCAACCGCACCATTGAATTTGCCGGTGGCAACAAGACCAAGGCGGCCGAGATGCTGGGAATCAGCCTGCGCACGCTCTACAACCGCCTGGAGCGGCTTGACGGCAAGGAGCGACCCAAGCCGGCCTGATAATTGGCCGGTGCCAGTCTTCCATGGGCCTTCGCGCAAAGCTGGCGGGCGCCTTCGTCGTCCTCCTGACCGCGGCCGTTTTGGCCGCCAGCCTGGTGGATCTCAACTGGACGCTGGCCAAGATGGCCAACGAAGTCATCGATTCCGGTAACGTGGTGGCGGCGGAAGTTTTTGAACAGATGCGCGATGCGTTGGCCCGCACCCCGGGCGACCCGATCGCCAGTTTGCGCAACTACCCCGGTCTGCCGGCTTTCATTCAGTCGGTGCGGGCTTTCGCCACCGGCATCGTTTTCATCGCCATCGACGATACCGGCGGCCACAATATCATCGGCGAGCATGTGGGCGGCTTCGCTCCTACCGACGCACCCTCGGTTGATGTGCTGCGCCGCGCCACCAAACAGCCGCTGCCGTTTCAGCTGCTGCGGGTGCTGTGGCGCGAACACAACTTCGTACTGCAGCGGCGGATCCTGATCAACAAGCGTCCGTTCGCCATGATCCGGGTGGGGGTGAGCACGGCGCTGATTGCCGACGAAGTTCATCAACTGGTCTGGGCGATACTCGGAGTCAGCGTCGTAATTATCCTTTTCGCGGCGGGCATGGGAGCTGCCATCGGAGATTTCCTGTCCCGCTCGGTGGTTGCGATTGCCAGCGGGGTTGAGCAGCTTGCTTCGGGCCGCGAAGAGGTAAATCTAACCGTCGGCGGCCATGATGAACTGGGCGACCTCGCCGATAAATTCAACCGCCTCTCGCGCCAGGTGCTCAATGAACGCAGCCGATGGGAGAACGAGCGCGGCGGCTTGTTTAAGGCGCTGCGCTCGATGACCGACGCGATCGTTCTAATCGACGCCGACACCACCATCCTGTTCGCCAATGCCGAAGCCCAAACGCGCCTGGGGCTGGGCTCAAACGCGAGCGAAGGCAGGGCGCTGCAAATGGCGCTGGGCGGCAGCCATCCGCTGGTCCGGATGGTCGAAGCCGCCCTGGCCTCGGGCACCGAGGCTCACGACGTAGCCATTGAGCTCAAGGACTCGGCTCGGCAAGCGATCGACTGTCTGGTCTCGATTTTACCGCTTTCGCACGGACGCGAGGCGGCCGGCCTGCTGGTGACTTTACGCGATCTCAAGCCGGTGGCCGAGTTGGAAACGGTGGTCGAATACTCCAGCCACCTGGCCCGGATGGGCGGTTTGATTTCCGGCGTCGCTCATCAGATCCGTAAACCGCTCAACGTGCTGGCGATTCGCCTGGAGTGGCTGCGTCAGGACGCCGAGCAGGGGATGCCGCTGGCCGCTCATATCGAAAGCGTCCGCTATGAGATTCACCGCCTCGACAGCGTCATTGAAGGGCTGTTGCGGTTCATGCGGCCCGAACGGCTGGAACGCGGCCCGGTGGTAATCCGGGAGCTGCTGGCCGAAGCCGGAGCGCAGGTAACTTCATCCACGATCTCGGTCGACTATGAGGCCAATGGTATTCTTCCGGTCGTGAACGCGGACCGCGCGTTGCTTGCCGAGGCTTTCAGGAACATCTTTCAGAACGCGGCCGAATCGATGACCGATGGAGGCAGAATCTTGGTCAAGGCGTTGTATCTGCCCGAGGGCTTTGTCGAGATCGTGGTCGCCGATAGCGGCTGCGGTATCGAACCCGAACAACTCAACCGCATCTTCGACCTTTACTTCACCACCAAACCGAGCGGAAACGGCGTGGGTCTGAGCCTGGCCTTGCGGGCGATCGACCTGCATCATGGAACCATCGCAATCGACTCGAAGGCCGGATACGGGACCACAGTCCGTGTGAGGCTTCCCGCCCAGACGCTTTCCACCAATCTTCAAACTCAACCCCCAGCCTACGAGCGCCTGTGAAATTAATCCGGTTTGAGACGATTTTGCTGTCGGCGATAATGCTGACCTTCGCGGCGTGCGAATATTTGCCGTTCATGGCGAAACCCACGCCGGTTCCGGTGGAGGCATCGCCCACGCCAACCGTCACCGCGACCCCGACCCCAACACCGACGGCGACACCGGAGGTGAAAAAGCGCAAACGGCGCAGGCACGGCACCCGGACCGCGGCGGTCACGCCGACCCCGACGGCGCCGACTCCGATAGCGCAGGAAACCCCGGCCGCCAGTGCGATCACCACCGGCGAATCCGCCGCGGAGCGCAGCGATATCGAGCGCAGCCTGAAACAGGTCGAAGGCCGGCTGGCGGCGATCAAACGCGATCAGCTCAGCCCGCAGGACGCGGAGGATTACGATCGGATCAAGTCCTTCGTCGCCGAGGCCCGCTCAGCGCTGCAGGAACAGGACACGCTGCGCGCCCGCAGTTTGGTGGACAAGGCCACGCGCCTGGTAGCACAACTCGCCGGCCGCGTTTCGAGCCCCTGACCTTAGGCTGAGAAAGACAGCCGCTCAACCCAAAACAATCAGTTGGACTTCTCTGCATCCATAACGATTGCATTGGTCGGTCCGTATTGATCGGTCGCAAATCACCCTCACCCCGTCAGGGATTGGAGAATGAAAATGTGCGGGCGCTTTTCTCACCTGCGGATTAGGCCGCAGCCGGACGGGCGGTTCACGAACCGCCCCTACGCCAAAAACCTGGCAGCGGTACGTCTTGTAGGGGCGCTTCGTGAAGCGCCCGTGCAGGGTGATGGGGCGGACAAACTCTGAGCAATCACCCGCGCGTCTTCCGACTGCTGTTTGGGCTCAATACGACGAGAGGCCGCCGTCGGCCGCGATGATGGCGCCGCTTATCATCCGCGATTCATCGGAGGCCAGAAACAGGGCGATGTTGGCAATGTCCTCCGGCTCGCCGACGGCGAAGGGGTGGCCCTTCATCCTTTCATTGAACTTCGACGACACCCGGCTGGCCGCGGGTCCGGTGCGGCTCTTGACACGCTCGGTCATTACCGCCCCGGGGCAGATCGCGTTGACCCGTATGCGATGCTCGGCGTAGTCGCACGCCATCGCCTTGGTCAGGGAGATTATTCCTCCCTTGGCCGCCACGTACACGTGGGCGGGCGTAAATCCCATCAGCGCCGCTACCGACGACATGTTCACGACCGCGCCGCCGCCGCTTTTTATGATCTCGGGAATTCCATGGCGGGAACACAGGAACGCGCCGAGCAGGTCAAATGAAATCGTGTGGTTCCACACGTTCATATCGACCTCGGTCACCAGCGTGTCCTGCGGGATGGAACCGCCGGCGCAGTTGTACAGGACGTGAAGACCGCCATAGCGCTGCACCGCGGCAGCGATGCTCTGCCGCACGCTGTCCTCTTTGGTGACATCGGTCTGGATGAAGGTGGCCTCGCCGCCCGCCGCTTTAACCACCTCCTCGCTCGCACGACCCAGGTCGGTTTTGAGTTCAGCGATGACGACGCTTGCGCCTTCGCGCGCAAAAATTCCCGCCGCGGCGCGCGCGATACCCGAGCCGGCGCCGGTGATGAACGCCACCTTGCCGGCCAGCCGTCCGTCCTTGTTGCTCATTGCTCGCCCTCCCTGATGGACCTCATCGTGCCGCGGCCTAACTCTCCGTAGCGCCCGCCTCCGTGCCGGTTCTTTTCCTCCGTACTGATAGAGGCGCGGCGCCCTACGTTTCTCATTGACGACTGCGTTGCAAAAGCGCGGTCATCATGACCTGCCGTACACGCGGTCGAAGTTTTGTGCACCAATTTGCCGGCGTTCGTTATCGTTTAGCGGGAGCTTTTCCATCGCATCGACGTAATCCGCCTGACTCACAAACGGATAATTGCTGGCGAACAACACGCGGTCCACACCAATACGCCGAAACATCTCGGCGGCTTGCTTCGGACTCCATCCGCCCGGCTGTCCCACTTCATGCAGCCGCAGCGAGGTGTCGGTAAAAACGTTGGGATATTTATTGGCCAGCCGAATGGTGTCCGGCTCGGCGCCCATCCCGAGATGGGCCAGAACCAGCTTCAGGCGCGGACAGCTTCTCACCACCTCTTCGAATCGGTTGGGGTGGTGAATGTCCACGTAGCGCTCGCCCACCCCGATTTTCGCCAGCCCCTCGGCGGGCACTTGTGCGACCGCCAGAGTAAGGACGGCAAGCTCGCGGCGATTCGCCTCCTCCCACATCACCGACATTTTGGGATCGTCCGGATACACCCCGATATACATGGGCAGGATCTTGAGACCAACGGCGCCTTCGCCCAGACGCGACTCGATTTCATTACGCGTCCATTTATCGCCAAAGAGCACCGGGTTGACGGCGATAAGACCGGCAAATCGCCCGCCATGTTTACCTCGGGCCGCCGCGGCCCAACTGTTGTAGGCCGACTGCTCCGCGGCAAGCTGCCCGATGAGCCGGTCACGATCCGGCTTGCCACCGCGCTTTCTCTCCTCCTCCATCCGCTCCGACAACAGCTTGGTATCGGCAATAAGTGGCACGATCATCGTGCTGGCGATGCCGGCCTTGTCCATAATCGGCAGCGCCTGCTCGATGGTGCCGTCCCAGGGACCGTGGAATTCCAGCGCATTCATGAAAGCTTTGGTAGCGCTGGCAGACGGATGAATGTGAGTGTGGGCGTCCTTGTAGCCGTCCATGATCATCCCTCCAAAGCGCCGCTTGGCGGCGTCTTTGAGCGGATGTTAATGGCGCATCACGACAAGCGCAAACGCACCGGCTGGATCGACGCCGGATTTCATGCTCAAACCAAAGCGCATTCAGTGATGCATCAAATGATGCGACTGCCAGACACCGTAGAGCAGGCGATCGAAGAGGACGCGGCGGGGATACCTGCGCACGCGCTGGTGAAGGCCGCCGCTGAACTCGGACGCGATTACCACCATGCAAGCGCGGTCCGGACGGCGCGGATCGACTCCACCGCGGCGCGCATCGCGTATCTGGTCACACGGATGCCGGCCATATTCCAGGTCAATCAGCTGGTCGACGAGCAGCTCGCGGACCTCTGCCCCGGTATCGATATCCGCAGCGTGCTCGACCTGGGATGCGGTCCGGGCACCGCCACCCTGGCGGCGCAACAGCTATTTGGCTCGCTGCGAGCGGGGACCCTGGTTGACCGCGACCCTGAGTGGCTCGAAGTGAGCAGGCGTTTGATTGCCGCCGCGGACGAGCAACTAGCCACTGCATCGCGCTTTGTCACCTCTGATTTGCATCATCGCGACGACCTTGATGAGCACGACCTGGTCATCATCTCATACATGTTGGGAGAGATGGCGCCGCCGTTAGCGAAAATCCTGGTTGACCGCGCCTGGGCATTAACGCGCCATGCCCTGGTGATTGTCGAACCCGGCACGCCGCGCGGATTCGCCGCGATTATCGCCGCGCGCGAGGCGCTGATCGCCACGCAGGGAAGCATCGTCGCGCCCTGCACCCACGCCGGCCAATGCCCGCTGGCGGCTGCGGACTGGTGTCACTTCGACACGCGGGTTGAGCGCACGCGCCGTCATCAGCGAGTCAAAGCGGGAGCGCTTCCCTACGAAATCGAAAAGTTCTCCTACGTGATTGCGGCTAAAGAGCAGCCCACGATGCCGGTGCGGGCCGCGCGCATCATCCGGCATCCGCTCAAGAAAAGCGGCCACGTGATACTCGACTTGTGTACCTCCGAGGGCGCTGCGCAACGCGTGGTAATTTCGCGGCGCAACAAGGAATCATACCGCCAGGCACGCGCCGCAAAGTGGGGCGACATTTGGACGCCGGTACAAGATTAATGGTGGGGCGGGACCGCCGTGCCCGCAGGTGGGGACCGAGCCAGGCCGCGAATTCGGCACAAGTAGGTATGAATGTTCGGCGGCGTTGGAGCGAGCGCTCTTTTCCGTAGCGCCGGCCTCCGTGCCGGTTCTTTTTCTGGACGCCGGAAACAACGGAAAAATCCGAGCAGCGACCGTAAGGGAGCGGTGAGGCGGGCCGAAGCCGACAAAGACCGCTCACTCACGCACGCGGCTCGGATTAGTCATGGCCCACTCTGGATGAAGCGAAACGCAGCGGCAACTATCACGGGCGGCGCAAACGCACCGGCATGTGCTTCAGTCCCGGCACCGAAGTATGGCGCAGCCGCGAAACGGGACCAGTCAACTCAATGCCGCGCAGATACGGCAGCAGCTCCTGGAGCGCGATGCGCAATTCGAGCCGGGCCAGATTGGCGCCGAGGCAGAAATGCTGCGCATGGCCGAAGCCCATGTGTTCATTGGGCGTGCGGCCTACGTCGAACCGATCCGCTTGAGCAAACACCTCTTCGTCGCGGTTGACCGAGCCCAGCCAGACCGTCAGCAGTTCGCCGCTTTGTAATTGCTGACCGCACAAAACCGTATCCCGGGTGACTCTGCGCACATTATGGAATGAGGGCGACGTCCAGCGCACGAATTCCTCAACCGCCGTGGGAACGAGAGCGGGATTTGCCGCCAGGCGTTCCAGCTCGCTGCGATTGTTGAGCAGCGCATAGACTCCGCCCGAAAAGGCGTTGCGCGTGGTGTCCAGGCCCGCGTCGAGCAGCAGGACGCAATTGTAAAGCGCTTCCTCCTCACTCATCGGGGCGTCGCCGTCCAGCGGCTCGTTGGCGATGACGCTTAACAGATCGTCGCCGGGGTTCTGCCGGCGTTTGCCGATAAGGGCGGAGAAATATTGCGCCAGTTCCTGATGGGCCTCGTGCTGAACGCGAAGGGCCGTCTCCTCGAGCATCTCGGCCGTAGCGCCCGCCGCGGAGCCTTGCACCTCGGGATCGTGGCTGCCAACTGAGAGATTGCCCAGATGCTCAATCCGGAGACGATCGCATTCCGGCACTCCCAACATCTGGCACACCACGCTTATCGGCAGCCGGCCGGCCACGTCGGGCACGAAATCGCAATCACCCTTCGCCGCCCCTTCCGCCATGATGCGCCGGGCCAGGGTTCGCATTATGCCCTCCCAGCGTTTGACCGCCAGCGGCGTGAAGCTCCATTTGAACAAATTGCGCAGCCTCAGATGGCGAGGCGGGTCGGTCATGATGAGCATCTTGCCGCGGCCCTGGCTGAAGGCGACGTTGTCGGAGACTGAAATCGGCGCTTCGCTGGAGAAGGTTTTAGGATCGCGGTAAACAGCCAGCGCGTCGCGATATTTCACCACCGCCCAATAACGCTGACCTGAGCGGGACACGATCCGGCTGAGCGGCGCATGCTGACGCAGGTACTTGAAATACGGATGTGGATCGCCTTCGATAAAGCAGTCGGGATTGGTCAGATCAAACTCGGGTATCTCCATAACGCCTCCGACGCCAAACTACCAGCAAAGCCCGGGCGCCGGTGAAATTCTGCCCGCGAGCCGCCCAAGAACGCAACCGCCCGGCACACGCGGAACCGCGGTCAAGTATGAATTGTCAAGCGGTGCACGCCCGTATCGTCCGCTACCATCCAGGCGCGCAGGCTCGACCTTTCGAAAATCCCTAACTTTCATATAGACTCGCGTCTCACGAAGGGAGGACGCGGAAAGGGTGCCCTGACGATGAGGACCCGTCGGTAAAAGCTCACTTTGTCGGGCCACGGCTCGAACAGAACCTTCTTAGGTGTTTGCCATACTAAATATATATGAACAAGGTAAGGATCGCACTTTTAGTAGCTGGTCTCTGCATATCAGCAGTCTTCGGGTTCTACAATTTCTTCCTTTTGCTCAACTCGACAGCAGCCGAAGCGCAGGCCTCCGAATATCCGGCGACCCTGGATGGCACCGATGTAAGCGCTTTTGGCGTTAGATACGACGTCAAACTAGCCGCCGGCATGATTTCTGCCGGCTCAAACAAATTTCGGGCGACGAGTGCGACTGTCTTTTCTTCCGCCGATGTCGGTAAAGACATCATCGTATACTCTCGAGGGAACGGTCCGATGAAAAGAATGACCAGGGGCAATGTTTGGACGGGATGTATCGGGCATGTTGACACGCCGGCTATCATCGCGATCGGAAGCTGGGTGGGCAATTCGTGCGTTCCGAGCACTTCCTCCTTCCCCGCGTTGACAGATATGTATTTCATCCTCTACGGAACCGACAATACGGCAGCTCTGCAGTCGGCAATCGAGCATGGCGGCAACGATATCCTGGACCTGAAGGGAAGCGTCATGATCAAAAACAGCATCCTCTTTTTTCACAAGACGGGCAAATTTGAAGGCATGGGTCCTGAAGGGAACCTTACCACCGCAACTCCTTCCGGAAGCAACATCATTTGGGCCGGACCCGCAGGAATACCCATGATTAAGCTTCGAGCTGATGTTTTGATGACCATTACCAACGTGCATCTGGTCGGGAATGGGAATCCGGCGCACCGCCCAAGCGCCTTTTTCGACCTTGCTCAGGAAATGAGGCCTCCATATGCCGGTCTCACCTCCATGGATAGCTTCATCAATATTTCGAATGACCCCGCTGGTCAGCCCGGACAAGGGCCTTTCGCCGATACTGGGGTCTATTTTGACGACCAAAAGCCGGAGAACGATGTGCATATGTTCTATTCGTTACGGCTCTTCAATCTGGCGTCCACTTGTGTTGATGATGAAAATCAGCAGAGCATCGCCATGGACTTCAAAGATTTCTATTGTGCGAACACTCCTGTTGCCTGGTACGCCCCACATGGAGGTCAGGAGGATTTTACCGGCGTTTTTACCGCCTCGAACGTCGGCCAGGTCTTTCATCAGGGGCGATTTAATCGTGCGGCGGTGGACGACCTCGAGGTGACAAATACGTCACGCGCCGAAGCTGGCTATTCTCAGCTTGCCTACTTTGAAAGCAATAAGTTTTCCGCTGGCGGCGGGCAATTGATCGTTTACAAAGGCAGGTACGAGCTCTCATCGAATATCCCGACTCATACTGTCACGGTTTTGGGACATAGGCTTACACCCTACACGGTAATTGACACCGATAATTCAACCATATCAGTTATTGATCTACAGAACTTCTCCTTTCTTGGGTCCAGCAACCTCCCTTTGGCTAATGCCAACTGGTTTTTTAATCTTACCCCTGATCCTCTTCGCAATAACATTTACCTGCGCTGTTATCAATGTTCCGGGCTTAGCGCTCAAAGCCTCTCCAGAATCAGAAGTGGAACGAATCCTTCCAGTATGGATATCGTCGAAATCAAACAGATGTCGCCAACACTCATTTATACCAGGCAGCTGCTCACCGGAGGAAGACCGTTCATACCGTCACTAAGAACCTTGCGCCCATTTTAACGACCGGTATGAAAAAGGATCACGTAATGCGTTACCGAAGGCTCTTTCTTCTGGCCTTAATAATTATGGTACAGGCTGTCGTTCAGTTTGGCTTGGGCCGCTCAATCCTTTCCAATCGTGGTCTGGCCGATGCCTTTCCCACGCATCCGCGTCACGGTCTAACATCGGATATCCGGACCGCCTATATCATCCCAGGTGGCTCCAGTTCCGGCTCAGTATCCATCTTCGGAGCGTTGTTATCTGCCCGTGATGTCAATAAGGACATCCTCGTCTATGATGCGGCGCCATTCGGTGGTTACCGAAGGAATGTTTTCAGCGGCTGCATTCAGAGCGTAAGCAATGCAAAGACCGTGGGACTGGGGACCTGGTCAGGTGGAGCTTGTGTTGCTACTGGATTTTCAGGTCTCGGCGTTAGAGGCTCAGCCTGGCCGATTATTTATGGGATGGATGACACGGCTGCACTGCAATCCGAGGTCGATGCCCTGGGAGCCAACCAGCGGCTGATCCTCCGGGAGACACACCTTATTCATGATACCGTTGTTTTCAAAAACAAGACCGGAGGGGAATTCGGAGGAGTTACCGCGAATGGGCAGGTGCGCTCCCTTCCTTTTACCGGAAGCAACCTCGTGTGGGTTGGACCTGCCAGGAAGCCGATGTTCAAGTTTGAGAACAGCGGGGGCATGTATATTCACGATCTGCATTTCGTGGGCAACAGCAATCCAGGGAATCGGCCAAGCGCATTTATCGACATTGCCCAAACGATCAGGGTTCCGATTCCGAACAGATTCGCCGGTATCTCCAACATGGCTGGCGGGGCCTGGGATAATCCTCCCGGTGGTTGGGATAATGTCGATAATGGCATATACATAGAGCCGGGATTTGCAGGTTCTCCGCATGAATTTATTAATATGCGGTTTTATAACGTTGGGACAGCCTGTTTCAATGATCAGAACTCGGCTAAACCCGGCCCTGAGTTTTCGGATATCACGTGCCAGCATGCCCGGGTGGTTCTTTATTGCGTCAACGGCGGTAGCGTGAGTTTCTCGGGAGCGACGGAAACCCTCACCGTAGTTTAGGCATTTCACCTGGGAGGAGGCTGTGTGGTTTCTGCCCGGGACCTGGAAGCTGAGAACGATTCTCCGGGGAACGAGGCTATTACAAAGTTAGCATATTTCGCGCATGGCAATGGCCGCTTTGGCGGAGGATCGCTGAGGATCGGTCATGGAGGTTTTGCGCCCACCTCAAAACTGCCGACCGCCGCCAGTGCTCCCTTTCTGGGCCATGTACTGACGCCAAATGCGCTAGTGGACACCGACACGAGTGACCCGATAACCTTCGACATTCGCGATTTCTCTTTTGCTTTCACATCGACTCGGGCTTATGCGTATTCACGTTCAAGTCCATGGCTCATCCACCTGCCCGCGGCCGGATCTCCTTCAAGGCATTATTTTTCCTGCCAGTACTGCTATGGCCTGGGCGCAGCTACTATCGATTTGAATCCGGGTGGATATGCGGCCTCTGCAAATACTGTGTCTGTCGAGGGATTAGCTTCATTTTATTATAGTCCGCAAAGCATATTTCTTCGCCAGACCCTGAGCGGGGGCCAAAGGCTGAACCCGTTTGGGGGAGGACTGTTTGATAACAGTAACTAAGACTTCTCACAGAAGTTCCGGCGATGCGGGCATTCCCCAGTGCGGCGGCAAGCCTGGTGAAAAATGAATCCGGACGCTCACTACTCCGGCTTCAAGAAGGCGCCGCCGCGGACTTCGCGGGGGCGGGCGCCGTCGGCGGGGGCGACCAGCCCCTCCCGCTCCATCTGCTCCACCATCCGCGCCGCCCGATTGTAGCCCACGCGCAGGCGCCGTTGGAGCATCGAGATCGAGGCCTGGTTGGTTTCCAGGACAATCCGCACCGCTTCATCGTACATCTCGTCACGCTCGAAACCCTCGCCGCTTTCGCCCGGCTCGCCGCGCGTGGTTTCGAGGATCTCCATCCGATAGTCGGGAGCGCCCTGACTGCGCAGAAAATCCGTGACCTTGCGGATCTCGTCTTCGGAAACGAACGGACCGTGAAGGCGGCGCAGCTTGGCCGTACCCGGCGGCAGAAAGAGCATGTCGCCCTCGCCCAACAGGCGCTCGGCCCCGATGGAATCCAGGATGGTGCGCGAATCGACCCGCGAAGTCACCTGGAGCGAAATCCGCGCCGGCAAATTGGCCTTGATCAGACCTGTGATCACGTCCACGGACGGGCGCTGGGTGGCCAGGATTAGATGGATACCGGCTGCCCGCGCCTTTTGCGCAATCCGGGTAATATCGCGCTCGACGGTCTTGCCTTCGCTTAGCAGCAGGTCGGCCAGCTCATCGATGACGATCACCATTTTGAACAGCTTGCGCGGCTCGGGCCGCTCGGCTGGCGCATCAAAGTCGGCCTCGACGGCGTCCGCCGGCTGCCGGGCGAGTGCCGGCTGGCCGGATTCGATCGCGCGGTTGTAGCCGTCGATATTGCGCACTCCCATGTCGCGCATGATGCGGTAGCGATTTTCCATCTCCTGCGTGGCCCACAGCAGCGCCGCGGCGGCCTTGTCAGGCTCGACTACCACCGGAACCAGCAGATGGGGCAGGTTGTCGTAGACCGATAGCTCCAGCATCTTGGGGTCGATCAGGATGAAGCGCACATCGTCGGCGGTGGCGTTAAACAGGATCGACGCGATCATGGTGTGGATCGAGACCGATTTTCCGCTGCCGGTGGCGCCCGCGATCAGCAGATGCGGCATCCGCGCGAGGTCGGCCACCACCGGCTGGCCGCTGATGTCCTTGCCCAACGCGATCGTCAGATGGCTTTGCGCCGCGGCGAATTCCTCCGATTCCAGAATTTCGCGCAGGTAGATGGTCTCACGTTTGCGGTTGGGCACTTCGATACCGACCACCGCCTCGCCCGGCACCGGCGCCTGGATTCGAATCGCCAGCGCCTTGAGCGCCATCGAGAGGTCGTCGGCCAAATTGACGATCTGGCTGACCTTGACCCCGGAAGCGGGCTCGAACTTGTACATCGTCACGACAGGCCCGGGCTGAACCTCGATCACCTTGCCTTCGACCCCGAAGTCGGCCAGCTTCTGCTCGAGCAGGCTGGCGCGATGTTTGAGCTCCAGTTCGTCGATTTTGGCGTGCTCCAACGGCGGCGTGTCGAGCAATGTGAGCGAAGGAAGCTGATAGTCCCCCCGCTCCCGGACCAGCGGGACGGCCGCGCGCTCGGGCTTGATCCGTGCCAGAATCGAAAGGGGACCCGCCCGCCCGCGCGGCGGCTCCGGCACGCGAATCGTCAACATCAGCGGTTCATCGATCGAGGCTTCCGGCCCCAGTTGGAAAGCGGCGCTATCGCGCTCATCGCCGGGCTCCTCCGAAGACCGGCGCAGCGCCCGCGACGCCGATTCGATCAAGCCTTGGATCAATTCCGTCGGGGCGCGGCGAGCGAGTATCGCCACGCCGCAGACCAGCCCTGTCGCCACCACCAGGTAGCTGCCAATCGCCCCCATCCATAGGTGCAACAGGGTTGCCGAGGTGGCGCCGAGGTATCCGCCCGCGGCGCTTCCACCCAGCATCGCGGCCAGTGCCGTCGCGCTGGCCAGCAGGGTCAGACCGCCGCCACAAATCCGCGCCAGCACGCCCCATCCCGCTTCCAGCCACACCGCCGTCGTCGTGGCTGCAATCAGGACGAGCAGCACAAACGCGCCGAAACCGAAATAGCCGGCCAGTTTGTCAGAGATTATTCGGCCCAGGGGGCCGCATAGGTTGGGCGAGCCGGGAAAAAATGCGAGGACCAGGCTCAGGGCCGCAAAAGCAGTCAGGGCCAGCAGGGCGATGGCGGCCAGTTCGCGTCCGAGCCGATGGCTGGCCGGCTCGGTCAGCAGCACGACCCCTTCGTTGCGCTCGGACTTGGGAGCGCCTTTACGCGATGGCGTCCCGGCTAGAGCTCTGCCACCCACGGTATGATCACCGGCGTCCGCCCCACTTCCTCCGCGAAGTACGCGCGCAGGGCGCGCACCACTTCCTCCTTCAACTCCCGCTCCGGCCGCCGATGGCCGGCAGGTCTGCCCTCCAGGCTTCGGCGCAGCTCCTGGCGCGCGCGCGCCAGGTGCACCGAGGAGCCATCGCCGCTGATGAAGCCGCGCGAAATCAGATCCGGACCGGCCAGGATTTCCCCACTGCGCCGGTCCACCACCAGCATCACCGCCACCGTGCCCGAACGCGCCAGGGCTTCGCGTTCGTAGAGCAGCGCCTCGGGTTCCAGCGCCTGCCCGTCCCACAGGGTCCGTCCCCATTCGACCCTGGCGCCGCCCCGGGCGCCGTCGCGCTCGATGGTCAGAGGCTCGCCGTCCTGTAGCAGGAAGCAATCCTGCGGGCGCACGCCGCATTCGATCGCCAGGTCGACATGACGCTTGAGATGGCGGTATTCGCCGTGAATCGGCACGAAAAACTCGGGCCGCGTGATACGGATTATCTCGGCCAGTTCGTCGCGGCTGGCGTGCCCGGAAACATGCACGGGCGCCACTCCTTCATAGAACACATCGGCGCCTAGCCGATAAAGATCATTGATCAGACGATGAATCAGGCGTTCGTTGCCGGGGATGAAGCGGGAGGAAAGCACCACCACGTCGCCTTTGTTCAAACGCACGCGCGGATGGGCGCCGGCTGCTATCCGCACCATCGCGGACATCGGCTCGGCCTGGCTCCCGCCGGTCAGCATGCCCAACTGATCGTCGGTGTGCGCGGGAATTTCGCGCTCGTCGATAAAGACGCCCGGTGGAAACTGCAGATGGCCGGTGGCGATACCCAGACGGGTGGTCTCGGAGATACGCCGGCCCAGCACCGCCACGCGCCGGCCCTGCTCATGGCATACTTCGGTGAACTGGCGAAATCGATGCAGATGGGAGGAGAAGCCGGAGAGCAGAAATTTGCCGCTGGTCTTCCTCATCAGCTCGCGCAGCACCGGCTTGAGCGAACTCTCCGACGCGGTCCGGCCCCGGCGCTCGACGTTGGTCGAATCCGACAACAGCAGCCTGACCCCGGTTTCGGCCAATTCGCCCATACGAGCCAGGTCGCAGCGCTCACCGTCCACCGGTGCGTCGTCGATCTTGAAGTCGCCGGTGTGGATGATGAGACCAGCCGGAGTATCGATCGCCAGTGCCAGCGAGTCTGGCGTCGAATGGGTCACGCGCAGCGGTTCGATCCGGAACGGGCCAAGCTCAAAAATTTCGCGCGGCCGGATGGTGCGCAAATCCCATTCGCGGCCAGGGGCGCGCTCAAGCAGGCGCTGGCGCGCGACCGCGATGGTCAATTCACTGCCATAGACCGGGACCGGATAGCGCCGCAGCAGAAACGGCAGGGCGCCGATATGGTCGTCATGCGCATGAGTGAGGAGCACCGCGGCGATGCGCCTGCGGTCGAGGTAGGTCATGTCCGGAATCAGCAGGTCGACGCCCAGGGAACGCTGTTCTGGGAACATCACGCCGGCATCGATAATGATGGCTTCGCCGGCGCACTCCAGCACCATCAGGTTGAGGCCGATCTCACCTAAGCCACCCAGCGCCACCAGTTTCACAGAGCCGCTTTTCTCTTTACGGCTCGCCACCGACTCCATAATGACCTCAACTCTTGCTTCCAATATATCCGCCCGGACCGCGCCATTCCATGCTTGCCCGGAATTGACCGCTCCCCCGCGCCCGGGTCATGAGGGCACCTGCGCATCGCAGTAGCGCGGGCGTCCCTGCCCGCGATTCCGCAGGCGGTTGTTAACGGCCGTGGCGGGTACACTTGCGCGGCAGTGCAGCCAAAGGCTAGCTTTTGATCGGCCACAAGGGGACCAGCGATGGCTTCAGTCAACAAAGTGATTCTGATCGGCAATCTGGGCAGGGATCCTGAAGTCCGCAGTACGCCCTCGGGGCAGACTGTCGCGAGCTTCTCGATAGCAACCTCGGAAAGCTTTAATGATCGCAGCGGCGCGCGCCAGGAACGCACCGATTGGCACAATATCGTGGTCTGGGGCAAGCAGGCCGAACTGTGCGGTCAGTATTTGAAGAAGGGACGCCAGGTTTACATCGAGGGCCGCATTTCCAATCAGCAGTACGAAGCCAAGGACGGCACCGGCAAGCGCTATCGCACCGAGATCGTCGCGCAGCGGGTCCAGTTCCTCGGCGCCCGCGGAGGCGGCGGCGGCGACATGATGGAGGAACCCCGAGATATGGCAGGCGCCGGCATGCCCCACTCCGGCGAAGACGAGGACATCCCTTTTTAGACTGCGAGGGGACCCCGAATTTCCAATATCTTCGTATGTTTTTACGGCGCGCAAGGCGAGTTGACAGCCTCGTTTGACAACCACCGTCAGCGCGCGCCGGCAGGCTGCTCACTCACTGCTCGAAGCGTGAAGATTCCTTTCACGCCCTCAAAAGCGACGGTCAAATTCCTCGTAACCTTGGAGCAGGACGAAGATGGTTTTTGGGTGGCCCAGTACCCGGCCTTGCCCGGTTGCGCCTCCCAAGCCATAGCAAAGCGCAGGCGCTCGACAACATCCGCGAGGCAATAGAGGCCAGCCTCGAAACCCGAGCGGCGCAGGGGCTCGGTGGCAGTGCTGACGATACCGCCTACACAGCCAGTTTGGACCGGAGTTTGCTCCGGAGCCTGATCCGCGATTTCCGGACTCACCGTCGATAAATTCATAGCCCTGCTTTGACCGAAGCAGGGTGCCGCGCGCGCTCTCGTGGGCGTCATATTCGGATGGGAAATGGCGTCCTAAGTCCCCTGTGTCCTAGTCATCATCCTTCGTGTCGACGTGGAAGCTATGTATGAAGCGATGAAAGATCGGGGCGAACAGGATGCCGGCGGCGCTGATGATAGCAAGCCCGCTGTACAAGGCATAAAGCGAGGCGAACAGTTTGCCGCCCGTGGTCTTGATTGGATCCACCGGGCCCATCCCGCCGGCGATCATCGAGGCATTCAGCAGCGCGTCAATCCACGCCAGCCCTTCGAAATAGTGATAACCCCATACGCCGACGGCAAGGGAACCGACCAGGATAATGCCGGCGGCGGCGGTCCAACGCGCCATCCGGAGCAGAAAAAGATGGCGCGGTAATAGTGGATCATCGCGTTGTTCGAAAGTCATTGCGCGCGTTCGCCATAAAATAGCTGAACCGACGCCGGATCGCGACGGCACCTGTGGCGCGCTCGGAGTTTTATTGCACGAACTCCGGCATAACTTCCGCCGCGAAGGTGTTGAGCATTTCCCGCGAGGAAAAATAGAAGGAGAAATAACTCAGGTCGAGTTCCTCGTAGCGCGAGCGGATCTCGCGCCTGACTTCATCGGGCGTGCCGGAAACGTAGGTCAAAGCCTGCCGGGCCGTTTCGAGGTCGGTCTTTGCCTCCGCCGCGCTGGCCGCCAGCATCTGGTCGGCCTGGCTCTTGTCCCGCGACATCAACAGATAAGACAGCGTTGAGACTTCAAGCTTGCCCGCATCGCGGCCCGCCTCCCGCGCGGTATCGTAAAAAAGATCGACACGCTGGCGGAACTGCTGCTTGCCGAAGGTGACCGTGCGATGCAGGTTGGTGGTGCCTTCAGGATTGGGCGGCACCAGGCTCAGGAAATCGGCGTGGCGCCCGGCGATCTGGATCACTTTGCGCCCGCCCCCGCCGATCATGATCGGGGGATGCGGTTTTTGAACGGGCTGCGGGAAGTTGTACGCCTTGTCGATTGCGAAATCCGACCCGTGATACGTGGGTTCCGGATCGGTCCACATGACCTTGAGCAGTTTTATCGCGTCTTCGAGTTCCCTTACGCGAATGGCGTTGGGCGGAAAGGGCAGGTGATAGGCCTCGTATTCCGAACGCTGCCAGCCCGCACCCAGCCCGACGATCAGACGGCCTTCGCTGATATGATCGAGCGTAGCGGTGATTTTTCCCAGCACGGCGGGGTTGCGGAACCCGATCGGCGTGACCGCGGTCAGCAGCTTAACCCGCTTGGTTATCGAGGCGACCGCCGCCAGCGCGGTGTAACATTCAAGATTTGGCGTGGTCGCCTTTTGGCCCACGCTGCCGCCCTGGGTGACATCCATGTAGAAATGATCGCCGAAAGACACTGAATAAAAACCCATCTCTTCGGCCAGCAGAGCGTGCTCGCGGGTCTTCTTGAAATTCCAACTGGGCAAATAAAGGTTGAATTTGATCTGCTTCATGTTCATCCCATGGCGTCGGCGCTGGAGCTGACCATTTCCACCGCGGCCTTGCGATCGGGCGTGCACATGAATTTGGCCGCTGCGCGGTTGTGAGCTCCCGCCACCAGGGTCGGCCCGTTCGTCAGATTATCCAGCCCTTCCTGCGCAACCTCGTCCGACTCCATCACGGGCTGTCCGGTGCCTTCCAGGTTAACACCCATGCGCGCCATCGCCGGGGTTTTGGTGCTGCCCGCGACCAGCATCAGGACGTCTATCCCGAAGGGCTTGAGCTCCCACCACAGGGTTTCGGTCAGCATTTGCTCGTAAGCCTTGCTGGCCGTGTAAACCGCCATGCGGGAGCCGCCGGCAAAGCCCGCCATCGAACCGACTATGATGATGCCGCCGCGGCGCCGCGCGCGCATACCGGCGGCCAGACTGTGCAGGAGCGTGGTGGGACCGATCACGTTGACGCCGATGACGCGCATCAATTCGTCCATCGGCCGGTCCAGGAAAGTCACCATTTTGCTTTCAGCCCCGGCGTTGTACACCACCATCCCGATTTCGATATCGCCGGTCAGATCGCGCACGCGATCCTTCAAGTCGGCGGCGCTCAGATCGACCGCCGCCGTTCGCACCTGGACGTTGGTGCTTTGCCGAATCTGTTGCGCGACCTCCTCGAGTGGCTCCCGCTTGCGCGCCATCAGCACGACGTTAACGGCCTGCTGCGCTATCTTGCGCGCGAAGCTGGCGCCGATTCCCTCCGACCCTCCGGCAATCAGTGCCCACGGACCATACTTTTCAGCAAACATTGGTCAATCCCTCTTTCCGGCTTTCCGGCGGCGCTAGTCGCGCCAGCCGCGGTCGAGTTTTTCCATCACTTCGCGCTTGGCCTGCTCCTCGGTGCGACCCGGCCACGCCATCATGTGCACGTCGGAGAAGAAATGCTCCTGGGTTTCGCTAAACCGGCGCAGATCGGCGAGGAAACTTTGGCCATACTCGGCGGATTGGATTGCCGCCTGCGCGGATTCGTAATCGTCGAACAGCAATTGCTCGACGCCGTCCCATCGCGGATCGCCCCATCCGCCGTGGCTCATATAGACGGGATCGACCACGGTTGAGATCTGGTAATGCTTGAGGCCCGGGATCGTTTTGACGATCGCGGCGTGGACGTTGAACCAGTAATCGCGAAACTGGCTGAGGGTAAGTTCCAGTGAGCGGCGCAAAAGGAACGTTGCCGATATCATCCCCGAACGCCGGGTGTCCTCGACGATGATGTGATCGTTGGTCGAAATGGTGCACTTCCTGCCCGGATGCATGAAATTGTCCTCGTCGCGCAGGAACGCCTTGCTCCGCTCCATGTCATCCGCGTCGCCCACCAGCGCCCCGGTGCTCCAGATTTCGGAAAGGCCGTCGAAGATGGAATCGCCGCCCAGGGAATGGAGCCGATGGTTTTGGATATAGCGCGGCAGGCTGGGCGTCGGACCGGCATGATACGGCCGTCCACCCTGCAGTGGATGGATTTCCAGGTAATGGCGGTGAAAGTTCCTGCGGTCGATCGAGGGTTTGCGCGCAAAGAGAAAATAGATGTGGATCATAGCCAGGTCCTCCTCGCGGTTCAGGTCGTTGCGGTTTTTACATCACCTTGTAGATATGACCGCCCATCCATCCGCCGTCGGCACAGAACGCATGCCCGGTAACGAAGGACGCGTCATCGGAGCACAGAAAGACGGCGGGACGGGCCATCTCGGACGGATCGGCGGTGCGGGGCATCGGCGTGACGGGCGGAACCACCGCGGCCAGCATGCGCTCGCGCTCCTGCGGCGACAGCTTGGCCAGCGTCGGAGCCATGATGTTGGTCGCGACCGTGCCCGGACAGAGGCAGTTGGCGCGGATGTTATACTTCGCGTAGTCCAGCGCGATACTTTTGGTCAGGCCGATGACGCCGTGCTTGGACGCGCAATAATCGGGCAGGCCGCAATGCCCCTCCAGGCCGGCGACCGAGGCGGTATTGAGAATCACGCCGCCCTTTTTCATCAGTTCGGGCAGCCCGTACTTGCATCCGAGGAAGACGCCCTTGAGGTTGATACTGATGGTGCGGTCCCAGTCCTCCTCGCTCATCGTATGAACCATGTTGGGCACGCAGACGCCGGCGTTATTGAACAGGATGTCGAGCCGGCCAAAGTGCCGGACGGCCATTGAGATCATTTTTTCGACGTCCGCCGCCTTCGACACGTCGACCTTGATCGCACAGGCGTTCTTGCCGATTTCCTGCGCGACCTGTTTGGCCCCAGCTTCGTCCCAGTCCGCCACTGCCACGCTGGCGCCGTCGTTGGCAAACGCCAGTGCGGACGCGCGCCCGATGCCCGAGGCGGCGCCGGTTATCAATGCAATTTTTCCGTCGAGCTTTCCCATAATTTCCTCCTGCGCACGGCGCGGGGTTCGCGAGCGTTAATCTCGTCCAACGCCACGCGCATTTCAAGGCGCGCAATTAGCTCCGTAGCGCCGGCCTCGTGCCGGTTCTTTTTCTCTGTGACTGCCTGCTATGGTACGAAACCGATCCGCGCACGGCTCGGGACGAATCATTGATGCACCTTAAGGACAAAGTGGTCCTGATAACCGGGGCCAGCCGCGGTATCGGCAAACAGCTGGCCATCCGCTTCGCACAGGAGGGCGCCAACCTGATTCTGGCGGCCCGTACGGTGGACGCGTCCTCAAGTCCGTTTCCCGGCACGATTCACGAGACCGCCGCCGAAGTCAGAGCGCTCGGAGTCAAAGCCCTGCCAGTCAGATGTGACCTCGCGATTCGTTCCGATTTGGAAAATCTCTGCCGTACCGCAATCGCCGAATTCGGGCGCGTCGATATCCTGATCAACAATGCCGCTTATTTCGGACCCGGCCACTATGACGCGTTCATGAGCCTGAGCCTCGAACAGTGGGACACGATGATCGATGTGGACCTCAACGCTCCGGTACACGCCTGCCGGCTTTTGCTTCCGGGCATGATCGAGCGTGGCAGCGGGCTCATCATCTGCATGACATCGGTGGCGGCAACCCACGACGTTCCGCTTGGCGGGCGCGGTGGAATCAGCCCGGGATATCCCACGGCGAAAGCGGGGCTGAATCGTTTCGTCAGGGCCCTGGCGGCTGAAATCCGGGAGCATCGTATCCGGTTATCGCGGTTGAACCGGGCTTCACCATGACCGAGCGCACCGCCATCATCTTCCCGCAAAACAACATGGATTTATCCGGGGCCCATTCGATCGATGTCCCGGTCCGCGCCGTGCTTCATCTATGCACCTGCCCCGATCCGATGGCCTACTCGGGGCAGGTTATCGTCGCCGCGGACTTCGCCCGGGAAAACCGTCTGTTCTAAAACTCCAAGCCATCGCCAGCGCGGAGCAACTGCCATTGGAGCCGAGCGGTTGCTATTGTGGTCGCGGCACGCTGCTTCGCACCGGCCCTCAGAGCGGCCAACGGATGAATAGGTAATGACGCCGGAAAAAAACGCAGCCACGCCGTGGATTGAATGGTGGCGCAGGCCTTTGGTCCGCAGGTATGCGGCGCTGGACGCGTTTTTCCGCAAGCAGTTCCGGCCCAACTCGCTGGCGACCTGGTTTTTGCGCGCGCTGCGCTCCCAGGACCATCAGGCGCGCGCCGGATGGGGCGCGCCCAACGGGAACTATTACGAGTTCGGCGTCGGACGCGGGCGAACCATGATGCGCTTTATAAAGGCGCTGAAGCTTTACTGCCGGCTGGCTGGAATCGACCCGTATTCCTACTCGATTTTCGGCTTCGACAGCTTCGAGGGTTTGCCCGCCAAGGAGTCCGCCCGCGACGACCATCCAGGGTGGCATCAGCGGCAGTTTCATTACGGCGTGGAGGAGATCAGGCGACGGGTCGGGGAGCAACTCGACATCAGCAAAGGCACCGTGCGCTTTATAAAGGGCTTCTTCAAGGACAGCCTGACCCCGGAGCTCGCGGCGGAATTGTCTTCGCATCCGCCTTCCATTGTCACTATCGACGTGGATTATTACAGCAGCACGAAAGTCGTGCTGGACTGGCTGTCGCGTATCGCGCCCAGCGGATGCTTGTTGTACTTCGATGATCTGTGGGCATTTTACGGCCATCCCGAAATGGGCGAGATAGGAGCGATCAATGAATTCAATCGCGGCGGTGTGGGCTACCTGGTTCCATACCCCGAGTTGGGAACTACGGTAGGCGGCAGGACCTATGTTTTTGTGCGCAAGAATTTTGAGTATGGCGCCGGTGAAATCGCGGGGCGCGGCGGAGCTTAACCGGCATACAAAGGCCGCTTGAGTCCTCATGGGACTACATCGCGAAATACGCCGCATCAGAAAGATGGGCGGGAGCACCGTCGCTCGCTACTACGCCCGCCAGCTAAGCAACGTCCTGATCCATCCGCTTAACCTGGTTGGACCGCCGCGATGCGAATGTCCGTGTTGCGGATGGCGCGGGGCGCGCTTCCTCAACCACGTCGGCTATGACGAAACCCTGGGCAATTACGTCTGTCCCCGATGCGGCAGCCACGCGCGCCATCGCGGACTCGCCATCTTCCTGCGCCAGTATCTCGCCGCGCGCAAGGAAGTGGTTCGCGTACTGCATTTCGCCCCGGAGCGCGGAATTGCCGCCAGCCTCGCGGCCAATCCCAAAGTTTCCTACGTCACGCTCGATATGGCTGCGCACGCGGTGAGCGTGCGCGGCGATATCGGGGCGATTCCATTTCGCGACGGCGCCTTTGAGCTGGTCATCTGCTGCCATGTGCTGGAACACCTGCCTGCCGACGGCCCTGCTCTAACCGAGATCGCGCGCGTGCTCAAGCCCAGCGCATCGGCACTGATCATGGTGCCGATGCTCTCTGGATGGGAAAGCAAGCCGACGCAGGAGTTCGGCGCTCCGCAGCCGCGCCTGAGCGACCATTGGCGCCTTTACGGACGCGACGTGCCGCAACGAATCGCCGCTCCCGGTCTGACCTGCGATCTCGTGCGCTTCTCTTCGTTCCTAACTCGCGAACAACAGGAAATGTATCAATCGGGTGACGACGTCATCTTCCTCGGCTCCAAGCCCGCAGCCTGAACGCGTGCGCGCGGCGGAGGAGAGCAGACGTCTGGCGCTGACGCTGCTTGCCGCCGCGATCATACTGGGCGGCGCGCTGCGGTTCTTTCATCTGGGCGCCTCCGACCTCGCCCCTGACGAGGCTGCGTCATGGGCAGCTGCCGCCGCACCCGGCGTGGCGGAGGTCGTACGGCGCCAGGCGGTGCTCAACCCGGGAAAGCTGGCGGCTTACGAACTGCTGTTGCACGGATGGATCGGGCTCTTCGGCAGCGGCGTGCTGGCGATGCGCACGCTGTCGGCCCTGTTGGGTATCGTGGCGATCGTGCTGATCTACTGGACGGCAGGTGAAGTTCTCGCGCTCGACGAGCAGCACGAACAAGCCATCGATTCCACCGACTATGCCGCCGCCGTTACTGCGCTTATTGCCGCGGTCAGCCTGACGATGGTCCGTTACACGCGCGAAGCCCGCATGTATCCGCTCCTGATGGTTGCGGCGCTGGCGCAGACGGCGTTGGTGCTGCGCTCGCACCGTCGCGGGGGCCTGGCAAATTATGCGGGTGTGTCGCTTTTCACCGCGCTGTCGATCGCGGCCAACTTCAGCGCGATATTCCTGGTCGCGGCGCAGGGCCTATGGCTGCTGCTGTCGCGGGAGGGCAGGCGGTACGGATGGGCGTGGAAACCCCTGGCCGCGCTCGCTGCCGGCGTGATTGTACTATTGCCGTTTTTCGGCGTGGCGATTGCTAACAGCGCCGTCGCGCTTCATCAGGGCGATTTGAATTGGATCTCGCCGCCGGCCTGGTGGTCGCCGTTTTCGTTCTTCAACCGCGGTACCGGCACGCTGCCATTTCCCCTGCTGCTGATGCTCGCGGCGTGGGGCGTGATCGCACAATGGCGCCGGTTGCGGGATGCGCTCGTGTTCGCGCTGTTCTGGATGTACGGTCCGGTGTTGCTGTTGTTCGTGATGTCGCTAGCGGTCACGCCGTTGCTGGTGGAACGTTACGCGCTGTCCAGCTTCGTTCCGTTCTTTTTTCTGGCCGCGCTCGGGATTAGCAATATCCCGTCAGCGCCGATACGCGCCGGCGCGCTGGCGCTGGCGGTTTTGCTGTCGTTCGCGCACACGGCAGCCTTTCTGATTAAGCCGCCGTCGCGGCAATGGACGCACGCGGTGGCGCACATCCAGACCTACAGCTCCGCGGCGACCATCGTGGTCGCTCCGCCCCACGGCGCCAACCTGCTGCGCTATTATTTGCCGCCCGAGGGCCGCTACGTGGCGTCAGAGTTCACGCCGGATGCCTGCGCCCGCTCAGAACTTCTGCTGTTGTGGGATCACGCCCTGGAAGAGCCGGGGGGCAAGCAAGTCGACAAATGCCTCGCCTCCTTCCACCGTGTATTGTTCAGCGAAAAGGATGTCCGCATTCTTATTCGTTAGATATTTGAATTAACACTAGGGCGGGCCGCCGTGCCCGCCGGTGGGGCGTGGGGCAGGCCGTGAGCGGGGCATGACCTCCAAAAGCGCGGCCAGGCGCCAACCGACCAGAAACTATCTAGCGCCGTTGCGGGAATCTTCTCTGGAAAATCGTGGGACAGGCGTCCCGCCTGTCGTCGATGCGCGAGATCTTCCCTCGCGCCACCTTTGACATTCTTAAAACGCCGCCAGCCGTGCCCCCATCGTGCTTTCGAATTTCCAGACAATATTGGGTGGCGCGAGCAAAAAACGCTCGCGCGGCATCGACAGGCTGGGACGCCTGTCCCACTGGTTCTTTTTAGCATCCGCCCAACCGCCACCAGATCGGGCCGATATCGCAGCTCCATCATAGGCTGAGCGGGCGCTGCCCGCGCCGTCGATGGCGGGAGCACGGAGGCCCGCCCTACTGCCAGGCTACCGGCTGGCGGAGGTTAGATTCTCGCTTCCCTGCGCGATCGCCTTCTCTACCACTTCGGCGTACTTGTTGGGCTGTGCATTTGCGGCCTGCTCACGCTTATCCTGCTGCGCCAATACCTGCTCGACGTTGCTGCGATCCACCCACAACCCCGCATCAAGCACGACCGTCATGCTCTGGCATCGCGGATCGGTCTTACCCAGCAAGCGGTTCAGGATCGTCATTCCCACCTCAGGCTTTACGTGCAGGATGTCCATGAACATGGTGTCGGTGCGGGCAATCTGGTTGTAGCCGGAGAAGTCCCAATAAGAAACGATTTCCGCCAGGTCGCGTTTCCACTGCTGAAATCGCGGCCACAGTCCGCTCTGCCTGATCGCCTCCAGTTCATACTGGCTCACCGCGGGAACGAAAACGATTGGTTGGACGTGTGCGGCCCTGATTTGATCGATGGCCCTGGCGAACTGCGCCATCGCCGCGCCGCAGCAAATCGAACCCTTGTACAATGGCACGTCGGCAATCACCTGTTGGAGAGCGCCCCGCTCGCCGTAGGCGGACAGGCCCCGCGTAGGGTAATGCGCAAAGCGCGCGCAAATGAAATCCGCCGGCCACGGTATCGGCTCGAGCACCCTGGGATCCAGCCGCCGGCGCCCGGAAAGCGCCCGATTAAGAAGATGGTAGCTCGAATCCAGCGCCTCGGCGCTAAGCAGATTGTCCAGGACAAGCAGGCGCAAGCTGCCGCCCAGGCGCGCGGTGGTGTCGGGATTGGGCTTGAAGCGCTGGTCGAAGGTAAAGAAATCCGCGCCCCAGATGACCCGCTTCAGATGCGGATTCTCAAGCGCGAGCGCAACCCCTTGGGCGATTTCCTCGGGCCGCGCGGCGGCCATCCCCGCGTTAAGCACGCCGTCCTTGATTCCCTGCTCGATTGGAATGCCCATCAGCACCCGCGAGGTGCCGAACATCACGGTCGAAGGCTCGGTGCTGCGCAGCAAATACGGCGCTATGACACGTTCGTGGCCGGCCCGCACGCGGTAATAAATCCCGTTCACCAGGCGATGGCGCCAGGTGCCGAACGGATTAATCAGGAAGTTGAACAGCAGCGCGCCGCCGGTCAGTGCGGCCAACGCGGTCAGCATCATCCGCAGCCGGCGCGTGTAATTTATCGGGTCCGGCACGGCTAGAACTGGAAATAGATAAAGGCCGGCGGGTTGGCCATGCTCAGCAGGCAGACCGTGGTCAGCACGGCGAATACGCCCGCGTAAAGGTAGTCGTTCGCCCACTCCCATTGCATGATGGTCTGGCGGTTGGGACACAGCAACACGATCGCCAACCCGATCAAGATGCGCACGAATTGATGGCCGCCGAGCGATTCATAGCGGGTACCCCAGGCAAAGCCATTGAGCCCCGCGGTCGCGCCCAGTATCGCCCAGGCGCGGCCAAAAGTGCTGGCGCGAAAGAAAATCCATGCGATTGTAGCCATCAGAAAGGTCAGCGCCCAACAGACCAAAGCGGGCAGCGCGATACCCAGCTTGAGCCAGAAGTGATTGATCGCCAAAACCGCGCCATGCAGCGCGCCCCAGATGACGAAGGTCCAGTTCGCGCCGTGCCACAATCCGCCCAGCAGCATGGTGATGAACAGATTGACGTTGCGCCGCACCTCGCCGTGCCGGTTGCCGCCCAGCGGGATATACAGATAGTCGCGCAGAAAGAAGGACAGCGTGATGTGCCATCGGCGCCAGAACTCGATGATACTGGTGCTCTGGTAGGGGGAGTTGAAGTTCTCCGGGAAGCGCACGTTGAACATCCGCGCCAGTCCGATCGCCATATCGGAATAACCCGAGAAATCGAAATAGATTTGCAATGCGAATGCGAGTGTCGCGCCCCAGGCGTCGGCAAACGCCACCGCGCCCAGCCGGCCGTCGTAAATCGGCTCGACGTAGTTGCGGAAGGTGTCCGCGAGAATGACCTTTTTGAACAGGCCGATTGCGAAAATCATCAGTCCTGGCGTTATGTTCGCAGCGTCAAGGCCAAAGACGCTGCGGCGGTTGAATTGCGGATAGATCTCGCGGTAGCGCACGATCGGTCCCGCGATCAGATGAGGAAAGAAGGTGATGAACATCGCGTAGCTGACGAAGTCGTGAGTGCCGTCCTCATCGCGATAGGCGCTGACCAGGTAAGTGATCTGCTCGAAGGTGAAGAACGAAATGGCCAGCGGCAGCGCCAGGCGCAGCATCGGCCAGTGCACTCCGAGCGCCACGTCCACGCTGCTGACGAAGAAGTCCCGGTACTTGAAATAGAACAGCAACGCGAGATTGACGGCGACGCCGATGCCGAGCACGGCCTTGCGCCGCACCTCGGTTTGCAGCTCCTCCCGCGCTGATGAGCGCCGCAGCAGCAATGCCCAGGAGTAGTTAAACGCGATCGAGAACAGGAACAACGGCAGGAAGGCCGGGTTCCACCACGCGTAGAAGAAGAGCGATGCACCGGCCAACAGCCACGGCGTCAAAGCGCTCCAAGGCGATTCCGAAATCAACGCGTAGGCAAGAATCAGAACCGGCAGAAATCCCAGCACAAAGGGATACGAATTGAAGAGCAACTCGGTCGGTCCTTTTTGCCTTTGAGTGCGTCCTCGTCCCTGGACGCGGTCACAGAAAAATCACTTTCGATTCAGGGTTAGCTGAGCGACAACGTACGCGCAAGCCGTCCGGACTGACGCGGTGAACAGCGGCAAACAGGGCCCTGGAATTGTGGGCGCGGTCGGCTATGGCGACAGTTCTTCGAGCGTCTTGCCCAGAGTCTCGGGCACCAACAGCGCAATCAGCAGGACCCCGAACAGAGGGCCGATGGCGAAAAGCGCCGCTGCATTGCCCAGTCCGCCCATCGGCTTGGATGCCAGCCCGATGATGATCGGCGCCAGCGCCCAGCCGATTTGGCCGAAGGCCTGCACGCACAGGCTGTAGCCGGTCGCCCGAATCTCGGTGGGAAAGAGTTCGGTGGAAATCGCTGAGGTGGCGGCGCGGGAAGCCTGGTAGCAGAACATGGTGAGGACCTCCGCCACGAACATCACGCCGAAAGTCTGGGCGGTGAACAGGACCACCATCGAAGCAGCCGCGCCGAGGTAGAAGATGCACGCCGTAATCTTGCGCCCAATGCGATCCATCAGTTGTCCGGCAATCAGGCTGCCGACCGCTCCCAGCATATAGGCAACGATGATGGCGTACCCGACCTGATGGGATTTCCAATGGTGGTCGCGGCGCGCGTACAGGCTGAAGAAGGAAATCATGGGACCGCCGATCAGCCCGATCGAGTTCCATAATCCAGCTACCAGCAGCACCCGAGCGCGGTAGGGGCCGGTAAACGCGCGGAAAAGCTCGGAGGCGGACGCTCTTATGTCGGAGTAACCTTTGGTGGCACGCCGGCGCTCGGATTGCATCGCTTCGAAACGCCCGGTCTCCTTGACGCGGCGTCGCAGGTAGGCGATCAGCAACAGCGGCCCCAATCCGAGGAAATAAAGACCGCGCCATCCCCAGCGCGTCTCGACGAAATGGCCGTAGAGCAGACCCGCCACCGTCACGCCGATCAGTGAGACGATATGGAGTCCGGAAATCGCGCGCCCGCGCGATTCGTCGGGAAACTCTTCCGCGATCATCGTGATCGCCACGCCAAATTCGGCCACCAGGAAAATCTGCGCGCAGGTCTGAAACAGCGTGAATGAGGCCACGCCCGAGGACAGCGCCGTGAACAAGGTGAAAAGCGCATAGGCCAGCACGGTTATCGAAATCACCGGCTTGCGGCCGATGCAATCGGCAAAAAAGACCACCAGCAGCGAGAGCATACCGCCAAACCTGACCGTGGTGGCCATCATGCCGATGGCGGGATCGCTCATGTGAAAGGTCTTGGCGATATCGGGCGTGCACAGATGGAAGATCGCGGTGTCGTAGCCATCAAACACGGTGGCCGACATCAACGCGATGAACAGCGTGACCAGGTAACTGGTGGACCGCGCCGGCAATAGAGGCAGCGAAGGTCCGGCTTTCGATGTGGCTGGTTGCATCTTCAAAACAGTCTAATACAGCCGGGCAATGTTCCCAAATTTGCCGGTTTTGAGCAAATGCCGCCTGGACTGTGAAATTTCTCCATCAACAAGGCCATGATTTCCTGAGCAAGTACAATGGATTTGAACTGTTCTTCGCCGTCCTCCGCATAGATCTCCAGCCACCGTAAACGCATCCACGGTAGCGCCGGCCTCCGTGCCGGCGTTTTCGCCGGATATAGTGACGCGGGTCACTATGGGCGATAAGAACAGCAGGGGAAATTATGGCGGCAGCAGGCCGAAAACTCCTACACCGCTGGTGGTGCCGACGTACACCTTGCCGTTGGCGATGGTCGGAGTGATGAACTTGTTGCCTGTACCGAAGTTGTCCCGCCCGCCGGGCGCCTGGGTGGAGTTGTAGAGTTCCGTGGAGAGGTTTGACGCCGCGTAAGCATGCAGCACCGCTTTAGTGGCGTTCTCCGCCGCCCACATGATCGCGCCGGTGGTGCCGTTGGCAGAGATACTCGGCGTGGTCCCCGGGTAGACGAACCTGTGAGTGGTCATGGAGGACGGCGTGGATACCAGCCGGGCATGCGAAAAGCGGAAGGCCACGATCGGCGCGCCAACGGCTCCATAATAGAGCGTGCCGTTGAAGTAGGCGGGCGCCCCGAATTCCCCGCCCGCCAATACTCCGGCCAGTTCCTGGTAGATGTTGGTATCGCCGGACTTGTTGAATTTTCCCATATTATTGCGGTCCACCAGGTAGATATTGGTGTCCTTGCCGGCGCCCACCGCCAGATGCCTTACGTGACCCTGCGCATCAACCATGTCAGGCAACACCATCGCGCCGCCCGAACCCAGGTCTTCGTCCGCATCCGACTCCGCCACGGTGTTGTACATCGTGAAGTAATCCGTGACGCGCAGGGAGTTGAGCCGCGAGAGCTCGATAAAGCCGTTGCCGAAATCACCCTTGTCGGGGAAGCCGCCGGCGTTGAGCTTGGTTTCGAAGCTGCCGTTGCCGGAAAGGAAATAGATATTGCCCTGGCTATCGACCGCGGGTCCTGCGCCGGCCGCCCAAATCGCGCCTTCCGATCCGTTGGGGGTGATGTTGAGGATCGCGGTTCGCGCCAGCGTGGTTTGATTGTACGCTATGATCCAACCGGTATAGGGACGGATATCGCAATGGGACGACCACGTGGTGTAGATGGTGCCGCCCAGCAACAGCAGGCCGGGCCGTTCCTTGTACTGAGCCGGATCGAAGATCACCATGCCGCCCGAACTGTTATCGCCCATGCCCGGATACTTAGCCATGACTGTCACGGGTCCGCCGAATTCTTCGGCGCCGGTTGTCATGTCCAATGCATGCAGTCTCTGAAAGTAGTCCCCCAAACCGTTCTTCGACATCGCCACCACATAAATGGTTCCGTGCGCTCCGGCTTTCGGATCGATCACGGGCGTGGCGGTGATTCCGATCTCGGGGGTCACCTGTGAACAACCGCGGTCGTCCGACGGCGTTTCGCCGGTGAGCACAACAGACTTGTGCCACAGCGGATTACCGACGGCGTCGGCGTCGAAGGCAAACACGCTGTCATGTTCGGTGGCGACATAAAGAACATTGTGCGTCCCCCGATTGGGTATGCTGACGGCGCTCTTGTACAGCGGTTGCGCATCGACCTTGCCGTCGACGCCCAGCACGAATCGCTTGCCGAACTTCGCAAAGTTAACGTTGCCAGGATTCAGAATCTTCTCGGCAAGGTATTGCCGGGTGCGGGCATTGTCATTGTGCCAGGTCAGCACAACGTCGAGGTATAACAGCAGAAACTGGACGCTACCGGCCAGTACGCGACAGCAACAGAATATCCATGTGCCACAGCGTTTTCAGCCACTACGGTGTGCTGATAACCTACGCGCTGCTACCGGCCATTCCTTGACACTCTGCCTACATTTTGCCTACAGTGTGGTTTAACGGGTGGGGGCGAGATCACAGGGTTTTTTTCCAAAACGCAGACCTGCGCTTCGTTAGAAAACTCGGTTAATTGGGACATCGAACGGCCGTGCACGCGATATTAAGGCGGGTCTGTGTTGGACACAGTGACCAACACAGAGGGACCTAAACACGGGGGAAAAATATGAACATCACCAAGCGGACGGTCGAAACTGCCAGGGTGCCGGAGTCTGGTCAGGTATTCATCAGGGACTCGACGGATAAGGGGTTTGCGCTTCGTGTCATCGCGACGGGGGCAAAGTCCTTCGTTTGGGAGGGCCGGGTTAAAGGCACGGGGCGCAATGTCAGGCTGACGATTGGGCAGTATCCGGACATGACGGTGGCGCAGGCAAGGGTCCGGGCTGCCGCGATGCGGGTGGCGGCTAAGGAGGGCAAGGATCCGTCTGCTGAACGCGCCCAGGCGCGGCAGGTGCTGAAATTTGGTGAGTTGGTTGACTGGTATCTCGAAAACCACTCGAGGCCGCACAAGCGTAGCTGGAGACGCGACGAGCGGCGTTTTCATGTGCACTTCAATGCGTGGATGACGCGGCGGCTGTCGGACATCAAGCTAGATGATGTCACCAGGGCGCACGTTCGCATCGGGGCGACGAAACCGGTGGAGGCGAATCGGGCGGTCCAGCTGCTTCGCGGGATGTTCTACGCGGCGATCAAGGGAGGCATCTGGAGGGGCGACAATCCTGCCAAGGGTATCAGGGCATTCAAGGAGCAACGCCGGGAAAGGTTTCTGACGCCCGACGAACTGCAGCGGGTAAACGAGGCGTTGATCGAAGAAACCGACGGTAACTGGAAGTCGCGTGCGTATTTTCCCTTGTTGTTGCTGACCGGGCTCAGGCGCTCGGAGTTAGCGTCTCTGCGGTGGGACTGCGTCGACATGAATTCCCGGACGCTACGCTTGCCCGAGACAAAGACGGGCAAGACGCACACCGAACCCATATCGTCGCCGGCGGTGCAGATTCTTGAGGGTCTGCCCAGCCGCGGCATGTCGGAATGGCTTTTTCCGGCCGAAAGCGCCAGTGGCCACATGGCCGATCCGTTTCCCATGTGGGACCGCATTCGCAAGCGTGCGGGCGTCCCGGACGTTCGGATTCATGATTTGAGACACACCCTGGCATCATGGATGGTAGCGCAAGGCTTCAGCCTGCCGATGATCGGACGGGCGCTCAACCACGCGCGGGCGGCCACTACTGAGCGGTACGCGCACCTGCAGCTTGAACCGGTGCGCCAGGCGCTGGAGGCCACGGCGTTGTTGATGTTCCCGGCGCCGGCTCGGGACAGCGATACGGAAGCAGGCCCTATCGAGGAAAACTAAACCCGCTGGCGGAAGTTGGGCGGGCACCGGCTTGGCATCGGCCCGCCGGTCCCTCAACTTAGGACACTGAGCCCCGATTTAGGACAGTGTAACACCGTCTTGCCAGGCTTGACTGGAACGCGCCGTCCGCAAACGCCAGCCGGCGGTCAAGAGGACGTGAAGTTCGGAATTAGCCCTGGCCACGCTTCGGCTCCGATAGGGCCTTAAAGTCCGCCTCATCCAGTTCCACCGCGGCGGGCGCGCCGAGACGTCGAAGGATCAGGATGGCCTCGCGGATCAGGTTCCCCGGCCGCCAGGGCGGCCGGATCGGGGCGGTCAAGAGGACGTGAAGAATTATTTGGACTCGTCG
Source organism: Binataceae bacterium (SeqCode) (assembly GCA_035939115.1). Lineage (GTDB taxonomy): Bacteria > Desulfobacterota > Binatia > Binatales > Binataceae > JAJPJA01. The sequence continues at coordinate 125,259 of DASZGF010000205.1, forward strand.
GGATCGGGCAGCTTGCGGAACTCCGTCTCTTCCAGTTCGACCGCGGCCGGCACGCCATGACTGCGCAGTATCTGGATCGCCTCGCGGATCAGGTTCCGATCGGCCGCCAGGGCGGCCGGATCG